>JALCMP010000056.1 GCA_022648545.1 Bacteroidales bacterium | reverse complement strand
TATACCTATAGCGCTACAAATATAAGGCTTCAGGAAGCAAGGATAGGATATACTTTTAAAAAATCCGTTTTGTGGAATATTGCCGACATAACTGTTTCTTTAGTTGGCAGGAATCTATGGATGATCTATAACAAGGCTCCGTTCGATCCCGAATCGGTTGCTACAACAGGCAACTATTATCAGGGTATAGATAACTTTATGATCCCCAATACAAGAAATATAGGTTTCAATATCAGAATCAAATTTTAATACGATTGAAGATTATGAAGATTAAAAATATTATTTCAATTATGATTGGTGTCGGTATTTCCTCAGGCATTATTTCATGTACCGAAGGGTTCGATTCCTATAATACAAATCCTTATGATGCTACGAAAGAAGAAATGCAGCGCGATGGTTATATGTTAAGTTCGGCTCTTACCGGCATGGAAGCATGGGTGGTTCCTCTTGATGTTAATACGAATCAATTTATAGAATGTTTGCTCGGCGGTAACTACGGCGGGTATTTATCAGATTCCAACAGCGGTTTCAACGGAAAAAATTTCTCTACTTATAATCCTGAAGAACATTGGCTCCGGGTACCGTTTAATGATGTTATTCCTAATATTTTCATAAGGCATACGCAGGTAGCCGATGCTACGGATGATCCTGTTCCTCTGGCAGTATCCGATATTATAAAAGTAGCAGCCATTCAGCGTATTACCGATATATACGGCCCTATTCCGTATTCAGAAATAGGAGCCGATGGAAAAATTACCGCACCATATGATTCTCAAAAAGATGTTTATTATGAAATGTTCGACGAACTTAACGATGCAATTAATATCCTTTTGCAAAACAGAACAAATGATTTTAGTCCGAAATGCGACAGGGTATATTCCGGCAATGTGGAACATTGGATAAAATTCGCCAATTCATTAAAGCTCAGAATGGCAATACGTATATCAAATGTGGATCCGGAAAAAGCCAGGGAGATGGGCGAAGACGCTGTTTCTGGAGAAGTAGGGACGATGTCGGATAACAGCGATAATGCTTTTATGACCGTCTCCGGAACTAATCCTTTTGAAGTAATAATGTATGAATACAATAATGGCGATTCCCGGGTTTGTGCGGATATTACTTCATATATGAACGGGTACAATGATCCTCGCCGTTCTGCTTATTTTACGGAATCAACATTTGATATAGCAGAATCAAATGGTTATATCGGTCTTCGTACGGGGGTTCAGATTCCCGGCGGTAATACCGTAAAACAGTATTCCAATATGGTGGTCAAAACCGATTCTAAAGTTTTATGGATGAATGCTGCCGAAACGGCTTTTCTAAAAGCAGAAGGAGCTCTGAGAGGATGGACTATGGGACTGCCTGAGGTAAGTGCTTCATCTGCAGCCGAGGGATTTTACAGAAGGGGGATAGAGCTTTCGTTTGGTCAATGGGGCGTTTCCGGTGCTGACGAATATGCCGAAGATAATAAGAATACGCCGCAACTTTATACAGATCCGGTTAATCCCGGATTTTCATATACAGGGACTCCTGCTTCAATTACAATAAAATGGGATTCTTCTGCCGACTTTGAAACCAATCTTGAAAGAATAATAACTCAGAAATGGATTGCTGATTTCCCGCTTGGGCTGGAAGCATGGGCTGAATATAGACGTACCGGGTATCCGCGTCTTATGAAGGCACAGATGAATATCAGCGGAGGCAAAGTTTCAACTGAACGTATGGCTCGCAGATTACCTTATCCGCAGCTTGAACGTGAAGATAATACGGAAAATTATGATTATGCCGTAGCAAATTTGCTTAAAGGTCCGGATAATATGGGAACGGATGTTTGGTGGGCAAAAAAGGATTAAAATAACAACATTATGAAAATAAAGAATTTACGCAAATTTATATTGCTTTACGGATGTCTTTCGATTATGTTTCTATTTGCAGGATGTAGTTCATGGACTGAACCCGAATCCGAAAAAATCAATAATCCCGGGATAGAAACGCAAAATCCGGAGCTTTATGAAGAATATCTCAGTAATCTGAGAGAGTACAGAAATACAAACCATAAAACAACTATTGCGTGGTTTGATAATAGTTGCAAATTTCCTATAAATCAGTCTCAGCATGTTTCGGCTTTGCCGGATAGTCTGGATTATGTATCATTGATGTATCCTGATAATTTGTCGGAAGATGAATTAAATGAAATAGCTATGATTCGTGAAAAGAAAGGGATGAAAGTTATTTTCACAATAGATTTTGATAATATTAAACTGAAATATGATACGTGGATCAACGATTTGATGCAGAACGAAGAGACGATTGACGAGCCTGAAAATTTTAATCTCTTTTTACTCGATACCGTAAAAAGTTCACTTGCTCTTGTTGATAAATATAATTATGATGGAATATGCGTTTCTTATAACGGCAAGCCTAAATTATATATGTCTCAGAGCGATAAGATAAAATATTCTGGATATGAAAATGCCTTTTTAGGAATAGCGGAAGACTGGCATGCCAGAAACATGAATAAAATAATGATCTTTAAGGGTAAGCCTCAGAATGTTATTAATCAGGAAATATTCGAAAATTGTTTGTTTATTGTAATTCCTTGTCTTGATGTGGTTTCTACATCGGGGATGACATATAATCTTGTAAGTGCATGTTCGGAAGGTGTTCCCCCTGATCGTTTTATTCCTTTACTTGCAACAAATTCTATTGACGAATCGGACAAGAAAACAGGATATTGGGAGAATGGAATTAATGCAATAGACGGAGCTTCTTCCTGGTTAGTTAAGTTGCATTCAGGTTTTACTATTTCCGGAATGGCCTTTTATAATTCCGGGAATGATTATTATAATCCGTCATATACTTACAATCATATAAGAAATGCTATTGCAACAATTAATCCTTCAGTAAAAAAATAAAAGAAATGAAACGTACATATTTATATTTATTGTTATTATTCGTCTTCTTTTTCTCCGGATGCAGGGAAGACGGGAATTTCGATAACAAGGTCTTTATTAATGGCTCTTCCGGGGTTGGGGAACTTTTAATAAAGGGAAATCCATCTGATGAATCGAGAAGCATACAGGTTGCTCTTGCCAAACCTTCATGCGGTGATGTTTTTGTAGACATTAATGTAGATCCGTCTCTTGTGTCTGTTTACAATAAAGCATATTATGATAATGCGATAATGCTACCCGATACTCTTTATAAATTAGATACAAACAGGGTTTCAATTAAGGCCGGAAGTGTAAAATCGGAAGAGGCGAAAGTAGAATTTTTTAAGTTGTCGGCACTTAGCCGGGATACCGTTTATGTTTTGCCGGTAACTATAAATTGCAACAATATGGATATTCTTAAGAGTGCTAAGAATTATTATTATGTATTTCGAGGTGCTGCTCTTATAAATGTTGTTGCAGATATTGAAAAAAATTACCTCACCATAGACTGGAAAAATCCTGATGTGTGCAACAATCTGGACCAGTTGACGATGGAAGCTCTTATAAAGGTGAGGGATTATGACAGGCTTATAAGTTCGGTAATGGGAATAGAAGGGAGATTCCTTATCCGTATCGGAGATGCCGGTTTCCCTTCGAACCAAATACAGATTGCTACCAGGTCGGGGAATTTTCCTTCGGCTGATTCCAATAAGGGTCTACCTGTTAACGAATGGATACATATTGCTTTAACTTACGATTCTTCAGATAATCATATGATAATTTATGTAAATGGAAAAGTGCAGTCCGAAGGGACAATGTATACTGGCTCAGTAAATTTGGGAGAACCTGGTAAAAATGGATTCTGTATAGGCCGCTCATATGAGGACAGCCGTTATTTATGTGGCGATATTGCGGAATGTAGAATATGGAATATAGTACGGACAAAAGAAGAAATTGCAGATAATCCTTATGGCGTTGATCCGGAATCTGTCGGGCTGGTTGCATATTGGAAATTTGACGATCAGTCGGCATTAAGGGTAAAGGATTATTCCGGAAATGGAAATGATGCCGTTGCTGCAAAAACATTGTCCTGGAAATCAGTTTCTCTTCCTGAGAATAATTAAAAAAAGAATAATATGAAATATATAAAATCACTTAGAAACGGATTGATCCTGTTTTCTGTTTTTATATTGGGATCTTTGTCATTTTCATGTAAGCAGAACCTGGATGTTGCAGTCATAAATGAAAATAAATATGAAAATAACAAGGATGCAAAAGCATACATGCTGAACGGGAACGGTCGCAGTACTTCAGATTCGATTACATTTTCAGGAACGGATTCTACGGCTTTTTCAATAAGGCTTTCCAGTCCTGTCTCTTCAACGGCTTCTTTTGAAGTGAAATATGATAAGTCTGTGCTTGATGATTACAACAATGAGCATTCTTCGGAGTTTGTTGCTCTTCCGGAGTCTCTCGTTTCAATAGGGAAAGAGATGTCGGTAGTTTCGGGGAAGAGTTGTTCGGATTCTTCATATGTAGTTTACAAAACTTCTGAAGAACTTCTTAAGAGCGGATTGTATGTTATACCGCTCAGGGCCGAGTGTTCTTCCAAAAATGTTGATATGTCGGTAGAAAAATCCAAATTTCTGCTTTTTGTGAGGGATTTGTCAAAATTGCCCAACTGCAACAAATCTACGGGGATAAAAATAATTAGCTGTATGGAAGTTAATGATACTAATCCGCTCAATAATTTATGTTTTACTTTGGCCAGTAATGGGAAACCTCTGATTGATATGGTAATATTGTTCTCCGCAAACATTAATTATGACGATGAAACGGGAAGAGTATATATTTACAACAACGAGAACGTACAGCATTTGCTGGATAATAAGGAGAAATATCTTAAACCTTTGCAGGATAGGGGAATAAAGGTTGTTTTGGGAATTCTGGGAAATCATGATCGTTCTGGAGTTGCAAATCTTTCCGACGAAGCTGCAAGACAATTCGCAATGGATGAAAAGGCAATTTGCGAAGCATATGATCTTGACGGTATCTTTTTCGATGATGAATACTCTTCATATCAGACACCTGTTCCTCCTGGATTTGTAGAACCTTCTTCCAAAGCAGCTTCTCGTCTTTGTTATGAAACTAAAAAAGCGATGCCGGATAAATTGGTATGTGTTTATGTTTATAGCAGAACATCTTCTTTGCCGGATGTAGATGGCCATGAGTCGGGCACTTTTGTGGATTATGGAATACATGATTACGGTGGAAGTTTTGACCTGAGTTCCAATTATCCGGGAATGCCTAAATCCAGAATGGCACTTTATTCCGAGGAATTTTCAAGAGATCGCTTTTCTTCTGCGTATAATCTTCAATCTTTACGGGATAACGGCTATGGTGCACATATGATTTTTGCAATGGATCCTTCCCGTTCTAATTTTGGTAATCAGCTTTCTGCAATGCAGCGAATA
>JALCMP010000055.1 GCA_022648545.1 Bacteroidales bacterium | reverse complement strand
AAGAGCCCCCAGACCTATTTTTTCAAAAGTTTCCGTCTGTTCCTCTTCAGACAGGCCTGATAATTTTCCAAGTTCCAGAGATGTTGATTCTGCAGTTTCGTACATTTCATCAAGCAAGTCATCGGCATCAACAACCGTACCCTCCCTGGATTTCATCTTGCCTTCGGGCAATTCTACCATCCCATATGATAGATGATAAATATTATCCGACCAATCGAATCCCAGTCTCTTTAAAATAATCTTGAGTACCTGAAAATGATAATTCTGTTCATTGCCTACCACATATATATGCTTGTCCAGCTTATATTCTGAAAACCGTTCTTCTGCAGTACCAAGGTCCTGGGTCATATAGACGGACGTTCCGTCCGACCGCAGCAAAAGCTTATGGTCCAAGCCGTCGGATTCTAGATTGCACCATACTGAACCATCTTCATGCCTTTCGAAAATCCCTTCGTCCAACCCTTTTTGGACAAGTTTCTTTCCAAGCAGGTACGTCTGTGATTCATAATATGTACGATCGAAAGCTATCCCCAGCCTTTCATATGTTTCCGCAAAACCGGCATACACCCATGAATTCATTTTTTGCCATAATGCTCTGACTTCCTCATCTCCCTGTTCCCACCTTACGAGCATTTCCTCGGCTTCCTTCATAATAGGGGCCTTCTTTTCGGCTTCTTTCTCAGGAATATTTTCAGATTCGGCTATTTCTCTCGTTTCTTTTTTAAGTTCGTTGCTAAATGCCACATAATAATTCCCTACCAGATGGTCCCCCTTTATCCCGGAACTTTCAGGTGTTTCGCCATTGCCGAAATGCAACCAGGCTATCATGCTTTTGCATATGTGTATTCCCCTGTCGTTTACGAGATTCACCTTAATGACATTATGACCGTTCGCCTTTAACAAATTAGCAACAGAAGAGCCCAGCAGGTTATTCCTTACATGCCCCAGATGCAAAGGCTTATTCGTATTAGGCGAAGAAAATTCTATCATTATGGTTTTGCCGGACGGTGGAAGCTGTCCGAAATTTTCATCCGCATCTATATCGGCAAGAACATCCTGCCAGAAAAACTCTGAAAATTTTATGTTCAGAAACCCTTTAATTACATTATAACTTTCAACTTCCGCCGAATGGGCACTTATGTACTCCCCTATCTCGCGCGCCGTTTCCTCGGGACCTTTCCTGCTCAGTCTCAACAAAGGAAAAACGACAAGAGTTATATCTCCTTCAAAATCTTTTCTGGTAGCCTGGGGCTGTATGAATTTGCCGTCGGGTTGTACTCCGTAAAGTTCTTTTATGGCTTCAGAAGCCTTTTTGCTTACAAATAGTTCGGGATTCATATTTATTATTGTTCTAATATTATAATATAATCAAATTAAAAAACATAATGAAGCCATCATATCTTTGTTTGCATACATGGGATAATAATATTTACCGGACAAAAACACTGTTATCGACCTTGTTTTTTCATAAATTTTTCCCATTAAAGATCTGGAGCAAATTTAGAATAATAATCCGACATTATGCAAATGCGGAACGTCAGGCTGCAAAATACGATTTCATAAGAGCCTTAACCTTGGGAGAAAGCCTGAGCACCGTAAACATCGTGGGCAACGCCATAAAGGCGAAGGCCAGATCTATGAAACTAACCGCAGCTCTTAGCGGAACTATCGAAAAAACAACGATCGTAGCCAGAAAATATATCTTGAAATATTTCGCCTTGTCAGCACCGAACAGGAATCGCGTACATTTCTCACCGTAATACGAATAGGAAAACATTGTGGAAAAGGCAAAAACAATAACGATTATGAATAGAAAATAGTTTCCATAACCCGGAATAGCAGCTTTGAAAGCATTTAGAGCAATAGTAAGACCTTCCACATTTCCAGTATGTATGTTAACTCCGCTAAGAAGTATGGCCAGAGCAGTAAGGGTACATATGAAACCACTGTCCAGGGATGGTCCCAACATTGCAATAAGCCCCTCTTTTATAGGTTTGTCATTTTTTGAAGCCCCATGCATCAACGTAGACGTTCCTATTCCGGCTTCGTTTATCAATGCAGCGCGACGGGCTCCGGTTAATGCCACCGCAGCCATACCTCCGAGACCGGCCCTAAAATCGAAGGCCCCTCTTATTATAGACATGAATACGTCGTCCAAAAACGATATATGAGTAACTATTATATACATCACTATGGAAAAATAGACAATTACCATAAATGGAGCTATTCTTGTAGAGACCTTTGCAATCCTCTTTATTCCTCCTATTATTACCAGAGAGACCATGGCGACTATGCCTAATCCTATTAAGAATCTGACGAGAATCGTATTTTCAATACCGTTCGGAGTTATGAACATCGTTACCACGGTTTCGGTAAGCTGATTAGCCTGCATTACGCATATCGTTCCGAAAAGACCAGCAACGGAAAAGAAAACCGCAAGAGGTTTCCATTTCTTTCCAAGGCCTTCGGTTATAATATACATTATTCCGCCCTGTACTTCTCCGCGGTTGTCGCGTCCCTTATATAAAATTGACAGCGAACCCTCGAAAAACTTGGTAGCCATACCTACGGAAGCACTTACCCACATCCAGAATATTGCCCCAGGCCCCCCTATGGAAAGTGCGATGGCAACACCAGCTATGCTGCCGAGACCGATGGTCGCAGATATTTCAGTTGCAAGAGCCTGAAAGGAACTTATCTGTCCGGGTACATTATCGTTTTTTACGGTCAGCTGCTTTATCCCGCGCAAATAATACCGGAAGGGAACGAATCCCGAATATACAAGAAGAAAAAGTCCGCCTCCCATTAAAAGAATGAAAAGCGGATATCCGCACACGAAATTACTTGCGGATACGATGAAATTACCGAGGGAATTAAAAAAACCGTTCATATTTTTTATTTACGCGTGAGTTGCAAAGGTAAGTAAAAAATCGAACGGCCAATGTTAATTATGCCATTATTAGGACTATTGTCCGAGATAGCTTTTCAGTAGATTGCTCCTTTTGTTCTTAAGCCTTCTTATGGCTTTTTCCTTTATTTGCCTTACTCTTTCTCTGGTAAGACCGAATTCTTCTCCTATTTCTTCAAGGGTTTTTTCCGGAGTCCCTATGCCAAAGAAATATTTTACTATCTGCCTTTCCCTTTCCGGAATAGTAGCCAGAGCCCTTTCTATTTCCTTGTTAAGTGATTCGTTAACAAGCCCCCTGTCGGCATTAGGAGAATCGGGATTGGCCAATACGTCGAGCAGGCTGTTGTCTTCGCCTTCTACAAAAGGAGCATCCACGGACACATGGCGCCCGGAAACTCTCATGGTATCTACGATCTTGTCCTGATCTACCTTAAGCTTTTCGGAAAGTTCATATGCGGATGGTGTCCTTTCATTCTCCTGTTCGAATAAAGAAATAGCCTTATTTATTTTATTAAGAGATCCAACCTGATTCAACGGCAGCCTTACTATCCTCGACTGCTCTGCCAAAGCCTGAAGAATGGACTGCCTTATCCACCACACGGCATAGGATATGAACTTGAAGCCTCTCGTTTCATCAAATTTTTCGGCCGCCTTTATAAGTCCGAGATTCCCTTCGTTTATAAGATCGGGAAGGCTCAGCCCCTGATTCTGGTATTGTTTTGCGACAGAAACGACAAATCGCAAATTGGCTTTAGTAAGTTTTTCCAGCGCCTTTTGATCTCCCTTCTTTATTCTTTGCGCAAGCTCAACTTCTTCTTCCACACTTATAAGTTCCTCTTTTCCTATCTCCTGAAGATACTTATCAAGCGAAGCACTTTCCCTGTTGGTAATAGATTTGGTAATCTTTAGTTGTCTCATATAAAATCAATATTTAAAACATTTTTTATACGGATTTATCTAAAAAATGTTTCAAAAAAATGATTTTTTTAAAGCTTCACTATTACGTGCTCTTTACTTCCGGAACGAACAAGACTTATTTTTATTACATCTCCGGGTTTGCAAGATCCTATTTCTTTCTGGACATCCCTCGGATTATACATATCCTTGCCATTAATACCATATATTATATCCCCCTTCTTCAGCCCGGCCTTGTCCGCGGCACTTCCCGATTTAACATCCACTATACATATTCCGTCGACATCCCTATTGCCGCGGAAACCAAGATAGGAAGCAAGTTCGGGAGTATTTTTTGCCATGGATATTCCAAGAACCGCTCTTTGAACCGTACCGTATGACAATATATCGGAAACGACATGCTTTACCATAGAAACCGGTACGGCAAACGAATAGCCGGTATATGATCCGGTATTAGACGCTATGGCGGTATTTATTCCTACAAGTTCGCCTTTCCTGTTAACAAGGGCTCCGCCGCTGTTGCCGGGGTTAACGGCAGCATCGGTTTGTATGAAAGACTCTATTTTATATTGACGTGATCCGTCGTCAAGGGAACGTCCCTTTGCACTCACTATCCCTGCAGTTATGGTTGACTTCAGATTAAAGGGACTGCCTATTGCCAGCACCCACTCCCCAAGCCTAAGGCTGTCAGAGTTTCCGAGAGGGACGGAAGTGAGGTTGACGGCGTCAATCTTCAGCAAAGCCACGTCGGTAACCGGATCGGCACCTACCAGCTTTGCTTCGTATTTCTTATTATCGTTAAGTGTGACCAGGATATCCACACCTCCGTCGACTACATGATTATTCGTAACTATATATCCGTCATTGGAAATTATCACTCCGGAACCTGCATTTATAGTTTCCCGTGTATAAGGAGCAGAGGATCCGTCTCCGAAAAACATTTCCAAAAAAGATAATTCTCTCGGAGCGCTTTGTCTTTTACGCACCTGCACATAAACTACGCCCTTCACTGCATGCTCGGCTGCATAGGTAAAATCCGGATACTTGGAATTATCTATCTTCACATTATTATATGAAGTTTTTATTCGTATTGTATCCGTAGTCCCCGGCCGCGCACCGGAAAGGTACTTTTTCGTAACGAAAATAGAAGATAAGGAGCTCAATACAACGGCCGATACAATTATTAAAATACTTTTCTTCATATCTGATAAAAATAAATTTAATATCGTAAAAACTAAGTTTACATCTATATTTTTGTCAGACAAAACTCAAATTATATGCCAAAATATTATTACATTTGTGAAAACAAATTAGATAAAAATGAAGTTTACAGTTTCAAGCACAGACCTTTTACAGGGTTTGTTGTCCGTTCAGAAAGCTATTGCGGCAAAGAGTTCCCTGCCTATTCTGGATAATTTTCTGTTTGCCCTGGAGAACAACGCACTTACGGTTACCGCATCGGATCAGGAGACGACCTTGAAGACGATAGTCGATGTTGAAAATGCCGACGGAAACAGCGAACTTGCCATTCCTGCAAAATTATTAACGGATTCGCTGAGGGAATTGCCTGCTCAACCCATAGAATTCTCTTCTGAACAGGGGAACGATATAATAAACATATCATGGTCGAGCGGAAGTGCGAACATTCCGTTTCTTGGAGGCGAAGATTATCCCAAGCTCCCGGAATTGAAGGATCCTTTCAAAATAAAGATGAAGGCATCTGTTCTTGCCGACGGCATAAACAATACGATATACGCAACCGCTGAAGAAGAACTGCGCCCCGTCATGAACGGAATTTTCTTCGACATAACGCCGGATGAAACGACGCTCGTTGCATCGAATGCACACAAACTGGTTTGCTATACGAGAAAAGATATAAAAGGAGACAAAAAATACTCCTTCATATTACCTAAAAAACCGGCGAATATACTCAGATCCAACTTGTCCAAATATTCCGACGAAGAAGTGGAAAGTTCCTTGGATTCCACAAACGCATATTTCAAATTCGACAAAACTCTTGTGGTTTGCAGACTTGTAGAAGGTAATTATCCTGCATATAAAAGCGTCATCCCAAATAATAACACAAATATAGTTACGGTACAGCGCAACGATATTTTTAATGCATGCAAGAGAGTCGCCGTTTTCTCAAATCAGGCTACAAGCCAGCTTATTTTCAAATTATCCAATAATAAAATTGATATTTCCGGCAAGGATGTGGACTTTTCTATAAGCGCCCAGGAAACACTGGCCTGCGAATACGAAGGAGTTCCCATGGAAATAAGTTTCAAGTCCAATTTCCTTGTGGAAATACTTGCAAACCTCCCATATGAGCAGATATGCATAAAACTTGCAGAACCGAGCCGTGCGGCATTGATAGAACCTGCCGTACAGACTGAACCGGAAGAATCCATTCGCGCACTTCTCATGCCGATGCGTATAAACAATTAAATTGTCATGCAGCTTAATCTAAAAAATCCAATAATATTTTTCGATATAGAAACCACCGGACTAAATATAGCCAAAGACCGAATAGTTGAAATATCAGCCGTAAAAGTTTTCCCTAACGGCAAGGAAGAAATAAAAACAAGAAGAATCAATCCTACCATTCCTATATCCGCGGAAGCAAAGGCAGTACACGGAATAAGCGATGAAGACGTAA
>JALCMP010000054.1 GCA_022648545.1 Bacteroidales bacterium | reverse complement strand
GTTCGTCCACTGCCCTTTCCAGCAATCGGGATGAATAATTCCGCCTTAGCATTATTTACAGCGTGCTTTTATAAAAATCCACGGCGCCTCTTACGGATCCGTATTCAAGCAACATGTTTTTGGCCTTTTCAGGATCCTTTATGCCGGTTTCTTCCATAATCATCCTCGTACCGCGTTTTACAAGTTTGGTATTCGTAAGCTGCATGTCTATCATCTTGTTACCCTTAACATGCCCGAGCTTTATCATGGATGTTGTGGTAATCATATTAAGAATAAGCTTCTGTGCGGTACCGGCTTTAAGGCGGGTACTTCCGGTTACAAATTCCGGCCCCACAACAGCTACTATCGGAACATCCACTTCTTTTGTAAGAGCGGCATCGGGATTACAGGTTATGCACCCGGTAAATATTCCCTCCGCCCTGGCTTTCTTTACGGCTCCTATGACATATGGAGTTGATCCTGAAGCTGCTATTCCTACTATGGTATCTCTCTTATCTATATGATAAGGCTTCAGGTCGTTCCACCCTCCCTCGGGATCGTCTTCGGCATTCTCCACGGCTTTTCTTATGGCAATGTCTCCTCCGGCAATAAGCCCGATTATAAGATCGTAAGGAGCCCCGAAAGTCGGAGGTATTTCAGAAGCATCGAGGATCCCGAGCCTTCCGCTCGTACCTGCTCCGAGATAAAAGAGCCTTCCTCCTTCTTTCATTCTTTCAACAAGACCGTCCACCAGCTTTTCTATCTGGGGAATGCATTTTTCGACGGCCAGCGGAACCGTCTTGTCTTCGTTATTCATATTGCGCAGAAGCTCTTCCGTTGTCATCTTGTCGAGATCGGAATATATAGAAGTCTGCTCTGTTACGTTCATGATTCAATAAAGTCAGTTAGTATTTTAAAAACAGTGTTGTCTTATATGGAAAAACGATTCATATCCGCTCTGTGATATTCAACCAGTCCCTGCGCAGGAGCCTGTATGATATTGCCGACAGTGCATTTTCTGCTTTCGGCAACTTCCTTAAGCACATCCCGGTAAATATAAGCTATGGATCCTACGAAATTTACGGTATATTTATCATATTCGTACTGCAGCACGTTCCTGTCGAAAAACGCCTCAAAACTTCTCTTTATGAGAGATTTTATGTACGGATGTTCACGATGTTCCTGTATGAACAGGGCGAAACCCGACAGATATCTGTTCGGGGATGGCTTGCGGTATACGTTTTCTACGATCTGAGAATAGTCCACGTTGTATTTCTTTACGAAGGCATCGGAAAGATCGGCAGGAAGCATTCCCTTTATGAAATCGGAGACCAGTTTAACCCCAAGATATGCTCCGCTGGCTTCGTCACCCAGAATAAAGCCCCCGGCAGCCACATTCTTAACTACATGGCTTCCGTCGAAAAGGCATGAATTGGAACCGGTTCCTATTATACATGCAATACCTGCGTTATGTCCGCAGCAGGCTCTCGCCGCTCCGAGGACATCGCTGTCCACGAGGACTTCGGCTGCCGGAAAAATAGCGGAGAAAACGGTTTTCAATTTATCCTTCATGGCCTGGGAAACGACCCCGGCCCCGTAAAAGAATAATTTATCCACCTCCTGTCCGGTCACCGGAACCAGGAATTTAAAAATCATTTCGGAAATCACGTCGTTTGAATGATATACCGGATTAATGCCGGAAGTCATGACGGAAACGACAGAACCGTCGTCCTTTATGCATTTCCAATCGACTTTTGTAGAGCCGCTGTCTGCTATCAGTACCATAATAATTTTGAATAAAGTTTTGCAAATATATCAAATTCCTCCAATTAAAACGGTATTATTTTATCATTACTCCGCGCTTTTTCCAGTTAAAATATCCGTACACCGAAACGGCAGTATATATGGCATACAACAGAGCGGTCATGTAACTGCCTTGAATTATAACCATATAAGTTGTAAGGGCATCGGTAATTATCCATATGTACCAGACATGTATGTATGAACGGCTGAGCCAATATGTACCAACTATTCCGAGAGTCGTAGAAAGGGCATCGAGTACCGGCATTGAATCTGAGGTAAGCGACGAAAGAACCGTCATAAGCAGAATAAAAACCATAACCGAAACCAATACGCTTGCTGTCACGAATTTTGCATTGGGAATCCTGTATGTTATGGACTTCTTTTCCTGCCCTTCAGCACCTTCTACAGATTTTCTGTCGCGGTACCATATATAAAGGCCGTAAAAACTTATAAGGAAATAATATATCTGCAGGACGGATTTGGCATACAGGCGCATATCCATGAAAACCAGGAAGTATGCGGCCGCAGATATTATACCTACGACCCACATGAACTTCTTGTGCATGTATTCCAGTACGATGTACAAGACTCCGGTTATGAAAGAAAAGATTTCCATTTTAGAATCTGAACGATACCGAAGCGGTAAAATTCGTTTCGGCCTGCGGAAATACCCCGCGTTCTATATGATCGTCCGAACCGTCGCTGAATCTCGCCCTGTAAATCCATCCGTATGCATAATATCTGTTGTTGAAAAGATTATCTACACGGAAAGAGACCTTTACCAAGGATCCGTTTTTTAGTCCGAATGTTTGTGCGGCCATAAATCCGGATACTAGATATGCAGGGACTTTGGAATAGCCGTCCGAAAGATTATCCATATACTGGCGCCCTATGACCTTTCCGTTCATAGACAAGGCAAGGCTCCTGTACGGATTCACCGTAACCATGGCCATTCCTATAATGCCCGGCGACAGAGTAAGATTCGATTTCTTTACGTTTACAGGGGTTTGAGGCTCCTTGTTCCAATTATCAGGGTCAGAATAAGTTTCCACATATTCCGTATAGTTTTTGAGCTTGTTTTCCGAAAGGGTAAGATTGGCGTCGAAACGCATCCAGTCTTTAGCCCGCCACGAAGCAGTTAATTCAACACCCCTACGGTAGCTATCCGGTATGTTTTGCTTTATTGTATATCCGGTAGACGAAAGAAGACCGGTTGCAACGAGCTGATTCTTATAATCCATATAATACAGGTTGGCGGAAAAGGCCGCCCTCTTCCCTATTGCCGCATAGCCAAGTTCGTAATCCGTAAGACGTTCCGATTTGATATCTCCTGCCGTCCCTGCTTTTATTGATTCTTTTATATCGTCGCGCGACGGTTCCCTGTGCGATATTCCCACCGAAGCATATATCTTGTTTTTATCATTCAGGTGAAAGGTCAGGCCGGCCCTGGGATTGAAAAAGTCATATTTTAATTTTTTCGTTAAATCGGCAAAATCCTTGCTCACTCCCGACAGATCGTATTTTATATGCCTGTATTGCACATCGGCAAACCCCACGAGATTTTCCGTTATATTTATTTCCGCTCTTACGAATACGGAATAATCGTTTTTCTTGCCGCTGTTCAGATACCATCTGTAGTTATCGGGAATGTTTTCATCATACTTGCTCCATATTACATTTCCGTAATGGTTTCCATCGTAATTGGAATAGCTTAATCCGAAGACTGCCTTAAGATTTTTTTTATTATCGTATGCAAGCGAAGAAGATACGGCATATAAATTATTATTCATCTTCTTTCTGACTATAAAATCGCTTTTGGAATATTCGGTTCCTTTTATAGTCTGGTTTTTCAAACCGTATTTGGAATATTTTTTATTGTATTCGTAGTCTTCGTAATACCCGTATCCGTTGGTATAATTGAATACCGTGCGCCACAGCAGCTTTTCTCCGAGTTTTCTCGTATATAGCATTTGTGCCGTATTCATGTTATAATTGTCGGTTTCGTTGTCGTAGTAATGAACGTTGCCTGCTTCGTCATAATAGATGCCGGATACGTTGTAGCGTCTGTCGGAATAGTATTTATCAAGGGAAATGCCTTCCCACGTTATTCCGGTGCATTCGGAACCGTATATATAAATAAGCCTCAGCGAATTCTTTTTATCCTGCCATGCGGCCGTTGCAAAAAGGGAATTGAGATCCGACTTTGCATTTCTTATGTATCCCTGAGTATTGCCGTGTGAGTATCTCACATCAAAGGACAGACCTTTTTTAGATATGCCCGTTCCGGCACCAAGCAATGTCGTATAGGTTTTGTATGATCCGTATGTAAAATCGGCAAGGCCGTAAGCCTGTTCGGGAGAATAAAGAGTCTGAAAATTCACGCTGGCTCCGAAAGCAGCGGAACCGTTTACCGATGTTCCTGCTCCTCTTTGTATTTGCGCCGACTGCAAATAAGACTGCACAGAGGGAACATCTACCCAGAACACGCTCTGGCTTTCCCCGTTGTTAAGGGGAATATCGTTGAGAGTTATGTTTATCCTGCTGGCATCGGATCCTCTTATTGAGAACTGGGTATTTCCCAGCCAGCCACCGCCTTCGGATGTTGCAACCACTGATGGTTGCAGCGCTATTATTTTCGGAATCGAATATGACCCCGGTGCATTCGACAGTTCTTTCGCATAAATAACGGTATGCGCTACGGGCGTATTCATACCGGCCCTGGTGGCACTTACGACTATACTGTCGAGTTTGTTGAAAATTTTAGTTGAATCTGAATCTTTTGAAGTTTGCGCTTTTACGCAAAAGGGAAAAAGAATTAACCCGCATAAAACAAGTAGCTTTTTCATAAAAAAAAGGTTTTATTGCAGGAGGTTGTACTTCTTTAAATATGATGGAAAGAATTGAAAGCCTCTCCCTACGGCGGTACTAACCGCATCAGGTTTAAAGGGTATGATCTCAGCCTAAAAGGCACCCCCAAGCATTATTATTATTAAATCACCGGCAAAGAAAGACAAAAAAAGTGAAAAAACAAATCAGGATTATTTCTCCGAAAGCTTTATTTTGAACATCAGGGGCCAGTATTTCCCTGTTACGTAAATAGAACCGGTTGAAGGCTCGTATGCTATACCGTTGAATACGTCCGTTTCAGGTTTGCGGTACTTGGAAGGAAGAAGATTACGGCAGTCTGCCAGTTTTTCTATTTGTCCGCTCTCTGGATCGATTAAAACTATATCGTCTTTGGTATAGACATTGGACCATATTTTCCCGTTTATATACTCAAGTTCGTTTAAAAGCTTTATGCTACGTCCTTTGTATGTTACGTCTATCTTTTTCTTTATCTTAAAATTATCGGGATCCCTAAAGTAGATCGTCGAAGAGCCGTCGCTCATTATAAGATTTTTACCATCGGTTGTTAGTCCCCACCCTTCGGTCTTATAATGGAAAGACTTTATATACCCCAGAGTTTTCATATCATATACGAAACACGTATTTTCCTGCCATGTAAGTATATATAATTTTCCATTGAGTACACAGGATCCTTCCAGGAAGTAATCCTTTCCGAAATTCAGACGTTTAAGGACTTTCCCTGTTTTCAGATCGGTCTGCCTGAACGAAGATTCACCGTATTGTCCGGCACTCTCGTACAACGTATCCTTATAAAAGAAAAGCCCCTGTGTATATGAAGAAACATCATGCGGAAGCGTATCCAGCACTTCTATGCTGCATATCTTCACCTTCGTATTTTTTTTATGCCCTACGGCACATCCGGAAAAAGAAACGGCGAAAATTGAAACTATAAAAGTTATAACGGATACCCTGCACATGCTGTAATGATTTTACTTTCCCTTGTTTTTCCCGTATTCAATTGCAGCTTTAACAAAAGCTACGAATATGGGTTGCGGACGTGCCACCGTACTTTTCATCTCGGGATGGAACTGTACCCCTATATAGAACGGATGAACAGGCAGTTCTATTATTTCCACAAGGTCGGTATCGGGATTCTTTCCGCTGAATACAAGCCCGTTTTTCTGCATCAGAGGAAGATAGACGTTATTGAATTCATATCTGTGGCGGTGACGTTCAAAAATGGTTTTCGACCCGTATATCTTGTAAGCCAGCGTTCCTTCCTTCAATACGCATTTATATGCCCCGAGCCGCATAGTGCCACCCTTTATGGTTAATGATTTCTGCTCTTCCATAAGATCTATTACCGGATTAGTGGTCGGGTAATTCATTTCCGTTGAAATGGCATCTTTGAGACCGCATACGTTGCGCGCAAATTCCACTACAGCCATCTGCATTCCGAGGCATATGCCGAAAAACGGAATATTGTGCTCACGAACATACTGAACCGCCTTTATTTTACCTTCCAACCCTCTTTCACCAAACCCAGGAGCTACCAGTACGCCGTCGTATCCTGCAAGTTTTTCTTCAACGTTTTCCTCGTTGAGATATTCGCTTTGTATGGTATGCACGTTAACACGGCATTCGTTTACCGCTCCCGCATGAACGAAAGATTCGAGTATGGATTTATAAGCATCCTGAAGTTCCACGTATTTCCCTACCAGCGCTATATCCACCTGGTTTTTGGGATGGTATATTTTTTTAAGGAACGCCCGCCAGTCTGCAAGATCGGGAGCCTGGGCCACCTTCAGTCCAAGCTTGTTGAGAACTATAACGTCCAGCTTTTCCTTCATCATGAGAAAAGGATTCTCATATATGCTCGGCGCATCCATTGATTGTATTACGGCCTCCGGCATTACATTACAGAAAAGCGCTACTTTCTTCTTTATGGAAGTGTTCAGGGGATGTTCGGTTCTGCAAACGATAATATCGGGATTAACACCGGCCTGCTGAAGCATTCTTACAGAATGCTGGGTAGGTTTTGTCTTCAATTCCTTTGCTGCAGCCAGAAATGGGACGAGAGTAAGATGTACCACCAGACAATCCTCCTTGGGCAATTCCCATTGCAGTTGTCTTACAGCCTCAACAAACGGAGTTGATTCTATATCTCCTACAGTTCCGCCGATTTCTGTTATTATTATATCGTATTTCCGACCCTTGCCCAAAAGGAGCATGCGCCTTTTTATTTCATCGGTAATATGGGGAATTATCTGAACCGTCTTGCCTAAATACGCCCCTTCCCTTTCCTTGTCTATTACCGTTTTATATATCTTGCCGGTAGTGACATTGTTGGCCTTGGAAGTGTATACGTTTAGAAAACGTTCGTAATGCCCGAGATCTAGATCGGTTTCGGCTCCGTCCTCCGTAACGTAGCATTCACCATGCTCGTAAGGGTTAAGAGTCCCCGGATCCACATTTATATAAGGATCGAATTTCTGTATTGTAACTCGGTAATTTCTTGCCTGGAGGATTTTCCCCAAGGAAGCAGAAAGAATACCTTTGCCTAGGGAAGATGAAACACCTCCCATAACGAAAATAAATTTGGTTGCCATATTTTTTTTGTATTTCCTCGGGTTACAAAGTTAATCTTATTTTTTACTTTTGTCCTATAAAACTCGCAAACGTAATGGAAAATTATTCCCTCTACACGGAAGAAAGAAAAATATCATGGCACGAAATAGATCTTAGACAGCATCTTAGACCATACGATTTCATGAATATGGCACAGGCAATAGCAACAGTACATGCTTCTTTGTTAAAATTCGGATACGACGAACTGATAAAAGACGACGACGTATGGGTGTTAAGCAGAATAAAGGTAAGATTTTTAAAATATCCGAAATGGCGCGATAATATAATCCTTAGGACATGGCACAAGGGAACCACCGTTTCCATAATGGGGTTAAGGGATTTCGACGTTCTGAATGACAAAGGAGAAACGTTAATTGCCGCAACCAGTTCCTGGCTAATAATGAATTTGGAAACAAGGAGAATAGCGCGACAGGATTCCATGGAAATATGCCGCGATGCTTTTTCCCAGGCCAGGCTCGTTGACGCTTTGGGCAAGCCGTGTGAAAAAATTAGGGAGCCTAAGGGAAAAAAATACATATCCGTTCATAAGGTATTATACTCCGACGTAGATTTTAATATGCACGCAAATAACGCCAAATACATTCAGTGGATAATGGACTGCATGGACATGGAATTTCTAAAAACATATTCCGTAAAGGAATTCCAGCTGAACTATATAAACGAAAGCAAATTGGGAGATGAAATAAAAATATACGAAGGGACCGCTGGAATACCGTCCGATTTATCAGAATCAAATCCTGAGGCAACAGAAATGTTTTCCCGCTACTTCGACGGAGAAAGCAATGGAAAAAAGATTTTCCAATCTATTATAACTTTCATAAAAGCATAACAATCATATTTTTATATAAATGAAGGACCTAACAAAATTATTATTCCTGCTTCTGCTGATAGCGGCAGCAGCTTCGTGCGAAAAGAAAGAAACGGAAATAACCGATTCCGGCCGGACGCATGATAAAATTTCCGAAACAAATGTAAAAACAGGATCGTTGAGAGTAAAGATGCAAAAAGGCTTTACAGTCTCCGACACTTCGATGCTGCATACAAAAGCTTCGGGAATAAATATATTATCCATGAAAAGGACATTCCCTTATTGCGGGAAATTTGAAAAAAGGACCCATGAAGCCGGCCTCGACAGATGGTACGATATAAAATTCGACAAATCATACTCGCTTACCAAAGCATCGGAAACAATCTCCGACATAGACGGAGTAGAACAAATAGAAACTATTCCAAAGATAAAGATTACTGGCAATTCCCTGCCTTTCGACGATCCCGATCTTTCCGATCAATGGCAATACGAAAACACGGGATCCAAAAGTTTCGAAACCGCAGGGGCGGACATAAACCTGTTCGATGCATGGACGCTCGAAACAGGTGACCCTTCGGTTATAGTAGCAGTTGTAGACGGAGGAGTAGACTATTCCCATGAAGACCTGGCCGCCAACATGTGGATAAATCAAGCGGAATACAACGGAACCAAAGGTGTGGACGACGATGGAAACGGAGTAATAGACGATATATACGGATATAATACCATAAACAGAAGCGGAACAATAATCCCCGGGGACCACGGAACACACGTAGCCGGAACGATTGCAGCCGTAAACAATAATGGAATAGGAGTTTGTGGCGTAGCCGGCGGCAATGGCAACTCGAACAGCGGTGTAA
>JALCMP010000053.1 GCA_022648545.1 Bacteroidales bacterium | reverse complement strand
TTCGTAGGATACGGGAATAATGTAATGGGACGCAAAAGGCCTACCTTATATCCTTTTTCCCTAGCAATATCCACGGCACTTTCCGACAGCCGGCTCATGCTTCCGTATGCTACGATCAGGTATTCTGCATCATCGGTTTTATATTCCGCATACAGTTGTTCCGTCTTTTCTATTTCCCTGTATTTGGCCTGCAGCTTGAGGTTAAATGCTTCCTGTACGGGAGCTTCCAGGGAGAGGGATGTGGCTACATGCTTTTTCCTGTCCGGAGTTTTCCCAAGCAGGGCCCATTCGCCGCACTGCTTTTTTATTTCTTCGGGAGTTCTTCTGGCTATCGGAGCCCTGAACTCGAGTTTTTCCATCATTTGTCCGATAACTCCGTCCGTAAGTATTATTGCGGGTGTACGATATTTGAAAGCGAGTTTGAAAGCACTTCCTATGAAATCATACATATCCTGAACGGAAGCAGGAGCCAGAACGATAACCTTGTAGTCTCCGTGCCCGCCTCCTTTCACGCATTGGAAGTAATCCGACTGGCTGGGTTGTATGGTCCCTAGTCCGGGGCCTCCGCGCATTACGTCTACTATTACGCAGGGCAACTCGGCTCCAGCCATATAGCTGATTCCTTCGCACATGAGGCTGATGCCTGGACTGCTCGAAGAAGTCATGACCATTTTACCTGTTGCAGCTCCGCCGTAAAGCATGTTTATTGCAGCTACTTCGCTTTCAGCCTGTAATACTACCATGCCGGTAGATTCCCAGGGCTGTTCCTTCATTAATGTTTCCATTACCTCCGACTGAGGGGTTATGGGGTATCCGAAATATCCGTCGCATCCGCAACGTATTGCACCGTAAGCTAACGCTTCGTTTCCCTTTATTAAAATATTTTCAGCCATAATTTTAAATTTTAACTCTGTAGACCGTGATTACGGAATCCGGACATACCGTTCCGCAACTTGAACAGCCCGTACAATTGTCGGGGTTGGCCATATAAGCATAATGGTAACCTTTCCCGTTTACATTCTTCGAAAGATCCAACGTTTTTGTCGGGCAGTTTGCCACACAAACTCCGCAGCCCTTGCATCGTTCGACATCCACTACTATTGCACCTTTTACTGACATGATTTATATAGATTTTTGGGTTTAGTCTTTATTTTAATTAATGTGAAAAGTATTTGAATCCCCTGACAGCCTCATCAATAATATATTTCCAGCGTATGACTACGCATATCGCCAGAATGATTCCTAAAATTATAAGGTTCCTGGATGTTGGATTCAAATCCTTAACATTATTCGTAAATTTAGTAAAATTTCTTCTAAAATGTTCTTTTATCAACATTTTTAATAACGATTTATTCTAAAAAAGGGGAGGTCCGGATTCTTCTATGAAATACGTATCCTTACATCTATTGCAATGATTTTCTTATTGTTCCCGATGAGAGGATCGAGAGTAATTTCCTCTATTTCCGGAGCCGCCCTGCATAAAGCGGAAATTCTTCTTAGGTATTCCGCAAAAACCGTTCCGTTTACTCCTTCTTTACCTCTTGAACCCTTGAGCAGGAGAGAACATTTTAAAGAAGAAATCATATATTGTGCTTCTTTCCGGGATATCGGAGACAGTCCGAATGCTACGTCCTTTATAGCATCGGTATAAACACCTCCGAGTCCGCAAAAAACAAGAGGTCCGAATCCGGGCAACTTTTTTGCTCCTATATATACCTCCGTCCCTGATATCATGGGCTGAACAAGAACTCCTCTGCAATCCTTCAGATGCATCATTCTCAGGAATTCGGTAATCAACGTGTTTTCATCGGCGATATTCAGGGATACTCCCCCTATATCCGTTTTATGTACGTGTCCCAGAACTTTTATCGCCACAGGATAGCCGATTTCTATTGCGGCGTTTACGAGTTCTTTACGATCGTATGCTATTATTTCTTTCGTGCGTTCTATTCCACATGCATCCAGGAGCATTCTGGATGCTCCGGGGGAAAGAAAGCCGGAGGCAGATGACTCAATGATAGAACGTATCGACTTTATATCTATTGCAGGAGCAGGATCGTTCTCAAAACATCCCGGACACAAGGCTACTTTGGCAAAAGCTTTTGCAAAATCCGTTTCTTCAGAGAATGTTACTCCTCCTTTTTTATGGAAATCCTTTATGGCTCCCGCCGCATTTACGGTAGATGGGAAAATAGGATATATTATTTTACCTGATATTTTTATTCTGTCCAGAATGGCCCTGTAAGCCGGAGCGACGTCGCTGAGACCGTGCGAGCCGAAAATAACAGCTATTGCGTCCACATCTCCGCGCATTTCGCAAAAGTCAATAATGGCCATGAGCTGGTCGAGCGTTCCTGTTGCCAGAAAATCTATCGGGTTTGAAATCGACGATCCGTTGAACAGTCTGCTTTTTAGTAATTCAGCATCTTTGCCGGTGAATTTAGGAATATTTATATTATAGGAATTCAGTACGTCGGCGAGCATGACTCCGGGGCCTCCGGCATGAGTGACGATGGCAAGACGATTTCCTTCAGGCTTTCCATATGTGAGCACAGCTGCTATGTTTATGAGTTCCTCCCGTCCCGATGCTCTTATTATCCCTGCTTTTCTGAATAAGGATTCTATAGCCTGGTCGGGAGTAGCCATAGCTCCCGTATGGCAGGATGCTGCCCTTTTGCCGTCGCTCCCTTTCCCTGATTTTATTGCGGTTATATGTACTCCCTTTCCAGTAAGAGAAGCGGCGTGCCTGCAGAATTTTTCAGGGTCGGGAATACTTTCGAGGTAAAGCATTATGACATCCGAACTTTTTCCTTTTATATAAGTTCCGTCGAGATACTCAAGAATATCTTCCGCTCCAACCTGAGCGCTGTTTCCTATTGAAAAAACGTTTGCAAGAGATATCCCATGGACTATGGATTGTTCCCAGAGATATACTATTGTCGCACCGGAACCTGATATGAGGTCTACCGTACGGACACCGCTTTTTCTGTTTATGCTTCCCGGGGTGGTAAAGATCCCGGAGTATCTTTCGGTCATTATTCCGGTGCAGTTGGGACCTATTACGACCGCCCCGTATTTATTTGCCGTATCTACTATTTGCTTCTGGAGTAAGGATCCTTCGGGTCCGCTCTCGGCAAAACCGGCCGATAATATTATTACCGCCCTGCATCCTTTTTTCGAGCATAGTGTCTTTACTGCGTCCGGACATGCTGCAGCAGGGATTGCAAGAATAGCACAATCGACATGCGGCATGTCTCCGATATCGTTGTATGTGATCTGCCCTTGTATGTTTTTCCCCTTTGTGTTTACGCAATAGATATAGCCGTTATAACCGTTTTTTATAAGATTATGCAAAACAGCCCCGCCGGGTTTACTTCTGTCTTCCGAACCGCCGAGAATGGCAATGCTTTTGGGATTTGTGAGTTGTTCGTTGATCGGATTCATTTCGTCTTTATGGTTTGAGATTGGTACTCGATCTTTACAAATTTAATAATATTATAAAGATTTGCTTATTTTTACATAAATTACTTAAGGCAGATTATGAATAGGATTATGATTTCAAATGCCGTAATAAATGGCGAAAAACGCGATATCTACATAAGCGGCAATAAAATAGAGAAGATATCCGGATGTGGGGATCCATATCCGGCGAATGAAAAAAAGATTGAAGGGGATTGCCACTGTTCTCATGAGCCTTTTACGGTTTTAGATGCTGAAGGTATGACTGCGATCCCTTCTTTCGCAAATATGCATACTCATGCTGCAATGACGATGTTCAGGGGAACATGCGAAGATATGTCTCTGAACGACTGGCTTAATAAGGTATGGAAAATGGAATCCAGGCTGGACGACGATATAATATATTGCGGAGTAAAACTTGCATGTCTTGAAATGATAAAAAGCGGAACCTTGTGCTTCAAGGATCAGTATTGGCGTCTGGGGCCTACCGTAAGAGCGGTATCGGAAATGGGACTTAGGGCCGATCTGGATTATCCATTGTTGGATCAGAATGACGAATCGAAGGATGACGGCCTTTTTAGTAAGGCATGCGAGTATTACGATTCTTCACTGTCATGGCCCGAAACTATAAGGTTTTCCATAGGCATTCATTCTCCTTACAGCGTATCCTTGAATCTTATGAAAAAAGGAGCTGCTTTTGCAAGGGAGCATTCTCTGCTTATAAATATACATCTTGCAGAGACAAGGAAGGAGATTGCCGATTCGATTACTTTGCACGGAAAGACACCTGCGGCTTATCTTTCAGAAGCTGGCATATTGGGACCGGATGTTATAGCGGCGCATTGCCTGTGGCTGAACGACGACGATATATCCATTCTTGGGAAGCATGGCGTGAGTGCTGTTCATAATATAAATTCCAATATGAAGCTTGGTTCGGGATACGAGTTCAGATATGACGAAATGTGCGATGCGGGCATTACCGTATGCCTGGGAACGGACGGCTGCGCCTCTTCTAATAATCTGGATATGCTGGAAACCATGAAAACGAGTGCTCTTATGCAAAAAGCATGGAGAATGGATCCAAAGGCTCTTCCGCTGGGTGATCTTTTCAATCTGGCTACACGCAACGGTTACAAGGTCCTCGGACTTGACGGAGGCAGGATAGAAGAGGGGGCGCTTGCAGATATATTATTGATAAATACTGACGGTTATGCGTTCACTCCTCATTATAATTTTCTCAGCAACCTGATATATTCCGCGCACAGCGATTGCGTTGATACTGCGATATGCAATGGCAGGGTGATAATGAGGCACAGAAAGGTTGAAGGAGAAAAGGAGATATTGGAAGATGCCGAACGCGAATATGTTAAATTACTTGATTAAAGAACTTTTGATAACTAAATATATTTTTTATGAATTCCTTATATGAAAAAATCAGTGCTGCTGCCGATTATGTAAAAGGCAGAACCGGCGGCAAAATTCCTTTGACCGGGATAATTCTCGGAAGCGGACTGGGGAATCTTGGCGATTCCATAGAAGACAAGACTATTATTCCTTACCGTGAAATTCCGGGATTTGCCGTTTCTACGGCTATCGGTCATAAGGGAAATCTTATTACAGGCCGTCTTGGAGGAAAAGACGTGATTGCCATGCAGGGACGTTTCCATTATTATGAAGGCTATTCGATGGAGGAGGTTACTTTTCCTGTAAGGGTGCTAAAGAAGCTCGGCATAAAATATCTTTTTGTTTCCAATGCCGCCGGAGGAGTAAATTTCGATTTCAAACTGGGCGATATAATGGTTATAAAGGATCATATAAATATGCTTCCTAATCCTCTAATAGGTAAAAATATGGATGAATTCGGGCCAAGGTTCCCCGATATGACCCATACTTATGACAGAAAGATCATTTCAATGGCGTTCGGTGCCGCGTCGGATCTGGGGATTGTATTGAAGGAAGGCGTTTATCTTGCAGGAACCGGTCCCTCTTACGAAACTCCTTCCGAGTATAAATTCTTCAGAACTATAGGCGCTGATGCCATAGGGATGTCCACTATTCCGGAAGTAATAGTAGCAAGACATTCCGGACTCAGGGTTTTTGGAGTATCGGTTATTACTAATGAGGCACATGATGATTATGCTCCCGATTATGTAAACAACGGCGATGAAGTTGTAAAGGTTGCCGATGCTGCAGCGAAGAAATTAACCTTATTGTTCACCGATATTATTAAAGGATTGGAATAGAAATGGTAAAAAACATAATTTTTGACATGGGGGGTGTCCTGATTTCCCTCGACAAAAAAAATTGTATTAAGGAATTCGAAGGCCTCCTTATGTTTGAAGGTTTTGAAAAATATATTGATTCGTATCACCAGAAAGGATTTTTCGCCAGATTTGAGAACGGAGATATTTCTTCTGATGAATTCAGGGATGAAATACGCAGGAAATCGAAATTGCCCATGATCGGCGACAGGCAGATTGATTTTGCAGTGCAATCTTTTCTCGGTGACATAAAATTGTCCACAGTGGATTATTTATTGTCTCTGAAAAGAAAGTACACTCTTTTCCTTTTGAGCAATACAAACGAAATAGCTTTTCCTAAATGCAGGGAAAAGTTCTTATCGTGCAAAGGGATTCCCATGGAACGCGTTTTCGACAAATTGTATTTGTCTTACGAAATGAAGTTGTCGAAGCCCGATCCTAAAATTTTCCGAAGCATGATTTCAGATTCCGGAATATTGCCGGAAGAATGCCTGTTCGTGGATGATGCTTCCGAAAATATCGCCGTGGCATCCGGGCTGGGATTTAGGACTTTACTGTTTGATCCTGCGTTTAATATTAAAGAACTTGTCGAAAATTATCTTAAAAAGAATGGTTGATTTTTTGAGTCTCTCCAGCGGGAGCAGCGGTAATTCTTATTTTATTTCTAACGGTAATAGTTCTTTTCTGGTTGATGCGGGAATAGGTCCGCGAACTATTAAAAAAAGATTGGCGGAACATGGTTTTGATATTGCGGATCTGAAGTTCGTTTTGGTAACGCATGATCATTCCGATCATATAAAGGGTTTGGGTAGTCTGGCAGGCAGATATAAGCTTCCTGTTTATGCAACTTCCAGACTTCATAAAGCAATGCGCCTCCGCCTTTCTACGGCAGGCAGGCTGTCGGGATGTGAAAGATATGCCGAGCCTGGAAAGGAATTTTCCGTAGACGGAATAAAAATAATCCCATTTTCCGTTCCTCATGATGCTACTGAAACCGTAGGTTATTATATTTCTGTAGACGGGGTGGATTTTACCTTCATAACGGATGCCGGCAATCCTACGGAAGAGATGGCTGAGTATTGCAAGCGTTCCAGAGTAGTGGTAATTGAAGCGAATTATGATACGGGAATGCTGATGGAGGGATCTTATCCCTATATCCTTAAATCGCGCGTGTCTTCGGATCACGGCCATATGAGCAACGATCAGTGCTGCAAGCTGATCCGGAGCTTCCTGAATCCCGGGATCAAATCAATTTTTCTTTGTCATCTAAGTGCAAACAATAATACTCCGCAAATGGCATATTCTGCCATAGAAAAAACTCTGGAGTCAATGAATTATATTCCGGGGAGGGATTTAAATCTTTGTTGTCTGCCCAGGTCGGAGTGTTCCGATCTTTTTGAATTTTAATAACGGCGGGACTTTTTTATAAAAAAAGATAAGGAGAGTGGTAACAGAACCACTCTCCTTATCTTTTTAGGTCGGGATTTTATCCTTTCCGCGTAGTCGGGAACTACAATTTTGGACCAGCGGAAACAAGAGCCTTGCCTTCTTCCGTGGATTGGAATTTTGCAAAATTCTTAACGAACATCTGGGCAAGGGTTTTTGCCTTCTTTTCCCATTCTTGCTTGTCAGCATAAGTGTTGCGCGGATCAAGGACGTTAGTATCAACTCCTTCGAGTTTCGTAGGTACTTCCAGATTGAACATAGGAATAACCTTGGTTTCGGCTTTCTCTATCGAACCGTCGTGGATTCTGTCTATTATAGCACGGGTATCCTTTATGGAGATACGTTTGCCTGTTCCGTTCCATCCGGTATTTACCAGGTATGCAGTTGCATTGTTGGCTTTCATTTTCTTTACCAGTTCGGTTGCATATTTGGTAGGATGCAGGGTAAGGAATGCTTCGCCGAAACATGCCGAGAATGTAGGTTTGGGAGAAGTTATACCAAGTTCGGTACCTGCCAGTTTTGCAGTAAATCCGCTCAGGAAGTAATACTGGGTTTGTTCTGGTGTCAATTTAGAAACAGGAGGAAGAACTCCGAATGCATCAGCAGTAAGGAATATGACCTTTTTAGCTGCAGGAGCCTTTGAAACCGGCTTTACAATATTCTTGATATGATAGATAGGATAAGATACACGGGTATTTTCCGTTGTGGACTTATCTGTAAAATCTATCTTGCCGCTTTTATCTACGGTTACATTTTCAAGAAGGGCATCGCGCTTAATGGCATTGTAAATGTCAGGCTCGCTGTCCTTATCAAGATTAATTACCTTTGCATAACAGCCGCCTTCGAAGTTGAAGATTCCGTCGTCGTCCCAACCGTGTTCGTCGTCTCCGATCAACTTACGTTTAGGGTCGGTGGAAAGGGTGGTTTTGCCTGTTCCTGACAAACCGAAAAATATTGCGGTATTCTTACCTTCCAAATCGGTATTTGCAGAACAGTGCATTGCAGCCATTCCTTTAAGAGGAAGGTAATAATTCATAAGAGAGAAAATACCTTTCTTCATTTCTCCGCCGTACCATGTGTTCATGATGCACTGTTCTCTGTTCTTTAAATTGAAAGTCGTGCATGTGGACGAACGAAGTCCAAGTTCCTTGTAGTTCTCAACCTTGCCTTTTGCCGCATTGAAGGAAACGAAATCAGGTTCGTATGTTTCGAGTTCTTCATCCGTAGGACGAATGAACATGTTCTTAACAAAGTGTGCCTGCCAGGCAACTTCCATTATGAAACGCACTTTAAGACGACTTGCTGGATTGGCTCCGCAGTAGCAATCCATAACGTAAAGTTTTTTGCCGCTCAACTGTTTTACGGTTTGTTCCTTTATGGATTTCCATGCTATTTCGCACATGGGATGGTTGTCGTTATGATAGTCGGGATTATCCCACCATATGGTCGAAAGACTCGCTTCATTCTGAACGAAATATTTATCTTTTGGAGAACGCCCGGTATATATTCCGGTCATAACGTTAACAGCTCCCAGTTCGGTTATCTGACCTTTTTCATAGCCTGTAAGGCCTTCTTTGGTTTCCTCTTCATATAATCTCTCATATGAAGGATTGCGAAGGATTTCCTTTACGTCTTTAATGCCGTATTTGCTTAAATCGATCTTAGACATATAATTAAAATTTTAATAGATTTATGATTAATTGACAGTTCTATCAATTATTTATTTTCAGGCGGTAAATATAATTATAATTTTGAATATATTTTAATCTCATCTATCCTTCATATTACAAAAATTACGCCACCTATCTATATTTTAGCTAATTTTAGAGCCTGATATGATAGAAGATATTCTTAAACAATACTGGGGCTACGATTCATTTCGTCCCATGCAGGAAAGAATAATAAAGTCCGTTCTTTCAGGCACCGATACTCTTGCCATAATGCCTACCGGAGGAGGTAAATCAATATGT
The DNA here is from genome assembly GCA_022648545.1 of Bacteroidales bacterium. Taxonomy (GTDB): domain Bacteria; phylum Bacteroidota; class Bacteroidia; order Bacteroidales; family UBA932; genus Egerieousia. The sequence goes on along the minus strand of JALCMP010000053.1, from coordinate 96 downwards.
TTTCAGGTTCCGGCTCTCAGCAGGAAAGGAATATGTATAGTAATATCTCCCCTTATCTCGCTTATGAAGGACCAGGTGGAACATCTAAATGCCATA
>JALCMP010000052.1 GCA_022648545.1 Bacteroidales bacterium | reverse complement strand
GGCGGAAATGGAACATATACAGCTGCTCTCGACGACGACGGAGGTGCGCAGAATTTGTCGCTTCCAAGCGGTTATTATAAGGTCGCAGTTAATATGACCACGTTAAGCGTTACATTTACAAGTATTACTGAAATTGCGCTTATTGGGACGTTCAACAATTGGAGCGGAGATCTGGACTTTACATACGATGCTTCTTCAAATTTGTGGATCGTGGATTCGTTTACCATTACAGCAGCCGATCAGTTTAAGGTTAGATTCAACGCGGGATGGGATATTAATCTCGGTGCTTCAGGTGATGTCGAACCTTATGTGTTAACCGCCGGAACTCCTAAACAGGTGCTGCAGAATGGCAAGAATATGAGCGCAACTGCTTCTGGGGCCTACAAGGTTACGCTGAATTTGCAGCATGCTCCTTATTATATGACAATAGAATAATTTAATTTTGCCGTCGGGGTGCAGTATAAACTACCCCCCGATGGCTTTTTATTTATAATAAACCTATCATGTTTAATTCGTTTCATGTGAGAAAATCCGGTTTTTTAATCCTGACCGTATTGCTGATCATCTTTTCCGGATGCTCGAAATCGAGCGATAAAGGAACTCCCGGTGAAGAATTCCCCATTTCCAATTTGGTCATGCCCGTTTCTTCTGTTATTTATAAACCCGGACAAACTATTTCTATTTCAGGACAGGGATTTACATCTGAAAGCAAGATCATTTTCCGTGATGCCGGTGCTGCCGAAGGCGGCAGCGAAGCTTCTGATCTGCTGGCTACCAGTTATAATATAACGTTTGTAACCCCCTCGGTATACGGAGAACAGAAGGTCATCCTGAAAGAAAATTCAAAGGAATGGCAACTTGGTTCTCTCACCTTCGAAGCCAAGGCTCCGGATCCGGGAAAACAGACGACCATTTCGCAGTATGCCGATTCCGAATGGGACGGTACTAAACGTGCCGGGGTCTTTTATGAAATATTCGTAAGGTCCTTCGCCGATTCCGATGGCGACGGCATAGGGGATCTTAACGGAATTACGGCGAAACTCGATTATCTTGACGATTTGGGAGTAGCCGGGATATGGCTTACGCCTATCTTTCCCTCTCCTTCCTATCACGGATATGATGCAACCGACTATGATTCAGTTAATCCCGCTTACGGGACAATGGCTGATTTTGAGAAGCTCGTTGCCGAAGCTCATAAAAGGAATATCAGGGTTATCCTCGATTTCGTCCTTAATCATACCAGTACGCAACATCCTTGGTTCGTACAGGCATGCAGTTCCGTTACCGATCAATACCGCAAAAGGTATCTTTTCTCTAAAAATCCCGAAAGCGATATTGCGGCCGGACTTATACCTATGATTCAGACGGAAGGTTCCTCCGGATATGATTCCGGACAGTGGTTTACATGCCCTTCAGGAACTACGGATTATAAATTCCACAGTCATTTCTGGACAAGCTCGTTCGCCGATTTGAATTACGGAGCCGATCCTGCAAAGGCTGCGGACAACGTTACTTTCAAGGCAATGGTTTCTGCTGCTGAAGGCTGGATAGATAAAGGGGTGGACGGATTCAGACTGGATGCCGTAAAGCATATATATCATAATGCAACATCGGATGAAAATCCAACTTTCCTGAATGTCTTTTATACTACTCTCAACGATTATTACCATACGAACGTTTCTGCATCTTCTGATATTTATATGGTCGGTGAGAATTTGAGCGAGTATAATGAGGTCGCCCCCTATTACAGAGGACTTCCTGCAATGTTCGATTTCAGCAGCTGGTACAGGCTCGAGTATGTCCTGCAAAACAGCCATGCAAAATGGTTTCCTAAGGACATGATAAATTATGAGAGAGTATATTCTTCATATAGAAGCAACTATATTGATGCTACAAAACTGTCCAATCATGACGAAGACAGGGCACGTTCGGTAGTGGGCGGAGGAAGCAGCTTAAGTCTGAACAGATGCAAAATGGCTTGCGCCGTTCTTATGACTTCCGCAGGAAATCCGTTTGTGTATTACGGTGAAGAAATAGGAATGTACGGTAAGAAGGACAACGGCGACGAAGGGGTACGCGAACCTATGTTATGGGCACCTTCAGCTTCCGACAGCTACAGATGTACGTGGCATTCCCCTCAATATTCTACAGACAATACCGTGGGCAATGTTGAGAGCCAGTCTGAATATTTCAATTCTATTCTAAACTGGTATAAGTTCTTTATAAAATTGAGGAACAATCATCCTGCTTTGGCTGAGGGAACCATGTCCCTGCCTGACGGTTTTAACGATTCCGATTCTTCTGACAAGAATTTCATGGTCTTTTACAGAACGGCTCCGTCGGAAAAACTTCTTGTAATACATAATGTATCCGAATCTACTGCTACTTATGTTCTGGAAAAGTCAATAGCGGAACCTGTCGCAGATACCGGTCTTACTACACTTACCAGAGTAAGCGATACGAAGTATAATATTACCATGCCCGCCTATTCGTCTATAATAATTAAAATGCCTTAGAAAGATTAATAATAATCGGATATGAAAAAAATAACATATTTGCTGTTCGCGCTGTTGCTTTTTACGTCATGTACTGCAAGGAAGGATGCGGATTATGTTTCTCTGCATCCCGAGTGGTGTTACAACAGTACGATTTATGAAATGAACATCCGTCAGTTTACTCCCGAGGGAACTTTTGAGGCTGCCGGAAAGCAACTTGACAGATTAAAAGATCTGGGGACGGATATATTATGGCTGATGCCCATTTATCCGATAGGCGAAAAGGGGCGTAAAGGCGATTTGGGAAGTTATTATTCTATTTCCGATTATAAGTCCGTAAATCCAGAATTCGGAACTATGGAGGATTTTGGAAAATTCCTTTGCGCGGCTCATCAAAAAGGGTTCAAGGTTCTGCTGGATATGGTTTCGAATCATACCTCCCTCGATGCCGAATGGTGGAAACAGGGGCATAAGAACTGGTATGTCCTTGATTCCGCAGGACATCAGACTCATGAATATGACTGGTCCGACATTGCTTCCCTTAATTTCAACAATAGGGAAATGCGAAGGGCCATGATTGATGTTTATAAGTTTTGGCTTGATAAGGGAGTTGACGGATTCAGGTGCGATGCCGCAGGTGAAGTTCCCCTGGATTTCTGGAAGGAAGCCGTTCCTGAAATCAAAAGGTACGGGAAATCCATCCTTATGATTGCCGAAGCAGAAGGTCCTCAATTTCATAAAGCCGGCTTCGACATAACTTATTCATGGAAACTGTATCATCTTATGAACGACATGGCCGCCGGAAAAAGTAACGCGGATTTGTTAAGGAAATATCTTAAAAATGAATTCAAGTATTATGGATGTAACGACATAAAAATGAATTTCACCTCTAATCACGATGAGAATTCCAATCTCGGACCGGCTCCCGTACGCCTAGGTGATGCCGTGGAAGAGATGGCTGCACTTACTTATGTTCTTCCCGGGATACCGCTTGTTTATAACGGACAGGAGGTTGGTTCGTATAAAAAATTGAGATTTTTTTATAAGGATACGATAGACTGGAATTCGGCCGGAGCTTCGCGATTTACAATGTTTTACCGTAATTTCGATAATTTGAAAATAAATATCTCCGCACTCGATTGTGGTTTGCGCGGTGCTCCTCTGGTTGAACTTGATAATGATGATAAAGGTGATGTCTTTTCTTTTTCCAGGAAGAATAAGACAAGTTCCGTAGTATGTATATTCAATTTATCTTCCGATACTACGAAAGTCGTAGTAGATTTGGGACTCCTAAAGGGAGAATACAGGGATGTAAACGGAATAGATTCCGTAGAACTTGGAGAAAAATACGGTCTGCTGTTACATCCGTGGGAATATAAGGTATATTATAAGGGATCTTCAAACAGATGAAATATGAAACGTTTTTTATTATATATTTTGGGATTTTTATTTGCCGGAAATATGAGTGCCATGAAAATTGACAGAATTGAACCGCCGTGCTGGTGGACGGGAATGAAAACCCCCTTGCAATTGCTTGTAAAAGGCGACGGTATCTCCTCTTTCGACAATGTTCGAGTAATAGAGGACGGTATTGTGGTTACAGGCGTATCTAAGGGCGACAGCCCCGATTATCTTTTTATTTTCGTTGAAGAAACGAATCCCGGAAAGACATTGCCCGGGAAGTATAATTTTGTTCTGAGCGATGGAAAAGACAGCCTCTCCTTCAGGTATGATTTATTGCAGAGAAGAAAAGGATCCATGGACAGGGAAAGTTTTACTAATGCCGATGCCATATATCTTTTAATGCCCGACAGGTTTTCCAACGGCGATCCTTCAAATGATTCCGTAGACGGCTGTTTGGAAAAGGCTGACAGACATGATCCCAACGGCCGTCACGGCGGAGATCTAACTGGAATGATAAACCACCTTGATTATATTGCATCGTTGGGAGCTACTGCAATATGGAGTACTCCCCTGCTGGAGGATAACGAACCGGAGGGAACCTATCACGGTTATGCATGCTCGGATTATTACAAAATCGATCCGAGATACGGTTCAAACGATCTTTACAGAACCTTTGTTGCGTATGCGCATGATAAGCATCTTAAGGTAATAATGGATGTCGTTACCAACCATTGCGGCACCGCCCACTGGTGGATGAAGGATATGCCATTTTCCGACTGGATACATGTGTTCGATAAATTTACGCGTTCCAATTATGTACTTACTTCTTCTTATGATCCTCATGCTTCGGAGAAAGATGCCGAAATTTGTACCGACGGCTGGTTTGATACCTCCATGCCGGATATGGCTGTTGAAAATCCTTACGTCCTGCAGTATTTTACCCAGGTTTTCATATGGTGGATAGAATGGGCTGATATAGACGGATTGAGAGTGGATACTTTTCCATACAATGATAAATATGCTATTGCGCAGTGGTGCGCGAATATCCGCAGGGAATATCCTCATATAAGCATAATGGGAGAATGCTGGCTTAACGATACGGGAGGCATAGCCTATTGGGAAGGAGGGCATCATAACAAAGACGGATATAATTCGAATCTGCCCGTTATAATGGATTTTCCTCTTATGATTGCCGTCAGAAATTCTATTAACAAGAGCACTCCCGGATGGGGCGAAGGTGCATCAAATATTTATAACACTCTGGCCATGGATTATATGCTCGAACGTCCGCAGGATATTTTGATAATGCTGAGCAATCACGATACGGAGCGTTTTGCTGATATTGTAAATGGCGATGTACGCAAAATGAAAATAGGTTTTGCTCTTCTGGGGACCATGCGCGGAATACCCCAGATGTATTATGGGGAAGAATTGGGATTGCAGTCGGCGGCGCTCGACAAGGGCGACGGCGGAAAGCGGATAGATTTTCCCGGAGGATGGTCCGGAGATTCCCTGAATCTGTTCGATCCTCTTCAGCGAAACCCCGAAGAGGCTTCCGTTTATGATTTCGTAAGCAAATTGTTCAACTACAGAAAAGGCAGCAGGGTGTTGCAGTCAGGTAAAATGATGCATTTCAATCCTGTGGACAATGTATATTCATATATAAGATACGGTTCGGTAAATAATAGTGCATCCGGCGATATTCATTCCGCCGGAGGAAATCATGCATCGGAGGTCTTTGTTGCAGTAAACCTGTCTCGCAAGAACCGTATTCTTGACTGGAGCCGGTATGACGAAATAATAAAACCAGGACGCGCAGGGAAGAATATAATAAACGGAAATAAGGTCGTAAGCGGCGAAAATACAGTAATAAAGCCTCTTGGTGTTCTTATAGCTGAGTTTTCTGAAGATTGAGCTCATAAGTTGTAAAGGCTGTTATTTTGTGTATGTTTGTAAAGAAAGCGTCTGCGTTATAAACCGCGGACGCTTTCTTTGCTTAAGTTGAAGAGGTTTTGTTAAATTTGCATTATAATGGATTCAAATAAAGATAAGGACAACAGGGTTTACGATATGCATCCCATATGCGCTCCGGCTACTCCGCAGGGAAGCGGAGCAATAGCAATAATACGCCTGAGCGGGGAGAATTGCATAAAAATACTGAATGATGTTTTTACTTCAGCCGGAGGTAAAAAAGATACCCTTATGAAACTCGACGGGTATAAGATGGCTCTGGGGACCATTTCCGATGAAAAAGAGCTTCTGGATGAAGTTATGGTTTCCGTTTTTCATGCTCCTCATTCTTATACGGGAGAAGAAAGTGCAGAAATTTACTGTCATTGTTCTTCATATATTATAGAGCATATAATAATGCTTCTAATCTCAAAAGGGATAAAAATGGCTGAGCCCGGAGAATTTTCAAAACGTGCATTTCTAAACGGGAAAATGGATCTGGCGCAGTCCGAAGCAGTTGCGGATCTTATAGCTTCTGAAACTGAGGCGGCGCACAAAGTAGCCCTGGATCAGATGAGAGGCGGCTTTTCCGCAGAGCTTAAGGAGCTGCGTTCCAAATTACTCCATGTAGCTTCCCTTCTGGAGCTCGAACTTGATTTCAGCGGCGAGGATGTTGAATTTGCAGACAGAAAGAAGATGAAGGCATTGCTGAGAAAGGTGGAAGAAAAAGTTGATTCCCTAACCGAATCCTTTAGTTTGGGTAATGCCATTAAAAACGGTGTGCCTGTGGCTATTATAGGTTCTACAAATACTGGAAAAAGTACGTTGCTCAATACTCTGCTGGGTGAAGAAAAAGCTATCGTATCCAATATCGAAGGTACCACCAGAGATTCCATAGAAGATACGATGAATATAGGCGGAACCATGTTCCGTTTCATAGATACGGCCGGTATACGTGATACCAGGGAAACTATTGAAATTATAGGCATAGAAAGGACTTTTTCCAAGCTTAAACAGGCGGAAATAGTGATTATGGTCCTTGATGCAACCCGTCCGGAGTATTTCAAAAAGAGTCTGGCTACCTTAAGCGAACGTTTGGATAAAAGTAGGCAAAGGCTTATAATACTGATAAATAAGGCTGATGAAATTAACCCTGATTTTTGCATCGACAAGAAAAATACGGGAAATAAAGCCGAAGAGCACGCCCGTGATTCGTACGACCCCTTAGGAAAATTATTATCCGATGTTGAGATGATATGCAGCGATTCCGGATTTGATGAACCAGAAGGATTTCTAATGGTAGTTCTCCCCGTTTCTGCTAAACTTATGCTTAATATGGATAAGCTTAAAACTCTGTTGATTAATTCACAAAAAAATAAAAAAATTAAATCAGGCTCTACTCTGGTAACAAATATACGCCACTATCAGGCTCTTAAGGATGCACGTAAATCCCTCGACCGCGTTGATGAAGGGCTTAAGGATAATTTACCTACGGATTTAATTGCGCAGGATGTGCGTGAAACTATATATCATCTGGGCAGCATAGTTGGAGAAATAAGCAGTCAGGACGTACTGGAAAACATATTCGGGCACTTCTGTATAGGAAAGTGACATTCTCCTTATAGTTCGCAATAATATTTTATAATTATATATTATAAAGCCGGAATGACGTTCTGGTAAAAGATCCGTCATTCCGGCTTTATCTATATTATTTTGTCTCTTTTTTATTTATATGCTTCGTTTTGTTCTGATGCAATAATTTGGTTCGCGTTTATTTCATCCTGTGGTATTGGCAGAACGATTTTTCCGAACGTGCGGTCTATGGTTTTTTCACGTGTGCTGACCGGAACGTCCTTAAAGTCGTCGTTGTATTCTATAGTCTTGTTCATTCTTATCATATCAAAAAAGCGTTGTCCTTCACAAAACAGTTCCTTACTGCGTTCGTTCAGTATCATGTCATCGGTGATAGTGCCGGCGGTAGCCGGTGCAAGGTCCGGAGACCTTTTTCTTATAGCATTAAGATAAATTGCAGCCTGAGCCTTGTCTGGATTGGCAGCATGCAGTTCCGCTTCTGCGGCTATCAGATAAATTTCCGAAAGGCGTATGACTTTTATATTAACGGCCGTATATGTTTCCTTGCCGTCTCCGGACAAATCGGTACTTCCGAGATATTTGTAACATGCTCCCCTGCGTTCCGTTCCGGTGTCTTTTACTGATTCATCATTATCCATAACTCCCCATCTGACATCGTTTTTATCTTCTCCAAGACGATTTAGAAAATAATCGCTGGCAAGGAACCATCCCTGTGCTCCGTTGATCTGCCCATATCGCATTAGATAAAATCCCAGCGAGGCTGTTCCCAGATCCGCTATGGGATCTATGCCAAGTTCGAAAATGGATTCCGAACCGAATTGCTTTTTCCAGGAATCAACCCATTCGTCCGGAGTGTACAGGGAATAAGCCTTATCCTCTATTATTGTCTTAGCGTCAGCAAGGGCACCTTCATAGTTCTCCATATATAGTTTTACACGGGCTTGCTCTGCAATATTTGCGTAGTAACCTATATATCCCATACGGGGTGATTTGTCTTCTGCAAGAAGTGGCTCTGCTTCGGTCAGGTCGGAAATGATCCGGGCGTAGTTTTCCTTTACCGTGGCCCGTCCCGGTTTTGCTTTTGCTTCAAGTGTGGTTGTTATGTCCGGAACACCGTACGAGTCTTTTTCGTAATTATATGGAAGACTATAAACGCGAACCAGATCGAAATATATAAGTGCGCGTAAAGTCAAAGCCTGTCCCTTATAAAAGGAAAATCCCGTGCTCCCTCCTTTTTCCAGTTTATCTATGTTTTCAAGAAGGTTGTTTATTTGCATTATACAATAATATCCCGTTTCCCAGAAGCCCGAATAGCTGCCGCTTGTGGCCGTATGGTTGAAAGAATAAAGTGCGTCAAGACCTCTGCCCGAAGAATAAATCGTAAGGTCTCCTCCTTTTGCATCACCATACATTATGAAATTTCTTCCATAATAATCGGAAGATGTCATCGCCCGCATTATTCCATTGATTATTACCTGGGCATCTTCTGGTGTCGACATGGCGTTTGCTGCGTTTGAGGAATTGCTTGGCTGCATATCCAAAAAGCCGTTGCATGAAGTTATTATCGTAGCGGCAACTGCAGCAAGTATCGTAAAATATTTTATATTTCTCATTTTAAGTTTCCTCCGTAATTAAAATTTTAATTCTATACCAAAGACATATGTTTTTCCAACAGGGGTTTCCCATCCGCGGGTTCCGTATTCGTTGACCTCCGGATCTGCTTCCTTATATTTTGATAAGGTCAAAAGGTTGGTCGCGCTGAAAAATACACGCGCCCTGTTTACGAATACTTTCGATGTAAGCATCCTTGGCAATGTATATCCGATAGTCATGGTTTTTAATCTTAGGAAGCTCGCATTGTAAATGTGTCTGGTGCTATATTGCATGGCGTCGGTAAGGTCAAGTCCGGAGAGGGCCGGTTGTGTTCCGTTCGTATGCGT
>JALCMP010000051.1 GCA_022648545.1 Bacteroidales bacterium | reverse complement strand
AAAATATTCCCGGGATTGAAATACAAAATGATATTTGTGTAACAGGGACTTCCCGGATATATAATAAAAAAGAATTATTTCATAAACTAAACCTTAGAGAAAGCTCCAAATCCGAAATTCCCGATAACTTATTGTTCCTGAAATGTTTTGAGAAATGGCAGTATAATTGTCCTGATCATATACTTGGTGAATGGGTTTTTGTTTTGTGGAACAATAGAAAAAAAGAACTCTTTATAGCTTCCTCTCATTATTGGAAGCCTAATTTATATTACTGTAACTCAAATCGGGTTTTTTATTTTTCCACATCACTTAAAGCCCTTCTGTCTTTAGAACCAATACCAAAAGAAATCAATGAATTCCGCTTGGGGCAACTACTTATCGGATGGGGCAATAGCCTCGGCAATACATTATATAAGAACATCTTTCCATTAAAACCAGCACACACATTAAAAATTACGCCGGAAACCTTTGAAGAAAATCGTTATTGGGCATTGGAAGATACTCCTCCCATTCGGTTTAAAAAGGATGATGAATATGTGGAGAATTTTCTTGAGATATATACCGAGGCAGTAAGATGCAGAATTGCAGAAAGTAAATCAGCCGGAGCGACCCTTAGCGGAGGATTAGATTCCGGTTCCGTAACATCTTTAGCAGCTCTTGAACTAAGGAAACAAAATAAAACTTTACAGGCTTTCAGCTCCATTCCTATTTTCGACGTCAGTAATATTCCGGTTAAAAACCGGTTTGGCGATGAAAGTGAATATATACGTGCTACAGCAGATTATGCCGGTAATGTTAATGTAAACTTTATAAAATCGGAAAATTTATCCATCTTGCAAGGGATAAAAAAAACGATTAATATGATGGAAGAACCTGTAAGCGGCTCTAATCTGAACTGGATTCATTCTATCATGCAAAGCGTTCTGAATTATAATATAGACACTTTAATGGTTGGACAAACCGGAAATTCAACAGTATCATGGAAAGGAAAATCCGAAAGTTTTATCGACTGGGCGGCCTTCATTAAAAATATAAATGAACATGGCATTACAAACCTGCCATATCTAATAAAAAATATAAAAACGTATCTTGCCAAACCTTTTATTCCTTCGGAAATAATCAAAAAAAAAATCAGGAAAACAAATCCTAAGATTAATTGGGATAAATATTCTTCGATTAATAATGCATTTGCGTCTACGCAAAATTTTATTGAAAGAATGCAGGAAGCAGGACAGTATGATTATAGCGATAATCCCAGAATAAACCAACTCAGAACGATTAAACCTATTTATGGGGCAGGTTCTTCTCCTTTATGGATGGAAATGGGACGAAATTATAATATCTGGGTAACTGATCCTACAGCGGATAAACGCATACTTGAATTTTGTACTTCAATTCCGAACGATCAATTTTACCGAGCAGGCATTGAAAAATATTTATTTAAACGGGCAATGAAAGGTATTATGCCTGAAAATGTAATTCATAACCCGAAAAGAGGATTACAGTCAGCGGATGCACAACAGATAATTTTAAAAAACGATCTGCCTGAAATAAAAAATCTTCTTGAATCCTTTAAGAAATCAGAAATTTGCAATCATTATCTTGATTTAAGCAAAATTGAAAAAGCCATCCCCATGCTAGGACAAAACAGTGTGGATGGATTCGCAATTAGCACAAAGGTTTTGTTAAAAGGAATCGCTTTCGGGCTGTTTTTGCAACGTTTTGAATAAGTCCAAAATCCCGAAGAATGAATAGAAACTAATAAATTTTCATGTTTCTTTCTCTTCAAAATCTTTTAAAAAAAGCCCTGTGTCCATTCCTCGCAACAAAACAGATCCAATAATTCCATTAACTTCCCTATTGGATTCACGCAAAGCTCTCTCAAAAACCACTTCCATTTTTGATATATCTAAAAAACGATTAGCAAGATCAGACTTCTTCAGACTATTTAATTCCGCAGAAATTTCTGCAGCTTCTGCCCTGACCCGATATATATTGTCAGCAGCTTGCAATCCTCTTTTCTTATTTAAAAGCACCTCGTCCGGAAGTAATCCCTGCATGGATTTCCGCATCAAATATCTATCCTGGTTCTTGTTTCTATAGATTCTATCGGGAACGCTTATGCAAAATTCCATTAATTCTTTCCCTCTGGTCGGATCCCTAATCTCCATACCGTATTGCATACCATTTGCCTGCCAAATAGAACCGGAATGGGTTTTTCCAGCTTGAAGGATCCTAAACCGGGCTTTCAAAGGAGCTTCATAAGTCTTAAAGTGGGGATCATGACCTGCTTTTTTCATTTTATTTCCGAGTTCCAGGTAATCCGATAAAGAATGATTGATTGCAGAATAACTTAACCACGGTTCTTTTTCCAGACCACAGTGCCGATAAAAGTTAATAACAGAATAAGGGGCTATTCTATAAATCAAATTCTTTATCAATTGTTTATAAAATGAAAAAGTAAAGGAATGCTGCTGAATTAACAGCCTCATTTCTTCAGATTCTGTAAAACCGGACCATGAAACCGTGCCATTACCGCCTTGTCCCGTTAAAAGAGTCTTTATTCCGTCATTTTGCGCCTGCTTTAGAATAGACAGAATCCAGTAATAATTACCTGCGGCATGCCCAGGTTCAGCATGGCTGATAAGGTGTTTTTTTATTCCGGATATCAATGAAATTTCTTTTGCATTGATATAATTAACATTGATATTTCCTGAAAAATCGACAACCCGCTTCACAAACCGACGCTCATCGCCAAATCGATTACCCCAATCAAGTCCAGTTATTGAGTACAAAGGAACAGAAGTATAACTTTGAAGTTTTACCCCTTTTTGAGCCAATTCCCTGGCAGCCAAAACGGAAACGGAACCGGAATCAAGCCCACCACTAAGGGTGGAAGCGAACGGACCGGGACCTTGCAAACATGCTTTCACTGATTTTGTGTATAGATCAAGAAACTGTTCGAAATATTCCTCTTCGCGTTTATATCGCAAGAGCGGCGTTTTTTCTAAAAAATAGTATCGGGTTAATTTGCATTTTCGGTCTTTAACTTGCAGATAATGCGCCGGAGGTAAACGAAAAATTTCCTCATAAGCTGTTTCGGTTCCTTCTTTTGGGCATGAAACCAGCGTCTTTGCAATAAAAAGGTCATTTATTTCTTTGGGAATCTGATTCTGCAACAATAAATACCGAAGATCGGAAGAGAAAGCAAAAAGGCAGTCACTTTTATAATAAAAAAGTCCTGTATTTCCAAAATGATCTTTTGCCAAAAAAAGTTCCTGCTCAATTTTATCATAAAGTACGAAAATCCAGTCTCCGGCAATATGATCCACGCATTTTTTGCCCCATTTATGATAGGCGGCAGCTATGAATCGGCTATCAGGTTCCTTTACCGAAAGACCCAGGATTTTTCCTAAATCGGATTTGTTATCTAATCTTGAGCTAACAATCAAATTTACAGTTGAATCGGAATATACCGGAAAATTGTTTTTTTGAAAGTTGCTATCTTCTTGACGAAACCATCTCCAGTATAAGGATAAATTTTTATCCTTATATTTATTCCATTGATTATTCACCTCTCCGGAATTAAGAGAGTCCATACTATCAGCTGAAACAGTCGGAAATCGAGACAAAGAATCACCGAAAAAGCCAAAAAATTGAATCAAATCAGTAGAATACTTTTAATTAAACAAAAAAACGATTATAGTATCATACGAAATTTCTGCATTTTACAATATTCTTTATGAGGAAGTTCCGGGGGAAGAGCCATCATTAGCTTTAGATCCTGAGTATTTAGTTAAGTCCAAATCTAAATCAATAATTTCCGGTGTTTGCCACATTTGTTTTTTGTTTTCTTCGTTTTTCATTTTATTATTTTCTATTATTATATTAATTTTTCACCCTTTTTAAAGCCCAATAAAGAACACCAATAAGACGGTAAATAGCTCTCATTAAAGAATATAGTATTTATTTTCAGGATTTTATTATCTCTGCATTGTATGCACAATTCTTCATTATCACTTACAATTGTTCCTGCACTTCCAATAAAAGATTTATCTGAAGAAATAATCTTTGCATCCATCAGTTTCAATTCCTGCCCCATGAAAGATGTAATGGCGCCTCTATTCCATGGATTACAGGCCCGTACCAAATTACAGATTTCAACTGCATCCATTTCATCCCAATTTATACTAACGTCCTTAAGTTGAGGACGTTTTTGATAAGCATTTTGACATGTACTCGTGTTTACTACAGGCAACATTATGCCATTTATCAAAAAAGGCAACATCTGAAAAACCCCATCTATGCAAAACTGGCTGAACATTTGACTAACCTGTTTACAGTTATAATACTCCCGGTTTTCAATTTCTTTCATCCAGACTACATCACCGGCATCCAAATCCTTTGTAAGATGATGTATACATAACCCTAATCTCTCAACCCCATATTTTAATTGCCAAAAAACAGGAGTAGGGCCCCTGAAAGCCGGCAACGGACCGAAATGAATATTAAAGAGCCGGATTCCGCAAGTTATCTTCTCAATTTTAATCCGGTATTTATATCCGATGACAAAACAAGCATCAAACTTCCCCCTGTTCAACCAGACATACAAATCCTTGTTTTTATCTCGCTCTTCAGTTACCTGAACATGTTTTTGTCTGGTAAATTCATAAACTTTTCGGTTAACAAATAAATCCGGAGAAGAGGAATAATAAATAGACACTTGCAGGTTTTGTTGCACTGAAAGTACATATACCAGAGGAATCAAAACATCAGAATCCGAAATAATGCCAATATGGTACATAAATCAGTTAGTCATGTACGTTGAGGATAAATTCCCTTATAACAAATAATGTAATTAATAGCTGTACAAGGCATAACATTATTATGAGGATACCCGCTACCACACTCCTGTACCGTTGCTTCATTTAAATTTTTATTCGTAATTCCGGAAGCAGTATTTTTTATATATCCGTAAGATCCACTTTCGGAACTTTCTACGCTCCCCAGCATTGTACTTGAAGAAGGATGTTCCTCATTATTCGATAACGCAGAACTAGTTCTTGCAAAATGGCTATGTTCTGGCATAGATTGAATAGTCAGTGAGACTTCAGAATTACCGCCCCTCTCTCCCATCCTTCTATTCGTAAGGTTTATACCTTGTCCTACTCCTATAGCCACATTTCCTCTAAAATCAGGCAAAGCAAAATAAGTTACTCCATCCCCTCCGTAGGATGTTCCGATCAATGAAAACAATGCCTGATAATCCTGAGTGCTAATAGGCAATTGAGTCCCGTCGCAAATCAACCAATTTTCCGGCGCATAATTGCCGGAAAAAACCCGTATTTCTCCTATAAGTCCATCCATATCATAATGATTTTAATGTAAATATTAATTTTTTTATGGTCGAGGTGGATATTGTCCGGTCACTGCTATACAATAATTAACAGTTAAAAAAGGTTGCATATTATTATGGGGGTGACTTTCTCCTGCAATACCAATAGTTGTTTCATTTAAAGAAACAGGAGAAGAAATCATTCCATTATAAATACGAAAATGGACATCACCTTTGTTTGGAATTGCCAAGACTCTGCCTGCATATGGTTTAACGCCAAGGCTGTTACTAACTTTCATACCATGACTATGTGCCGGCATTTCATGAACAGTTAATGCAACTGTTTCTTCACCTCCATTCAATCCCACATAAAAAAGATTCCCGTTGGTTTCCCCACCGCTTATGGGTGTCCTTGATCTTAAATCGGGCAAAGCAAAAGACTCTCTCCCATCTCCTCCGTAATTTGTGCCTAAAAGAGAATAAAGAGCTGCATATTCATTAATCAATAATAAAGACCCGTCGCAATATGCCCATCCTTTAGGGCAAAAATTAAATGCAAAAGGACGAATCTCGCCTAAATAGTTATCTGTCATAATTTTAAGATTTTAAGATTATTAATTAAGGTTTTGGTGGATAATATCCTTCGCTGCAGATATAATAATTAATGGTCAAGAAAGGAGCCATATTGTTGTGAGGTAAATTACTCCCGTTTTGAGCAATAGAAGAAGAATCCAATACAACATCGTTTTCCATTTCTCCTACATACCCTGGTGCAGTTCCTCCATCAAATCCAAAATTCCCTAAAAAAGAAGTTTGGTTTCTTTCTGGAGAAGTTAAATATGAATCTTTATCTGCACTCCAGGCTCCTGAGAAGCTATGAGAATGTTTAGGTAAATCCCGGCTATCAAGAATAACGCTGTATTCTCCTGTTGTTTTACCAAGAGGCAATCCCAACGGACCTCCGGCTCCTACCAGGGCTTTCCCCCTTAAATCAGGAAGGGTAAAATACGTCCTCATATCACTCGGTCCATATAAGGTCTGGATAATTGAAAAAAGCGGCGCGCTATAATCATCAAGCGGGACTCTTTGCCCTAAACAAGGATACCACCCATAAGGGTAAAAGCTATTGGCAAAAGCTCTGATTTCTCCAATAAATGCATCCATAATTAATAATATTAGATAGTTTAGATTAATTTGTAATAAAGATAGTAACTTTTTTCACAAATCCAAATAATTTACTAATATATTGAGACTTATAAAAAACGCACTTAAAAGAAATATTGCTTAGAAAGTATTACAGGTAGGATATAGTGACCTTTTGGAAACACTATAATTTTATCACATTATCAAAATACCCCGACAGTTCGGTCCTGTGGGTGATAAGCACAATGGTCATTTTCTTTTTAAGAGCGTGGAGCAATTCCATTATGCTGTTTTCGTTTTTGGTATCGAGAGAAGAAGTAGCCTCGTCCAGAAGAAGCAGTACGGGCTTTCTTAAAAGAACACGGGCAAGAGCCAGCCGCTGCCTCTCGCCTCCTGAAAAATGATATGTATAATTGGATATATACGTATCGAGCCCCTGCGGCTGTCTTAAAATAAGATCCGAAGCATTTACGGAATCAAGGACGTCCATTATAGTTGCATCGCTTATTTGTCCGGGCGTATCCCATATAAGATTATCGCGGATGGTTCCGTCTATAAAAAAGGAATCCTGAGGCAAATATCCGATTCCCTGCTTCCAGGCTGTCGGGTTTACGCTTATTTGTTTGCCGTCGGCAAGCACACAGCCCTTCGACGGTTCGAGCAGACCGGCAATAATATCAAGAAGGGTTGTTTTACCTTCTCCAGAATCACCTGTAATGCCAGTAATCTTAAACGCCGGAATTACCGCAGAGAAATTTTCAAGAACCGGTTCCGAATCCTTTTCATAAGAAAAGCTTACGTTAAGTAGTTCTATTTTGTCGGTTATCTTCACACGCCGCCCTGTACCGGCATCAGCATTAACGGATTCATTTTCGCCGTCGGGGTCCTTAATCTTAAGATTCCCTCTTACATCTAAAACCAGTCTTACGGAACTTTGCAACGACACCATAGTATTTATATTGTTGTTTATGGTGGAAAACTGCGGAAAAATACGTGAGAACAAAAGTATTAAAATAAAAATGGAAGGCACCGGGATATGCAGGATCTGGTATGCAATGTAAACAAAAAGTATGAGAGTTAACAATCCGGCAATAGAAAACAAAAGAGCCGGAACAGCCTTGCTTCTGGTTAATCCGTTCTGGATATCGAGCATACGGTCGTTCGCCTGCCGGAATTTTTTATAATAGAATCTCTCCGAATTATGCACTTTTGCTATTTTGACGGAAAGCCAGAAATCGTCTATGCGCTTGAGCATATCACGGAAATTCTTTATTCCCGCACTTCCGAGATTATCGGCCCGGCGTATATATTTGCCAAGAAGCAGAAATATTACCATTCCGGTTGCCAGCACTATTAATGTAAAAGATACCGAAATCATCATTGCCAGCACAACATGTGTTAGAATAAAAATAGCCTTGTTAGCAAAATCGAGATAAAAATAATAATATGTGGACATTTTGGGAACTTCCGTAGTAAGTATCTGTATATGACTATGTTTACTCTTACCATTGAGAAATTTCCAATCACTGTTTATTATTTTATAAAACAGACTTTTACGTATATGATGGGAGAATTCCTGCTGGTAAGTTCCCTGAATCATAGACTTGAAATAATTCAGGACGGCAACCGTTATGAGGCAAACCGCAAATATTAATAATATAACCTTTAAATTAACGTCAATTCCGATTTTCCCAAGAAAGCCGTTCAGGAAATCCACCCATCCGTTGCTTTTCCCCGGAGTCTGCGGCTGCAAAAGTCCCAGAAGCGGAATAAGAAGCACCAGGGTAAGACCCTGACTGAATCCTGTGACGAGCGTAATAAAAAACAACGTTATGAGCTTCCACGGCCTGTATTTAAAAAACAGGCTGAAACTTCTGAATATAAAACCTTTGTCATGCATGGAACATCCGGCGTTTGATGAGCCCGTAAGGCCTGTACAAGTAATAGCTTAATTTTTTTGTAGATTTCAAAGAGGCCATGTCGGCAGGACGGAACATATGTAATTTTAATATTTCTATTTTGTAGCCCACTCCCGGAAACATGCGATACAAATAGACGAAATTGGCTACCATTCTTTTAAAGGATTTACTTCCAGGTGAAATATCTTCGGCTTCGATCTGTTTTACAGCCCCTCTAACGTAGTTTTCAGGAACCCTGCAATTTCCGGGAAAAGGCAGAGACGTTCCGAAATAAAGGGTCAACAGCCTGTTTGTCTGTCCAAGGATTCTTCCGGCCCTGAATTTCTCCACAAGGTCATAGAACTTCGGCACGTCCATATCCTTGCACGGATAATCTTTTATATCCACAAGCCATTTCAACCTTTCCCAACCGTGACGGGAACCGTGGATCAGCAGGAACAGCAATTCCATTTCCTTGTTCATGACAGTAAATTTTTGGCCTGCGAATTCCATTTCGCAAAGGTTCTTTCTTAAAATTTTGTCTACAAATTCCTCCGAAACCGGCAGAGTATGCATAAGTACCCAGTGGACCTCAATCATAAGTCCGGTCTTTTTATTGACAAATTCCAGATGGTGATAAGATTCCATAAGAAGCTTCCTCTTTACTTTGTCATCGGTCCACAGGTAGCCGGGAGGAATTGAAAAACCTGCACCGTACAAGAGTTCGGATATGCCGTCAAGGTCCTCTGGATTTATAAAAATATCTATATCATGTGAAAACCTGACGGTTGGATCGCCGTAAATACGCTGTGAAAGCAGGGGCCCCTTCATGGAAACGAAAAAAAATCCCCGACTGCGTATCAGATCAGAAATTTGCAGAAAATCTTTTACTTTCCTGAGAATCTTCATCTTTTCATGTACGAATTCGCCCGCACGCTCTTCATTAAGCAGCATGTCTATCTGAGTATGAGTCAGTCTGTGCCGTTCCGACAAAACGGACCGCCCAGGAAGGTTCTTCATAATAATATTTTTAATCGGCTATATCCAGAGCCTTTTTTTCATAAAGATTTTCAAGAAAAGCTATAGTCTCATTATAACAGGTGTCATAATCCACGTTATATTTTACGGATAGCTTTTCTACAAGGACGGAAAGCCGTACGGGATTTTCTATCATCTCCCATATTTTACGGCCGGTACTGTTAAGGCTAATATAAAGCCCGTTATGAATGTCCATCATAACCATATCATCACCCAGTTCACTGGCTATAAGATGCACGTCATTCCTTTTTACGGTGGAAGACGGAGATAATGCCGATAAATTTCTCATTGGAAAATTTATAAGTCGATTTCAAATTCGTCGTAAATATAATAAAAGAGTTTCTTTTTGTAAAGTTTATTCCAATTCGTATTTTTACAGAATTATGTTTGAATACTGGGGCTTCGGCTTAACTATATCTTCGGAAATTTGCTTTCCTGAATTACTGGAAAAGGAATTCAAAACAACACCGGATGTTAAAATATCTATCGGGAATATTCCCGACTATCTGCAGGAAAAAGCAGAAACCACAAGGTTGTTTTATTTAGTAAAAGACAAGATCTTCCTTCTAAATATAAAAGA
>JALCMP010000050.1 GCA_022648545.1 Bacteroidales bacterium | reverse complement strand
CCGCACGGTAAATCCGGAACTTCCTTCGGAAGTGCTTTGAACTCCAGGCAGAAGTTGTATGGCCTTTATGACATCAACTTCGCCCATAAGGGCGGGTATTTCCTTTATTTCAGGGCCGGACAGATTCTGAACCCCCATATAAGGCCTTGTAATATTCTCGGTTTTGCGCCCGGACGTTATTACTATTCCCTTTAATTCATTATTATGCTTCAATCCGAATTTAAGAAAGGACCTGTTTCCCGTATTTACGAGAGTATCCATTTCTTCATATCCTATGAAAGAT
Source organism: Bacteroidales bacterium (assembly GCA_022648545.1). Classification (GTDB taxonomy): domain Bacteria; phylum Bacteroidota; class Bacteroidia; order Bacteroidales; family UBA932; genus Egerieousia. Next base: position 9,739 of record JALCMP010000050.1, on the reverse strand, counting down.
ATAACGAACCGGTGGTTCCCGGGATAAAGCCTTATTTTGAATTTCCCATCCTTGTCCGTCCCGTACTCTTCTTTCATCCCCCTTATTAATACTATGGCGTCTTGAAGGGGGTCGCCGCTGTCTTTATCATATACCATGCCTGAGATATACGAGAGTTTATTCTGGGCAAATGCAGTAAAAAACGGAAAAATAGAAAGGATAATAAATATCGAAAGACATGATTTTTTTCTAAACGGCATTGGCTTAGGTTATTTTTCAGGCTGCAAAGTTATACAAATCCCTAATATACCCAAATCTTCTAAAATTTTCTGTAAATTTCTATGAAAATATTCCGTGGTCTTATTCTAAAAGTAGAATAGACCGACGTCAGTGTGCTGTTAGTCTTATAATCATATGTTTTCTTGTTCAGGATGTTGGTAATACCAAAAGTTATGTCCGTTTTTTTATCGGCTGAATACATTAAATAGCCATCAGCAAACAAAGTATGCTTAGTAACACTTTCGGAAATATCGTTCATGTAGTGTTCTCCGACTAATTTTATGGTTGTTTTCTTGAATGGAACCAGATCTATTTTCATCCGTTGCCCGATATTATCATATCTTGACAGAGATGTTCCGTCTGCAAAAAGAAGTGAAGTCCTTTTAAAGACAAGAGAATAATCAAAATCGCACCAATTCCCAATGTAACCGTTAAATGAAGGCCTTAGTTCCATATACCGGCTTTTGTAGGGAGTTAATTCCCCATCCTGCATCATATCCGCCGCAACCCTGCTGCCGTAAAAATTGATTTTTATCATTCCTTTCATAAAATCTACTCCTTTGCTGACTTCCAGCGTCAGACCGCACGAGTTGCGTCTGTTGTCATGTATATTAAAACCCGAAATAATATAATCCCCGGTGAAATCCTGCTCGCCCAGCATGGAATTATCGGCGAATGTCTTTATTAAATTTCCGCTTGCAAATAGAGAGTTTACGGGATCCTTGTAGCTTATTCCGAAGTCTACCGATTCGGACTTGCTTCCTGATATATTCATGGATCCGTTCTGCAGATGTCTGTAATTTGAAAAGAAACTCCCGTAAAACATATAATCGTCGGAAGCCGGTTCTCTGTTGACCGAGGCAAATACCGTAGCAAATAATTTTGCAGTAAAAGAGTATTTGATAAACAAGGAAGGGGAAAGATAATACTTTTTGGTATTATTGCCGTTGATATTATAAAAGAAAAGATCGGCCCCGGCATTTGCCGTAAATCTCACCCTGTTGGATTCATATGTCAGTGAAGGAGTAAAATAAATTATATTTTTTCTCAACTTCGAATTAAAATCATCTGCTTTTAAAATTCCGTCCACAACATGTCCGTTTGTTTTTCCTCTTAAATTACGCAGGAAAAATGTTTCCCCCCCGGTTAATGTTAAAGACCACGGACCAGTGTGCATCCCGTATGAAATAGATGTATTATTAAATATTGCGTCTGCTGTAATATCCTGTCCAATATTGTATTTTGATGACGACTCGGAATCTCTGTACTTTTCCACATCAAGCTTTTGAGGGGAGTTCATTATCTGAATTGTTGATGTTATCTTAAAAGTGTGTCCTCCAAGTCTCCTTACATACCTGAAATCGTCCTTAACGGAAGAACCCGGATTATGCGAAGTCTGGTCGTTATTATATGTTCCGGAGGTTCCCGCATGGATTTTTTTATTATAAAGAAGCCCTTCGAACTTGTTATTGATATAGAATTTGTCGGTATTGGCCGATAAATCGGCATTTATATCAACGGAATAGTTGTGAATACTTGATCGTGTTTCCTGTCGATCCGAAATGGTTCTGTCGTTCAAATAATAATTCGTAAGAGAAGAATTGCTAAAATTCAACCTGTCGCATGAAGCTGTCGTTCCGACTTTTAGCCGGTAATCGTCTGATAATTTCCAGTTGTTTACGATATTTATCAAATGAGAGTGATCGAATCTTCTGCGTTTTTCATCAAGAGGGGCAGAGGATGTCCCTACGGATATATATGGTGGAATCTTATATGAATTTCCTCCCGGATACAGCAAATCCTCAATTGAAAATGTATTCGCTGTATTAGAAAGGTCTGTTCCGGAGTGGTCGGTTTTCACATTTGTGAGGCTTTGCATTTTTCCTCCCATTCTCATGGTAAAAAGATTGCCGCTCCATATAGAAGGATCTCCTCCGGCAGCTTTTACCGACCCTATCCATTTGGCTCTCGCCCTGTCCTTTAATTTCAGATTTATAGCCGCCCTTTCGGAAAAGGATATTTTTCTGAGGGCTTTTACAGGCTGATGATTTTCAAGGACTTCTACGCTTTTAAGATCGGAAGGCGATATATTTTCCGTAGCAAGGGAATAATTACCGCCAAGGAGATCCATTCCGTTTATATATAGATGATTTATGGATTTTCCCTGGTATAATATTTCACCCGACTCCTTTACTTCTATTCCGGGCATTTTTTTAAGAATATCTTCCACCGTCCTGTCGTGGGAATCCGTATAGCTTGCAGCATTATAGGAGAGTGTATCTCCCTTTAAAATCATCTTACGGGCCTTGACGGTAATTTCCTTTAATTTTATATCCTGCGGATCCAGTTTTACCGAAAAATACCGCTTATTCCCTATTAAAACGGCATACCTGGAAAAGCCGAGCGATGAAATGCACAATGAGTCATCGGGGGCGCCCACTCTGTCTTCAAAGCAGAAAGTGCCTTTCGCATCCGCTATGGCATACGATATTATATTCCCCACGGTATCCTGAATTTTTATTACAGCACCAGCTAAGGCGACATTATCGGAAGAAGATTTAACATTTCCGCTTATTTTGTAGTCCTGAGCATTGATTTTGCCCGAGAAAGATATCAGAAAAAGGAATAAGGCTGCTAAATGGAATAAGGATTTCATATGATCTATTTTATCTCCTTTTCAATAAAATCGTATTTCATTTTTCTAACCTTGGCTTCGTATTGGGTACCATCCATGTTCTTTACAATTATTTTCACTCCGCTCGCCCTCATAAATGCTATGGGGTTTTCATTATATCTTCTGTATGTTTTGAGGTATTTTGCGAGAGTGGTTTTTATATATTGTTTCTTTTCCGAGGTAATGGGCTTGCATACTTTTTTTATGCCCGAGATAGAGAATATGTAGTCGCCATTATTGTCGGAGACCTTGAATATGAGTCCGGGAAGCCCGCAAAATTTCCATGGACCTTCCGGCAGCGGAATGGATGGACAATACCACACGGTGTATTTTCTTCCTCTGAAATCACAGGTTGCCATATGGCATATATAACCCAGGATCCTAAGTGTATCGCTTTTGATTTCCCAGCCGAACTTCGGAACCGGCTCTTCATATTTATAGTTGGCAGGGCCCAGTGCATCGGTATATATTATTTTATCTTCCGCCTTGTCCTTAAAGATTCTGTAACTTACTCCGAATTTATATTTGGAAATATCCGACATGATCGCATCGGCATTTCCGGAAGCCACGATAGAATCTATTATGGCCTTATTGTAACTGTAAAATGAAGAAAATTTCCTACCGATACGCAAAACCATCCTGTCCGTTTTATATACCTCTTTTTTAGTCGTATCCTGCCTGTAACTATAATCGTATGTGCATTCCATAATAGTACTGTCCAGAACTTCGTTCTTGGCAGGGGCTTTATTTGAAAACAAATGTATTTCCTGTGCCTGAACGGATATTACGAAACACGAGAGCAAAAAGCTTAAAACAAAAATCTTTTTCATGTCATTTATCGTTTATTATTTTCAGTGCGAAAATATATACGGACGTGCAACTTTTTGCTTAACGGATACTTATGAAGTATTAAATAGTCTTAACTCTCTTGTGCGGCATAACCTAATTACTATATTTGCCGTATGAAAAAGTCACGTTTCAGGGTGGTTACGATATTCGTATGCCTTTCGCTCGCCGGATTGTGCATGATGCAGATTTTCTGGCTGAAAAAGATGTACGGTAACATGAACGACCTTTTCTCCAAACAAGTTGCCTCGGCAATGGAAAGGGCCGCCTACAATGAACTTCTGGAAAGGAACGATAGAAACGAATATAACTCCGTTTTTGCAGTATTCTCCGATTCTTCGGAGACGTCTAAACCTTCCGATAAATTAAAAAGTGCAAATAAGAAATTTTTTTACAAGAAAATGGGATCATATTTAATGGATGCAGATTCCATAGATGAAAAAATTTTTAAACGCATAGAAGATTCAGTCCCCGTTGACATGATCACCTCCATCTCTATAAATAAAAAGGGAGACAACATAAGGACGATAGATTTACACTCCGTAGATTCGAGATTGAAAGAACATTCTCTGAATGTTGAGATAAAGCTCATGAAAATGGATCTTAAGTTGTATGATTCATTATTTACTGCATATCTGTCCGAATCCGGAATAGATCTTCCGCACAGAATCTCCATTTTAACAAAGGGGCAACCCGGCGGAAAAATCTCCCCAAACGACAATCTTAATACCGTAAGGGTTAAAGAAAGTCCCGGATTTGATGCATCCGGAGCAATTCTTTCTTTCGACATGTTCCTGGGAAAGAGTGCCCCCGACTTGTGCAGGATAGATATAAAAAACCCAAATACGTTGTTTTTAAAGACAATGCGCTGGATCATACTTTCATCACTTCTTATAATGATTTTACTGTCGGGTTCCTTTATATATTTATTGCTTACCCTTTTCAAACAAAAAAACATTGAAGAGATAAGGCTGGATTTTACTCATAATATCACTCATGAGCTTAAAACTCCGATAGCGGTGGCAAATGCTGCAAATGACGTTCTTTCTGATTTTAACGAAACCGACGATCCTTTAAAAAGAAAGGAATTCCATAATGTGATAAGAAACGAACTGCGCAATTTATCCGACATGGTAGAAAGGATCCTTACTCTGGCTACAGAAGAAAAGGAAAATTATTCCCTGACCTATGAGTCGATAAATATAATGGACATGCTTGAGTCTCTCATGGAAAGAGAAAAAATACGGGCATACGTGCCGGTTGCTTTTTCCATTTCCGTATTTCCAGAAGACATGTGCATATACGCAGATCGGTTTCACCTTTATAATGCTCTGGGAAATGTTATAGATAATGCCATAAAATATTCGTACGGGAATGCCGCCGTTGAAATACGGGCACGTGCGAACGGAAAGAACGTAAGAATTTCAATAGAAGACCATGGGTGTGGTATGGCTCAGAGAGAAGCTGAAAGAATTTTTGATAAATATTACAGAATTCCCACCGGTGCGGTACAGAATGTGAAGGGATTCGGATTAGGATTGTATTATGTAAAGATAATAGTAGAAAAACATGGCGGAAGGGTAAAGGTATACAGCAAAGAAGGCAAGGGGAGCAGGTTCGTTATTATTCTACCGAAATACAAAAGTCAGACTAATGGAAAAAGCCAGATTACTTCTTGTTGAAGACGAGCATACGCTTGCAGATATAATTGCTTATGCATTAACCGAAAAGGGGTTTGATGTTTATACTGCTTATGACGGGAAAGAAGGCATGAAAAAATTTGATGAATGTAATCCCGATATCGTAGTAACGGATATTATGATGCCCGGAACCGACGGACTTTCCCTCGTAAAGGAACTCAGAGAAAAAGGAGAAGGAATACCTGTCCTTTTCTTATCGGCCAGATCTTCTGCCGATGATGTCGTTGAAGGTTTCGAAAGCGGCGGGAACGATTATCTGCGCAAGCCGTTTGCCATGAACGAACTTATAGCAAGGGTTAATTCACTGCTGGACAGAAATCGAATTGCAGGTGAAAAAACGGAAATTTTTAAGATCGGGAAATATGATTTCGACCATTCACGTTGTCTTTTGTCGGGTTGTAAAATAGCTCAACGGGAAGCCGATGTCCTTTATTATCTTTGCAGGAATCCGGGACAGACTGTACCTTCTAAAAAGATTCTTAAGGATTTATGGGGCGACGACAATTATTTTAATGCCGGAAGCCTGCACGTTTATATTACAAAATTGAGAAATATGCTTTCTGATGACACGACGCTGCATATCGTCAATATAAGAGGCTATGGATATAAACTTATTAAAATTTAGTTTAATGCAACAGGGAACATCTAATTTGAATGAATAGTTCCTCGGGTATCATATGTGTCGCATACTTTAGTAATATAGTCCTGCAGGGAAGTTATTTCAATTGTAGAAGAATTGTCAGGCATTCTTCCGCTCCAGCTTCCTCCGTTTATAGAATAATAAAAATATATTTCCGGGAAGGATATCTGATATCCTTCATCTTTGCTCTTGTAATTGGGATCTTTCTTTTCGGTTACGGTAAGTTCAGCCTGATATGAAAACGGCAATGGTACATTATTGAGTTCCATGATCCACGGAGTTCCGGTAACCGTAGCTTCCTTTTGTTCTCCTGATGCATTTAGATATTTTACTTTAAGATCCAGAAAATATATGGCCTCGTGCAAATCGGGAATACAATAACATATGGAAGCCGATATTTCTTGTTTTTCGGAATCGCTTCCGTTGCAGGATATCATAAATGAGCCAGAGAGCATTATAAGAGCAAGCTGGAAAATATAAATCGTTTTTTTCATTTTAAGTCGGTTTTATTTTCACAAAGTAAATAAATAATATCTAATATTGCATTATATTCATTCAGAATAACACAAAAATGGATTTTATAAAAGATTTCAAAAGCAATAATCATAAAAGATATCTTGGCGGGCTGGACTTTTTTAGATATATCGGACCAGGCTTGCTTGTAACAGTAGGATTTATTGATCCGGGCAACTGGGCTTCAAATTTTGCAGCAGGATCGGAATTTGGATATCCGTTGCTTTGGGTAGTAACCATATCTACGGTAATGCTTGTTATTTTACAACATAACGTAGCACACCTGGGAATTGTAACCGGTTTATGCCTTTCCGAAGCAGCAACGAAATATACTCCGGGATGGGTTTCCAAGTCGGTGCTGTGCACGGCTGTTTGTGCTTCAATATCTACATCACTAGCCGAAATTCTCGGGAGTGCCATAGCTCTCCAGATGTTATTTGCCATACCGATACCTGTCGGTTCTATTCTTACCGTAGTCTTTTGTATTATAATGCTCGTTACCAACTCCTACAAAAAAATAGAGAGATTTATAATAGCTTTCGTTTCCGTAATAGGCCTTTCGTTTATATACGAATTATTTCTGGTTGACATAAACTGGCCTGCAGCCATAAAGGCCTGGGTAGTTCCTTCCATTCCGCAGGGCAGCATGATGATTATAATGAGTGTTCTTGGTGCTGTTGTAATGCCTCATAATCTTTTTCTGCATTCGGAAATAATACAAAGCCACCAGTACAACAAAAAAAGTGATTCGGTTATAAGGAAGACCCTTAAGTATGAATTTTTCGACACCCTCTTTTCAATGATAGTGGGATGGGCGATAAATAGCGCCATGATTATACTGGCTGTTACCACCTTCTACAAGAATGGTATTCACGTGGAAGAATTGCAACAGGCAAAAGCATTGCTTATCCCTCTTCTGGGTAATAATGCCGGAGTAATTTTTGCCATTGCCTTGCTGCTGGCCGGAATTTCATCTAGTATAACAAGCGGAATGGCCGCCGGAACCATTTTTTCAGGTATATTCGGTGAATCTTATAATATAAAGGATATACATACTAAAACAGGCATAGGCTTGTCATTCATAGTCTCTCTTGTTATAATATTTCTTATTTCAGATCCTTTCAAGGGCCTTGTAATATCACAGATGATTCTTAGCATACAGCTTCCTTTTACGGTTTTTCTGCAAATAGCGCTGACCTCTTCAAAAAAGGTGATGGGAAAATATGCAAACGGACGTCTGCTTAAATTCTTTTTATACTGTATTGCTGTATTTGTTACAGTTCTTAATATATTTCTATTTGTTTCTCTTATATAAATTTTGTTTTTTGTAATATGATAAGCAAAAATCTGAATTACGGAGTAGTAGGCAACGGCCATACTGCAGCATTGATATCGGACAAAGGGAGTGTAGACTGGCTTTGCATGCCGGATTTTGATTCGCCGTCGGTGTTTGCCGGTATACTGGATAGTGAAAAAGGAGGGTCGCTCGGATTCGAAGTCAGCAAAGGATACGAGATCCGGCAGGAATATGTTGAGCATACGAATATTTTACGGACAACTTTTAAAAATGTAACTGAAGGCAGCTTTGAAGTCCTGGATTTCATGCCGTTATATAAAACAGACGATAAAGATAAGCGATACATGCCTGCGGAATTATACAGGCTGATAAGACTTAAAGGGGGCAGGCCTCATATGAAGGTAAAATTTGATCCCAGACTTAATTACGGAAAGGACGAGGTTGATTATCATAAGGAGGAAGATCATATTAAAATATACTCTGTAAACAATCCTCTTAATACCCTGTATTTATATTCTTCATTAGAATACGACGACATAATTTCAGGAAGGGATATAGAGTTGAATGCTGATCAATGTATAATGGTTTCCTACAACCAGAAGCTTATAGACGTTAATCTTTACCGCGTAGGCCTTGAGTGCGAGCGGACAAAGGTATATTGGATGAACTGGTCCAACCGTTCGAAAAAGTATGACCTTTACAACGATTACATTGAACGAAGCATGCTGGTACTTAAGCTGTTGTCATACCGCACAACCGGAGCCATTCTTGCCGCAGTAACTACGAGCCTTCCGGAAACTCCGGGTGGAGTAAGAAACTGGGATTACAGATACTGTTGGTTAAGAGATGCGTCGATGTCCATAGAAAACCTCCTGCAGGTAGGACACCGATCTTCTGCACGGCGATTCATGAGTTTCATACAAACGATATTACATTATAAATATGATCAGCTTCAGATTATGTACGGATTGCACGGAGAGAGGAATCTGACTGAAAAGGAACTTGGCAATCTAAGCGGATATATGGATTCTAAACCTGTCAGAGTAGGAAACGAAGCATATTTGCAAAGACAAAACGATTCCTTTGGGTATCTGATGAACATGTTATATTATTACTATAGTCACTTTAAAGTTCCTCTGGACGAAATAGAAGATATTTTCGAAGTTGTAAAAAATATTGCACGAACAGTTATATCCGGATGGAGGAAGGAGGATAGCGGTATTTGGGAGATTAGAGGTAAAAAGGCTCATTTTGTGTCTTCCAAGATAATGTCATGGGTAGCCCTCGACAGGGCCTCTAAATTCTCATCCATGCTCGGCAAAGATAATTATGCAAATAGATTCTCAAAAGAAGCTGAACATATAAGGGAAAATGTTTTTATGTACGGATGGAATGATGAAGCGGATAGCTTTACACAGACATATGATAATAAGGAGCTTGATGCATCTTTGTTGCTGATGCAGTTTTATGGTTTTATTGAGGCCGACGACTACCGTTACGTGAAGACCGTAAATGCCATTTATAATAAATTATATTATAAGGGGTTGTTCTTCAGATATAATCATGATGATGATTTTGGAAAACCTTCTTCTGCCTTTACCGTATGTTCTTTCTGGATGGTAAAAGCACTCTTTGTTACTGGACGAAAAGAAGAAGCACGTAAACTATTCGAACAGATACTTACGTACTCCAATCATTTGAAATTATTCAGCGAAGATATCGATTTCGACAGCAAAATGCTTCTTGGAAATTTTCCCCAGGCTTATTCGCATCTTGCCCTTATAGATACGGCTCTACTTTTTGCAAAAGAG
>JALCMP010000049.1 GCA_022648545.1 Bacteroidales bacterium | reverse complement strand
ACGGAACATCAGGATCATTTCCTACTTCGGAATAAGAAAGCCTGGCCTTAAAGTAAGGCATTATATCGGATTTAATTGCAGGGAAAATATCCGTAAAAATACCGGAAATACCTGCCGAATAATAGAAATATGAATTATTAGCCTGCTCTAATTTGGAAGACCAGTCGTTGCGGGCAGTTACATCTACATAGGCCTTACTCTTGTATCCTAACTGTGCACTTCCATATACAGCTTCCTTGCGTGTTGTATAACCGCTTTGGGTAAACTGTGTTTTTGCTTCTGCAGTCGCTACATTTGAAAGAGTGAACAGATTTGCAACGCTTTTAAGATTGCCGTCGAATCCGTCCTGATCGTAATCACGCTGATCGAAGCTCGTTCCTATTGTAGATGTGAAGTTCCATGTCTGATTTGCAAAATATTTATTTATAGTTGCAAAAGCTTCGGCATATAACTGTCTGCTCTTTTCATGATTTAATGCATAGTGGCCGAATTTGGATGCGAACAGAGTATTGGTAGAAGCACTGTATTTCTTTTCATAACGTTCAGTACTGTTATCGTATTTAACACGTCCGTGCAGCGAGATCCATTTTCTAACATCCCATTTAAGGGAAGCGGTAGCCATATGGCGCTCTTTATGGTTTACAAATTTGTCGCGCTCCGCTATCCAGTACGGATTCTGCATTGAAAGTCCGTTATCTCCGTACGGCCAGTACTGTACAGGAAAGTTACGGTCAGCATTGTAACGCTCGTAATACGTAACTTTCTCCCACTGGTCTCCCGGAGGAAACAGATATGCTTCAACTATAGGGTTGAAATAAAGACCCTGCGAGATCATGTTCTCTTCCTTTACACTGCTCATCATATAACTCAGATCGAGAGTCATTTTGTCGTTCAGGAATTTAGACGTATTACGTACGGAGAAATTATAACGGTCGTAATCGTTATTATGTATTATTCCTCCTGCATTGGTCGAACCCAAAGACATGTAGGTTTGGTTCCGTTCCGTCCCGGTGGAAACATTTACGGAATTGGTAAAGTTGGTTCCCGTCCTGAAGAAGTCCTTTGGCTTATAGCTGCTTGCCTTAGACAATTTCGAACCCCAGCTATAGTAGCTTCCTACTTCTGAAGGTCCGTAAGTGTTCTGAAAATCAGGCATTACAAAAGGGTGTGAGAATTGGCAGTTGGACGTGTAGGTAACGGCCAGACTTCCCTTGGCTCCCTTTTTAGTAGTAATAAGGATAACACCGTTAGAAGCATCGCTTCCATAAAGAGCGGCAGCGGAAGGTCCGCTCAATACCGAGATGCTCTCAACATCTTCTGCATTTATGCCTGACATTGCATCTCCCGTTTGTCCCGCTCCGGAAAAGACATCCCCGGGTTGGTCGTGCTTCAAGTCCGGCATGGGAATACCATCTATAACGTACAATACGTTATTGTTACCATTAATGGATTTCGCACCACGCATTACCACACGTGACGATCCGCCTATACCGGAAGATGAACTATTAATAGTTACGCCGGCTATCTTACCGTTCAGATCGTTTACAAGATTGGCGTCGGGAATCTTCATAACATCTGATCCTTTAACCTGCTGTACATTGTATGATAGAGACTTGGCTTCCTTTTTTATTCCAAGTGCCGTAACAACTATGTTATCAAGCAGTAATGAATTCTCACTCATGGTAGCATTTACAACGGTACGTCCGTTTATCGGAACAACCGTTTCCTTGTATCCGATAAATGAAAAGCGCAACGAGGCAGTAGCCGCGGCATTAATCGAATACTTACCAAGAGCATCTGTGGCTGTAGCATTATTAGTACCTTCAACGATTACGGTCACGCCTTCCAGGGCTTCGCCTTTATCATCACGGACCACGCCGGTTACGGTACTATTTTGCGCAAATAGCGTTCCCCCCAAAAAAATAAGGGACACTATCATAGTCAGAAAAACTTTTAAATTCCGACTTAATTTTTTATAAATAACCATAGTTCTTTAATTAAGGTTAAAAATATATTAACATCTGGTTTAAAAGTAGACAAAAGTTAATATCGCATACGCAGGTGATGTCGAAAAAGGTATTAAATATGCAAAAAAACACAATATTGCCCGATATCCGGGGACGGCAAAGCGCCTTTTTCAACAGAAATTGCCGTTATTTTATGCAGCAAGATATATAAATTATTAATAAAAAAAAACGGCCGAACTTTGTCCGCCGTTTATATAAAGAACTATATATCAGAGCATAATATCAACGATGAGATCTATGCACGTCTTCTACACGTGCCTTTGTCCACCATGTTCTGCCGTTATCGGAAGAACGGATATTCTTCCATTTGAAAGTATCCTTTTCTATATCATAAAAAATCCATTTCATATAGAGACCGGTAGGAGTAATGCAGGTAAGAACAATCTGCTCATCCTCCTTTTCGGCTACCAGATGCACGGCTCCGCCGGTATAAACATAAAAAATATCCCAATTCCTATTCTGCGGATCATAGATCCTCACGGTGGTACCGTATTCGCGGACGAATTTCCCTGTCTTGAGATTTTTCTTTGATGTTACGAACACATCCTGAACGGCGCTCCCTTCAAGTACACGGGAAAACGTCCATTTTCCGTCGGTGACACAATCATTTTCCGTTCCGATATAGTCATGCCACTTAAAATCCCATTCGCCTATGAAAGGCCCGAAAAAATCCAGGTCATCGGGTATTATATCGCTTTTCCTCTCCGAAATTAAAGCCTCTGCAAATTTATTCATACCTGAATTTTAACTAAAGTTAGTTCAAGACTCCCGTAGGAATTTCAACCTGTCCTAAATTCCCGTCAAATTTATAGATCGTATTAACTTCTTCCATTGAAAAGGCATTACCTCGCGAGTTGTCGGGATAAGTTTTACCAACGGTTCCCATACCAAGATTCAGATTCACATCCAGCCGGTGCAGTAAAAAGTCGCTGATTTGAGTAAATTCAAATTTATGGGAAGTTGCAACAACGGAAGCATCATCTGTCAATTTTCCGTCTTCGTCCGCAGCATATGTCAATATCAAATATGTTTTACCGTCTTCATGCGCAAAAGAATAATTGCCTTTACCTTTAATTTTTATACCGTTGCTCGTTAACGAATTTTCTCCGCTCTGGTCGGCAAAATACAGATCCCGCGCCTTATCATTTACAAGAAAGATATAAGGTATCTTACTCAAAACCGGATGTCTGTTTTCAACAATTTCGGAACCATTATAATAAATATCAAAGATCCTGAAGACCTCATAATTATCCACGACCTTAATCGCAAGATTCGCAGTTTCACCGGTTTTTTTATCGGTAACATAGAGTGCAGATTTACCGGTCATCAGTCCCTTAAGCAGGAACACTCCTGCAGGATCCGACCATCCCTTATCTTCCGCAGCTGAAAAAAGGTCGGGATTTTCTACATGGAGCGAATATTCTCCGCTTCCGCTTTTTACTCCTATATAACGTTCGCCGTGCAGCGGAACTTCATAAGCTTCGCTGTAAAAATCAAGAGGTTTAGCCTTATCATTATTACTGCATGCTCCCAAAAGAACAACAAACAGAAAAACCGGCAATATTCTATATATGCTTTTCGTTTCCATATTTTTTATTTTAGTATTCTCTTTCTTAGTCATCAGAAGGAAGAAGGAAATCCGACAGACTGGTTTCACTCCAGACATCTTTCAGTACAGGACGTACAGGTTCAACCATTCTGGCCTGCATGACAGGACTTATCTTTTGCACACTTTTCAACTTTTCAGCCCGGGTAACATTAGTATTTATTTCTCCCCTGAGTATCCCGTGCCTTGCTCCCACTGCATAATATTCATTGTTATAAACGACACCGTTCATGTACCATCCCATAAAATGGCCGTTGAAACCATAAATATCTGCATCGCCGTTAATCCCCGGTTCATATATATACGCTACCGGCGTGCCGTCATACATATATATAATTGCAGACTCTTTATCATAAGTATCTTCGTAATCTATATAAGCAATCGCTTCCTTGTTTTGATCGTACAGAGCAATCTGTTTTTCTTCCGTTTTGCCCCCTTCATCTTTAGATCCGCTACATCCCACGAAGAATAAACTGCTCACAAGACATACGCTCATCAATAGCAAAGTCCTTAATACTCCTGATTTTAAATATTCCATATATTTCATTATAAATAAATTAAAAGTTTACAAAGGTAATACATTTTTTTATCATCTTATCAAATTTAGGTTTATATAAAACAACTCCGTCGCCGTTAATCAGACCCTCCTTATTCTTTTTCTCAATTATGGTAAAATTTGCATCAAGAGTTCCGTACTTGTGGATTTTATCATAAACAGGTTTAACTCTTACCCTTCCATATATATCAATCAATCTATTATATAAATATAACGGATCTCCGGGAAGTACGAATAAAATATTTATAAAAAACATAACCGCCGAGGATGGATTATTGCTATTTTACTCCTTAACACAACGGACGGATAATCCACCGGCACGATCCGAATTATACAATGGGTAAACCTCACTTTTATCAAACAAGAATCTATATCCATAATCAGGTCCCGTATTCGCAGACCAATAACTACCTGAGGCCCCCGTACTATAAAGCTCTCCATTGTGTCCGTATCTGCAACCGGTAGAAGGATAATAAGAACCTGCATAAACTCTACCATAATCCGACAACGCGAAAGTACTTTTAGAGAAACCACTCCAGGGAGAACTATCTCCATTCTGCGCAGGCACACGCCAACCGGCCGGACATGGATCAAATACAGTTTTACCATCCGGAGCAACAGTACTTGCTCCTCCCCACAAATAGTTATTATGAAATGAATCGGAAGCCGTATACCAATCATAAGAAGAAGAAGAAGTCCCCACATATAATATATCGGGATTTTTTATAGAATTCAACAAATTATTTGGTACACTAACAGTTCGCTTTTTATCATTTAATTTAAATCCAGTTCCATTGGAATTATAGACTGTTATTTCATTTGCTATATTCGGATCTATCTGCGGGTTTAATATAGAAGCTGCAGTAAACGGATCTTTTCTTCCCCACTGATATAAAAGTCCTATTGTCCCTTCATCACCCGGTATTGCAGAAACAGCCCCCAGATTACGATCCATAAAAACATAAGACGCATTTACAGAATTCACAACAGTATAAGTTTCCCCCCCTTTATCCGGATCATAATCCGACACCCATATATGCCAACTCCAAAGAATATCTCCAGATTGGTCGGCTCCCGAATATGCAGCAATTACTGCATTCCCGGTTTTGGAATCATCATTTGCAGTAATTCCTACCGCCTGATTGCCGGTTGTGAATCCGCTAAGTGAAATTAAATCAGGGGATGTTTCCCATAAGATGCCAACTGATGCTGCAGTATGATGTACATCAATCCCTGTTCCGGCTACTGCATTAGCGTCCCCGTTGCCTTTTACATTTACCGGAATAATAAGACTGTTCCCGGGAGCGATCATATAGCAATTGGCGGTATTCTTAACTTCAACTGCCGAGCTATTTATGGTTATATCAAACATATATTGCGTACCGGTAAGCAAACCCACTGTTGAAGCATCTTCAACCGTCCCGGTTATATCTTTCCCGTCTACAGTAAAAGTAAACTTAAGGCTTCCGCTCAATGCAGTTTCGCTCGGAACCATCAACACATATACAGTAGAAGAATTTCCGGCTGAGATACCGGTGATCCCAACATCGTTTATCGTCACCTCTCCTTTATTTCCAGCCGATGGTGTACCGGATTTATCGGTCAATAGATTATAAGTATCGGATGAAATAATCCCGGGGTTTTCAATCTTTATCCGGCTTATCGCACATATCCCGTCATAAAAAGTTCCCCGGGTGAAGTTGAACACAAACCGTGAATAAACATGTCCCAATGTAAACGATACCGGCAATCCTCCCGCAGAGGAGATGTCGCTCTTCTGGCAACACATATCCCTGTCCTCCGAATAAAGCTGGGAAGTGAGCGTCACTATTCCGTCGGAACCGACAGAATTATCATAAGGATAATAGGCACGCAATTTTGCAGGGCTCTTCATCAGATATATCTGTTTCCGGCTATCCGAGGGGTTCCAACTTGATCCTGCCGAATTACCGGCAGAATATTTTATATTGTCGGCGGTTCCGTAATAACCACTGCTGCGGCGGCGGAATACTCCTATGCTTTTGCCGCTCCAGTTCCATTCTCCGGACTTCGTCCATGAGGAGACCATCTTCCCCTCATCTATATTCAGGGAAACTCCGCCGATCTGCAAAGGAACTAAATCATTTTCTTCCACTTTGTTTACCTCTTCCTTGCTACATCCTGAAAAAAGGATTATTCCCACAATAAATGTCAAAGCCATAAAAATTCTCTTAAAATCTTTCCGTTTTCTTCTCATCTCTTTTTCTATAATTGTTTTCATTTCTTATTTTCTTATCTGGATAAGTATTCTTTTAACTACCTATCATTCATATGTTTTAAATCGTTACATACCCTATATCCCGGCGCCCAAACCTCTGATGGAAAATCAGCCGTCATGGTGCCGGGAACATTGTTAGAAACAAGTGATATTGAAAGGGATAAATGCGTTTCATAGGCCTGCGTGGTTTTAAAGTTTAAAACATGGAAAGAGCGTGAGAAGTATTTATCTGGTTCTGAGGTACTACCACATACCCAAGGCACAAATAAGCACAACCCACGCTCAAGCGCAGGCGTTTCCGTTGCTTATTGCTTTGTGCCTTATGAAAAGTGGTAGTTTTCAGAACCAAAGTCAATAGCTAAAAACGCTAATTTTTAATATGTCATCAGGCGGAAATAATCTGGTTTCCACCCGATAACGCAAATGTATATAAAGTTTTTATTATGTGAAAAAATCAGGAAGGATCTTATGGGATCAAGTCGTCTATCATTCTTTTGTTTTTTTGCTATCTTTGTTTAATATAGGTTCCTCCACTTAAACTTAGATCAAATGAAAAAGGTATTATGTATGTTAGAAGTCATTTCTACTCTATGTCTTTTATCATGTAGCAAAAAATCTACTTTCAATTATACGACTTACACGTTCATCGACAAAGCAGAGATACCAGAGAATTTAGCAAGAATGGAATACAATTCCAATCTTGATGTCCGGATTATTGAATATAACGGAAACGATACGATTGCCATAAATAAAATTAAGCATTGCGAGCCCGGAAAGAAATATCCGTTCCGCGCAAATGAAAAGGCAGAGAAGATAAATGCCCGTTTTACACTCACAATTACAGATCCGGACGACGGAAGGCTTGTAGAATCTTCTCAATGGTGGACAAAATCAATGATTTACCTGAATAAAGGAGAAAATATTGAGGTAGACTTTAAAAGCGAACTATTCTACTTTACTTCAGGCCAAACGGAGTGCTTATTTGATATATTATGATGGCGTACAGGATTATCGCCTAACGTCGAGTATTAGAATAATAGCCGACTGCGTGGCATTCTCCTTTAAAGTCGCAAGAAAATTCATGTGGGTAACATCCCTGATTTTTCAGCTGAATCGGCTATTATTTTTACACTTTGTTACAAGCAAGTTATTTCAGATTTCTGTTGGTTCTACATAGTCTTCATATATTGAGTCTTCTGTTCAACTTACATTTCTGGTAACTCTAAATGTGTTTCCAGTTCCTGCAATAATAGAAAAGTCGCTATAAGAGGTACCAGATGACTCATAAGGAGTAGCTACAATATCTCCATTAGGGGTCTTAAGTGTTGCAGTTATTTTAGTCAGCAAGCATACGCCACGGCTTTTAGCTTTCCATTGTGTATTTGGAGTTACATTATAGTGGTCATTTGAACAAAGTGCGCTCATATACTCTACAGTGCCTGAGGCAATGTAATTAGTAGAATTAAAAATTTTAACTTTTGGATAAGCCATAATAATTAGTTTTAAAAATTATTTCCTACTCTTTTGGCTTTTCGGAAAAACGCCCTGTTTTTTTTGTTGTTTTCAGCCTCAACTTTTTGTCACGATGGATGGTCAATCCTTTACAACCCAACTTTTAAGTTTATTTTATTACTTAATTATCATCATGCTTCCTTGAGTTATCTATTTAATCTTCATCTCTAAGTTAATAAGAAATTTCGTTCCTTATTATCAATAAGTTATAAATTTTCTAAACAGATTTATAAATAATATTTGAAATTGTTCCACAAGGCTTTCAGACATCAAAAAAGCCGGATTCCTCCGGCTTTTTTCTTAACTTATATCAGCTTAATCTCACCCTTTCGCTTGTTTTGGTTTATGTGTTTTTACATCTATGAAAATCATCAATAAACCTATTACTGCACCTAATATTAAGGAATAAATAAGATTCTGCATATTATATATGCCAGATATAAGATAATATACTCCCCCTGTAACAATAAGATATATTGAAAATATAGATACTTTTCGTTCCATTAGTTTTAATGTTTTTTATTTTTTAGCTAAAGTGGAAATCAGGATAAACTCTAATATTCCTAATGACATAGGACACAAATTTATAACTTTATTTAACTTTAAAGTAAAGTTATAAAAAAATGAAAATGCTTATATTTGATTAAGAAATAATATTCCATGAGAAGAAATCTTGATCTTAGTCCGAAGTTAACATCATTAATAATTCTTATAACAGGTGTAGCTATTGTTCTATTTACTATTCACCTTCCCTCTAAAAGGATTATTTTTTCCGTAAAGGTTGATAACATTATAAATACCATAGGAATCATTACGGGAGCTTTTGTCGCATCATGCGGTCTGGTAATGTTGGTCTTATGTATCTTTAGCCGGGACTCTTACCCGAGGAGGAACTACAGGAGGGCAATGTCAATTATAAATAACAGAGAAAAAGAAAAGTATCTGGCAAATCCAAGGAAATTCGTTATAATAAAATCAATGAACACGTTTCTCCCTATTACCGCAATAATAATTCTAATGAATATATTTATTTATAAGAACACAAAATGGCTGCACCCGATATTGTTTATACTAATCGGATGGTGCTTATTTTTCTTGTATTACAAATTCAAATATAAAAAGCGCTATGAATAACATGGGCGCTTATAATCATTGAAATTTTATCATATCTGCAAGCTGTAGAAAATACTCGTTTGACCAGATATTTAATCCGTAGGGATGCTTAAAAAAAGGTTATACATCTCTTTTTAACATATTTATATCAACTGCAGATAACTTTTCCTTAAGTATTTTCAAAAAAGCATCTCTTCATAAAAGAAAATGGAAGGAGAAGCAACTTCTGTTCGGTATTAGACTCTGCCGAAATTCCTCTTGTTTTCTTAGTAATAACTATATCCCTGCCAACCGCCTTAAACTCCGTAGTGATAGAAGGGAAATAAGTCTCTATGTTAAAATCCGAATCTTTTGAAAGTAAAGAAAAATCCATGCCGGTTAATTTTGGGAACATTACAAAAAGGCCCCTTTTCAACAGCTTTTTTATAAATTTTATGTCTATGATAACAATGTTACACAGATAATAATTGTAGTTATAAAGATTAATATAAATTTAAAGAGAACTTATTTATAAAAGTTTTAAGACAACCGGCTATCCCGACTTCTACGAACAGTAATGATAAAACATTCTTTGTTGCATAGTTTACCTTAGTTCTCTTTATCTAAGGTCCTGATATTTTATGATTCTGACCCTTCGGGGACCGAAAGGCACAACCCTAAAACAAAATAAGCGTTACAAATTAGACTATAATGTCTTAATTCATAACGCTTTAAAGTTCCTGTGGAGAACAAGGGAGTCGAACCCTTGACCCCCTGCTTGCAAAGCAGGTGCTCTAGCCAACTGAGCTAGTCCCCCATATCCCGTAGCTTACTCAACTTGATTTTGCGTAGACTACTCGTGGTAGTCCCGCGCGGAGTTGAACCGCGGACCCCCACATTATCAGTGTGGTGCTCTAACCAACTGAGCTACGAGACTATAATGTAAAAACATTAAGAAAACAACAGAAGGAGGGACGATATAAAAAAACCTCTCCGATTAGAATTGCTCCAAAAAGGAGGTGTTCCAGCCACACCTTCCGGTACGGCTACCTTGTTACGACTTAGCCCCAGTTACCAATTTTGCCCTAGGTCGATCCTTGCGGTCTCGAACTTCAGGCACCCTCGGCTTCCAT
>JALCMP010000048.1 GCA_022648545.1 Bacteroidales bacterium | reverse complement strand
ACTCGGAAAATTTCGATAAGATAATAATAAACGACGATCTCGGCGAAGCCTTTGCCGAAGCCGAAAAAATCGTAGAAAATTTCAGAAAAGGGAACAAATGAAGTACGGATTATACTTCGGATCTTTTAACCCGCTGCACAGGGGACATATCAAAATCGCCCTTTATGCCGTAAAATATTGCGGCCTCGACCGTGTATTGTTTGTTGTAAGCCCGCACAGTCCCTTTAAGGATAAAAAAGATCTTAGCGATGCAGGCGACAGGCTGTCCGCGGTAAGGGAGGCTGTGGGAAAAACCGGAGAAGAACATCTGGGAGTCAGCGACATCGAATTTCATCTCGATGAACCGCTATACACATACAACACCCTCTTAAAATTCAAAGAGCTGTACCCCGACGGAGATTTTTCCATCCTTATGGGCGCAGACAACCTGGCGATTCTGGAAAAATGGCATAAGGGGAAAGAAATAATAAAGGAATACAGAATAATAGTCTACCCGCGCAAAGGGTACGATGCCGAAGCCCTGTGCAGAAAATACGGAGCCACATACCTGCCCGCTCCGCTTCTGAATATCTCCTCAACCATGATAAGGGAAGGCATATCCGAAGGCAGGGATATGGATGAATATCTTCCATAAAACTGCGATATAGCTTTTGTCCCCCCCTATAATATTTCGCCGCAGTCTCTTACCTTGAACTTCTTTCTACGTTTAATCCTGCTGCGCCGTAGCTTCCGTCGGAAGAGACTCCTTCCACCCTTATTGTAAAACCGGTATAATCATCGGAAGTATAAAAAACTATTCTGGCCTTACCGTCTCCGGAAAAAGTCAGCGCGGGACACCAGAATAATGTCGGACGCATATCTTTGCCTCCTTCGGCATCTCCGGTAAAATACTTTACTCCGCATCCGGAATAAGCGCCGGTACCTCCGAAACAGCCTACAAGAGATGAATCGGCTTCGTAAACAGGTTCATAAAACTTAACCGGCTGTTGCCACCCTAGAGGTTTACCTGCGGTGACATTAGACGGCATTTTAGCCCCCGCCGCTCTCTTGGTTTTTAGAAGAACCACACTAAGTGGATAGTCGGCTCCTCGCGAAGCAGTCTGATAAGGAGCGGCTTCCATTCCTTTGAAATATGCAAACGAAAGAACGTCATCCATCGTCATCCCTTCCAATTCGGAAAAAGGATATTCCATGCCGTTGATATAAACAACTATAGGTTCCCATCCGTCTGAAATAGCCATTCTGGAAGATATGAAAGGAACATGACATTTAATTATCTTCTGCCCGAGGGTATCATAGTCCATGCGGAGCCCCGAACATGTAGTTGTTATATATGTAATTATATCGTAATCCTTATAAGCTTCCAGTTCCTTGCCTTCGCGGATCTGCTCCCTTCTGAACCTCTGGTTCCAGAAAGGCGAAGGATTGTGGGATGGCGTTACATATCTGTCAGTTATATAAATAGGATTAAGCTGATACACGGTTTCGCCCCCGCTCTTGTAATAATTGTTTTTTGCTAGCTGACCGTAAGTCTGTGAATATGCTACTTTTTTATTATAAACAGGATATTTGAACATCGGTGCGAACATATCTTCGTCAAGTACAGGATTGAACCTTATTCCGCGCCCGTGCTTGTTAACGGAACTTACTATAAATTCGGTACCTTCCGGGAATGAAATATCCTTAAGTTCGAAGTAACCGGAATCGACCTGCCCCAGTGCGGAGAATCTTATTGAGGGAGCCACAAACGAAACCAGCGATTTCCCTTTTTTTCCGAAAATTCCATATACCTTTCCGGAAAGGGTCTGCACATACTCCTTGCCGAAGTACGGTATTTTATTGCGTGCAGATATAACAGCCGCCAGATCATAATATTTCCACCCCTGCGCAAGCATAAGCAGATCGGCATCGCGCCTTCGGACATTTATATCTATATCAGGATCTGTATAATGCGACGGTTCTTCGACAATCCCCTTCAACTCCGAATTAAGCAGCATGTAAGAAATGATGTTGTTTGAAGCCGTGTCGCACGGTGCAAGCCTATCATCGGTTACCGACACGGCATAATCTCCGGTAAGAGGTCTGCCGTATGGTGTTACGAGCGATATGGTACATTCCACCCTGTCGCGTTTCGAATATGTTTTTTTATCCGGAATTATTTTCACCAAAGTGGAATTATACGGCATTACGAAAAACGGACGGTCGGCTATTATCCGTAATTTGGAATCGGTTACGAAGATATTGTTTATACCTGGCATGAGCAGCATTTCCTTCATGTGAAAACGCATCATTTCGCCTTCGAAAGACTCTCTGTAAAATATTTCCGTCCCGTTACATACGAATACGAAAAGCGAATCCCCGCCAAGGTCTGCAGAGCGTTCCATTGCAACCGTAATATTTCCATCCTTGTTTACGAGATCCAAGGCAACTCCGGTTGTTTCGGCCTTCGGCAGCTTTGCTTTTGCGTCTGTTCCTTCTTCGTCGCTAACTACGGCATAATAACGACCTTTCGTATCGGATGGATTTATGTAGAATTTCCCCATGCCCAGATCGTTGCTCCGTATTTCGCAAATGGTATTGCCGGAGGCGTCATAAACTTCGCCGGAGACACTGCGTCCCAGCCCGTCTTCGCCTACAGCCTTAAAAGCTACACAGTTTTGCATTCCGGCAACCAACCTTCCGCCTTCGGGCATAAATTGAAGATCTATCGCCTTCCCTTCCTTTTTCTTTGAGAAAGGATTTTCCACTCCAATTTTATTATACTGCGAATTTTCCTTTACCCCTTTATCCATCATGTCGGAAACAAGATCATCCTTCATTGGATTGGTCACCTTTATGTTTTTGAAAAAGATGTACGCCGGATCGGAATTCAGCATCCAGTACGAATAACCGCGCAATATGCATATTCCCGTATTGAGATCGTTCGGCAATACCAAATAGCCCGAAAATATTCCACCGCTCCGTTTGATCTTGGCTCTTGCAACAATATTTTCCTGCTTTTCCACGACCTGCGTAAATGAATTTTTCCCTACTGATGATGCTACTATCTCCGCATATATGTAATTGCACTCCGGATATTCGGCTATATAGGAATTATCGAGCAGGTAGCCCTTTATTCTTATTGTATCGCCCACGCAATATATGTCCCTGTCGGTTTGCAAATATATTTTTTCGGGAGAAAGAAGTCTGGAAAAAATATTGAAGTTTTTATGAGCGGCAGCCCGTGCATTCTGAGCAAACAGGCTTCCTGAAAATTGGAGCAGTGCCGCAATAAGAAGCAACGCCCGTTTCATAGTTCGTTTTATTAGATTAGGTTTATTCTTTTATTATAGGTGACCAGTCTACCGGGGCCGTCACGTTTATTTCGGTTTTCTTTACGGGATGTATGAAACTTACGCTTCTGGAATGAAGGCAAATGCCGCCGTTGCGGTTTGATCTGCGCGCTCCATATTTGAGATCTCCTTTTATGTGGCACCCGATATGAGCCAGCTGGGCTCTTATCTGGTGGTGCCTGCCGGTAAGCAGACGTACTTCAAGCAAAAAGTATCTTTCGGTTTCCCTTATAAGTTTATAATGCATACGGGCCTCTTTACTTCCTTTACAGGGTTTGTCGGACACGAAGGTCTTGTTGCTTTTTTCGTTACGGGTCAGATAATTTCCAAGGTCGCCTTCATCGAGGGGCGGACGTTCGCACACGAGGGCCCAATATGTTTTATGTATGTCTCCCGTACGGAACATATCATTGAGCCGGCTAAGGGCCTTGGATGTTTTGGCAAATATTACGGTACCGCTGGTGGGTCGGTCTATCCTGTGGGTGACACCCATGAAGACCTTTCCGGGTTTGCCGTCGCGCTGTGCTATAAATGCCTTTAATGTTTCGGCAAGACATTCGTCGCCGGTTTTGTCGCCCTGTACTAATTCTCCGGGCCTTTTGTTTATTATAAGCAGGTGATTGTCTTCGTAAAGAATTTCCGAAGCAAGTTCGTCGAATTCTTCTGGCGGTATATTTCTGTATTCGGACATATTTAATATTGAGGCAACAAAGTAAGCAATAATTAATTGAAAAAACGTTACACGCGCAACTATTTTAAAGACATTATGTCAGTCTGAGATGTTTGGCACAAAGTTGGCGATTTGGTTTACGAGTTCGTAAAAGAATAAAAAACCGTATAAAAGAAACATATAACAAGGAGAAAAATATTATGGGAAAAATCATTGGTATTGACCTGGGCACAACCAACAGTTGTGTTGCAGTCATGGAAGGCAACGAACCTTCCGTAATAATAAACAGCGAGGGTAAAAGGACTACTCCTTCCGTAGTTGCGTTTACCGACAACGGCGAAAGGAAAATAGGTGATCCTGCAAAAAGGCAGTCTATTACCAATCCTACCAAAACCGTTTACTCCATAAAGAGATTTATGGGAAATACCTACGATCAGGTTCAGGAAGAAATAAGAAGAGTCCCTTACAAAGTGGTAAAGGGCGACAACAATACACCAAGAATTGATATAGACGGAAGGAATTACACTCCTCAGGAGATTTCGGCCATGGTCCTTCAGAAGATGAAAAAAACCGCCGAAGATTATCTAGGACAAACAGTTACGGAAGCCGTTATTACAGTTCCCGCTTATTTCAACGATTCACAGAGACAGGCTACGAAGGAAGCCGGTGAAATTGCCGGTCTTACCGTAAAGAGAATCATAAACGAACCTACCGCGGCAGCCCTCGCCTACGGCCTCGACAAGAAAACCCAGGATATGAAGGTTGCAGTATTCGACCTCGGCGGCGGTACTTTTGATATATCAATACTGGAATTGGGCGACGGCGTTTTCGAAGTAAAATCAACAAACGGCGATACCCACCTCGGAGGAGACGATTTCGATCAGAGAATAATACAGTGGCTGGTAGACGAATTCAAAAACGATAACGGCGGTGTTGATCTTTCGAAGGATCCTATGGCACTGCAGAGACTTAAGGAAGCAGCCGAAAAGGCCAAGATAGAACTCTCGAACCAGAATTCCACCGAAATCAACCTTCCTTATATAATGCCTGTGGACGGCATACCAAAACACCTTGTAAAGACCCTTTCTAGAGCAAAATTCGAAGCACTCGAAGATGATCTGTTCCAGAGGACGATAGAACCTTGCAAAAAGGCTCTGTCCGATGCGAGCCTTCAACCTTCGGATATAGACGAAGTACTTTTGGTCGGCGGTTCGAGTCGTATTCCTTATGTTCAGAAACTGGTTAAGAATTTCTTCGGCAAGGAACCTAACAAGAGTGTGAACCCCGACGAGGTTGTTGCAGTAGGTGCTTCCATACAGGGCGGCGTTCTTACCGGCGACGTTAAGGATGTGCTTCTGCTTGATGTTACTCCGCTTTCACTGGGTATTGAGACCTACGGCGGCGTATTCACCAAACTCATCGAGAGCAACACCACAATACCTACCAAGAAATCGGAAGTCTTCAGTACGGCCGCAGATAATCAGCCGTCAGTTGAAATACATGTACTTCAGGGTGAAAGGCCTATGGCAAGAGACAACAAGACCATCGGCAAGTTCCACCTCGACGGAATTACTCCTGCACCAAGGGGCGTTCCACAGATAGAAGTTACATTTGATATAGATGCCAACGGTATTCTTAACGTTTCTGCAAAGGACAAGGCAACCGGCAAGGAACAGCAAATAAGAATAGAAGCATCGAGCGGACTTACCGACGCTGAAATACAGAAGATGAAGGACGAAGCAAAGGCAAACGAAGCAAAGGACAAGGAAGAAAGGGAGAAGATAGACAAGCTGAATGCAGCCGACGCACAGGTCTTCGCTTCAGAAAAGAACCTTAAGGATTACGGAAGCAAGCTTTCCGCAGACAAGAAAAAGGCCATTGAAGAAGCAACCAAAAAGCTTAAGGAAGCCCACAAGGCCGGCAACCTCAACGATCTCCAGAGACTGGAAGACGAGCTGAACAACGCATGGCAGGCGGCCAGTGCAGAAATGCAAGCCGCAGCGGGAGCAGCCGGTGCACAGCAGGGGCCTAATGCAGGACCTCAGGGCGGAGCAAACGCTGGCGGTTCTCAGGCAGGAAGTGCACAATCCGGTCCTCAGGGTGGAACCTCCGGCAACGCAGGGTCCGGCTCCGGCAAGAACGACAAGGACGGCGACGTAACCGACGTTGACTTTGAAGAAGTAAAGTAAATTAAATAAACAACAATAAATAAATACATGCTAACCCGTTGTGAGTACAACACTTGCAGCGGGTTTTTTATTTCCCTGTTTTTATTTATTCTATGTCTCCGGAGAGAAATCCTCATTTAAAGTAAGAACATTATAATTACCCATATGGGAATATAGATCGGCACTTCCGTTTTCGGAATCTATAACGGCTATCTTTGACCAATCCTTTGCAATGCCATATGCCAGCAAAAGTGCCGAATATGTTTTTCCGCTTCCGGAACATCCTTCGAGACCCATTTTTATTTTCGCTTTCTTCTTTGAAGATGTTCTCAATTTCATTTCCATAATTATTTATTTCTTCGATTAATTTAATGAACAAGAAACGGCAAACATAATGTTACCGTTCCATGTTCAATCCGCAATAATTCAAAGTACGGCAACCGTTTTGGTGCCCTCTCCTCTTTGATGCAGCATAAAGAACTTCTCACCGGTATCCGTTGCACACACTTCGGAAATAACAGGGTCGGTTAACCTTCCTGTTCCAATCTTTTGTGAACAAGCTCCTGTTTCTCCCCCGAAGACAATAAAAAACTTTCCTGTACGGTCATTGTGTTTGACTTCGATCTTGTCGACTTTGTACTGCGATTTAAAATCATCGACACTCATTGTTTCTAAGAATTTTATATCCCTATCCATAGTAAATTATATTTATTAATGCCGGGGGACTATCCCCCAACTCAAAATAAGGGGAAGGTGGTAATGGTTTATATCCTCATAGTTGATATACAAGAAAATTTTTAATATTTTTTATGGAAAAATCAATAAAAAGACAAAAAGCCGTCATTTTACAGGCCTGAAATACATTCACAACAGGACTTTTCTTGTAAGATTATTCAAATAGAAATTGGTATAAACCGTTATTACTTTCTATGCCGGCTATTTGCAAAAACTTCCACATAAAGGGAATTATTATGTAGAAGAAACAATACTCGTTTTTTATCGGCTAAAACAAATGATACAACTCAATATAACTATAACAATATCTCTGTCTTAATAATCTTATGCATACGAAAAACTATGTTCTAATGCGCTATAAGACAGATTTCATAAATTGTATAAACTTTTAATGTCAGTTATGAATTTTTATAACTAACTTAGTATGAAATGTTAATGAACATTAGTTATTAATTTGAATCCTATAATTATACTTGTAATAGCAACCGGATGGTCAAAATAATAAAGATGACATTAAGAATGTACTGTGCGTCTCTTTCAATCCGGATGACGCCCCGTTCGTACTGCCAAAAGAGGACACTGAAGCTCTACCTTGTGAAAGGATCAATCGAAAAAGCAACAATGTAAAAATATGAAAAAGAAATTCTTATTAATATTTGTACTTATCACGGTATGTGCTTGCTCCTCATCAAAAGACGAAGAACCCCAAGCCTCTACGACAAACGATGGTCAAATTGCAAAAATAGCTAAAGAATATGGCATAGCTGAAGATACGATTCCTTATATTGAAAGTGTTATTTCCGGGATTGATACAAATCAAATTTACTTTAACGGTAGAATAAATAAGAGATTATGGATCAGCGGTTTTGAAAAATTATCTAAAGAAAGAATTTTTAATTGGACTGAAAAGGCACAATTAGATACACATTTAACCGTTAATATGGGTTTCGGAGAATATAAAGAATTTAGCTTTTCAAATCTCCTCCTACGTTGCCTATATAAACAAAATAACAATTACACTTTTATATTACGAAGTAATAATTCAGTAAACGATAATTTTGCTTTTACTTATTTATATTTTATTAATAATAATATTTTAATAAAAAAATATCAAAGGTTTTACTATGATAATTTTGGAGAAACTTTTAATGAAATTATCCCTTGGAGTAAAGGAATTATGATTACGAGGGGGAGCACTTTGCAACTAGAATCCGATTATTTTTTTTACGACATGCAAGGAGATAGCCTTTATCAGGCTAAGATGATTCCTGATTCAGATTATGAAGCAGTTAATAATGACGAATTTATCAAAAAAGATATTGATCAATCTGAAAAATCTATAAATTTTCAACGAGGAAATTTAAAGACTGGCGAAATTCTATGGAATTCAAGTAGTACAATAATCGACGCTTCAAATGAAGCAATAAGAATTGATAATATAGACATAAGTAAAAAGGATGATATTTGGACCTATACAATAAATTATACCATGTACTCCGGTACAAAGAAAAAGGTTTGTTTATATGTAGATATTTCTGATGGTACTGTCAGTCGAGAATGAAAAATACAATAATTTCAACCCGGATTATGACCCGTTCGTACTTTCAAGTGAGGACATCCTGAAGCTTTATCTTGTGAAAGGATCTATCGAGAAATCAACAATGTAGTCGTAAATTCACATAAAATATTAAAAATTAGTTATTTATGAGTAGACGAGCACAAGGAGTTGAAACTTTCGAAAGATTGCGGAATTGGGAAAGAGGTCAAACTGCGTCTGAAAAATTATCAGCACAATTTCTCATTTATAATAAATATATAAATATTAATCCTTCTCATCCAAGAGGAGGTCCAGATGGAGGGAAAGATATTATCTGCTATAAAGGTAGAAAGAAAATGATTGTTGCATGCTTTTTCCCAAAAAGTAAAAGGCCTTTTAGTGAAATTAAAAACAAATTTATAAATGACTCCCAAGGAATATCTAAGAACAATGGAGATGGTTTTATTTTTATAACAAACCAAGAATTGACAATTAGCCAAAGATCAAAATTAAAAAAAGAAATAGATAACAAATATGAAATCAAAATATACCACTTGGAAAATTTGCGTGACTTTTTAGATGCTCCTATTGGCTATGGAGTAAGACTTGAATATCTTAATATAGATATGACAAAAGAAGAACAAATATCTTATTTAGAAACAAAAAATACAGAAATTAGAGAGCTGCACACTCATATAAGGAAACTTTTAGAAGAAAAGATTCAAAATGCTAACGGAAATATATCGGAAGTTGTTACTCCGGAATATACTCAAGATAATTTAAACCTTGCTTTTGGATATGGCAGACAATACCATAAATGTTCTTACTGTAATTATGGATTTTATGTAAGTAATCCTGCTTATTATAACAGCGTTATAACAAGTGGAGATAAATTTGTCAGATGTCCTAAATGTGGTAATTTGGATAAGATATTTTAGGATCTCGATTCTTGAATTACTACCATGGCTTTGACAATGGAAGGATTCTAAAAAGACTAACGTTGTAGAATAGATGAACTAATAAATTTCTGTGATAGAATTTTAGTGCTATCTTATATTATCGAAAAATTAACTTAAATCTTATGAATAATAGAAATGATTGGCTATTAAGGAAAAACCTAAGGACAATTGACAATTTAAGGCTTTGGGGACAGAATCCAAGATTAGATCCTGAAAACAATTATACAACCATACAAGAGTTCGCTGAAGAAATAACACTTACTGATGCTAATCGAAACAGCTTCCTCGAACTAGTAAAATCTATCGTCCAAAGAGGGTTTATACCCGCAGATCCCATTGTTGTTTGGCAAAATGAAGATAATCGAAAATTATTAAAGAATTAAAGAATAAAAAAAAGATAGAATTAGTTCCAATAAATTAAAAATGATTAACGATTAAGAAAGTTGTATTTTTCTATTGTATTAATTCCTGAGTTTAGAAATAGAAAATCAAATTAAAGCCGGAAGAATCCGGCTTTTTTATAGATAAATGCGGCTCTTAGGCGTTCAAAAGCTTATCTCTGTAAATTGTTTGTCCTTTTGAATTAAAGAAAGAGAGAGTTATAACTAATTTAGAGAGAAGTTGAAGGTCTGAACTGTACAAATTTATCTTTAATACTGAGCGTCGTGCTATGCTTGGCCCCAATTCAGCTGTATCTTTATTTAGTTAATAGCTCTTTCTTCTTATGAAAAAAACGTTTGAG
This sequence comes from Bacteroidales bacterium, assembly GCA_022648545.1. Taxonomy (GTDB): domain Bacteria; phylum Bacteroidota; class Bacteroidia; order Bacteroidales; family UBA932; genus Egerieousia. The sequence continues at coordinate 169 of JALCMP010000048.1, read as the reverse complement.
AGCAGAATAATATAAAAAATTAAAAAGTGGAAATAATAAACAAAATTATAATTCTATTAATTGTAGGAGGTAGTACCTTCCTTACTTCTGAAAAATTCATAGATGAAACGAATACACCCAAATTTTATGTTTTCATAATCTTTCTTCTGCTTTTTTTGTTAATCAACAC
>JALCMP010000047.1 GCA_022648545.1 Bacteroidales bacterium | reverse complement strand
GCTGTATATGTTCCATTTCCGCCGTCTATTACGGTTCCTCCGTAATTAGTATGGCTCCAGTCGCCCGCAGTCGTAAATTTGAATTCGCAGTTCGACGAAGCGTCCGAAGAATTCACCAGATTTACATAACCTTCATAATAACCGTCGTTGTCGTTCAAAAGGGAAGGTGCGGCTGCAGGAGCCCAGCCCTGATGATTGCCCGGTATATATAATGCGTCCGGATAATCAGTGCTGGCAAAGGATACAGTATACGGATATACCGACGTATTCAACATAACCTTATATTCTCCGGTAGTTTTATCGAATGTAAAGTTTCCTCCTGCATTAAAACCGCCGTCGCTTCCTATAGACCAGTTCCAGTCGTCGTTGATTCTGAATTTATAACCGTCGCCGTTGCTTATAGTAGCGTTCCCGCTCCATATTCCGGTAGCTTTGTCAAACGTAAGATTGACCTGTGATCCCCAACTATTAAAGTCTCCTATAATCCCAAGGCTGTTTATCTTCGTCATTTCCAAATCCTTGGTTTTATAATTCAGGTATATTCGCCATATGCCGGAAGGAACCTTTATATTATCGCCTACGTTGGCCTTGCCGGATGCGGTTACGGTACCGGTTGTTCCATCGGTTTCAACAGTTACGGATGCACCGAAATCTTTCTCTGACCATGACTGATCGGGATTGAATTTGAATTCTGCATCGCTACCATCCGAGGTCGTAAGATCCACTACGGATTCATATATTCCTTTAGAGGAAGTCGTAACGTTTATGACTGCACAATCCTCACCGGCAGGATTCCAGCTCTGGTAGTTACCCGGCAAATAGAATTTATCGGGATAATTTGCAGAATAAGTGGTAACGGTTATCGCCTGATGAGCAGATTCGAGTCCGTCGGGATACTCTTCGGAAGACGCCGTTACATAAAATTCCATGGATGCAGATTCTCCTTCGGCCGCTCCCATACCCAGAACTATGTCGTTAAGCTTTTCCTGTGTAAGAGAGAGGGTAGTCTCATCCGTTGTCGTTCCTATTAATTGATTACTGTCCGAAACATCGGATTTTGTACCGCCCGTATATGTAAGGTAAACATTATACGTTATAGAGGCTCCGTATTCGAGTTTTGCCGCATCCCAGTCGAAAACGACATTGGAATCCCAATTCTCCGAAGAAAGTGAGATTTCGGTACTTTCAAGTTCCGAAACGGGAGCTACAAGATCTCCCTGGGAAGTTATAGTAACATCTATAGGAGCCGATGTAATACTGGAATCCCCATAAAAAGCCTCCACTTTAAATTTCATGGAAAATTTATCCGTCCCGGGAGCTCCGGCATTTATTACGGCGGTATTGAAGTCGGATTTCGACATAGTTATCTCAGGAACAGCCGAATTGCCGAAAGTTTGTACGGCGTTATCTCCGTACTGCCCGTAAAGTACATAACTTATTTCCTGGTTGCCGGGAACTCTCGCCCTGCTCCATGTAAACGTCACATTTTCATTCATCGTAGTCTCGGTTACAAGGATCATGGCATGATCGTTCATAACCGGAGCGACGGCTTCTTTCAGCGAATATGCTTCCGGATCATGGGTACAAGACAAAGCGATCGAAGCAAAAGCCAGTACCGATAGTAAATATTTAAATGTTTTCATCGTCCGTCAGGTTTAATTTTTCGTGCATTTAACACGATAAGTGTAATTTACATAATCATAATACAGTGTTACCGTATAATTGCCATCTTCAGACACCGTCATATTCTTACCTCCCAGGGTTACCGGCATACCATCTTCTCCCACTGTAACAGGTTCGTTCTCAGTAGAATCCGCACCAAAATTATACGTCCATCCTGCATTGAATCTTATCTTAAATCCTTCTCCGGCAACAAGATCGAGGGTTGCTGAATAAGATTTATCTTCCCGTGTAGAACTATATGTGTAGCTCATGGCAAAATCATCGTTCCAGCTGTTGAAATCACCGATCAGCGAAGGAACCATTTCGGTAATGGAAGCGGTAAGGTCATTGGTATTTACGGTAGCATAATAAAAACCGGATGATGCCGTAAGATTACCGGCCCCACTGTCGGTCTCAAGAGCGGAAAGAGTTCCTCCGTAGTTGATATGATCCCAGTCCGGACTGTTGGTGAATTTAAATTCGCATTGAACATCTCCGTCGGTATGCAGATCTATCATCCCTGCAAAAACTCCTTTCTTGTCGCTCTCGGGCAATACCTGCGCATCGGAAGGAGACCAGTTCTGATGATTCCCAGGAATATACAAATAATTAGGAGCTGCAACGGCTATTGCGGTAGTAACATCCACACTCACGGAATCGGATTGAAGAACTGTGTAATCCGATCCTATGCTGGCCGTAACATATAAGCTTATACGTGATTTTTCCAATGCAGGAAGCCCCATATAGCCGTCGTCTTTCGGTCCGGCAAGTTTTAGATTGAAAGCTTCCTTGGTAGTTGTATATTGTAAATCCTCTATACCGGAAAACAACTCGTAAGGATCGCCGCCGTCATAAACGGCATATATGGCATAATCTACTACCGCCTTATAACCAAAATCCGCGGCAGACCAGGTAAACGTTACATTTTCCGACTTGTTATTATCGTTTACGATAATATTTCCGGGCGTATTGAGCACCGGTACCGCCATATCGTAATAATTATCGGCCTTGGTTTTATCAAGTTTGGTACAATCAGTAAACAGCCAAACCGAAAGAACCGTCATTATAATGTATTTTATATTTTTCATAATCTTTTTAATAATATAGAATTAACGCCGTTTTCCATTAATATCCGGGATTCTGGTACAAATCCGTATTCGAAACCAATTCCGTAGGAGGTATGGCGAATATAAGCATGTGGCTGTTGAAAGCCTGCCCGTCATACGATCCGCCCTTCCATTTCCAAAGGAATGTTCCGGAATTAAATAATCCCCAGCGAATAAGATCCGTGCGTCTGTCGGCTTCCCACATCAGTTCCCTGGCTCTTTCGGCTATTAAATAATTAAGGTCATAAGTTTCTATCACAGAGGCATGTGATCTTGATCTTAGCAAATTCAGCTTCGTCACAGCCTTATCCATATCGGAATTAAGATCCAGACATGCTTCGGCATAGATCAGGTAAATCTCACCAAGTCTTATTGCAGGGAAATCCACATTGCTGTATGCACAGGATTTTGCCTGGTCTGCATATTCGGCTCCGGTCATATTATGAGGAATATTATTGAATTTAAATAGAGACCAACCGTTGGAAAAAGTATACAAATCGGCCATCGACTGCGATCTGTCTTTTATATAAAACAAATGACCGCGATCGTCGTTGATCGTATATGCTCCGGTTCCGTAATCCTGATTCTTTACGTTGAAATAATCCGCCACATATTCATAAGGTACTCGGTTTCCGCCCCATCCGTTGTTTATACCCATGAGAGTATTATAATCGTCGGTAGAAGCAATGGCAGAAAATGCCAGATAAGATGTTCCGCCGTAAGACTGAGTCTTAAGATGATCGTATGATACCGCAAACATTATTTCGTTAAGCGCATCCGGGTTTTCTCCGTTGTCTCCTCTGAACAGATCGGCATATTTGCTGCACAACGAATAACCTAATCCGAAAATATCTTCGCAGGTATTCTTGCATAATAACATATACTTGTTCCCTTCGGCATCGGTTTCTGAACCGGTATAAACTCCGGCATTCAGATAAACACGTGCAAGCAGTCCCAGGACCGAACCCTTGTCGGCTCTCGGATAATTGCTTTTTGCTGCAGGTGTGTCTGGAGAAGAAGCAAGTTCCTTTAATTCACTTATAACATATGCACATATATCCGTACGTTTGGCCTGTTTAGGATTTTCGGTACCGAAAGGAGAATCCTCAGTTATAAACGGTACGTCTCCGAATATATCCATAGCCATCCAATAAAAATATGCCCTGCAGAAACGTGCTTCGTTTCTCATGGAATGGACCTGTGAAACAACGGTCGCATCGCATCCACGGCCTTCAAGCTTGCTGTCTGTGGTTTGTTTGAGAAATTCGTTAACGAACGTTATGCCCTGTATGGTTCTTGCATAAACCGCATAAGTAGCTGCATTTTCGGAAGAGGACCAAGTATTCATATCTATATCGGCAACCCAGTCGTCCGAAGCCCATGCACATTTTGCACCGTCTGCCGAAAGCTCCTGAAGCGACCAGAATGCACGTATAAGTTCCGAAGCCCCGCCATCGTCTACATCAAGATCCGAGGTATTGGCAAAATTATAATATATCTTGGCCAACCCTTTCACATACGAACTTTTAGTCTTATCGTAGGCTTTCTCCGAAGTAAAGTCCGAAGCATTTATAGGCTTGGTATCCAAATCCTTTTCGCATGAAACGAAAAGTAATGATGCAAATACTATAAATAAGCCTGTTAATATCTTTTTCATGTTGTTGTTCGTTTATCGTTTAAAAATTAACGTTAAGTTTCAACGAGAAAGTTCTCGGTCTCGGCCATATGTTTGAATCTATACCGTTTACATCGGTCGCTTCCGGATCCATACCGGGATATCTCGTTATTATGAATACGTTAGACACTCCCAACGCAATTCGGATATCAACGCCTTTCTTATCTACATTCTTGAACGTATATCCGCCTTCTATATTGTCCATACGGAAAAACGAAGCATTGTGAAGGAACATGTCCGAATAAAACTGCTCGGTTATATTCGCACTGGTAAAATTATTATTAAGGGCATATTTCGTTATGTTAGGAAGAAATGCCGATGCAATTACAATATAGGCCTGCGAATTCTCGGATTCGAAATCGTTGAAAAGCCAATTTCCTACGGAACCGTGTCCGCTGAATGCAAAATCCCAGTTTCTGTAATTATACTTGAAATTTATGCCGAAGAAGAAATCGGGATTAGGACTCTTGTTAGTCATGTATCTGTCGGCAGCAGATAATTTTCCGTCGCTGTTTCTGTCTACCAATGCATTCTGGATAGGTCTGCCGTCTTCGTCATATGCCTGCTGATAAAGGAAATAAGTATACGGAGCATATCCGACCTTCTGATACTGGAGGAACCCTCCGGTTCCGGCGTGGATATCTCCGGTTGATACAGCATAATCCGGATCGTCAGACTTGTTCAGCTTGGTAAATTTTATTTTCTGGAACGTGCAGTTTACACCAATTTGCATGCTGGAATATTGTGTGTTAATAGGAGTATAATTAAGGGAGAGTTCAATTCCCTTGTTCTCCATGCTTCCCACATTAGTAAGCACGGTATTAGAAAAATTGGAACCGAGCGGAACAGTAACATTATTAAGGAGATCTTTGGTTTTCCTGTAATAAAAGTCCGCATTCATCGTAACTTTATCTTTCATTACGCCCAAATCGAAACCGGCATTATAGGTTGTCGTCGTTTCCCACTTTATATTAGGATCATAAGCCTGGGGCGTATATTTCTGGAAAAATCCGTCGCTTCCCATATTGTACTGGCTGTATTGATCAGTAGATTCTACGTATCTTGACATGTAAGGGTAATCTCCGTCGTTTATTTCCTGCTGTCCGGTTTCTCCCCAGCTGGCACGAAGTTTCAGGGTAGATATGAAATCGTTTCTTTTAAGGAAATTTTCATTTTTAACATTCCATGCAATTGCTGCGGAAGGGAAAAGTCCCCAGCGGTTATCCTTTGAAAATCTCGAAGAAGCATCATTTCTCAGAGTTGCGGTAAACAGATACTTGCTTTCATATGAATAATTAAGTCTTCCGTAATATGACAATAAATAATATTCCGTCCTGTTGTACGGATAATTGCTCATTTCACCTATAAGGACGCTTGCATGATCGCTTCCATTTATATAATCTCCGGTAGCAGAGTCTATGGAATAAGGATTGGTATATCTTATTTCATGCCTTGAAGTATAAAAATGCTGCCATGAATAACCGGCCATGATATTTACCGTATGTTTTCCCAAAAACTTGTGGCTATAATCGGCATATGTTTCCAGAATCTGATTTCTGTGAAAATCGTTCCAATCCCTATACTGTCCGCATCCGGTAGCTTCGGAATCCCTGTATGCCTGTATTGAACCTACGTTTACTCCGTCGGTACCGTTGGTCTTGGACATATCGGTTCCAACATTAACATTCAAATTAAGGTCTTCTAAGCCGTGAACCTTGTAATTCAATTGCAAATTACCTATAAAACGGTATGCATCTCCCGTATTATCCCTGTCGTACAATAAAGATAACGGATTGACTATTGCAAGATTGTTGGGAGATATGCTGCCGTCGGATCCGGAATTCAGCCAGTTCCAGTAGCCATTGGCCTGCGAGTACCTTATGGATCCGTCGGAATTTCTGAAATATTTATCCTGTGTAGGATCGAATCTTATGGCTGCATTTACGGCCCCGCCGTCGCCCCAATCAGAATCGGCATAAATACCTTTTGCATTTGCAGTTACTGAAAGGTGTCCGTCGAAGAACTTCGGAGTCAGGCTCAAATCTGCAGTATACCTGTTCTCGCTGGAGGTCTTTAGTGTTCCCTGCTGCAGGGTAGCTCCCAAAGAAGCCCTGAACGGCAACATCTTTACAAGGCTTCCGTAAACGCTTATATTATGGTCATGTGAGATCCCGGTTCTGTAAATAGCCTTCTGCCAATCGGTATCAGACTTTCCGAGATATCCCTGCACGACATCTCCGTAATCGGTTCCGGAAGGTGCGTAAGTTTGCGCAAACGCACGATATTCATTGCCGTTAAGCACGTCTATAGTTGCAGAATTGGTTACTACGTTGAAACTTCCGTTATATGAAACCTTAATTTTTCCGGACTGACCCTTTTTCGTCGTAATTATTATGACTCCGTTGGATGCACGGGAACCGTAAATGGCGGTAGCCGAAGCGTCCTTAAGTACGGTAAAGCTTTCAATATCGTTCGGATTGATGGTAGAAAGAGGATTTGCCATACCAAGACCTCCGTTGGCACCTATCGGAACTCCGTCGATTACGAACAAAGGATCGTTGGAGGCATTAAGGGAAGCAGCGCCTCTTACACGTATAGTAGATGAAGATCCCGGACCTCCGTCGCCCGGAATAACCTGAACTCCGGCAATTTTACCCTGCAGCATCTGCTGCGGACTGGATATGGCTTCACGGTTACGCTCGTCAGTTTTGACTGCCTGTACGGACCCCGTCATATCTGATTTCTTCACCGTACCGTATCCGATTATTACGATATCGCCGAGGACCTGCGTATCTTCCTGGAGAACTATCCTCGAAAAATCGGCCGAAGAGGGGAGGGTCACCGATTTATATCCAAGAAAAGATATTTTTATCTGCGAATCCTCTCTCTTCAGAATCAGGTTGAACCTGCCGGCATCATCGGTAATCGTAGCATTCTGCGCCCCGACTTCTATAACGTCGGCTCCGGTTACGGGATTGTTTCGGACATCTACTACAATACCGCTTACCCGGCTTTTTTGCCCCTGGGCAAAAGCTTTGGGGACGAACGCCGCACAAATCAGCATAAGTCCCAAATAAATAGCCACTTTTTTCATAAGTTGATAAGTTAAGAACTATAAGTTAATATTAATTTTGTTTGGTATGTTAAAATTAGTCGGGAATTTCCTTCTCCTTAACAAACCCTGCCGTTATTGCGGCAAGGGTCATAAAAATAGCAGCAAGAAAGAGCATCCCGACGGTATGCTTTCCAAATACGTAAGTTAAAATCAATCCTCCGAAAGCGCCTATGAAAATCTGCGGAAGAGTTATGGTAAAATTAAAGATCCCCATATAAACCCCCATTCGGCTGCTTTCTATGGATTTAGATAAAATAGAATACGGCATTGCAAGTATTCCGGCCCAGGCTATTCCTATTCCGGCCATAGGTAAAAACAACATATACTTATCCGTAATAAGAGACAGTCCGAGAAAGCCCAGCGCCCCGCATAAAAGCGATACCGCATAAACCATCTTGTTTCCGAATTTTGCAGCTATCCTGGTCATAAATACGGCAATTATACATGCCGGGACGGGATAAACGCCATTAAGTACGCCAACCCAGTTGGCAGCCTCGCCGTAAGCCGTACTGTTGGGATCCAGAGCATGCCACACATGATCGGCAATAGCAGGAGTCAGGTAATTCCACATTATGAACAAAGAAGCCCAGCTAAAAAATTGAACGAGTCCCAGCTGATACATAACGCGGGGCATTCCCCTTAACAAACTTATAAAACCCTTTTTCTTTCCGGAAGAAAGATCGTTTTCACCACCGGAGTCTGCCACAACATCCGGCTGCTTTTCGTTCTCGGCATACTTTGCAAAATCTTTCGGAGGAAATTCCTTCGTACGCAAAGCCGTAGCCAGAACGGTAATAATAAGCAGGGCACCACCTATATAATATGACCATGCCACCGAATCGGATACAGGATGGCCGGATGTTGTTTCGTTATCAAGTCCTATCCAGTTCGTAAGCACATACGGAAGGACCGCGCCAACTATGGCGCCTACGTTTATAAGAAACGTCTGGACTATATACCCTTTTGCTTTTTGCCTGTCGTTCATCATATCGGCGACGAGAGCCCTGAACGGCTGCATGGTAACGTTGAAGGACATATCCATAAACAAAAGGATTATCGCTCCCATGGCAAGAGGTGCCACGGAAAGCAATATACTTGCATTCGGCATTAGGAAGAGAGCGATTACGGAAACTACAGCTCCGCCAAGTATATAAGGCATTCGCCTCCCGATTCTCGTCCAGGTCTTATCCGAGAACATCCCAATTATAGGCTGGACTATAAATCCAGCCAGGGGAGCGGCCAGCCAGAAATAGCTTAGAGTACTCACGTCAGCACCCATAGCCTGAAAAATTCGGGAAGTATTGGCATTTTGAAGCGCATATCCTATCTGTACTCCCAGAAAGCCAAAACTAAGGTTCCATATCTGCCAAAAGGACAAATCGGGTTTTTTCATAGGTCTCATAAAAAATAAGGACTTTTTAGTATATTTGTTTAAAGTATAAGTACTTTTATTTACCGTCCTTATACAAATTTTACCAAAATTTAACATTTGTAAAACCTTATTACTCCTAACCGCAGATATTTAAAACCGAAGTGACGAAAAACAAGTCCGAACGACAGAATCATATGAAAAAAATGTTAAAATAAAATAACATCACTTAAAAAAAACGATACTTTTTATATGAAAATCTCCAGAACAGGCAAAGCCGCAATCATAATAAACGTATTTGCGATATTGCACGCAGTAACCACATATTTACTGCACATGGCGGAAATTTCCGACGATCTGGCCCTGAGCATACTCACCATAACCATGCTTTATCTAATTGCAAGACTGTATTATTTCCCGGCCGACGTTACGGCAGCCATAATCCTGATTTTCTGTTTCGCTGGATTTTTCCTGGGCACGCAGGGTGCAAAAATACTTATGGCCTCCGGATCTGAATTTATTATAAAATACGACCATTCAATTTCGACATTTGCGGTATCCCAGCTGCTTGGATGGACCATGTTATTCATAGTAACACGGATCCGCATAATAAAACACGACGGAAGGAATGCACTTTAAGTCGAAATACAAATACTGGCTTCAAACTTTCGTACTGCTGGGATGCCTGCTGTTTCTAAGAATACTGTACGTTGACCTGTATCTTGAACTGAACGACAAATACGGGTATACGCTTTCCGATTATATATCACTGATACTGAAAGACTATTTTTCCATTTCATTCATTTTTATTTCATTTGTTCTGCTTACCGTAGTCCTGTACCGTGCTTTTGGAAAATCCGTAAATTCATTCCGGAACTTCTATATAGCTTTCGGCTCTGCATTGGGGATTGCTGCGGCTACCGCCTTCATAGTATGCCGGAAAGTATTATTCACCGGAGAACTCATATTTCAGGCGGATGCCTTCAACTATCTTGTATTTTCGTTCCTGGCTTCATTCATAATATCACTTATAATAACAGTAATTATCTATGTATCAATATATATAAGATTTACCCGCGTGGCATTCCTGCAGGAAAGACGCATAAAGGAAAAACAGGAATATCAATACTCGCAGTTGAAAAGACAGCTCAATCCTCATTTCCTTTTCAACAGTCTTAATATTCTCGACTATCTAGTGCAAAATAAAGAAAACGACAGGGCAAGCGACTACATAAAAAAGCTGGCCGGAATATACAGATACATGCTCAAACACGAACCCAACGCCCTCGTGTTCCTTTCTGAAGAACTCACGTTCGTAAAAATGTACTCGGACCTGATTAAAGAAAGATTTTCCGAAGGATTCAACTTTATATGCGATATTCCCGAAGAAACGGCCAATTCCGACATACTTATAGTTCCGTGCGGCCTGCAACTGCTCGTGGAAAATTCCATAAAGCACAACATTGTAAGAATATCATCTCCTCTTACCGTAAGAATCTACATCGAAGGAGAATACATTTGCGTAACAAACAACCTCCAGCCTAAAATATCGAATCCCGAATCATCCAATTCACTGGGTCTCACCATATTGGGACAGCAGTACAAAACCATAGTCCATGAAAGGATAATCATTAAAAAAGCCGAATCGCGATTTACCGTATATTTGCCTTTGATACGCGACAATTAACAAAACCAACAATGCTTAAAGTATACATAATAGAAGATGAACTTCCAGCCCAGATTAATCTTACCAAGGCCCTTAAGAAAAACTTCCCGGACATATACATAGCCGGAGTTTCCGATTCCGTTACCGGATCCGTATCTTGGCTGAAGGAGAACCAGAAAAACATCGACATAATATTCATGGACGTATCGCTTTCCGACGGCAAGTGTTTTGATATTTTCGACCGCATAAACATAACTCCCAAAGTCATAATAACCACGGCATACGATAATTATGCAATAAAGGCCTTTAAGGTCAATTGCATAGACTATTTGCTCAAGCCGATTACCGACAATGAACTTAAAAACGCCGTAAACAGGGCCTGCGA
>JALCMP010000046.1 GCA_022648545.1 Bacteroidales bacterium | reverse complement strand
GCTCCGTTAGCAGCCTCACTGCCGTATAAAGCCGCCGCAGCCGCACCGGTTAATACCGAAATAGATTCGATATCTTCCGGATTTATATCTGCTATCCCTTCGGACGTCCCCCTCGAGTCATATTCCGTTCCTCCGTCATAAGAAAAATTAAACATAGGAACACCATCTATAACATATAGTGCATTACTGGATTGGGCAATCGCCTTTGCTCCACGCATAACGACCTTGCTCGCTCCTCCTATTCCGGATGAGGAAGAATTGATTACGACTCCGGCAACTTTTCCGGAAAGGGAATTTACGAAATTGGCATCCGTATTCCCTGTAATTTCGTTATCTTTTATCTGTTGTACATTATAGCTCAACGCCTTTTGCGAACGTTTTATCCCTAATGCCGTAACAACAACTTCGTTAAGTTCTTCCGCATTATCCTGCATATAAACATTTATTACGGTCTTCTTATTATTACGCACCGAAACGGTTTTATATCCCATATAAACGAACTCCATAACAGGATCATCCTTTGTTGTTGAAATTACATAATATCCATTCTGATCGGTATAAACTCCTGTTTGGGTTCCTTTAATAACAACACTGACTCCTGCCAGCGGTTCGTTCTTTTCGTCCGTAACCCGTCCGGATATCTTGCGAAGCGGTCCTTCCCCTGATTGCCGTACCGGCCGTCTGGATAAATAAATGATTTTTCCTACTACCCTGTAAGATATATTTCTACCATCAAACAGTTTATCCATAATATTTTCTACCGAAGCATCAGTAACATTTACGGAATTCACCTCCTCCGAGGATAAATTATCACTGTAAAAAAACTGATACCCGGATTGTTTTTTAATCTGCTCGATAACCGTCCCCAGTTTGCCGCCCTTAACGGAAAACGTTATCTGCGCCGAAGCTCGTTGCAGAGGAACCGCAAGCAGAAAAATAAAGAAGATAACCCGAAAGAACATCGGGTTCCTTGCTAAAAAGTGTTTTTCCATACAAGAAATAAAGTTTAGTAATGAATTTATTAATAAATGTGTATTAACACATTATTTTATCAGACGAATCTTATTGTTCCGTCCGACTATATAATAAATACAGGTAGTTTTGGAAAAACCCTTAGTTATAATTCAATCTATTTTACAGATATGCTCTATTTGAGTTAAAATAATACCACTTATCTATCACAACCCGACAGTTGAATATCATTCCCGTGTATATTTATTTTAAAAGGAATAGTATATGAAAGAACGGTCAAGACCGAATCAATTGCATCTTCCCGCTCTATTACACCTGAATATGTAATACTTTTATCAATATCCGATGAAACGGTTATCCTCACTTTATAAAATCGTTCCAGCGTCTTTGCTATTTCGTTTATATTCGCATTTTTGAAAGGAATAAGATTGTTATGCCACACGGCATCAAGCTTTGTGTTCATCAATTGCACTGTCATCTGTCCGGTTAACTTGTTCAATACAACCTTTTGATTAGGAGACAATACTATAAGACCCTCGTTGTGGTTGCCGCTCGCCCTTACTGACCCCGCCAGCAATGAAACGGAAGCCATATTCACTGATTTCCTTCCGTTAAAATTGAATTCGGTTCCTAGAACTTTCACCGTAAGAGCATCGCTTTTAACGACAAAAGGCTTGTCAGGGTTTTTAGACACGTCAAAAAACGCTTCGCCGTCGAGTTTTATCAATCTTTCTGCATCTGAGAATTTCTTAGGATATGTCAGTTTAGTAGAACGGTTCAACCATACGACTGAACCGTCTGGCAAATTTATCTGTTTTATAGAAGCGGTATCGGTCCTAACAACCACCATTCTGCCAGCCTGCCATTTATCCTTCATAAAAAGTTCCAAACCTGAAACTATTGAAATAAAAATAATTATCACGGCAGCATATTTCATCCAGGAACATGAAACAGCAAGTCTGGATCTTTTTTTATGTCCTCCGGAGATTTCGGAACACAACACTCCCCATGCGCGCGATACTTTTTTCTTATCATTATAATTATCATACCTGCGCATATGATACATTTCTTCCAATCTGAACAAAGCATCGGCATTTTCTTCGGATTCGTTTGCCCATTTATCTATTATCTGCAACTCTTCCGGAGAACAACTCCCGTCAAGGTAACGTATCAATATTTCGTATTTCAATTTCCCCATATAACCTATACCACCATTAATAATACAGATATAATTAGAAAAACACCTAGTCTGCTTCTAAGATATTTAATAGCCTTGCTCATATGGGCTTCAACGGTTTTTACCGCAATTCCCAGAATTTCTGCTATTTCTTTATTTTTCATATAATACAAATAACTCATTTTAAAGACTTCCCTACATCTTTTAGGTAATTCTTCAATAGCTTCATAAATATCTTTTTTCAACGCTGCATTTTCCATGCGCTTGATTATTTCGTTATTGTCGGGTTGATAATAAGTAACTCTCAACATATCGAGATGTTTTGCAGCTTCAACATAATCGGAAGTAACGGATCTGTGCTTGACAAAATTAACGGAACGGGTATAGACTACCCTGAATAAGAAAGCTTTTGCGTGTTCTTTTATTAATATTTTATCTTTCCTTTTCCATAGTTCAAGAAAAGCAACCTGAACAATATCTTCAGCATCATTTTCTCCTACAAGACGGGTGGCATAAAAGAGCATCTTCGAATAATACTCCTTAAAAAGAGCCTTAAAAATGCCTTCGATCCCTCTTTTATTCATAGAAAATTATTTCTGCTTTACTGCAAATAATTTATAAAGGTATTAAAAAGTAATAACATATTAGTTAAATTTGAATTTTGAACTTTCCAATATATCTTAAAAATGAACACAAAAAGAATTGCAATAATAGGCGTAGGAAATCTTGGTTCGGCCATAGCCCGGGGAATAGCTTCTTCAGGAAGATTCCGGGCAAAAGACATAGCATTGTCGGTACACAACGAAAAAAACAGGGATATTCTTGGAAAGGAAGGATTCGATGTCTTTTTTGATAATAAAAAGGCCGCCGCGGAAAACGATCTGTTGATACTTGCCGTAAAACCGTACCAGACGGACGTCCTTCTCGAAGAGATAAAGCATCAGGTAGAAAGCAAAAATCCTGTTATAGTCTCCTGTATAACGGGGATTTCTTCGGAATATATTTATGAAAGACTGGGATGCAGACCTGCTCTTTTTAGGGTGATGCCTAATACCGGCATAGGAATCGGAGAATCGATGTCGTGCATTTCCGCTCATAATGCAGATGATTCTGCCTGCAAATTCGTAAATGATTTATTTGAAGCACTTGGGAAAGTACTTTTTATTTCGGAAGATATGATGCCGGCTGCAACAGCTCTCGCCGGATGCGGAATAGCTTATGCCCTGCGCTTTATAAGAGCAGCAACCGAAGCCGGAGTAGAAATCGGATTCAAGGCTTCGGATGCAAAAAAAATAGCCGCGCAAATTACCAAAGGCGCTGCGCAACTCATATTGAGCAACAATTCCAACCCAGAAGAAGAAATAGATAAGGTTACCACCCCAAAGGGAATAACCATAAGAGGACTGAACGAAATGGAACATTCGGGTTTCAGCTCGGCAGTTATAAAAGGGATTACCGAATCGTTTGAGAAAACGTCCAAATAAATTTCCTGTTTTCATGATAAATTCCCGTTATAAACGAATAGCCGTTAAGATAGGAAGCAATGTTCTGGCCGGCAACGAAAAAGGCCTCGATCTTGCGAGGATCGAACATCTGGTAAACCAGATCAGCATAATAATGAAAGGAGGAACGGAAATAATTCTGGTTTCTTCCGGAGCCGTGGCGGCCGGACGTTCGATATATTACGGACATTCTTCCGAACACACAAAAATAGATACCGTATCAGCAAGGCAGTTATGGTCCGCACTCGGGCAGGTGGAATTAATGAATACATATTACGACCTTTTTTCCCGTCGGGGTATATTATGCGGACAGGTTCTGACTACAAAAGAGAACTTTTCGGACCGCAGACATTATCTCAACATGAAAAACTGCATCTCAGCAATGCTTGACAACGGAGTGGTTCCCATTATAAACGAAAACGACACGATTTCTGTTACGGAGCTGATGTTCACCGACAATGATGAGCTTTCAGGCCTTATTTCTTCCATGATGGGATGCGAGGCTCTAATACTTCTTACGAACGTGGACGGAATCTTCAAAAACGGACCCTCGGATATAATCCGCGAAATTTCCGCATCTGACCGGAACTATGAGAAGTTCATTTATTCAGGTAAATCGGAATTCGGACGTGGTGGCATGCGCACCAAATATAGTATTGCGAGACAGGCGGCAAGGGAAGGAATGGATGTTTTCATTGCAAACGGAAAGAAAAACGATATTATTTCGGACATAGTATCCGGAAAAGATGTGCCCCGCACAAGATTTGAACACGGGAACGACAACATGACGGGCAGCAAAAAATGGCTGGCTCATTCCGAAAGTTTTGCAAAAGGTGTGGTTACAGTAAACCAAGGAGCTGCCGAAGCTCTTAAGGACATACATGCCAATAGCCTGCTGTTGATAGGAGTAACCGATATAAAGGGTTATTTCAAAAAAGGCGATTTAATAAGCATAGAAGACGAAAACGGGAATCACCTCGGACTTGGAAAATCGCAATACGATTCGGAATCTGCGCACAACCTCATAGGGAAAAAAGCGCCCCGTCCACTGATCCACTACGACTATATGTTTCTCGATTGATAATGCTTACGATTTCAAATTAAAAATACCATGGACTGCACCGCTCTTTTTAAAAAAGCCGTAAAGGCTGGCAGAGAACTGAATCTTCTGGAAGAATCCAAAATAAACGACATACTAAATGATGTCTCCGCAACTGCAAAGTTACGTACGGAAGAAATTTTAGCATCAAACGCAAAGGATCTTTCTAAGATGGATCCGTCGAATCCAAAATACGACAGACTTAAACTTACTGCAGACAGAATCAAGGACATAGCTTCCGATACCTGCAATGTGGCATCCCTGCCATCGCCAACAGGACGGACATTATCGGAGACTACACGCCCCAACGGACTAAAGATAAAAAAAGTGAGCGTCCCTTTCGGAGTTATAGGAATAATTTATGAAGCACGCCCGAACGTAACGTTCGATGTTTTCGCCCTTTGTCTAAAATCAGGCAATGCCTGCATTCTTAAAGGAGGAAGCGATGCATATGAATCAAACAGAACCATAGTAAAGATCATACAAAAAGTACTCATCAAACACGGTGTAGACGAAAACGTTATTACACTGCTGCCCGCAGGACATGAAGAGACCGCACAACTTCTTAATGCCCGCGGATATGTTGATCTAATAATACCGCGCGGAGGGAAAAGTCTTATAGACTTCGTACGCAAAAATGCCTCGATTCCGGTAATAGAAACCGGTGCGGGCATATGCCACACTTATTTCGACGAATTCGGAGACCGTGAAAAAGGACGCAATATAATCCTTAATGCTAAAACCAGACGGGTTAGCGTATGCAATGCGCTCGACTGCATGATAATACATGAGAAGCGACTGGCAGATCTCCCATATATGACTGCCCCGCTCGCAGACTTCGGAGTAACAATTTATGCCGATAAAAAATCCTATGCCGCTCTTCTCGGACACTATCCTCCGGTTAATAACAATACCTGCAAAGCCGCAGGATACACTCCGAACACTAAGAACGGATCATTGGAAAAAGCAACCCCTGAATCTTTTGGAACAGAATTTCTATCCTACAGGATGGCAATCAAAACCGTCTCTTCCTTAGACGAAGCTCTGGAACATATTTACCAATACAGTTCAAAACACAGCGAATCCATAATATCCGAAAACGAATCACGAATAAGCTTTTTCAGGAAAGTAGTGGACGCGGCATGTGTATACTCCAATGCTTCCACGGCATTCACCGACGGTGCACAATTCGGATTAGGTGCAGAAATAGGCATATCAACGCAAAAACTCCATGCCCGCGGCCCGATGGGCCTGCAGGAACTAAATACCTACAAATACATAATAGAAGGCAACGGACAAACACGTCCGAAATAAAAAACGGCAACCGTGTACGAAACCGCGGTTACCGTATTGTTGTAGAATTAACCTTCTAAACTAACTCGATATTATAAAATAGAATTATCTTCTAGAACCATATCCGCCACCATAGCCACCGCCGCGGTTTCCGTCGAAGTTGTTCCTTCTCTCACGAGGCTTTGCAACATTAACTACAAGATTTCTTCCATCGTATTCGGCTCCGTTAAGCTGGTCTATGGCTTTCTGTCCTTCGTTATCATCGGCCATTTCAACAAATCCGAATCCTCTGGATCTGCCTGAAAATTTATCCGTAATAACTTTTGCTGAAGTGACTTCGCCAAAACCGGCAAACAACTCTGTTAAGTCGGCGTCAGTAGCACCGTAGCTTAAATTTGAAATGTAAATGTTCATTTTGATTTTATTAAAATTAAAGAATGGGGAAATTATTTCCGCCATCCGGATCCTGCATATTTTATATCATCTCGACAGAAACCTCAGAATTTAATAAGCACTTTATTGTTTTTCCGTTTCTTCTTCCTCTTTCTTTTCATTTTCAAAAGCTGCATCTTCGCTTTCTTCGCCGTTTTCTTCATCGGCAGCTTTTTCTCTTAATTCCGGAGGAACGGAAGTAAGTTGTCCATTTTCATCAACATAAGCAAACATATCTTCGAGCGACGCTCCTTTGCTGTTGTTTTCTTTTCTGAACTCCTTACGTTTTTGTTTTTCAAGGCGCTTAAATCTTTTCTTTTTTTCTTTGTTTCTTTTGTTAGTCGAAATGTTTTTCGTCATACTTTAAATTGATCTATATTTTTATTTACCGTTATGGTTTTATTTCCTACAAGTTTACGGATATCCTTCAGCTGCCGGTTTTCCTCTCTGGAACAAAAACTTATGGCAGTTCCACTCTTACCCGCTCTTCCCGTTCGTCCGATACGGTGCACGTATGTTTGTGCAACGTCAGGCAAATCATAATTTATAACCAGTTCAAGGTCATCTACGTCTATTCCTCTTGCAGCAATATCAGTTGCAATAAGAACTCTTAGCCTTCCCGACTTAAAATCGCCCAACGTCCTTTGGCGGTTAGCCTGAGATTTATTGCCATGTATTGCGCCGCTTGTTATTCCGGCATGGCACAAACTATTGCAAATCTTATCCGCTCCATGTTTTGTCTTTGAAAAGACTAATACGGAATCGTTTGTATCCTTATTCAAAAGGTCGATAAGAAGAGTTCTTTTCTCCTGCCTGTCCACATAATAAAGATACTGGCTTATAGTATCAACCGTAGATGATTCCGGTGTAACCTCCACACGTACGGGTTTATTTTGCATAGATCTCGACAGAGATGCAATATTTGTCGGCATGGTTGCCGAAAACATAAGGGTTTGCCGTTCCGCCGGAATTTGTTCCAATATCTTTCTTATATCATTTATAAACCCCATATCCAGCATACGATCTGCCTCATCAAGAACAAGGTAATCAATTTTTTTCAAAAAAACGAATCCCTGCCCCATAAGATCAAGAAGCCGTCCGGGTGTGGCTATAAGAATATCCGTTCCGGCACGCAGCTGGTCGGTCTGACGCTTTTGCTTTACACCTCCGTAAACAACACAATATTTCAATCCAGTATATTTACCGTAATCTTTAAATGATTCGGCAATCTGGATAGCCAGTTCACGCGTAGGAGTAATTATAAGTCCTCTGATTTGTGGTTTTAATTTTTTATTTTCTTTTTCCAAATACAGTTTTTGAAGCAATGGCACTGCAAAGGCCGCGGTTTTGCCCGTTCCTGTTTGTGCCAATCCTAAAATATCTTTTCTTTTTAAAATTACAGGAATGGATTTTTCCTGAATTGCTGAAGGATTTTCGTATCCTTTTTCCGAAAGAGCCCTCAATATGGGCTCAATAATACCTAATTCTTTAAATGTCATATAATATCTTCGACAACCCCGTCATCACACCAACAGTCAGTAAATTTTACAACTGTGCCAAACAAAGAAAGCTAAAATGTTATCGGGGGGAATAATCAAATCGAATTTTCTTGTCGAGGTGCCAAAGATATGAATTATTTTCCTTATTACGAAATAATACTTAACCTTAAGGAAGAATAACTTCATTCCCGTTTTTCACACCGAGCCCGAAATCGGAAATATTTTTCAGCGTAGTAAGAGTTATCTGGGTAAGAGCTTCCTGTGTAAAGAACCCTTGATGTGCAGTAATCAGTACATTTGGAAAAGCTATAAGACGCATTATGGTGTCATCTGGTATTATACTCTCCGACAGATCCTTGTAGAACAGACTCTTTTCCTGCTCATAAACATCTATTCCCAAATACCCTATTTTGCCGGACTTTAGTGCTTCTATCGCATCCATGGTCTTTATAAGACCGCCACGGCTTGTATTTATAAGCATAACGCCTTCCTTCATTTTCTCCAAGTTTTCCTTCCTTACAATATGTTTGGTTTCAGAAGTTAAGGGACAATGCAAAGAAATAATGTCGGAACCTCCGAATAAACCGTCGAGGTCAACATAATTCACTCCTGCCTTTTTCAATTCCTCCGATTGATACATATCGTAAGCCAATATACGGCATCCCATTCCTAACATTATACGGGCAAAGGCAGAACCGATCCTCCCCGTACCTATTATTCCTACGGTTTTACCATGAAGTTCAAAGCCGCGCAGCTTGACAAGCGAAAAATTACCTTCTCTTATTCTGTTATATGCCTTATGTGTCTTCCTGTCCAGCGTAAGTATAAGAGCCAGCGCATGTTCTGCAATAGATTCCGGTGAATATGCCGGGACTCTGAAAACTTTAACCCCGTATTTTGCGGCAGCCTTCAGGTCTACATTATTAAAGCCGGCACAACGAAGAGCTATCAATTTAACGCCGTTTCCGGAAAGGCCCGAGATCGTAGTATCATCGAGCTTATCGTTTACAAACACACAAACACCGTCAAAGCCATGCGCAAGATCGACCGTATCCGCATTAAGGGAAACATCATAATACTTAAGTTTTATTTCGCCATCCTTGTTAAACCTTTCGAAAAATTCCTTATCGTAAGGTTGTGTACTAAATACAGCTATTCTCATAATCTTCTTATTTATATTAAATTATAAATTAAAATCATTCTTATGTTACATTTACAAGGGCAAGATAGCAAAAACAAATAACAAAGAAAAGAAACTTACAGTAATAAAACGAAACCATAAAAGCAACAATACGAAAAGAACGAACAGCGGCTAACTCTAGTTAGCTCAAAAAGTGCGCCAAATAAGATAATCCTTAAAAGTCTTATAATCACGCGGCAATCCTTCTGTTTTACGGCACCCCTTCATAAAAACGTCCAGTTCTGACGGCAAAGGGACTTTTCCCTTTCCTATTATTGGTTCCACGGTATCCTTAAACTTTGCCGGATGTGCGGTTTCGAGAAAAACACCGACCTGATGCTCCCGTCCGGAGATAGCCTCGTATTTCCCTGAATACATGTATTCATAGAGGGCCTGAAATGCGCATGCACCGTGCGGATCTGTAATATAATCATAATTATGGTACACATCACCTATCGTCTCCCTTATTTGATCGTCGGAATAACGGAAGCCTGAAATATCGCGGCAAATATCTTCATGGGAATTTCCGTAAAGATTGAGTATACGGACGAAATTACTCGGATTTCCAACATCCATGGCATTGGCTATCGTCCTCACACTGGCACGTGGACGATAGCAACTGGTTTTCAAATATTCGTAAACTATATCGTTTTCATTATTCGCTGCAATAAAACGTGAGACCGGAAGCCCCATACGCTGGGCGAACAGTCCGGCGGTAAGATTTCCGAAATTTCCGCTCGGAACGGAAATAATAAATTTTCCGTCGGGTTGCTTCAAAACTGCAGACGAATCCTCGTCCAGACGGGCAAAGGCATTAAAATAATAAAAGGACTGAGGAAGGAAACGCGCAACGTTAATTGAATTTGCAGACGTCAGATCAAGCTTGGAATTAAGCTCGGCATCGGAAAAAGCAGATTTTACAAGTCTCTGGCAATCATCAAAATTACCATCTATCTCCAGAGCCGTAATATTATGTCCGAGCGTAGTAAACTGGCTTTCCTGAACTTTGCTTACACGCCCTTTCGGATACAGAACATACACATGAATACCTTCCACTCCGAGAAAACCGTTTGCAACCGCACTTCCGGTATCACCGCTCGTAGCCACAAGGACGTTCAACACCTTATCGTTCCTGTTTATGAAATACGACAACAGTCTTGCCATAAAACGAGCCCCTACATCCTTAAAGGCAAGTGTCGGGCCGTGAAAAAGTTCCAGAGAATAAATATCATCATCAACACGTACCAGAGGACAGTCGAAACTCAATGTATCGAAAACTATCTTTTTCAGCGTCCCTTCATCTATATCGTCGCCGAAAAATTTCCTGGCGACCTCAAAAGAAATTTCAGGGAACGACATATTACGAATATCATAAAAAAATGAATCTTCGAAATGTTCTATCCTTTCCGGCATAAAAAGTCCTCCGTCCGGAGCAAGCCCCATAACAACCGCTTCTTTCAAAGAAACTTTCGGAGACTTTCCATTTGTACTATAATACTTCATAATAAAATAAAATATAATATTTCATATAATATATTTTTACGACAGGAACGCCTTTATGAATTCATCCCCCTCCAAAAGACCGTAAGAACCTTTTTTTGCACTCTCTTCATCAAACACCTCTACGGAATCCGCTTCGCTTCCGGGCTTGTAAATCAAAAACGGCACCGGAGCATGGGTATGCGTACGCACATCGCACGGAGTAGGATGATCCGGCAAAACCGCCAGTGCCAGAGGCTCGTCAAGCGAACCGGAGGCCTCCATAATCAAACGCACCAACCTGTTATCAAGAAACTCGACGGTTTTCACCTTCAGATCGGCATTTCCTTCATGACCGGCTTCGTCGCTGGCCTCAACATGAAGATAAACAAATTCTGCCCCATTTCTTAACGCATCGATTGCAGCACGCGCCTTCCCTTCATAATTAGTATCATACAGTCCGGTAGCACCTTCCACATGAAGAACATCCATACCGGCATACACTCCTACACCTCGTATAAGATCTACCGCAGAAATGACGGCCGACTTCTTTATTCCGAGCAACTGTTGCAGAGATGGCATACGGGGCTTATAACCAGGCGACCAGGGCCATATAGAATTAGCCGGATCTTTACCCACCACAATGCGTTTTATATTTATAGGATGGCAGGCAAGCAATTCTTGAGACTTCAAAATGAGATCGTTCAAAAGTCCGGCTGTTTCCGAAGCAGACATACGGTGCAATGTAGGAGCCTCACTGTTGACAAGAGCCTGCGATTTCACCGCTGTGCACGTTCCATAAGAAGAGGAATCTTCCGAAACAGCCGGTATAGAACAAGATTCGGGGACGTCAGAGACCGAAACCCTCGAAGGTTTAACAAGAAGCGGCATAAATTCCCTGCCTGGCACATCATGCGGCGGAACACAATCAATATATTTGTTTCCGCCGCCTATTATCATCAAATGCCTGTAGGAAACGCCGGGATAAAATTTCACCATATCGGTAGCAAGATTATCGTTCAGAAACTTTATAAGCTCGTGAGATTCGGCAGTGGTAATATGTCCCGCTGAATGATTCTTTATTTTTCCATCCTCAATACAGATAAGATTACATCTTAGCGCCAAATCTCCGGGTGTTATATCAACGCCCATGCTTGCAGCTTCCAGAACGCCGCGTCCTTCATACACTTTGTGTACATCATATCCGAGAACTCCCATATTGGCAATAGCACTTCCTGCCGGCATATCGTCGGGAACGGTTTTAAGCAAACCGCAACAGCCTCTGCGGGCAAGCTCGTTGATATATGGCTTTTCAGCCGCCATAAGAGGCGTTCTGCCCCTTAGTCTTTCCATAGGAAGATCGGCCATTCCATCTCCTAAAATAACAATATGTTTCATAG
>JALCMP010000045.1 GCA_022648545.1 Bacteroidales bacterium | reverse complement strand
CCGACATATGATGCATTATGCTTGATGGTGAATACCAGCTTTGCATAGGCATGCCGAAGCGCAAACGATACGGCGGAGTTACTGCTGCTGGCGGTAACCCCCGTCTGGTAGCACAGATCTTCGGATGATGAATACAGCCGGGAGGTAAGGGTTGCAATACCAGTGGAAAGGGACGGGGAATAGGGATAATATGCGGCAAGCGTGGCCGTGGACTTGCTCAGATAAACTGGAGTTTCTCCGGAGGCAGCGCTGAAACGGCCATTCGACGCTGCATATCTTACATTCGAACGGACAGATGAATAGCCTTTACCGTGTAGCCTGAAAACACCGAGGTTTCCGGAATTTAAAGAACCGGAAGATTTTGTAGTACCGGAAGAAACGATAATTATATTACGCAAAGATAAGGGAACCGCATAATCATTATTTTTCATTATATGATCATCCCTTGAGCAGGAAGGCATAATGACCGCTATCATAACACACACAATCACTGCCATACAACTTATAGGAAAACACTTTCTCATAATGTTAAATATCATGAGTCTATTCAACATCCACTTCTCCGGCCCGGATCGTCTCCCATTGCTTTATTTCCACGGAGTTCATAGTAAGTTCGCCGTTCTTTACAGTTATGGCATATTGATAGTTTTTCCCGCACTTCCATTTGTCGAACTTGTTGCTGCCTTCGCCCGTAGGCAACACTCCGTAAACATTGCAGGTCTTTCCGTTTATGACAAGAGACAGATTTATACTTATATCTTCTGCCGGTGACGGGACGACAAGCCCATTTATATCAGTTGCCACAGGCAATAATTCTTTCACCCCTGAAAAAACAAGTTCGTTGGCGGTTTTCAGAGAATCAAACCGATTCTCGGGGTCAGCCTCGAGACTCATATAACCGTCACCCCACTTGAAATCGCTATCCGATCTGCTCAATTTTATTCGGGTAACATATACCGCCCCTGCAAATTGCCCTTCGGTCTTTATCGAAAACGTAAGTTCCGACATCCCATGCATAAAGACCAGAGATGCCGTATTATTTTCATCATTTACTGTAGCCAGAGCATAAGGAACCCTGTTTTGAACGCTGGCCAAAGCATACATGTAATCGGACTGGTTCACAGCATCGAATTTCTGAGGATTGGTTATGCTTACCGGCATAACCTTTCTGCTTACAGACGGGTACAAAGCCTTTGTCTTTCCCGTACTATCTTTCTCTTCTGTAGGATATTCACCATATACGCTTGCATAATCATCACCAAGATATATAGGCTCTCCTTTATCTTCGGTCCAAACTCCGGATTCCTGAGAATAAGTTGCAACGGAAGAATCGTAAGTCTCTCCTGTTACGAAAACGGCAATCTTGCTATCGTCGTAAAAAGAATCTCCGTCTTCCGAAGACCGAACAAAAACACCATCCATTCCGCTTTGTACACCTGCCGTTATACGAAGTTCCGTTTTAGTTCCGTCTCCCCGGTGAGAATTCTTTGAACAGCCGGCTATAAACACGACACAGCATATAATAACGCCGCATAAAAAATTTATATTACTTCTTATTTTCATTCCACATTTACTTCACTCGGATCTCCCGATTGCCATCCTTTTATTTTAACACTCGAATCTATTTCCATGGATTCTCCGCCCACGGTTATTTTATATTCATAATTCTTCCCGGCCTGCCATATGGCACTATTTATAGTTCCGGAATATTCTACACCGTCTATTTTCAATATCATTTTCACATCCTGTGACTGTTCAAGCGGAACAACCATTACTCTTGCCGTAATTTCATCCGAAGAAGGATCGGAATATGAATTCATATTTACTTCTCCGGTCATCCTTATTGTTCCGGAAGAATTGGAGCCGAGACTAATCTCCCCATTTTCCAACGACATGGTTCCCTCTCCTGCAATACTGTCCAATGACGCCGTCAATGCCAGTGAGGTCAATTTTCCGGCAGAACCATAACTTTCTCCCTTATTTATTATTAAAGAGATACAGGACAATCCGTGATAAAAAATCAGATTCACCTTAGGGGCTGTTTTGCTGGCACGGGCAGGAGACTGACCACCGGCAGGATCATCCGAACACAAGGCATACATATAATCGCTCTGCATGGATCCGTCGAAACCACCTACCATATACTGCCCTTTTTCATTATTACCAACGCTTACGGGAATTTCGCATGCAGCCATATTCTCCTGAGTAACAACAATATTTGAAGGATAGTAGCCATATATTGTAGCAACACTCTTGGTCAAAAGAACAGGATCATCGCTTTCCCATTGATCTCCGTTCTTGTTATACGAAACGGCTTCTGCAGTATAACCTTCTCCTGAAACATATATTCCGATATCGGAACCGTTGTCGAAGCCTTCTGATGTTATAATACTTTTTGTTACGCCATATGCATTGCTTAATCCCGCCGAAATACGAAGTTCGGATTCCCCGGTATCGTTTCGACTGGCGTTTCCTGAACAGCCCCACATGAAAAACAATGACAGCAACAATATATCATGAAACAATTTTTTTATCATTTTACGTTATAATACTATTGCAACGAAACACTCGCAGACGAACCATCCGTCCAGTCGTTAATCCCAACAGAACCTACACTCATAGAGCTGCTGCTTACGTTAATATTATATGTATAAACATATGCCGCCGACCAGGAAGATATCGTATTCACCGGAATAACGGCCGAATATGACGAACCGTCTATGGTAAGCGCAACCGTTATATCGTTCACAGATAGAGAAGAAACCGGCGCAACAAGCGCATACGCCTTTTGCGCCGTAGTAGTCAACGTAATCCCTCCCGTATAATCCAAGGATGCCGTACCGGTCATACCGGACAACGTACCATCTGAAATTTTCATTTTTCCGGAAGTCCCGGTCTGGAAAACACTTGTTGCTGAAGTCAGGTTAATTTTGGTAAGGTTGCCTGAACCTGCATATGTATCCCCTAGAGAAATACTAAATACCAACTTGCATAATGCATGGTTGAAATTAAGAACCGCCGTACGGTTGGATTTGCTTACGGTTACCGGTGTCGCCCACATGTAATCGGATTGCGCAGTTGCTTCAAAATCATCCGAGGCGACCACACTAACGTTCTTGGAAGAAGTAGCATTAGGTGAAGTCAATTCGTCTGCTGCTGCCGGATAATAAGCATATACCGAAGCATTGGCATTTATATAGATCTCGGGGCTCGGAGATACCGAATTATCCCCGGTATTAACACTTGCCGTCGAGTTTTTTTCAGGAGAATAAGCTCCTGCGGCATCATCTACGAATACACCTATGGTACTGTTTGAAAAAGATGTAACATCGGATTTGGTAACGCTAATTGTGTTTTTAGCAATATTCGCCCTTACGCTAAGGGGACCTTCTTCGCTCCTGACATTATCCTTGGAGCACCCGTAAAACGCAACGGTACCAACCAGCACCGTCAAAATCATAATTTTAAGTTTCATTATATAATAAGTTTTTATATGTTATGTTGCAACAGTTTCACTTCTATCTGAAGAGAATCTTATACATAGATTCTCCGTCGCGATGTCTTAAAATGGAAAAACTTCCTCCTGTTAAATTCAGCAGCCTGCAACACACAATCATTTCAAGTCTCGCCCTCCCGGACATAAGATTTTTTTTACTCATTAATTCTTTTGCAGACATTCCCGGACGCCCGTTTAGTTCATATATATCATTTGCATCCGGCCATTTTATATATGTCGAAAGGCCTGAAGATCCTCTATCACAACCTATTTTCACAACACCTTCTGTGGAATACCTGAAGACCATATCAACCAGGATCATAAGGACCTTTCTCAAACAATCGATATCCGTTTTTATATATAAGGGACCTCGACGGCAATTCTCGGAGAACTCCCACTTGACTGTTTTTCCTCCGGAACTTTCATTTCTTTTATCAATAGCTTCGGAAATCTCATACAACAACACATTAAGATCAAATTCGCAGAATCTCGGCGTTATCTCCCCATATCGTGTTTTTACGGCAATCTCAACATAATCCGCCATATCTTCCACAAATCCTGCATTCTCCCTTATTATTTTCAAACAGGATCTTATATCTCCTTCACCGGGAGAAATACTTTCCATCAGATCGGCGGAACATAAGATTCCGTTCATATAATTTCGTATGTCACAATTTATTTCCTTTAGAAACTCGCTAAGGTTAATCATTACTAATTTGCAAAGAAACCGACCGACGGTAAGGTAACCTACAACCCCGGGTTGTATTCAACAAAATACCGAATGTAAAATACTTGTATTCCCGGCCGGATTAAAACCGATTAGTATTTTTGCTATAAATTCAAAAAAGGAGAAAATTTTTATGAATGAGACTAATGCACAATTCCCTTCGAACGTACACCATGGGCATAACATCAAGAAATTACGCGATATTCTTGGAATAAAACAGGAATATCTTGCAAACGAGCTAAATATGACACAACAGGCCGTTTCCAAACTTGAACAAAAGGAAAAAATAGACGATGAGACACTGGAGAAGGTGGCATCAATTTTAAAGATTCCGCCGGAAGCCATAAAAGGGATGACAGACGAGGCGGCATTTAATATAATAGCCAACAGTTACCACGACAATGCGTCCACCATAAGTTACGGCTGCCATTTCAACCCTATGGATAAAATTGTAGAACTTTACGAAAGACTGCTGAGCATAGAAAAGGAAAAAGTAGATATGCTGCAGGAAATGCTGAAAGAAAAATAAATCCCATCCTTACTCAACAGTTACGGATTTCGCAAGGTTCCTGGGCTGATCCACGTTACGACCTTTTTGCACTGCAATATAATAAGCGAATAATTGCAATGGAATACAAGAAACTATAGGTGCCAGACATTCGTCCACATATGGCATTTCCAAAATATAATCCGCCATTGAAGAGACGAATTTATCGCCTTTAGTCACAAGAGCTATTACCTTGCCGCCACGGGCCTTTATCTCCTGAATATTACTAACCGTTTTCTCGTAAATACTATCGCTGGTGGCAATAACGAAGGTAGGCATTTCATGGTCGATAAGAGCGATAGGACCATGTTTCATTTCCGCCGACGGATATCCCTCGGCATGTATGTAAGAAATTTCCTTTAATTTAAGAGCTCCTTCTAAAGCCAACGGATAATTATAACCGCGCCCCAGATACAGGAAATTATGCGCATAAGTAAAAACTGCGGAGAGATCCTTAATTTTATTTCCGTATTGGAGAACTTCCTTTATCAAATCGGGCAAGGATTTAAGCCCCTTTAATATTTTTTCATAACGCTCTTTAGAAATAGTACGTTTCATTTTAGCTATGCACATGGCAAACATGGTAAGTACCGTCACCTGTCCTGTAAAAGCTTTTGTAGAAGCAACTCCTATCTCCGGGCCGACATGTATATAAGTCCCGGTATCCGTATTACGGGCAATCGACGATCCTACGACATTGCAGATTCCGTAGACGAAAGCACCTTTAGATTTTGCCAATTGCACTGCTGCCAACGTATCGGCAGTTTCTCCGGACTGTGAAACGGCAATCACAACATCCTGTTCATCCACAACAGGACAGCAATAACGGAATTCCGAAGCATATTCCACCTGAACCGGTACACGGCAGAATTCCTCTATCATATGTTTTCCAATAAGCCCGGCATGCCATGAAGTTCCGCAGGCCACGATAATAAAACGCCTTGCACTCAACAATTTATCCATATGGTCCATAACGCCCGACAATTTTACATCGGTAGCCGGCCTGTTGATTCTGCCGCGAATACAGTCCAGAATGGTTTGTGGTTGTTCGTTTATTTCCTTAAGCATGAAATGCGGATACCCTCCCTTTTCCAATTGGGAAAGGCTCATATTGAGATGCTCTACATTAATTTCAGATTCGGTTTTATCGAGATTTACGATCTTCGGCGATTCTCCCAGCCTGATCCGTACGACTTCTTCATCCTTAAGATAAACTACCTTATTAGTATACTCGGCAAACGGCGTAACATCTGACGCAATAAAAAACTCTTCGTTATCTTTTCCCATACCGATTGCCAGAGGGCTGCTTTTCCGTGCCGCAATTATTTCTCCTTCATTTCCTTTTTCTACTATGGCAATAGCATAAGCACCTACCACTTTCCTCAACGCAGTTTGCACGGCATCGAAAAGGCTGCAATTATTATTCGTTTTAATATAATCGATAAGCTGAACCAAAACCTCGGTATCCGTATCGCTTTTGAAAGTATAACCCTGTTTTTGCAGAGCTTTTTTCAACAAAAGATAATTCTCTATGATACCATTATGGATTATAGCAAGATTATTATTCCCTGAGCAATGAGGATGGGCATTAATAGCATTCGGAACCCCGTGTGTAGCCCAACGCGTATGTGCGATGCCCATATGCCCTTGTGTATCATTTCCCGCAACGAACTTTTCCAGATCTGCAACTTTGCCTTTCGTCTTATAGATATTCATCTCCTTCTTGTGCAGAAGGGCTATCCCGGCACTATCATATCCCCTGTATTCCAACCTGTGCAATCCTTTTATAAGAACAGGATACGCTTCACGTTTCCCAATGTAAGCTACGATACCGCACATAATAAAATATATTTATTATATAAAGTTATTCATTTTTACAGACTTTCCTATTATAAGGTCAGACTATAATTTTAATATGTCCTCTGTATTCTCAGGATCATATTTACCATTCTTGAATTCTAAAATCACGGAACCGGATTTCAAACTCAGGCTATAGTGTCTCCTTCTTGTCCCTTTCATTTTACTAAATTTAATCCTTTTTTTTAAATCTAGCTTGTGGTCCTATTATTTGACAATATTATTAAGAGGCACACATTCTTTATTACATCTATATATCAACAATAGGCACATGTTCCCAATCTATCATATCAGAGGCAGTTGGTATATCTACAAAAGAAAAATCAGATAACCATTTATTCAATTTATGCTCTGCTCCTTTTAATCCTACATATGATTTGAATTTACGAATAACCGGTAATTCTTTTATCATTGGCTGGCCGGCATCAAAATCACGAGGATGCAGATAACTCATTAAATATTCAGACCGGGCAGTCCAGTACTTTAACAGTAAATAGGGACACAACCTGAAATATCCACCTCCGGAAAAAACAAGGTGCTTGCCCCAAACAGTCACATAATTTATAGGAAGTTCCTTGATGGAAAGGCCATTATACCTTACTATAGAAGGAACTGATTTCCCATAGGAAGGAAAACCTCCATGAGCACGAGGTGCGGGAAAAACAGAACAATCAGTCTCTATTCCATTTTTAGTCAGAACATCAAAAGCCCACGGTGTTTGTTCGGTTATAGAAAAACCGGGAGCTCGGAAATATTTCACTTTTTTCCCTATCAGATTTTCCAGAAACCTGACGGAGAAATCCACATCTTTTTCAAAGATATCCTTCCCCTGCTCATAAACCAGCTGGTGCATGCGGGTATGGGACCCTATTTCATATCCCCGACGAGCTATTTCCTTAACGATATCCGGATATTTCTCTGCCATCCATCCCATGCAAAAGAAAGTTGCCTTTTGTTTATGTCTATCGAGGATATCAAAAATTCTCGCCATGTTATCATAAATACGGACCTCATAATTCTGCCACTGATCGGCGGTACGCGTTGAATCGTTATCGAGAATATGGAACCATTCCTCAAAATCAAAAGTTAATATATTCATTTATTTAATATCCTCCCGTTAGCCACCCATATTGTTTTTTTTGCCATATTCGAAACACAAATGTCATTACGACTATCGGTATAAAATAAATCTATTTTTTCAATGCCGGCTTTTATTAAAGCTTCTCTTTTATCAAATCCAAAAGGATGTCTGCTTATTCCTTTAATACGTCCCTTTTCGTTTAAAACTGTTGTCCCTATAATTTCCACATCTGGAAATATTTTGTTAAGGTAATCATTAAATGACGCAGATGCCAGAATAATCCTGTTGCCTAAAGAAGATTTCTTTTCTATAAATTCACTATATACATTATTAAGTGTAACCTTGTGAGAAAAATTAGAGCAACACTTTAAATAAAAACTATAGTCCGATCTGCAAAATAATTTTAGACCTATCTCCTTTTCCCATTTTACGGATATTATCTTCATTTTGGACAGGAACATAAAAAAAGAGAAAACGGGAATCAAGAAAAAGCCCAATGGCTTTTTCTTACAACAGAATAAAAAAAATGGAAATGTTGTATCGTAATTAGTTAATGTTTTATCAAAATCAAAAACGATTATTTTTTCCATTTTTTTAAAAACACCTTAAAATTTTCTTTACTAATATAAAAAAATAAATGAAACAGTATTGAAGAAAACACTTTTGCATATGTACAATTTATATAACACGTATTTCTTTTATTAAGATGCCAAAATCCTCTGATTTTTCCTCTGCGCTTAATCCAGTTGAGAATATCAAATGCAAGCCATCTTATTGCTACGTTTTTTTTATTTTCATTAATTACAGGCTCCTCGCCAAGTGCTGTTTTAATATAAGCAGACACGAAATTTGCACCGGAAAATTCAGATAATAGTACTGATCCCCAAAATCTGGGATTTATTTCAATCACTTTATATTCTCCGGTTTTTACATCCTGCAAAAATTCCAGCATAGCAATTCCGGACCATTTGAGTTTCTCCAGCAATTTTTTTCCGGTTTGCAAAATGTCTTTATTATATACAAGTTTGGAATATACAGTCACACCTCCGTCTAAAGGAAAAGTTCTTTCTCTTTTATGACAATAACTTGAAAGGACTTTTCCTTTATTACATAAAAAGAAAGCGCCTTCCACTGTCTTTCCATCACCTATTTTTTCCTGAATAACATACTCGTTTAAATTGATATGGCTGAATTTGTAAAATTCAGCCCTTGAGATTACGGAAAAAAGGCCTTTTGCCCCCGATCCTATTCTGGGTTTTACAATTAAAGGAACAAATTCATTATTCGCCGGCATCATGCGGGGATCAGTGAAAAAGGATGGAGCCGGAATGCCATTATTTTTACAAAATTCATTCAGAAGAAATTTATCTCTCGAAATATTGAAACTTTCCAGCGAAGGAAGATTGTATTTAAAGTTCAAATTCCCTTTCTCTTTAATAAAATTCAAAAAAAACAATGTCGTATCTTCCTCTACAGGTATATACACTACAACATCTTTTGAAAAAGCTCTGCCTATTGATAACAAATCCTCGTTAAACAGGGTCTGACCTGTTTTCCTTAAACAATATATTTTATGAAAATATATGATCCGGCCTCTCAGATAAAAAGGATCGGAAGATGCAAGCAATATTTCATTATCCCCATAATGCCTTTTCAATATATTATATATATCAAAGGACTTTCTATTCCTTATATCTGATAGAAGAATCTTCATTTACTGTTTTTTTTATAAAAAAAAGCATCCTCTCTGCCAACAAATTTCTATCGAAGCTTTCAGAAATGTAATCCAGTCCGGGAATATATTTCTGTAAATTATCCCTGTTTGAATATAACGAATTTACTTTAAAAATAAAATCTTCTCTGTTTTCAGGTTCATAATATACACCGGCATTATTCTCTTCCAATATAGTCCGGGCTTCACCATTTACCCCCAACAATATTGGTTTTCGCATTGCAGCCAGTTCAAAAATTTTTGACGGTATTACTTTCAGATATGCATCACACTTTTTCAAAGGGACCAGGCCGACATCAAATAATGAAATAAAATCGGATACATTTTCTTTCGGAACAGATGACAGCAACGTCATATTCTTAATTTCATATTCCTCCGCCATCATTTTCATCTTTTGTTCAACGGCACCGCTTCCGATAAATAAAAAATGGATTTTTTCATTCATCGAATATATCACATTCAAACAACTCAAAATAAAATCAAGACTATGGCTTATTCCCAGAGTTCCGGCATATCCTATAATAAACTTGCCAGACAAATTCAAAGATTTTAATAGTTCCGCATTTTTGGGCTTTTCATTAAATAAATTTCTGTTGGAACCATTATAGACTACGCATATTTTTTTTTCACAGACATTGCATCGTCTTTCTATATTATTTTTAAAACTTTGTGTAACAGTCACAATTCCAGCAGATGATTTATAATATTTTTTTTCTATCAACTCAAGTAATTTATAAACCCCGCTGTCTTTTTTCAAAAAGATAATACCCTCAGGCCATAAATCCCTTACCTCAAATATCCATGGAACCCTCTTTATGCGGGCAATTCCCATAGCAGCAAAT
This sequence comes from Bacteroidales bacterium, assembly GCA_022648545.1. Taxonomy (GTDB): domain Bacteria; phylum Bacteroidota; class Bacteroidia; order Bacteroidales; family UBA932; genus Egerieousia. The sequence goes on along the minus strand of JALCMP010000045.1, from coordinate 2,055 downwards.
CCGGTAAAAAATTGTGGAGAAGTAGCAATTATCACATCATAAAACTTTTTTCTTAAAAATAAATATATAAATGATGAAAAAGTAAAACTTAAGAAGTCTATTATACGTTTCAATTTTCCGGAATTTGCAGATATGAAAGACCATACCCTTATAACTTTTATCCCTGATACTATTTCTCTTTGATAAATCCTGTTCTTATACCCCTTATAAACCTTTCCAAGCGGGAAATTAGGAGCACACGTTACAACCGTTACATCCTCTCCCATTTCGACCCATCTTTTACAATGATCATAAGTTCTGGAAGCCGGAGCATTCACTTCAGGAACAAAATTATCCGTTATAAATAAAATTTTCATCAAAATTCAATAATTGTCGTAACAGCCTTTTCGAAAAATGCTTCTACCATAATAGTCTCAATATATTTATTATAACCATCGGGAACATTTACGGATAACAAACTTAATTGTTTGCAACCGCATATCGTAATGATTCCGTTTTCTGTCAAGATGGCATCATTTTTAATAACAGGATGCATTTCTGGTGATAACAAAATATGCAGCCTGGCATCATATATTTTTTTGTTTCCCGCAATATCATCCTTGATTATTATTTTATTCTCATAGAACCGCCATTCTCTGACATGCATGACGTTCCCATATCCATTATGATATGCAACCACATTTGATGGATCTTCGTGAACTATAGTTGTTTCTGCCCTTTTTGCAACTCTGAACGCAGACCATATTTCAGATGAATCTCTGTTATTTAAAATTACCGTATTATGAAAACCGGTTCCTCTCTCACAATTCCGTACGTGGTTGTTTTCATATGTTGAAATTCCCGGATCAATTACAAATTCTTTCCCGTGGACATCAACGACAAAATTAAATGTATCGGCATGTGCGTGACCTGGCTGATAATGTGCACCAATAGGTCCTACATCTATAATGCATTCATAATCCGTTCCATCATACTTTCTATATCCAGAATCCGTCAATCTATATTTTCTGCTTTCGCGAAAAGGGATTCCCAGTCTCAATGAATACTTAATCAATTCTTCCGATGACGGAGCAATATCGGTGGCGGAATCATTCAATAATGGCATATCACCATTTGAAAAAGTCATGGCATTTAACCATCCGAGCATTTTTACCGCTTTTTCTATCATTAAATCCAACAACTTCTTTTGTGAATAGAATATAAAATTATTTTGCAATAAATTAATACCATCAAGTATTCTGTCAAGAATTATTCTATGATACATAGTACTTAATTCAAAATGCCCACCATCTTCAAGTATTTGCTCATTCAACTGGCGGTTCAATAATTTGTACGACTTTTTATAAAAACGTTCATCTTTAAAATATAATGCACCGAAAAGTAAACTAATTCCATTTTCAAACAAGTGATTAGCAAGGATATTATATTCCAGATTATTATACAGAATCTTATATTGTGCATATAAAGAACCCTTTATCCTTTTTATTACAGATTCTTCGAAAAGACATGTATTAACGGATAAAAACTTAATCCAGTTTTCTCCTCTTAAAGATATGGGATATGGCTCTATTCCTACAATATTCTGTCCGATACCTTCAATAAAATTTTTAATTAACATCACTCCTGTATCTCCTGACATATTACGCTGGAGTAAATAATCCATATAATTAAGATTATATGCCCATAATTTACCATATGCATTAATGTTCCAATCGACGTTTCCGCAAAATGAATGTTCAATATTCAGAAAAGAGAAAGTCATGTCTCCCTTATAAGATACATTTTTACTGATAAATTCATTAAATGCAAGGCAGGTTGATGAATGATCTACAAATAATGGATAACTTAAACCAAATAATCTCCTGCATAAATTTTTTAATCTATATAATATCTGATACAGGATTTGTATAAATTTCAACTTCGATACGGTATGAACATATAAATAGAATCGGTCCATATACTTACACGGTTAATCCAAATTTATCCATTTACCTTCCTTTAAACTTTTTATTGCGGCGAAACTGGCAGAAGAAGTATTTATAATATCCTCAAAAG
>JALCMP010000044.1 GCA_022648545.1 Bacteroidales bacterium | reverse complement strand
AGAGAATTTTGAGTAAACAGTGATGTTTCAACAATCTTCCTGTACTTTACAAAATCATCGCCGAGAAAAGCCTTTATAGAATCTAATTTCACTTATATCAAAAAATGAAAGCCAAAGATAATTCAAATCCCTTATTCTTTCCGTTCCTTACGGTTTCGGAAACATTATGCAAAGTATAATTCTTTACAGACTTGCCTATATCCCAGCAATAACGGCCGTTTATCTGCAACTTCCATACATCCAGACCTCCGCCTATTCCTATGCCGTAGGAAAATCTGTTGATATCGTCCCACTTGGCATCATTAAGATCGTTGCCCTTTCCAACGGCATAGCCGATATAGGGAACTACCTGCACGAAAGGTCTTATGAGCATAAGATCAAGTCCGTACTGTATGCCTACGGGCAATTGTATATAACTCATGCTGAAATCGGAAGAACCTTGGATACTGCCTGTCCCGGTGCTCATGTCATATTCAGCCTTGCCCTTACGTACAGTATACAGCAATTCCGGCTGAAGGGTAAAGCCCCCTATAAGATTCATCTTATACAAAACGCCTATACTGTATCCCTTACTCTGCTTGTAATTATAATTAACAGAATTACCAACTTTAACATCATTCATTTTGTTAAAGGTAGATCCGACCTTTATGCCGAAACCTCCCTGTGCGAAGGCCTGGGAAATGCCCGCGGCAAAAAATAAAAACAGAAGCAAAGAGAGTTTTTTCATCACAAATTTTTTTTGGGCGAAAGCCCGTTTTACAATAATTTCTTCATATGATCGTCCAATGTAACCTTGGGAAGTGCCCCAACAAGACGATCCACCACCTTGCCGTCCTTAAAAAAAAGTAGCGTGGGAATATTCCTTATTCCATACTGGACTGGGGTTTCCGAAGCTTCGTCGACATTACATTTTACGACTTTTATTTTATCCTTATATTCTTCTCCCAATTCATCCACTACAGGAGACAGCATATTGCATGGGCCGCACCATGTAGCCCAAAAATCTACGACAACAGGTTTGCCGCTTTTCAATACAACTTCTTCAAAATTGGAATCATCTACAGATATCGCCATGATAATAAAAGGTTTTTAATTGTTCTTGAATTTATAACTGCTAATATAATACGATTTTTTTAATTAATTTTACATATCCATAAATATAAACTATCATCATGTATAACGATTTTCAATCATACTTAAATAAAGAACTCACTTCCATACGCGAAGCGGGCCTTTACAAAGACGAAAGGATTATCATTTCGCCGCAAAAAGCAGAGATAAAAGTAAAACCAGGAAAAGACGTGCTTAATTTCTGCGCCAACAACTATCTCGGATTATCCGATAATCGCTTTCTTATAGATACAGCAAAGAAAGCCCTCGACGAAAGAGGATACGGAATGTCGAGCGTAAGATTCATATGCGGCACCCAGGACATACACAAACAGCTGGAAAAGAAAATAGCCGAATTCTTCGGAACCGAAGACGCCATACTTTACTGTTCCTGTTTTGACGCCAACGGCGGTCTTTTTCAGGCTCTTCTTGATGAAAACGACGCCATAATTTCCGATTCCCTCAATCATGCTTCCATAATAGACGGTGTAAGACTATGCAAGGCCAAAAGATACCGGTACGCCAATGCCAACATGAAGGAACTCGAAGAATGTCTGAAGCAGGCCGGAGCACAACGCTTTAAAATAATAGCAACTGACGGAGTTTTTTCCATGGACGGCAACGTCGCTCCGGTGGACAAGATATACGAACTGGCAGGCAAGTACGGCGCCATGGTAATGGTAGACGAATCGCATTCCGCTGGTGTAGTCGGCAAAACCGGACGCGGAGTAACCGAATTATACGGACTGAGGGGAAAAGTAGAAATCCTCACCGGCACATTGGGCAAATCCTTCGGAGGCGCTGTGGGAGGATTTACAACAGGTAAAAAAGAAATAATAGAATTATTGAGGCAACGCTCGAGGCCATATTTATTCTCAAATTCCATTCCGCCGATGGTTGCAGCCGCTGCAATAAAAATGTTCGACATGATGAACGAAACTACAGAACTGCAGGATAAGCTCCATTCCAACGTAGATTACTTTGTTCAGAGAATGAAAAAAGCCGGATTCGACATAAAGCCAACGCAATCCGCAATTTGCGCAGTCATGCTTTATGATGCGAAATTATCTCAAAAAATGGCCGACATGCTTTTAGACGAAGGAATATATGTAGTAGGATTTTACTACCCGGTAGTTCCCAAGGGAGAAGCAAGGATAAGGGTCCAAATATCCGCCGGACATGAAAAGGAGCACCTCGACAGGGCAATAGCCGCTTTCATAAAAGTCGGAAGACAGCTTGGAATATTACATTCCTAACAAAAAATAAAGGCGGCCGCAAGGTCGCCTTATTTTTTTCTTATCTATTAGATCCGTTATTTCTCGGAACTTTTTTCAGAATCATTTTTCTTCTGCTGTGCAGGAACGGCATTCTGTTCACCGGATGTTTGCTGTGCCGGATTAACGGTTTTAGAATCTACAGGAAATTGCGGAACGCCCTGTGCAGGAACCGATTGTTCTACTTTTTCCATAAGATTGCTCTTGTTTCCGTTGAACCTCGTAGAAATAAAGGCTGTAGCCACTACGCTAAGGAACAATATGGTAAAAGCAAGAGTCCATGTAGCCTTCTCAAGAAAGTCGGCAGTCTGCCTGAATCCGAAAGTCTGGTTTCTGGCAGCGAAATTGGCGGCAAGTCCACCATCTTTTGAATTCTGAATCAATACTATAATAGTAAGGAAAACGCTCGCAATAACGATAATAATAGAAATCGCCGTATACATGGTTTATTTATTTTTTGACTTTATTTCATTTATTAAGTCCGCAAAGTAAGCACTTTTTTCCGGATATAGCAAACTTAATTTAGAATATGCACTTATAGCTTCCTCATAATGTTGTTGTTGCACATAAATTTCAGCTAATGTCTCAGTACAAAAATCATCAGAAGACTTATTTACAACATCTATATGCTCCTCAGTAAAACCTTTCTCTTCCCCGGGAAAAATTTCTGCGGAAGAAGAAGAGCCAGAACGGTCCCCATAGCCGCCGGGTTTGAAAATATTATTTTTGTATCCGTTCTCCAGAGAAGCAAAATCATCTTTTGAAAAATAATCGCCTCCTGCGACATACACCGACATGTCCGGTTTGCTCTCCTTCTTTCTGGAAGTTTCCCTTCTGGCGGGGATTTCCAGATTTTCCGCTTTGCAGGGAAGAAAAAGCATATCCTTTCTCAACAACTTTCTAAGACAGGAAATATCCCTTTCGCCGGAATCCGCTTCGTATTTCATACGCAACATGTGGAGCCTGCCGTAAACATACCAGGGACATTCCGCCACGATTTTTTCAAGACAAGATAAATCCATAGATTCAGGATCAATATAATATAATGACTCTGCCATAATATCTTTTACCAGTTTGCTACCGTTGCATTGAAAATATTCTCCACAAGAGTTTTAACTATCTCATCGCATAATTCGGATTCCACGGCATCAAGTGACGAAGTCGAATCATAATCGGAATACGCAACGAAATTCTTCTCAAAATCCTCGTCGTGATGTTTTTCGTTTACGAATTTTATCTTTACGGTTATAGTCAGCCGGTTTTTAGAAGCCACTTCTTCAGAAGTCACAGCCGTAGGAATTACGCTATAATCGGTAATATAGCCGGAAACTTCCAGATCGGGATCCATATCCACGAATTCCAGTTTCGTAAGGCTTCTGTATTTATCCTGAAGCGCATTGGTAATAAGATTGCTTAATGAAGGATTCACCTTCATGGCTTTGTTTTCTATCGTGGCAACGTTTATGGTCTTTACGTCAGGAGCGATGGATGTTCCCGTAAAAGAATATATTCCGCATGAAACTACGGAAAGGACAATCGTAAACAACGATATCAGGTATTTAAATACACGGATTCTCATTGTTCCTATTTTATATTGTATTTCTTAATTTTACGATAAAGCGTACGCGCGGAAATTCCGAGTTCTCTTGCCGCCTCGTCGCGATTGCCGTTATGTTTTTCCAGACTTTTCCTTATAAGTTCTTCAGCGGCGGATTCAATGGAAAGATTTTCCACGGGTATATAATCGGTATCCTCAGCGGCGGCTTTCCGTTCTTCGGATGCATCAAAAACGACAGGTCTGGTAACAGGCATTCCTCCCTGACGTACATCATCCGCATAATCCTTTTTAACATCCTTCCCCGACCGGCGGCTCCCGCGTAATAGATTACAGCTGCTTTCTTCTATTATATCCTCATCACTTTCATCAAATTCGTCCGGCATGCTTTCCTTGCCAAGTGCGGGAGAAGGAAGTAGACTCTTGCCCTCGGCGGAAGAATCGGAAGAAGACCTCTTTTCGAAACGTTTTTTAAGATCATCTATCTCATTCTTAAGCTGAGATATCAATTTATAAATAACATCCCTGTCATTAAGGAGATTGCTGTTTGCAGCCGCAGCTCCGCTGTTCAGAACGGGAAGATGTTCCGGATTATCGGCAGGCAAATACTTCTTTATTATATCGCCCGATATTTCCCTGTTTTGTTCCAATATCGAAACCTGTTCGGCAACACTTTTCAACTGCCTTATATTGCCGGGCCATCTGTAATCCTGAATCATTATCTGCGCATCACGGGTAAGCCTTATTACCGGCATATGATACTTATCGGCAAAATCGAGAGCGAATTTTCTAAACAGAAGATTAATATCCCCTTTCCTTTCTCTCAATGCTGGAATATGTATGGGAACGGTATTAAGCCTGTAATAAAGATCCTCCCTGAATTTTCCCCTGCGCACTGCATCCATTACATTTACATTCGTTGCGGCAACAACTCTGACATCCGTTTTTTGAACCCGTGACGAACCTACCTTATAAAATTCACCGCTCTGCAAAATACGGAGAAGCCGCACCTGGGTGGCAAGAGGAAGCTCGGCTACTTCGTCAAGAAAGATAGTTCCTCCGTCAGCCACCTCAAAATATCCCTTTCTTGTTTCGGTGGCACCAGTAAAAGATCCCTTCTCATGACCGAACAATTCGGAATCTATGGTCCCTTCGGGTATAGCTCCGCAGTTTATAGCCACATAAACATTATGTTTTCTGGCACTGTTCTGATGTATTATCTGAGGCAACGCCTCCTTCCCGACACCGCTTTCTCCCGTAACCAATACCGACAAATCAGTAGCGGCAACCTGGATGGCTATATCAAGGGCACGATTCAGCACCGGGTCATCTCCTATTATATCGAACCTTTGTTTTATGCCTTGCAATTCCATACCTGCAAAGTTAAAAATTTTTATTCCATAACCTATTTTTCATTATTTTTGCCGTAAGAGAATACTAACATCGTTAATCTCTCATTATTAATATTATAAGCGAATGAAAATACTTGCATTGATTCCATCGAGGTTCGCATCTTCGAGGTTTCCAGGCAAACCGTTAGCCATAGTAAACGGAAAGCCCATGATAAGAAGAGTTTACGAACAATCCACAAAAGCTTTCGAAACGGTTTACGTAGCTACGGACGACTCACGGATATACGACGCCGTAGAAAGTTTCGGAGGAAAAGCCGTCATGACGTCTGTAGAACACCGGAACGGAACAGACAGATGCTGCGAAGCTCTTCATAAAATAGAAAAAGAAACCCGACGGAAATTCGATACCATAATAAACATACAGGGAGACGAACCATATATAAGGCCGGAACAGCTAATACAACTTGCCGGATGCTTCGAAGATCCCGCCGTCAAGCTGGCGACCCTCGTAAAAAGGGTACTTGACAAAAAAGAACTTTTCAACCAGAACAATCCGAAGGTCGTACTGGACAAAGACATGAACGCAATTTACTTCAGCAGGACCCCTATCCCCTTTCCCAGAGGGAAGGAAATCGACGACGATTATATAAAACGGACACCTTTTTACAGACACATAGGGCTGTACGGGTATAAAGCCGACACCTTGCCGGAAATATGCAATCTGAAGCAAAGTTTTCTGGAAGAGACGGAAAAACTTGAGCAATTGCGCTGGATAGAAAATGGTTACAAAATCAGGACCTCAATAACCGATTACGAAACCCATGCCGTAGACACTCCTGAAGACCTTAAATTTTTAAACGATACCGAATTATTCAAATAAAATAATTAATTTTGTATAAATTTTAGATAATATTTACATAAATTAGTAGCTGATTGTATATAACTAACAATTAAAATATTTGCAAATATGAAAATCACATTGAAAAAAATTATGGGCGCAGCTCTCATGTCCCTTGCAGTTGTTGCTTGTAATCCTACCAAAATGGCTAAAAATGCCAATTTGGTTACATCGGAATGCAATCCACAGGTATTGGAGGCAGTAGCAGGACAAATACATGCTACCTATTCCTTAAATTTCCCTGAAAAATACTTCCTTCCAAAAGCAATTATGGAAGTAAAACCCGTTTTGGTTTACCAGGGAGGTGAAGCAGTAGGTGAAACTTTCACTCTCCAGGGAGAAAAAATAACTGAAAATAACACATCGGTACCTTATCAGGCAGGTGCAAAGGTTTCCAGGAATGTAGTATTCAAATATGTCTCTGGCATGGAAAAAGCCCATCTCGAATTAAGAGTTACCGTTTTCAACAAAACAAAGACAAAGAGTTACAAATATCCTGAAGCAATAAAGATAGCAGACGGTACCAACACTACCTACATGCTCGTAAAGACCAAAGGAGATGTAGCTTACGAACGCGACAATTATCAGAAGGTAATAAAAGAATCCAAGGAAGCACAGATCCTTTACACCATAGATAATGCCACTGTAAGAAGAAGCCAGCTTACTTCCCAGGAGATCAAGGACTTCAAGGCTTTTCTGGAAAAGACGGAAAACGATCCCCGCAGAACCATTACATCAAACGACATCGTAGCTTACGCTTCTCCCGACGGTCCTGAAACCCTTAATGCAAATCTTTCCGTAAAAAGAGGCAAGACTGCAGAAAAAGCTTTCAGCAAAACCATCAATAAGAATAAGAAAAAAGTCGTTACCAGTGCTCCTGTAAATGTTAAGAACATCTCCGAAGACTGGGAAGGTTTCCAGGAACTGGTTTCCAAATCAAATATAGAAGACAAGGATCTTATTCTCCGTGTTTTGTCGATGTACTCAGATCCCGCAGTTCGTGAAAAGGAAATAAAGAACATGTCGAGCGTATACAAAACACTCGCAAAGAAAGTTCTTCCTGAATTGCGCAGGGCAAGATTCATTGCAAACATCAATTATAAGAACTACACTAACACAGAGCTTAAGGAGATGGTCAAGAACGGCAATATCGAAAACCTTGACGAGGAAGCTCTTTTATATGCTGCAAAAATAGAAAAAGACAAAAACGTAAAAGCAAGTCTTTACAAGAAAGCTGCCAGCAAATTCAACAGCAGCCGTGCCAGTGAAAATCTTGCAGCTCTTTACCTTACTGAAAACAAAATAAGCGAAGCCAAGAAAGCTCTTTCTGCTGTAAGCGAAAAGAACGATATTTACTATAACAATCTTGGAGTTGCAGAAATGAAGTCCGGGAAACTCGAAGAAGCTTCTGCCGCTTTTGCAAAATCCAATTTGCGTCAGGCACGTTATAACCAGGGAGCAATTGAAGTTCTCCACGGAAATTACACAAAAGCATTAAGCGACCTTTCCGGAGCACACAGCTTTAACGAGGCACTCGCAAACATTCTGGTTAAGAACGAAAACAAAGCTGCCAAGATCCTTGGAAAAGCAGCCTGCCCTTGCAAATCTTACCTTAAGGCAATCATAGCTGCACGCGCAGGTGATTCTGCAGCAGTAAAGGCAAACCTTAAAATTGCAAGTAAGGAAAAACGTCTTGCTGATCGTCAAAAGAACGATATCGAATTTGCAAAGATCAAATAGTACTTTTTCATACTTTTCCTACAAAAAGACCATCCTCAACCGGGATGGTTTTTTTTGTCCTCTTTAAATATCTCTTATCTCCATCATACGTACCATTACCGACAGGGGAAAATCATATTTTTTATTATAATTAACTTTATGAAAAGTCCTCAGATTCTTTTTTAATTCACTTTTAACATCTCTGGCATCCCTGAACAATATTCTGTTTACAACTTTATTGGGAACTGCCGGATATGCCATAAGAATAATAAAATATAATGTTTGCTGATTATCCGTTTTCTTCATTCCCAAATCTTCTGTTATGAACATCTTGCAAATTGACGGTATGGTACTGAAAAATAATGAAACGGACTTCCTTATTTCCATTGCATAAGAATATACTGAATTATTTATTTTTTCATAATTGCGTACGGCATACAAACTTTGTGAAGAAAGAACTTCTAGAGACTCAGATATAAGATTACATTTTAATTTTATATCATAAAATATATTAAGACATTTCATAAAAGTTACCCGGTACGCAATATGTTCAAGTTTTAACACCGTACCAATCTCTTCAAAGCTATCACCCAAAATCTTCCATAAACAGGAAAGGTCTGATCCGGCGGAAATTCTTTCATTGATAAAGGCCAAACATACGGAGATAAAAGATCCGGAGCAGTAGTATGCACCCATTTTATTAAGGACTTTCAAATATTCCCTGCAATCCTTCAATCCTGAAATTTCCAGATTTTCAAAAGTAGTTCCATTAGCATAAGGGCCTGATTCCAGTATACTCAACAAAGAATCGGACCTATAGAAATTCAATTGATATTTAAGGTCGGATATCCTTTTTAATAAGAAATCCGCCTGACGCATCCACAACTTGTTTTCCTTCCAGCAAAGGAAAAGTTTATCGAATTCCTTATTATCAAGTAATTGCATAGTATATCCGGCACGGTCGCAAGCTTCCCCCATATCATATTCCTTTAATAACTTTATTTGCGTCCCTGAATAAGCTATCAGCCGCGTAACCGCAATCTTGTTGATTTCTATAGATCTATTTAATAGATGAGAAAGAAAAGATTCATATTCGCCGCGGTTCGCACAGCGATTTCTCATTTCCATATAACAATCCCCAAGATGCATTATCTCTTCATACACCTCCTCCCCGGGGAGAAATAAATCCTTAAGGGAAGAGAGATCCTTAATTATTTTTTCTATAGACCCCGATAATTCTTCTTTGAAGCGTGTTTCTTTTTCCCGGCTGATAATTGCAGAACGGCGATTATAAACGACATGATTTCTATATTGAAGAACGGCAAAAATAAAAAGCAATAATAAAGCAACGGCCAGAGCTGCTATATAAGTTATATATTCGTAAACAGAAGGGAAAGATTCGGCAGCAATATACTGCGGTTGATATCCTGGTTTGAGAACAAAAGCTCCGGATATTCCACCATAGAACAAATATCCGTTATTAGAGAGGCAAAAAGTATTTTTTTCTATTTGTGCATTATAAAAAGTTTTCCCCTGAAAAATTCCTCCGGATTTAAATATTTTATATTCGCGTATTCCATAATCATATAACGTATAATACAGACTGTCCTTTAAAGGCAATATCTTCTGTAGCCCTTTTACTTTTATAGAATCCACCGCCGAAAAATACAAAAAAGATCTCGTTAACATAATCGTATCATAACAAGGTCTTCCCTCATCTTTTTTTATTAGGGACTGCATAAGATTCTCCCTCCACATAAACATACTCTTACTCTTAAATCCGGTCACGGGATTAAAACATACAACGCCGCTCCCTAACGTCGAAAGAAGTATAAGATTATTCCCTTCTTCATTTTTAAAAAAAAAGGCATCGCTTATATAGCCGTCATATATTTTTTCATTCGAATCTATTCCTCTTATAATAAAAAATCCGCTTCTGGACCAGAAAAACAACCGGCCAGAAGAGATATCGGGAAGCAATCCTTTTATCTCGCGGCCTCTGTAAATTATCTTGGGTTTTACCGGCAGATACTTCCTGCCAGGAATACGTATGGACGCTACGATATCCGTAGATAAAAGATACAAACTGTCATCCCTGACATATATTTTCCCGTATTCGTTTTTTCCGCTTATATGGCAAATAAATTTAAAGGAATCCGACTTCGGATCAAATAAAAGCAGATCTTTTTTCGACGTATAAAAATATATCTTTCCGGAAGAAATATCCTTGCATGCAGCAACGGCATGATATTTATTTTCGCTCCCGTGTGGAAATATTTTATCGTAATAAATAGAAACTATGCCTTTGCCGGATGCAATCCACACGGAATTTTTGGAAGGAATATCCAGGAATATATGATTCTCTCCCGGTTCATTTGTGAATGCAGACAGATCTTCCAAAGAGTATCTTTTAAGTTTTTTTTCTTTATAAACATATAATGAACCGGCAGATAATAAAAGCAAACCGCCGTTCTTTTTAATGGAAGATAATATACAATCCGGAGCATACCTTTTATCTAAAAATTTAATGCCCTTAAAAACGTATAATGAATCGCCCCCCAGGGCATAAAGCGTATCATTAGTCCTGAAAATTTGTTTAAATGATCTATCCCGGAATATCCTGAATATGACGCGGCCATCTTTAAACACTATAATACCTCGTTTCGAAGGAATAAAAAAGACACCTTTACTTTCGCATATATTCCTTATTGGAAAGTCTCTTTGAGTATATGAAGACAACAGGGAAGAATCTGGATAAACAAGAAGAGCTTCTTTCTTGCTGTCAAAGGGATCCGCCACATATAACCCGTTGCTTGTTGCCATATAAAATATATCAGACGGGCAATAACCATTATATTCTCTTTTCATGTGAATTTCATAAGGAGAATATCTCTCTTTTTTATATGGAATGGTATATGTTCCGGCATACGAGTATTTTCCATCTTTCCTCGTCCATTTTTCCAGACCGCTGTTCCTTATACCTATGAATAACGAAGTATCTCCTGCCAATACGGTTTCAAAAATATCATAGACCGGCCCTTTCCCTTCTGTCTGGAATAAAAAAGAGGGATAACTGCCGTATTTAAAAATCCGCCCGTCGGAAGTCCCCATGTATCCCGTCCCATCCCTTCCGCTTTTCAGGGATGTTATACGAGAATCCACAACGGGAACCGGTACGCCTTTAAGAGACATTTCATTTCTAAAACAAGAAGAAAGGGAAGCAACTACAAGAAAAAGGTATATTCTTACTACTATTTTTGAATAGACAAACATACCCGGTTTATTTACAGACAAATAAAAGAATTTACAGAAGTCTAAATTAGCTATTTATTTTTTATAAGGCAATAGCGAAGTTGTCGGTTTTAAAAAAAATTCGGCATTCATGTTTTTCCAACATCCGGAAATCTTTTTTTTGCCCAATTTAGAATCAAGAAAATAACGCAAAAACATATATCATGAAAAACCTTTTAATTTTATCTCTTGCATTATTCTTTAGTATACAAGTTTTCCCGCAAAACAATAATTGTTTTCGCGATTTAAATCTGACGGATTTAAAAAGCCGTTTTTACAACGGCAGCGCAAAATCACCTGGTTTTAAAAATGTAAGCAAACCAACCATAATATTAATATATGCCGAATGGTGTTCGCCCAGCAACAAATACAAAAAAGAACTCCTTAAATTTGCATCACGGCACAAAGAATTTGATTATTACTCTTTTGGAGAAAAGAAAAATGACACGGACGGCAACAATAAAAAAAGACTTTTTATAAAGAACATCTTAAAATGCAATTACTATCCCCTTACAATAGTCCTTAGGCCGCATAAAGATTACTTTGCATTTATTGGCGGCGAGAACATGGACAATCTGGAAATCCTTATGGATCCTCGTTCTTCCCAAAATAACATATTCCTGAATCCCGATATTTCTTTCTTCTTTCTGTTTGGAAAAACCAATTTCTTTATCGAAAATGAAAAAAATTCAGAAAAAGGATATGGGGCAATAACATCCGGTTCTTCAATATTCCTGGGCGAAATAAGGAATAGAAAAAAATATAACGGCGTATTATTTTCTTCAAATAAAATCAACAAGAAACGGGTTTATTATAAGAATGGCATGTTGCTTGAAAAACCCAAATTTGAAATATTCAAAGGAAATTATGGCAAAAAGGGGTTAAAATACTGTAATGATACAACAGTTTTCTTTCCGGCTATATTCGACGATCTATATTGTGTCCAAACCGGTACGGCTGAACAGATATTCGGAAAAAACGGAACCATGGTTGTAAAATACAAAGGGAAATATGGTATTATTTCAGATTGCAAATATTTCATTATACCATGCGAATACTCTTATCTGGGCTCCTTTTCGGAAGGTGCCGCTTATTTTGAAAAAAAAACATCTGAAAAAACGATATCCGGATTCTTTAATTATTACGGAGAAACCCTTTTCAGTTATTCGGGAAAGTCAGGCATAGGTCCGTCAAGTTTTAAAGAAGGTAAAGCTCTTATAAACATAGGAGGCATGCTATCTTCAAAATACATATTCGTAAACAAACACGGAGATAACATATTTGGCA
>JALCMP010000043.1 GCA_022648545.1 Bacteroidales bacterium | reverse complement strand
GTATAAGCCCTGAACGAATTCAGTTCCTTATTTATCATGGTCCTTATTTCCGCCTGCTCGCGTATGTCGCAAAGGAATGGATCGAAAATAACACAGGCGGCAATATTTTTATTTCTAAGTCCGGCGGTTGCAAGAGCAAGTCCGCCGCCCTGACTCCCCCCTACGACACCAATTCTTTTATTATCTATATCGGGCTGCGCAAGCAAAAAATCTACGGCCCTCGCACAATCCATATAAACTGACCTGTAAACATATTTTTTCCTGTCGCAAATACCTACCGCCCATAACGTCATTTTGTCCCACGGATTAAAAACATCCTTGCTTATTCCATGGCCGCGAACGCACAAATCCAGTTCGGCAGCATCGGTCCTGCTGTCTACGCTTCTTTTAATATTTTCAAATCCGTATCCGTAACCAGGGAGCTGGATGACGGCCGGGTGTTTCCCGGGAGTTTTGGGAACAAAATAATACCCCCTGATCGTAATGCCGCCAAGAGACTGCATAGACACTATATAACCATTTCGCCATGGAGAACAAAGACTGTCCACCTTCTTCAGGCGGAAGCACGGTTCGACTCCTTTTAACTCCGTCAACGCCTTTTGCCAATATAAATTAAAATCCTCCGGTGCAGCATATTCAGATCTTATTTCTGCAGGACGTACAGCAAACCAAGCAACATTGCCGCAAAAGGTTTTATCTACTCCGCTGCTTATAGCCACGCATTCGTATATGCCTGACGGCAGATTCTCGTGGTCCATATCAAGCTGGAATTTCCCGAAACCTTTTCTCATTAAAATAGTAGTATCAACAAAAGTCTTGTGGAAATCACTTTTTACAACAAAACGTACCTTGCAGTCGGTTGCATTATCGGACTCTACCGAAAGATATTGTCGCTTTCCGGGAAGAAATACATGATCATCAACCGGAATAATAATCTTTACAGTATTCTTAACATCATACCCGGCAGAAGATACGGAACAAAAATTATGGCTAAGTCCCCCGGTATAAGACAAATTAGAAATAAGTACGGAAATTCTATTATCCCCTCCCTTATGCAATATATTATGTGGAATATGAATTCTTGTCATCTCCGGCGTGGCAATAATCGGAACATCTCCTTTTCCTCCGACAACCCTTATATCGTTAATATATATTGCCCTGACATCACCGCCGAACGAAAAATCAAGCATCAGATCCTTCTCCCCTGCATTTACAAAGAACTTGTTATCCAAGACCAACATGCCGTCTATCCAGCAAAGCCCCTGACGTTCCCAGGACATAAGGAGGTTAACTTCGTGTTGATTGGTAGCAGTATCTTTTTGAAGCAGACCATCAACTTTTTCCATTTTATGGTATTTCCAGATGGGAGAGAGCCGGTTCTGGGCAAAACAGGAAACTGCCGCCATAAAAAACGACAGCAGAACAGATATTATGATTCTCATGGTTTTATGCCCCTACAAGATTTTTCCTGGCCTCGGGCACTACCTTATGAATACTTCCGACTTTCGGACAAGTTTCGATTTCAGCGCACTCGGCACAAGTTCCGTAGCCTTTTTTCTGAACGCATATCCTTATTTCACATTCGGTGCAATGACCTATCTTCGCACCTTCGAGCCGGCATCCGGTACAATTTATCATTTCGGCCGTAATTTCATCCACCCCGTACTGGGTGCGCCACTTTTCGGCAATTTGCTCACGAAGGGCATCGTCGTTTTTGATAGTTGCAATATAGGCGTCGCAAAGTTCGCAATCAAGTCCGCAACATGCAATTAACTTTTTCATTTTCATTTGTTTATTTTTCATTCTCAGACCTCTTCTTTATTGTATTTAACCAAACCCGACGGATTATTGCACTTCCAGGATAAATGATCCTCCAATAATAGCCGAAAATGCGGCTGTCGCAAAAAGTATTACCCGCAACTCGGGTTTCAGTTGTCAGAGTGGTCATCCCGCCCGGCTTTTCCGTAAACCTGAAATTAGCCGCCACCTTCACATATCCGGTAAGATCAAAGGCCATAAATTGCTCGAGAGAAGAAATCTCGGGAGGATCGGAAGTTTTATTTCCGGGAGCCATCATAGAAGATTTTAATATCATTACCATAATCCATTCATCGGGAGCGACCATAAAAAAATCGAAATCCGGAGTAGACACAATACCCGAAGGGGTAACATCCGTTTCACGTTCCGGGCCGACCTCTTCGTAATCCTTTGCTATACCCCTTATTTTCATCAATAAACGGGCGGCGGGAATATCATTGATCCCGGTAATTTTAAAATATTTTTTAGTTATTTCAGGTGCTGCCGAAACGGAGACTTCGTGAAATTCCGCAAAAGCATACTCCTGCAATATTCCGTCGAGTTTCAAATTAGAAGAAGATCGCTTTATTTTTACCGGCCACAACAGAGAAACTGAAGAAACCATCGCACCAAAAAGGAGCACAATAACGGCAATAGCGCTATTATAGATAAACAGGAACCTTAACGGATATATCAACGATATTATTCCGGCTATAACCAGAATCACTCCCGTCCAGAAAAGATATGATGGTGCATAGAATTTTGCATAATGTGTAAGACGAAACATAATCGCCAATAAGACTAAAATGCATATTATACCAACGATAAATGATTTGACAGCCATAAGATAATGAGGGTATAGTTGTATTTACCCTGTAAAAATAACAATTTCCGTCATCATACAAACGACCTTTTATTTTTTTTCAGAAGTTTTGCTTCTTACTTTGTTTTCAAATAAAAAGATCACCATCAATATTGCAGCAATAAAAGCCATTACAGATCCCAGATAAAACGGAGCATCGGCATCAACCTTGTCGTATAAAATACCTGCGATCAAACTCGCAGGTAACAGGGTGATGCCAAGAGCTGCATGATACAAACCATATCCCGTGCCCCTCAGCTCTTTTCCTACCAGATCTGAAACCATTGCTTTCTGGCTGCTGTCGACTAACGCACTGTACAATCCGTACGACATAAATAAAAACAGGAAAATATGAATATCATTAAACCTTCCGAACATAAAATAAGTTATGGAGTAGATCAAATAACCGGCGATTATTAATTTTTCCCTGCCTATTTTGTCGGATATTTTTCCAATAGGAATTGCAAGAAGAACTGCAACGACATTAAATATCATATAAACAAAAGGAACATAAGATTTGTCTATCCCCGTTTCTGCGGTCTTAACAAGCAAAAGTGCATCGGCGGAATTTCCGAGGGTAAAAACAAAAATTATAATGAGGAAAAAATAAAACTTCCCTGGCAAGGCTCTAAAATGGAACACTTCGGCAGCCTCCTTTTTCCTTGTTTTATTTTCCCTTATGAATGCTATTATAGTAATAACGCCTAATAGCGCCGGAATCGTAGCTAAAAGAAATATGGATTTATAACTTATGTTACAAAAAAAAAGAAGAAGGAAAGCAATCAGCGGACCAACTATTGCACCGCTGTTATCCATAGCTTTATGAAAGCCGAAATTCTTTCCGGTTTTGTTTTTGGGAACCGAATTACTTATAAGACTGTCGCGCGGAGCCGTCCTGAGGCCTTTACCTGTTTTTTCAAAAAAACGGAGGAAGAGCACTCCAACGGGAGATTTTACCAATGCATATAACGGAGTTATCAAAGCCGTAAGACCGTAACCAATTATCATGAACGGCTTGCTTTTTCCCAGCTTATCGCTCAAATAACCCGAAAAAGCCTTAAAGAACGCAGCGGTGCTTTCCGCAATTCCCTCAATCAGAGAAATAGAGGTTTTTGATGCTCCCATAGACAACAGAAAAAGAGTCATCACACTATAAACCATCTTAGTAGACGTATCCGTAAAGAAACTCGTAAGGCCGGTAAAAAATACATTTCTTTCCAGACCGAGTATTTTCTTCTTGTTTTCCATTTATTGCCCGATAAGAGCAACAAAGTTAAAAACTAATTTCGTATTTTATCCTTAACAAACCATTTGGAGGGCGATAAATAAGAACGCGTCTTTAGGGACAACAGTTCAGACGACTGTTCCTTAAATGAAAGGTCCCGAGCTGTTGCACCGGATATAATAAAGAATAAGAGACATACGACCAATAAAATTTTAACGCCCGCAATTTTCATTAGAACTATTTATGATAGAATTAAAATAGTCTTCTGATATGTATAAAGGGCTGTACGTTCCGCCGTATGCAACGATCTGGGAATAATACGACCTCAGATGGTTGCGCGATCCGCATGCCAGACTTTCGTACATTGTTGATATATCACTCTTGGACGTCCTTCCCAAAAATACGGTTATATCCTCAATATCAAGATCCTCTATAGTAGCCCCCACCTTAAGGGCATCGAGCAGCGACTTATCGGCTTCCACAAGCAGGTTATCATACAGTGTCTGCAGCTTTTCATCATTAAAAACGCCCTGTACCGAACTTGCGGGATCCTGTATATTATAAGCCTTTAATATATTAAGGACCTGAGTCATATGCGTCTGCTCGCTGTTACTTATATTTGAGAAAATACTAAGCCCGTATTTATCATATTCATATAAATATACATCTCGTGCAAGCTTTTCCTCTTCCCTCAACTGAAGGAGGTCGGCCTTTTCATTTTCAGTCAACAAAGACTCAGTATTATTATTATTATCGTTTTTGCTGCAGGAGGAAACAAAAATGGTAAATGACAAAACCAAACATACCGACAGGAACCGAATCAGTTTTTTCATATTATTTCAGTTTTTGGGGTTAGTAAACAGTAAATATCCGACATACAGTCGATTAACTAAGATATAAATAATAATTCAAAAAACAAATTACAAAGGAATTTAACTTATCTGCAGCAACCGGGATATTTTGCTTTCAGTCTGCTTGTTGTCCGGCCTGAGCGTAGAGCCCCTGTCCACTATACGTCCCTTCTTGTCAATAAGAAAATAAAAAGGAATGCCATGTATACCCATCAGGTTTCTAAAATATTTACTTTGCTCCCTGTTCAAAAGATAGTGCCGCCCCCCCTTCATTTTGAATCCGGAGACGATACTTTTCCATTCTTTCTCATTGGAATCCAGACAAACGTAGACAAAAGATATATCCTTGTCTTGCAATTTCTCCATTAACTCTTTGGAGTAAACCATTTCTTTCCGGCAGGGTCCGCAATACGTAGCCCAGCAGTCAAGATAAATAACCCGTCCCCTGTTTTCCTGCAATATTTTATTTACGATCCCGTCTATTGGGGTATTCTTTATTTTCGTAAGAATTGTATCGGTAAGTCTCTGAGGATTATTTATATGGTCATAAGTCTTTTTATAATTTTCTTCCAGCGCCTCCATAATAAAAGACTCCCCTATTTTCGACTTTATCAGCCGTTCATTCCGACTGTAACCGTCTATTTCCCTTTTCCCGAATTGTTCGGAATAATAACTCGCAAGAATTAGATCGTTAAGCAATTTATTTGACGACTGCCCGTACAAGAATTCTATCATCAACGAATCCGCATTTCCTTTCACGGTATCTTCCTCCGCAGAACCATATTTTTTTCTCATCGATGGCAAAAGCACATCCCTGAAATAGTTCAGTATTCTGCCCTTAGTAATAAACCAGCTGACCAGCTGACCGGAAGAGAAAGAAGAGATTTCAGCATCATAGTTATAATAAGAGTCAGAAAGTTTATTTTCGGAACCATAATCCCATAAAAAATAATAGTATGTTTCACAGGCAAAATCTTTTATCCATATTTCGGCCTCTTTTGAAAAATGCCCCGCATGTATGACCGAATCGGCAAGAGTCCTCTGTCTTTGCCTTATTTCAGACATCCTTTCCGTAAAATCGGGCTCGCTTAACTTATAAGCCGTTTCCGGATCAACGGCTCCATATCCCAATTTATGTTTCTCACGCAATATCTGGAATTTTATAATCTGATTATTCGTTTCCGAAGCATTTCCGGAGAATTTAACGCTTTTCATTAACGGTATCATTTTTCCGTTAGCAGAAAAGCTTATATGGATGCTGTCGCCCGGATGATATATGAAATTAATATTGGCGAATGTATTATTATCGAGAAGCATCGCATCAAAAGATGAGAAAGCTTTAAAGCTAAAGGAAAAACGCCCGTCTTCATCTACAATTAACGCCTGTCTGACATTTTCCGCCCCAGGCTGTTCTACAAGCAGGGACAGGTTCGCATTTTTACCGTTATAATTTTCAACCCTGCCGGTTACGGTAACCGTACCGGGTTTCACGTTATCTCTTTTACAGCACACGGCAAAGGCCGTTAACAACAGAAACAAAAAAATCTTTTTCATAGTATCATTTTGTCGAATTTGCCGTCGAAGCAAATACTTAAATCAGTAGTTATAAATTTTCCGTTATAAAACAGACTGAAAATAGTAGCTGGAGTAGGTGCAGCCTGTGCCTGTTCCATAGTCTTGAGTTTTATTATTTTTAATGGGATCTGCCGTTTTTCTGCAGTCTCCACAAGTGACTTTCTTACATGATATTCGGTAAAAGGACAGCGGTTGGAATAATAAACCGTAATCCCGTTCTTTTCTACATTATTAAAATCTTTTACGGATTCCCCGAATTTTGGATCGGCTGCTTCTTCGTTTATTTTTTTTACAAGCAGACAGAAACCCGACGGAAGTTCTTCAACATCTTCAAAACCCTGCCTTAAAAGCCATTTGGCATCGCTCATAAAATGGAATTTCTTTATTCCGGCCACGGTAACAAGTCCGTCCCTACCCTGAATCCGGGCATCTTCAAGAACAAGCCGCAGAAGTTCTTTGGCGTACCCGTGCCCCTTGTATCGTCCGGCTACCCAAAAACAATTCAGCAACAAATAATTGGGAGCATCTACGGGCACCCATCCCTTTTCGGCCGGCCCGTATTCCAGAAATACCTTCGCCCTTGTATCTATCCTCCTGAATACATATCCATTATCAAACTCTTTTTTGAGCCAGTCTTTCTTCAGTTCATATCCCGCTCTGCATTTAGCGTCCGAAATAGCACAGCAAATATGTTCGTCGTCAATATTATCCTTGTTGAGTGTAATAAAGTTTTCCATAACTAATCATAGACTTTATATCTATTATATTTACTTCAGACTTTCAAGATAATTAATAAAACTGTCGCTGAAGACATATCCGTTTTCTATTCGCGCGGCCTTATTATAGATTTTGATAAAGTCTACGGGGGAATAGAACTTAGTCAGCATTTCGTTTTTCAAACCGGCCCTTACGATCATCCTGGACATATAATATCCGTTGGGATGCCCGCCGGATAAGAAGTAATTATCTACTTTCGATTCCAGCTGTTCCCCATCTATTTCTTTATTAAGATAAGAATTTATTATGCCGTCGAATTTCTTTAATATTTGCGGAGTGTTTTCATAAGCTTCCAGATATTTCTTTACGAAAGGTTCAGGAATTCCCTTGTTTTCCACGGACTCCCTCAGATTTTCTTTTTTGTCTATCAAATCGGCAATTCCTTCGTCCTGAATCCTGTCGATTTGCCTGAGTACTGCATGGGAATTAATAAAACGTCTGTCCGCAAAATTCCTTCTGTATTTATGAAACGTTTCATGGGCTATGAAATTTATTCTTTCCTTTGCGGATTCTTTGGAAAACAGATTGAAGTCGCAAACGATTCCTTTCGCTTTGCTTTGTGCATCGGGTTCATAACAAAGAAAATTTATTACAGGAACCTTAATAAGGGAATCTACGGGATCTATTAAAAACGACTTCAGGCGTTCGGCCGATAATTTGGGAATGGCGGAAAAATCATATTCGTTTTTAAACTTTTTTATTTTTGCTTCATTTTCAGAATAATCCATATAATTGGCAAGCGTCATTTGTGAAAGCAACATATAAACGTTCTTTAAATTTTGCTCCACCGGAATATTTAATATACTGTCGCGTTTCTCTTTTAGATTTTTATCAAAGGCGGTCAGCATCATTTCCTTTACTATATTTTTCCGCATGGACGACGTTGCCGATATACTGTAACCTTTTGTGTTGAATAGCGAGTCCCAATCTTTTTGAATAATTTTTTCTCCGGAAACGATTTTACTTTTCATTGCAAAAAAGCCGTCCACAGAAGATAAATTCACACATGACATGTCCGCATTCCGGGCACAGCCGCTCAAAAACAAAGTCAAAAACGGAACAATCAGAAACAATACCTTTTTCATTAGTTCAAATTTATATTTTAATTAGTAATATACATCAAGCGCCGATACTCCTCAACCTTTGTTATTCCGGCATCAGGATATTGTCCGGCATAGAACCGAGTCAAATCACGTTTCAATATCATCCTGTTAAATCCGCCGTAAATTTCATAAAATTCCTCCCTTCCGCCATAATTCAACGTTAGAATCAAATCCTTAACAGTATAACTTCCTTTTTCGGCTTCGGTAACATCAGCTGTTTTGTAAGAAAAGTCGGAAACGCCGAAGAAATACATTGCATCAACTCTTTTTTCCGCGTCGGCCATAAGTTCGGATTTTATTTGTTCCGCTGTTTGGTAGTTACCGTGTACCCGGTACCATTGGATAATATATTTATCGTATCCCGTGCTCCCGCAAGAACTTCAACGGAATTCTTACTAAGCATAATCGCATCCTCGTTGTTTTTAGAGGAACACGACGGAGCAACAAGAACTATTATTCCCGTTGTTATTAAAAGCAACCTGTTATATTATATACAATTTATAAGCTTCTCCATTTTATTTATATATTTTATCCAGTGTGAGTTCCGTCTTTTTCCCTTTGGTATTAACAACGGTCATTTTTATATGCTCGTATTTCTTCAAATTAAAATCGATATAATCACAAAGGCTGAAATTCCTCATATCTACTTCGTTTATCATTAAAATACGATCTCCTGTCTTTATCTTTTCCTTCAAAGCCTTATCCCATACAATACCAACTATGACCTTCCCGTTCCGATATATTGCGTCGAACCCGAACGTCTTTTCATTCACATCCACCGGATTTTCAAACGGCTCGAAATATAAGCGCCCGTGAATATAATCCACGGTAATATTTCCATAATCCAGTATACGCGATCCGATTCTGGAATTGGCATTATCTGTAGTTTCCGCCGTCACGTTTCTTAAAACGGTTTTACCTATCAACAGTTCGGGAATGGCAACCTTATATTGCATAGTCGAATCTTCTACACCAAAGACTCCTATACTTGAAGAGCCCGAACCTTCCGAAACTACATCAAATACATCGTGTTTCCGGAAATAATTGAAATGTTTCCTGCATAAATCAAAGAAACCTTCCATCCCGGTATCCAGATAGATTTCCTCGTTCGCCGTTTCCTTCCCTCCGTAGTGCACCCAAAAATACGGCGTTTTCTGTCTGTCCGGAAATTTCATTTTAACGGATTTCCGCTTATCCAGCGACAGCCGCCTCTTTTTATCGGTAAGTTTTATTTTCTTCTCTTTCGGCAGAATTTGGATTATGGATTTTTTCAATAAATTACTGCCTATAAACCCCTCCGCATGAAAACAATCCAGAAGTTTTTCGGTTTGATCGTTTGCAATTAAGCAAGGAACATTCTTATATCTAACCCCTCCTATTTCCAACAACGGAATTTTTTCAAGGACCATACTGCCTTTCTTATTATTTGCATCGGATATATTCAATTTTTGCAAGAAGACGGAGGAAATATTATTCTTCAAACCGTTGGAGATAATAACAGGAGCTCCCGTATCGAGAATAAACCTGTACATTTTGCCTTCGATCTCCACCGGAATGATAATCTTTTCGTTCACCCATTCATAATTCAATTCAGTATAGAAACTATTTTGGGTCTTACATGAATTAAGCCCCTGAGCCATAACGCAGCAGGAGACGAACATAAATACAGTTAATAACTTAATTCTAAACGACATATATTTATTCAAATTTTATAAACATCTTATGGAGATTTAGCGTCATGGAGTTAAATTTACTTATAAGATCATGTCCTATATTTCCGTAAGAACTCTCGTCATGATGAATCTTTTTCGTAAGAAGTTGTATTCCATTTAGGGTAACTTCCTTTCCGGAAACATTAAACGTATGATCTATAAGATATCCGGTATACTCTTCAATACCGGCCACGCCGCCGCTTTTGAATTTCTCCAGCTTATAATTTTTTTCTATTTCGTTCTTATTTTCAATATAGAAATTATAATATAACTGCGTATGATCAGCCCCGGAATCGAAACAATAAGGCCTGCCGTCCACATCAATCAGAATCCGGAGACCAGACATTGCAAGGTTAGAATTCCCCGTAAAACCAGATTCTTCCTCAGGGACTATAAACTCCCCTCCAGAGGTTATCTTTATTTCCTTCAAAGCCCGCATTACCGGAAATCCGAGTATGCCGTATATTTGATAATTCTGTTTCGGAAAAATCAGAAGACTGTCGGGAACCACAAGAAAAACAGTATTATATACATCAATATTTCCCAGCGTGAATTTATTGCAGACGGCCAGTTTTGCAAAGATTTTCTGACTTGTGGACGAACCCACGTTTATTTCGGCATTAATGATCTTCATGTTCAGGCGTGTTGCAGTTGAAACGGAAGTAGTGGACAAATTTGCTCCGGTATCAAAAACCATGTTTAAGGAATCTTCTCCGAATGAAACATTAAGTGTGTTCAGTCCGTACTTGTCTTTTCTGGTGTTCATTGCGGAATTATCCTTAATAAAAATTCTCTGTGCCGGAACATCCTTAAGAGCCGTCAACAATTTCAGGCTGTTTTCATAATCCTTCAGTTCCTCTTTGTTGGGGTACTCCCTGTAATTTTTTAGAATTACGGCAATTGCATCCGAAGCCTCCTTATATCGGAACAACTTAACGGCATTATCCGTACGTATGGAATACAACTTATATTTGAGCGAATCCGGAAATCTTTTCCGCTTCAAAAGCTCATTAATCTTATTTTCCGACTCTTCAAGCTTGTTAAAGGCATTATCAAGAACGGCTTCAACAAAAAGCTTATTTTCTCCGGACAACCGTTTTCCAACGGAATCATAAAGGACTTTGGCTCTAAAAAAGTCATCCCGGTTAAGATAATCATAGAGTTTGTTAAAGGTTTTCCTTTCGGAAAGCTTACCCGAAGCAAGACAAAATCCCCCTGATAAAAGAAAAAATATAATTAAGCCGGCAACATGCAGCGGTTCTAATTTGATTTTCATATTTTATTCTTTTTCGTTTCCATTCACTCTTTCAACTCTTTCCTCGCCTCCTTCTGCATATGCCATACCTGTTCCTTTAGCACGGCGTTCATCCTGAATTTTTTCCCACTCTACCCAACCTTTTTTACGCAAAACGGAATTATCGTGATTCAGCATAGGATACCCCTTAAATAAATTCGCAAGCTTATCGCAGGGATAATTATCGCAGAAAGCGCACATTGCAACGTTCCTTTCTTTTGCACACAATCTTATTTCACAGGCAGGATTACCGCTTCCTGCCTTACAGGAAACACATACTCCTTTTGAAGTCATTCCTTTTAAAAAAGACCAGAATTTTTCACCGTCGGGAAAGAAAGACATTATTTCCCCAAAGCCAAGTTTGCTCATTTCATCATACAATACCTTTGCCGCAGGCTCAACTCTCATCTTTACGGCACAAGTACCACAGCACAGACCACAATAACAAGCATATTCCCTTTCCATCTTTCTCAAATTTATATATTCTTAAACACAATTTATATTATTAACCGAGTTCAAATATCGACATTTTCAACGTTATGGGATTAAAGTTAGGAAATTCTCCCGGGATTACTGTTTTGTTCCAAATTTCCAACAAAAATTTTTCATTCCTTTACACAACGAACCGAAATTCCGTCAGCACGATTGCTATAGCCAGACGTGAGCACATTCCCGCTGTAGAAGTACAGACAGTAAGAGTACATTGGCGTACTGGAAATAGACGCAGACCAATAGATGCCGTAGGAACCAATGTGGTACAACGCCCCGGAATCACCTTGCCGGGTGCCATCAGCCGGATAAAATATTTTTCCTCTGTATATTCTACCATAATCTTCAGTCCATGTAAATGAACTTGTTGTGAATACCCTCCATGGAGAAGCCCCGTTCCATGTCGGAACTTTCCATCCCGGAGGACACGGATCAAATATCGTTTTTTCTGTTGGATTAGCATTACCGCCCCCCCTCCACAATGCGTCATTTTGGTATCGTCTGTCACTTGTATTTGATACTGTATACCAGTCGTTCCCTATATTACTTCCACTAACTCCGTAATAAAAAGTCATCGGATTCTTTATCGAATTCTTAAGATTAAGTATTTTATCACTCGCTGTTGCTACCGAAGGCTTATGTTTTACCCCCGTTCCGGAGATCCCGCGTTCCTCCGTTAAGACTGTTCCATTTACATCATATATAGTAATACTTGAATAACTTCCATCTGAAATTCCGGTATAACTGGTTGCTCCAGGGAAAGGGTCTTTTCGTCCCCATTGATAAAGTAATCCCATTGTTGTGGTTATTGCCGGACTTGCGGTAGTTGCTCCAAGATTCCTGTCCATCCATGTATAGGAA
>JALCMP010000042.1 GCA_022648545.1 Bacteroidales bacterium | reverse complement strand
GGCGGCTCTTCAGACCAGAATCTTATATTGCTAGACGGAGTAAATATTTACAATGCTTCCCATATGTTCGGCTTTTTTTCCATTTTTAATAACGACGCCGTGGAAAATGCCGAATTGTACAAGGGAAATATCCCTATAAAATATGGAGGAAGACTTTCATCACTCTTGGACGTCCGTTTGAAGAACGATCCGCAGGACAAAATTTCGGGTACGGGAGGTGTCGGGTTAATATCCAGCCGGCTTACGATGCAGGGACCGATAGGACGAAAAACTACATGGCTTGTCAGCTGCCGCAGGAGTTATGCGGATCTTTTCCTCAAGTTATCTTCCGATCCGGAAAGAAGGAATGAATCACTGTATTTCTATGATCTTAATGCTAAAATATCACACAGGATATCCAGAAAAAATAAATTATATATTGATTGCTATAAAGGATCGGATAATTTCGAATCGTCAATTGGCAATTTCGGATACGGCAACTACATGTCGTCTGTTACTTGGGATCATGCTTTTTCGTCTAATTCTTATTCCAGACTTATGACGGCATGCAGCGAGTACAGATATAACATGGGATCGAAGATTGGCAACTCGAATGTAAAATGGAAATCGAGCATAAGCGACTTTAATTTAAAATGGAGTATACACAGTAAGATCTCCGATAAATTTACGGTTGATTACGGTATATCTTCCATTTTTCATACATTTGATCCGGCCATTATAACACGCACCGGATATCCCGACTACAATCTGCATAAAAACTATGCTTTGGAAAGTGCTGCATATATTGGACTGGAGCATCATCTGGGACAAAAAATTACCGTAAAATACGGTTTACGCGCCACAATATTTCAGAACATAGGCAAAGGGACGGTTTACACATATGATGATAATTATAAAAAAACCGGCGAGAAATATTACGGAAGCGGAAATTTCTATCATACATATTTCCGTCCGGAATACAGAATGGGGATCGTGTATGCCTTTGATAAAAAATCTTCGGTAAAGGCAGGCTTCTCCCATAACATACAATATATTCAGATTGCAAATAATTCCAGCTCCGGATCTCCTCTGGATCTCTGGTTTCCGGCCGGCCCGAATATAAAGCCGCAGGAAGCCGAATTATATTCCGTGGGATATTTCAGGAATTTTCTGAATAATAAAATAGAAGCGTCCGTGGAATTTTATTACAAGCAAATGCATGATGTAATAGATTTTAAGGATAATGCCCGTCTGCTGCTTAACGACGAACTTGAGGGGGAAATAAGGACAGGCAGTGGAAAAGCTTTAGGAATGGAGCTTATGATAAGTAAACGCACAGGAAATTTTACCGGTTTTATGAATTATACGCTTTCCAGAACAGAAAGGACGATTCCCGGAATAAACGACGGAAAAACATATCTGGCTCCAAATGACCGCACGCACAATATAAAGATTCTGCTTTCTTACGATTTATCGGCAAAATGGTCATTTTCATCTGGTTGGACTTATGCTACCGGAACACCGGCTACATATCCTGTCGGACGCATGATAATAATGGGAGAATATTATCCCATATATTCAGAGCGCAATAATTCCAGGATGAAAGATTACCACCGTATTGATCTTTCTGCAACTTATAAGCCATCGGTCCATAAGAAAAAGAAATGGAAGGGAGAATGGGTCTTTTCGGTGTACAATGCATACTGGCGTAAAAATCCGTGGATGATATCTTTCGATCAGGATACGACGTCAGACGGTTTCCCAAAAGCCCGGATGACATACCTCTTCGGAGCTATCCCTTCGATTACGTATAATTTCAGATTCTGATTATGAAAACAAAAACTTCCATATACGAATATATTGTAGGGCTGCTTATTATAACGGTGCTTTCACCCTTTGTATCCTGTACTGAAGACACAACCATTAAAACGGGAACTATAAAGAAAATCCCAGTCATATACGGAACAGTAACCGACATAAATGAGTATCAGCAAATAGAAATAAGCAGTTCCGCAGATTATTTCAGCAAAGAGGAGAATGAAACAATTTCCGGAGCTTCGGTAACGATGGAAGAAGACAGTGCTTTAGAGAAAAAGTTGTATTCTTTCATTGAAGATCCTCCTGAAAGCGGAATATACCGTACTTACTCGGAGATGGCAGGGAAACCGGGATGGACATATGTAATACATGTTAAAATGGATTTCGACGGTGACGGCAACGCGGAGACATATGAAGCGGAATCCACAATGCCTGAACTTGTAAAACTGGATTCTCTGAATATTACCAAAAACAAGGAGGGGCAATTTACTTTATATTCGCTTAACATATATGCGCAGGATCCCGGAGGTGAAAAGAATTACTATTTATGCAGCTACAGTGTAAACGGTACTTTATATGACCAGATAAGCAAATACTTTTATTTCGATGACACCTCGCTGGACGGCGAATATGTAAATAAATTGCCTATATATTATTTTTTCGACATAGGGGACAAGGATAAATTCGATGATGATGATGTCGATGATATGGTATTTCTTTCCGGTGGAGAACAGATAATACTTAATATTGCAAATATCACAAAGGGCTTTTACAATTTCATAGATGATTGCCAGACGCAAAAAGATGGTTCCAATCCATTTTTCGGAGGGCCGCCAGCTAATATTTCAACGAATCTTTCAGGCGGAGCAAAAGGCTATTTTACGGCATTCGCAATTTCTTCCGCAACTGCTAAAGTCCCTGAAAATCCTGCCGAAGAATAAAATACGGACCGTAACGGACGTTTTAATCGCGTCTTTGTCTTACGGCTTCGTAAAGAACTATAGCAGCAGCATTCGATACATTTAGAGATCCTATTTCACCATTCATGGGAATTTTCGCCTTTGCTGTTGCCAAAGACATGACCGATGAAGATATTCCCTTCCCCTCGGAACCCAATATTATTGCCGTAGCCTTTTTAAAATCGATGTCGTAAATCGGGGAATCACATTTTTCTGTTGCGGCAACGATCTGAAAATTTTTCTGGAGTAACTGATAAATGGCAATTTTGAGATTCGGAACCTTGCAGACGTCGATACGCATTAAAGCTCCGGCAGACGTTTTTATTGCATCAGCATTTATCGGAGCTCCTCCCTTTGCGGGTAAAATTATAAAATCCGCACCTGCGCATTCTGCAGTCCTTGCCACGGAACCGAAATTCCTTACGTCGCTAACTCCGTCCAGCATTACTACAAGAGGTTGTCCGTTGTGCGACATAGCTTTCTCCAGCGCACTTCCGAGATCGGTATAATCTATATTGGCCATCAATGCCACTATGCCCTGATGTCTGCCTCTTACCAATCTGTCGAGTTTCTCGCCCGGAACAAATTGAAAGGGGATATTGCGTTTTTCTATGATTACCATCATGCTCCTGAACTGTTCTCCTTCCAGTCCTTTTTTCAAATAGATCTTATCTATGTTTTTACCTGCAGAAATGGCTTCCATTACAGGATGGAGGCCAAACAGGTAATTGTTCTTCAGGGATTCGAATTCGTTTTCTTCCATGTTTTATTTATTTAAAGGAGCAAATTATTTTTCTATTTCTTCCGCCAGAAGAAGCCACTCTTCTTCAGCTTTCCCTTTACTATTCTTTATTATTTGATATTCCGATGAATAATCCTTAAGCTTCCGAGGATCGTTCGTGGAATTTATTAAGGCCGTAATACTTTTTAATTTGGACTCGCAGTCGGCAATTTCTTTTTCAAGCCGTTTTGCGGCTGTTTGCTTCTTGCGTCTTTCTTTAAGATCTTCATATGAAATGTTAGCCGACTCCCGGGATTTCTGGACCTCGGGCTCCGCCACCGGCTCTTTTACTGCGATTTCAAGTTCATGCAGGCTTTCTATCTTTTCTTCTTCAAGAAAGTCCTGCACACCTCCCAGATATTGTCTTATCTTACCGTCCTTGAACTGATAAAGAGTATCTACGAGACCGTCCAGAAAATCCCTGTCATGTGATACGATTACGAGTGTACCGTCGTATTTCAAAAGGGCCTGTTTTAGTATATCCTTTGAAATAAGATCCATATGGTTGGTCGGTTCGTCGAGTGCAAGAAGATTGTGAGGTCTCAGCATAAGCTTGGCCATAGCCAGTCTTGCTCTTTCACCTCCGCTGAGGACGGAAACCTTCTTGTCAATATCCTCGCCTCTGAAAAGAAAAGCTGCAAGAATGTCCTTGAGCCTTGTTCGGATATCCCCTACCGCAATGTCGTCGAGAGTATCAAAGACCGTTTTGTTTTTATCGAGAACATCTTCTTGATTTTGTGCATAATACCCCATATCTACATTATATCCCATGGCTGCTTCACCCCCAAGTATTCTGAGCTCGCCGGTAATAACCCTCATAAGAGTAGTCTTGCCTTCTCCGTTCCTGCCTACGAATGCTATCCTTTCTCCCCTGCGGACGGTAATATCCACATTATTTATTATCACCTTCGAAGGATATCCTATTACGGCGTTCCTTGCGGAAAATACAACGTCACCACTTCTCGGTGCGGGCGGGAATTTAATATTCATGGCCGAATTGTCATCTTCGTCTATTTCTATCCTGTCGAGTTTCTCAAGTTGTTTTATACGGCTCTGAACCTGATTGCTCTTGGTTGGCTTATACCTGAATTTCTCAATAAAATCCTCGGTCTTGCTTATAAGTCTCTGCTGATTTTCATATGCGGCCTTCTGCTGTTCCATACGTTCTTTACGCAGAAGCTTGTATTTTGAATACGGCACCTTGTAATCGTATATTTTACCGAGCATTATCTCCACCGTACGGTTCGTTATATTATCCAGGAACCTTCTGTCATGTGATACCAGCAGCACAGATCCCCTGAATTCCTTAAGATAATCCTCGAACCACTGTATTGATTCTATGTCCAGATGGTTGGTAGGTTCGTCCAGCAAAAGAAGATCGGGCTTCCGCAAAAGGATTTTGGCAAGTTCTATTCTCATATTCCATCCCTGACTGAGCGTAGATGTAGGCCTGTCGAATTCCTCTCTCTTAAAACCCAGGCCGAGAAGAATCTTGGCACACTGGACTTCGGGAGGTTCCGTTTCCATGAGAAGGCACCTGTCGTTGCAATCGTTTAGCCTTACTATGAGGTCGCTGTATTCACGGCTTTCATAATCGGTGCGTTCGGAAAGCTGTCTGTTTATTTCTTTTATTTCGTCGTGTAGACCGAATAATTCCGAAAAGGCCGTCAAAGTTTCATTAAGGACAGTCTTGTCTCCGGCATGTGCCATTTGTTGGGGAAGATATCCAATTTTCGTTTCTGACGGTATCATTATTTTTCCGGACGAGGGCTTTCCTATTCCTACTATTATCTTCATCAGTGTGGATTTACCCGCACCATTCTTTCCCACAAGGCCAACCTTGTCGGTATCATTTATGTGAAAATTGACGTTGCTGAAAAGATCTGTTCCGGCAAACGTTACAGTTAAATTGCTAATTGAAATCACGGCAAACCAAAATACTAACTTCGTACAACATATATAAAGGCAAACCTACGGCTGACAACGTAAAAGGATCGCCGGTAGGTGTTATGAATGCAGCAATGATCATCATAACCACAAACGCATGCTTTCTGTATTTTTTTAAAAGGGATTTTGATAAAATTTTCATTCTGGACAGCAGTGCCGCCACAACGGGGAGCTCGAAAACGACCCCCATGATAAGATTCATCCAAATGAACATGGACATGTATGAATCGAACGAAAATTCGTTCGGAACCAGACTGCTAACGCTGTATGTCCCCAAAAACCTTAAGGTAAGAGGGAAAATCACGTAATAGCTGAACAGAACGCCTATGTAGAAAAGAAAGGAAGCGAATCCGAAAGTTTTCCTGACTGCCTTTTTTTCATTTTCATATAATGCGGGCCTGACAAACGTCCAAAGCTGATAAAGCACATAGGGAGTTCCCAATAAAAGAGCCACGTAAAATGAAGTGCTCATATGTATGAAGAACTGCGCCGAAAGGTTGATATTTATCAGATTTACCTTGAACGGCGGCAGCGGTGAAGCATGCAATAAAGCCAATATGCCGTTCAGGAAGCCGTAAAAGGGAAAATCGGAACTGAGCGGTGCGAAGATTATCTTGTCGAATAGGAATTCCTTCGTAGGAAATACGGCACACATCAGAACCACTATAAGTATAGCAGAATTAAAGAGAACCTTTCTTAATTCGTCGAGGTGCTCCCAAAATGTCATTTCCTTGCTTTCAGACAAAACCGGCCCTTTTATGGATCTATTTTTTATTTTTCTTCGTCTTTTTATCCTTGCCTTCGGATATTTTTTCTTTATTAACATCCCGGTCGGAATCGGCATCGGTCTTTAGATCATCTTCAATACCGTTTATTCCTTCCTTAAAGCTTTTTACACCTTTGCCTACGCCTCTCATAAGTTCGGGAATCTTCTTTCCTCCGAACAGAAGCAATATTATCAAAGCTATTACCAAAATCTCGCCCATACCGAGATTTCCGAACAAAAGTAGATTTCTCATTGCCTGATTTTTATTGGTTGAAATATTTTTTCATTTTATCTGCGAAAAAGGACGGACATCTCACGGGTTTCCTGTCTCCGGAATTAATAATGCCCAGAGTAACTTTTCCATTACATACCAGAGATCCCTCCTGGTTGCGTATTTCCGATACGGTATATATTTTGGCCATTGGAAGAGTCTCTATTTTCGTAACTATCTTCAATATATCCCCCATCCTGGCCGGCGTCCTGTATTTCAGGGAAGCATCCACAACCGGTAGCATATAGCCGTACTTTTCTATTTCGGTGATGGGCAGACCAATATCTTTCATAAGCTGGTTCCTTCCGCACTCGAAATATCTTATATAATTTGAATGGTGCACAATTCCCATGAGATCGGTTTCATAATATCGCACCTCCAGATTCATTTCCGAAACTATCATTTCCTTGTTTTCCTTTTTACTTTAATAACTCTGCCCAGTTCTCCGCCCCAAAGGACGAGCGACGTAAGTATGGTAATAATAATCCAGTTTTTCAACCCTATAGGTTCAGTCCTGAACACATCGCCTCCAAAGGCATCAATAAGCACCTGCAAAAGTAATATAATTGAAGCAATAATAATAAAGGAACGGTTTTCTTTTATCCTGTAAAATGCGCTTCTTACGCTGTAAAGTGTCCTTGCATTAAACAAATTCCAGAACTGGAGCATTACGAACGTAGTAAAAAACATGCTTAACTCCTTTACAGACATAATCCCGTCCCTGTTGAACCATAAAAGCATGCCCAAAAGGATTACAATAAAAAATGCCCCCTGTCCGGTTATGTTCTTCAACATCTTTCCCGTAATGATGAAATTTCCCGTTTTTCGTGGTTTATTATAAAGCACATTTTCGTCGGCAGGTTCGGATGCAAGAGCAAGGGCGGCAAAAGTATCCATAATGATGTTTATCCAAAGCATCTGCGTTACGGTAAAAGGAAATTCGACCCCAATGAACGGACCTGACAATGCTACAACAAGAGCAGTAAGATTGATCGTAAGCTGGTATTGCAAAAACTTCTGGATATTCCTGTATATGCTGCGTCCCCATTTTACCGCCGTAACCACGCTTGAAAATGAATCGTCGAGAAGTATTATGTCGCTGGCCTGTTTTGCCACAGAACTGCCCGAACCCATGGATAAACCTATATTTGCATAATTCAATGCAGGAGCATCGTTGGTTCCGTCGCCCGTAACCGCCACAATTTCTCCGTCGCTCTCCAGAGCCTTTACGAGTTTCAGCTTATCGGCCGGACGCGCTCTGAAAACGACCTTAAGTTTTTTTGCAGCTGCAGCTGCTTCTTCTTCAGAAAGTCTTTGAAAATCCCTGCCGGAGATCCGGTTGTCCGCACCGTCTTCCGGCTGCCATATACCTGCACCACGTGCAATATTCACTGCCGTCTCAACCATATCGCCGGTTACCATTATGATCCTTATGCCCGCTCTTTTGCATTTCTCAACCGATTCGGGTATGCCGGGGCGCATATGATCGGCCATAGCCGCAAATCCGACGTATTCGAAAGAATAATCATCTATGAGATCATTAATGGGGAGCATTTTATCTTCATACGATATTTCCGCTCTGGCAAAGGCCAATGTGCGCATCCCTCTGGAAGTATATTTGCTTATTTCTTCCATGGCAGAAACACTGGTCCCGCATCCCGACGGATCTCCTGAGAGTTTAGTACATTTCCCCAATATTATTTCGGGAGCTCCCTTCAGAAGCAACATGAATTTTTCTCCTTGCATTTGTACCAGAGAAGCCATGAATTTCCTTTCCGTATTAAAAAGAAGTCTGTCCTTAACAGAATTCTCCTCCCTTATTTTTTCGTAATCTATGGAATTTTCCCTGAGATATTCAAGCAGCGCACCTTCCGTGGGATTGCCTACGACATTTATTCCTGATTCGGAGCAATTCAGATATGCCGTGGAATTCAATGCGATATCCGCTGCCAGCATATCTCCCGTATGGATGTTGCAATATTCGACTTTCATTTTATTGCATGTCAATGTCCCGGTTTTATCGGTACATATGACGGTTGCAGCTCCCATTGTTTCGCACGCATGCAACTTGCGCACCAGCGTGTTTGCAGCAGTCATTTTTCTCATGCTCAGAGCCATGCTTAAGGTAACGCTCATAGGCAATCCCTCGGGTACGGCCATCACGATAAGAGCCACTGCAATCATAAGGAATTTCAGCAGTATGTCTAAATTTGCCAATGTAGGATCAAAAGTCAATATCCCCAGAATAGAATCCCTTGCCACAAGAACAACAAAAATCACGGATGCTACTGAAATGCCGGCCCATCCGATATATTTTCCGAGCCTTCCAAGCTGTAGTTCCAGGGGGGTTTTTAATCCGGTTATTTCGGATGCCTGTCGAGAGGTTTTGCCGAATTCGGTAGACTGACCTACCGCAGTTACCTCAAATATGCCCTCTCCGTCTTTTACGGTAGTTCCTCTGTAAACTTTATTAGGAGGATATGCACCTTCATAATTGTCGGCTGTCGAGTGATTCTTCTTCGATCCGGACGATTCGCCGTTCAAAGTTGATTCGTCAACTATAAGATCGAGTGAGTCCAGCAGGATTCCGTCAGCGGGAATTTCATCTCCCTGAGATACCAGAACCACGTCGTGGCGAACTATTTCGTTTTTGGGAACAATTACCGCGGAAGAATTTCTGAACACCGTAACGGGAGTCCTCTCATTCACCTTGTTCAACAGGTCGAATTCCTTTCCTGCTTTGTATTCGCTTAAGAAAGAAACGAACGTAGCTAAAAATATGGCAATTATAATACCTATGCTTTCCGCCGCCGATCCGTTGAAACAGCCCGTAATTATAGAAAGCACGGAAGCAGCTACCAGCAGTTTTATAAGAGGATCGTTGAATTTCTCCAAAAAAAGCTTCAGTCCGTTAACCCTCTCCGGTGCCTCAAGTTCGTTATTTCCGTACTTAATTCTGTTTTCCTTTACTTCATAATCATTTAATCCTTTGAAAGTACGCATAATCTGTTGTTGAGATTTTTCAGTTTCGTCTCTGCATCGCTTTTTTTCTTGCGCTCAAGCTCCACAACTTTTTCAGGAGCCTTTTCAATGAATTTACGGTTGGAAAGTTTATTTTCGACACCTTTGAGAAATTTTTGAAGGTATTCTATATCGGAACGGATTTTTACGATTTCCTCATCAATATTTATAAGATTGCCCAGGGGCAGAAAAAACGATGTCGTCCCAACCATAAAACCAACTCCGTCGATATTGTTGTCGAAAGAATCGTACTGTTTTATTCCCGATATGTTGCCAAGCTTTATTATTACAGAATCGGCTTCGGTTCCGTAAGGCTTTTTTACAAATAATTCCAGAGGTTTCTTCATCGCTATGCCTTTGGATTGCCTTATATTTCTTATATTATTTACAACCTGTTCAGCAGCATCAAAGGAGTTCAATATTTTTTCAGAGTAGCTTCCGGCTTCCGGCATCCTTTGGAGCATTATGGTTTCTCCTTTACTGCGTTTTTCCATATTTTGCCATATTTCTTCCGTAATGAAAGGCATATAAGGATGAAGTATTTTCAAAAGCTTGTCGAGGAAATCCGTCGTAGAGGAAAAAGTGGAAATATCCATCTTTTCTCCGTATTCCGGTTTAACCAGTTCAAGGTACCATCCGCAAAAATCATCGCGGAAAAGTCTATAAACCGTCATGAGAGATTCCGAAAGCCTGTATTTTGAAAAATCGTCGTTAATTTCTTCTATAGTCCTGTTTAAGAGATTCCCAAACCATACGACGGCTGTCTTCTGACTTACGGATTGTACTGCTTCAGCCGAGATTTCCCAGCTTTTTACCAGTCTGAAGGCATTCCATATCTTGTTGGAAAAATTTCTGCCCTGCTCCACCTGGCTCTCGTCGAAAAGAATATCGTTCCCGGCCGAACTGCACAGCAGCATGCCCATTCTGACTCCATCCGCTCCGTACTTCCCCATCAGCTTTATCGGATCAGGTGAATTGCCTAACGATTTGGACATTTTCCTGCCGAGCTTATCCCTTACAATCCCGGTAAGATAGACATTTCTGAAAGGAATCTTTCCTGTAAATTCGGTACCTGCCATTACCATTCTGGCAACCCAGAAGAAAAGTATTTCCGGAGCCGTAACGAGATCGTTTGTAGGATAATAATATTGAAGATCGGCGTTGGGGCTTTTTTCTGGAAAGCCGGGTTTTGAAGGATCGAAAACCGACATAGGCCACAACCATGATGAAAACCATGTGTCAAGGACATCGGGGTCTTGTTTCAGATCTTCTTTTTTCAACGAAGAATCTATTTTTCTTGCCGCTGCCAGCGCGCTTTCCGCATCGGCTTCCACAACGAATTTTCCATCGGGAAGATAATATGCCGGAATCCTCTGTCCCCACCATAACTGACGCGATATGCACCAGTCTCTTACGGTTTCCATCCAATGTCTGTAGGTGTTCGTATACTTGTCCGGAATTATTTTTATATCTCCGCTTTCCACACAATCGAGCGCACGTTTCGCCATTTCGTCCATTTTAAGGAACCACTGCATGGAAAGGCGCGGTTCTATTACGGCATTTGTCCTTTCGGAATATCCAACCTGGGACAAATAATCCTCTTCCTTCTCCATGTAACCCTGCTCCTCAAGCATCTTTACAATTTTTTTTCTTGCAACGAATCTGTCTTCGCCCACAAGTATGCGAGCCTTTTCGTTCAACTTTCCGTTGTCGTCTATTATGTCCATGACGGGAAGATTGTGACGCAACCCAATTGCGTAATCGTTTTCATCATGAGCAGGAGTGACTTTCAGGCATCCCGTACCGAAGTCCATAGTAACATAAGAATCCTCGATTACCGGAATTTCCCTGTCTATTAACGGTATTTGTATATGCTTGCCACGGAGGTAGCGGTATCTTTCGTCATCTGGATTAACGCAAACGGCGGCATCTGCCATAATAGTTTCGGGACGCGTAGTTGCTATTATTATATACTTGTCGGATTTTACACCGTTTTCGGACATGAAATATTTTAGGTAATATAGTTTGGATTTCGTTTCTCTGTGAATCACTTCTTCGTCGCTAACGGCGGTATGTCCCTGCGGATCCCAGTTTACCATCCTCACACCCCTGTATATCAGTCCTTTTTTGTAGAAATACACGAATACATCTATTACGGCCCGACTCATATCCTCGTCCATGGTAAATCTCGTGCGATCCCAATCGCATGAAGCTCCCAGTTTTTTCAATTGTTCGAGTATGATTCCTCCATGCTCTTCCTTCCATTTCCAGGCTTCGTCAAGAAATTGTTCCCTGGTAATGGACGTCTTTTCTATTCCTCTTTCTTTCAGTTTCGCAACGACCTTCGCTTCCGTGGCTATGGAGGCATGATCCGTACCCGGAACCCAACAGGCATTCTTTCCCATCATTCTGGCGCGTCTCACCAGAACATCCTGTATAGTATTGTTAAGCATATGTCCCATATGCAGGACTCCGGTAACGTTGGGAGGCGGAATAACAATAGAATAAGGTTCCTTTTCATTAGGTTCGGAATGAAAAAAATTATTTTCCAGCCAGTAGGCATACCACTTGTCTTCGGTTACCGAAGGATCATATTTTGCAGGAATATCCATAGTACTTCTATATAAAATAAACGTTAGATAAATTTAGCAAAGGTAACTATTTTAGAAAACAGGCAAAATTCCTTTTTAAATAATTATGATTATATTTGCGCGCTATGCCCGGTTAATTTGTCGATTTCCTATAATGTAATTAACAACCTAACCGGATTTTTTAATTAGAAGTTGGACTAAACCGAATCTTAAAATGAGTACGAAATTTAAAATCGTTGTCCTTGCCAAACAGGTGCCTGATACCAGGAATGTGGGAAAAGATGCAATGACTCCTCAGGGTACCGTAAACAGGGCCGCACTTCCGGCGATATTCAATCCGGAAGACATGAATGCTCTCGAGCAGGCGCTCGGGATAAAAGATGCTTATCCGGAATCACAGGTGCTTTTGCTTACCATGGGACCCGGACGGGCTGCGGACATAATCAGGGAAGGACTCTACAGAGGCGCCGACGGAGGATATCTTCTTACTGACAGGAAATTTGCAGGCGCAGATACTCTGGCTACTTCATACGCCATATCTCTGGCGGTAAAAAAGATCGATCCAGATATAATCCTTTGCGGAAGACAGGCCATAGATGGTGATA
>JALCMP010000041.1 GCA_022648545.1 Bacteroidales bacterium | reverse complement strand
TCTATCGCCGCGTCTCTTATTCCGTTTTTGGAACATGACGATGCCAATCGTGCTTTGATGGGATCGAACATGATGCGCCAGTCCGTTCCTATCATAAGGCCGGAAGCTCCTATAGTAGGGACAGGTCTTGAAGGACCGGTTGCAAGGGATTCCAGAACCCAGATAATGTCCGCAAGCAATGGAGTAGTAACTTATGTAGATGCCAACGAAATAAGGATAAAATACGACAAGACTGAAGATGAGAAATTCGTAAGTTTCAATCCTGAAGAAGAAACCGTTTATAAGCTTCCGATTTATAGAAGGACGAATCAAAGTACTTCCATACGTTTGACGCCTATAGTCAAGAAAGGTGAAAGGGTTGAACCTAAACAAATACTTACCGAAGGATATGCCACCCAGAAGGGGGAATTGGCGCTCGGCAGGAATCTTAAGGTCGCCTACATGCCTTGGAAAGGATATAATTACGAGGATGCAATAGTTCTTTCCGAAAGAATATTAAGGGAGGATATTTTTACTTCCATTCATGTGGATGAGTATATAATGGAAGTGAGGGATACCAAGCGTGGTATGGAAGAGTTAACTTCAGATATCCCTAATGTAAGCGAAGATGCAACCAAGAATCTCGATAAAAACGGTATAATCCGCGTCGGTGCTTTTGTTGAGCCCGGTGATATCCTTATTGGAAAAATCACCCCCAAGGGAGAAAGCGATCCTACGCCTGAAGAGAAATTGCTAAGAGCGATTTTTGGAGATAAGGCCGGAGATGTGAGGGATGCCTCGCTGAAGGCTAGTCCTTCTCTTTCCGGAGTGGTCATTGGGAAACGTCTGTTTTCCAAAGTAGGGAAAGAAGCTTCCGATAAGAAATACAAGGCTACGCTGAAAGTACAGGTCGCACAGATGGACGAGGGGTATAATAAAAAGAAGGCGGATTTGAGAAACAAATTGCTGGATAAGCTTCTCGTTCTCGTTAAGAAAAATAAATCCGCAGGTATTCTGGATACGGACGGTGTGGTGTTGCTGGCTGCCGGAGAAGAATTCCGCAGGGAAGATCTCGATAAATTCGATTACGAAAGCGTAATCCCCGTAGGGTGGACCGGAGATGCCAAAACCGACGGCTTGATAAAAGCTTTGATAAATAATTATCTTGTGGAGGACAAGCAGTACGATGCCGAGCTTAAGAGAAGGAAATATAATCTTATGATCGGAGATGAACTTCCTTCAGGGATAATGCAGATGGCTAAGGTTTATATTGCAAAGAAGAGAAAAATACGTGTAGGAGATAAGATGGCCGGAAGGCACGGTAATAAAGGTATTGTTGCCAGAATAGTAAAGGACGAAGATATGCCTTTCCTCGACGACGGTTCTATTGTGGATATCGTATTGAATCCTCTGGGAGTGCCTTCTCGTATGAACCTGGGTCAGATATATGAAGCAGTCCTGGGATGGGCCGGAAAAGAACTCGGAGTCAAGTTTGATACTCCGGTATTCGACGGAGCTTCGCTCGATAACATATGTGAATATACAGATAAGGCCAAGTTGCCGCGATACGGAGTCATGCAGCTCAGAGATGGCGGTTCGGGGGAAAAATTCGATCAACCTGCAACTGTCGGGGTCACTTATATGATTAAATTGGGACATATGGTGGACGATAAGATGCATGCACGTTCAATTGGTCCTTATTCTCTTATCACTCAGCAGCCTCTGGGAGGTAAAGCACAGTTCGGAGGTCAAAGGTTTGGTGAAATGGAGGTTTGGGCGCTTGAAGCTTTCGGCGCTGCAAATACACTTCAGGAAATGCTTACCGTAAAATCCGACGATGTCTCAGGAAGATCACGCGCTTATGAAGCAATTGTGAAGGGTGATCAGATGCCTGTTCCGGGAATACCGGAATCATTTAACGTATTGCTCCACGAACTTCGCGGTTTGGGATTGAGCGTTAAACTCGATTAATTTTTTGATGATTTGAAATTTTAAGGATATGTCTTTTAAAAAAGAGATTAAAGTTAAGAGTAATTTCAGCCGAATAACTATCGGTCTGGCTTCTCCCGAAGAGATTCTGGAACAGTCCTATGGCGAGGTTCTAAAACCGGAAACCGTAAATTACCGTACATATAAGCCTGAACGCGACGGATTATTTTGTGAAAGGATCTTCGGTCCTACAAAAGATTACGAATGCCATTGCGGTAAATATAAGGGAATCCGTTATAAGGGGATCGTGTGTGATAGATGCGGTGTGGAAGTGACGGAAAAGAAAGTCCGCAGAGAAAGAATGGGACATATTTCGCTTACCGTTCCGGTTGCCCACATATGGTATTTCCGTGCCAATCCTAACAAGATAGGTTATTTGCTCGGCCTTCCTTCTAAAAAACTGGATTCCATTATTTATTATGAAAGATACATTGTAATTCAGAAAGGTATTGCGGAGGGGGTGAAAGAAGGAGATCTTCTTGCAGAAGAAGATTACCTGAACATAGTGGACGGTTTGCCGGAAGACAATCAGATGCTGGATGACAGTGATCCGAATAAGTTTATTGCCGAAATGGGAGCCGGCGCTCTTTATAAATTGCTGGCCGGGTTGAATCTGGATGATCTTTCATATAGCCTCAGACAGGCTGTGGATAATGAAACATCCCAGCAAAGAAAAGCCGAAGCTATAAAGAGGCTGAATGTTGTTGAAGCATTCAGGGAGTCGAGGGGAATAAATCGTCCTGAATGGATGATTCTCAAGGTTATTCCGGTTATTCCTCCTGATCTGCGTCCTTTGGTTCCGCTTGACGGCGGACGTTTTGCCACATCCGATTTGAACGAGTTGTACAGAAGAGTAATAATAAGGAACAACCGTTTGAAGAGGCTTATCGAAATAAAGGCCCCGGAAGTTATTCTGAGAAATGAAAAACGAATGCTTCAGGAAGCTGTAGATTCGCTGCTAGATAATTCCAAGAAGTCAAGCGCAGTAAAGTCGGAGTCCAACAGAGCTCTTAAATCCTTGTCCGATAGTCTTAAGGGCAAACAGGGACGTTTCCGTCAGAACTTGCTTGGGAAAAGGGTGGATTATTCCGCACGTTCGGTTATCGTTGTAGGGCCTGAATTGAAGATGCATGAATGCGGTCTTCCTAAACTTATGGCGGCCGAATTATATAAGCCTTTTATAATAAGAAAACTCATAGAAAGAGGTATTGTAAAGACCGTAAAATCTGCTAAAAAAATAGTTGACAGAAAGGATCCGGTTATATGGGATATCCTGGAGAACGTAATGAAAGGCCATCCCGTATTGCTGAACCGTGCACCGACATTGCACAGATTGGGAATACAGGCCTTCCAGCCCAAGTTAATAGAGGGTAAGGCCATACAACTTCATCCTTTGGCATGTACAGCATTCAATGCCGATTTCGACGGAGACCAGATGGCTGTGCATTTACCGTTGGGTAATGCCGCCGTACTGGAAGCCCAGCTTCTAATGCTGGGATCCCACAATATTCTTAATCCTGCCAACGGTGCTCCTATTACCGTCCCTTCTCAGGATATGGTACTCGGATTGTACTATATTACGAAACCAAGAAAAGGCGTAAAGGGCGAAGGTATGTATTTTTACGGCCCCGAAGAGGTAATTACTGCACATAATGAAAAGCGCCTCGATTATCATGCGGTAATAAAAATAAGAATATCCAAGGATCTAATGGATCCTTCCAAGGGTAGCGAAATAATAGAGACAACTGCCGGAAGGGTTATTATAAATCAGGTTGTTCCGCATGAGGTAGGTTTCATAAACAAGCTTATTACCAAAAAATCCCTGAGAGGGATCATAAGCGGTGTTTTGGCTGCGACGGGTGTCGCACGCACAGCTCAATTCCTGGACGATATTAAGAATATCGGATATTCCATGGCCTACAAAGGCGGCCTGTCATTCAGACTCAGCGATGTAATCATACCTCCCGAAAAGAAGGAACTGGTATCTGAGGGCTACAGTCAGGTTGAAAACGTTATGTCCAGTTACAATATGGGACTTATAACGAACAACGAGAGGTACAACCAGATAATTGATATTTGGACTAATGTAAACTCCAGGCTCACCAATATAGTTGAAAAAGAAATTTCTGCCGATGATCAGGGATTCAATCCGGTCTACATGATGCTT
Organism: Bacteroidales bacterium; assembly: GCA_022648545.1. Taxonomy (GTDB): domain Bacteria; phylum Bacteroidota; class Bacteroidia; order Bacteroidales; family UBA932; genus Egerieousia. The sequence continues at coordinate 9,672 of JALCMP010000041.1, read as the reverse complement.
GACTCGGGAGCCAGAGGATCCAAGGAGCAGATCCGCCAGTTGTGCGGAATGCGTGGACTTATGGCAAAACCGCAAAAATCAGGATCTACCGGAAACGAAATCATAGAGAATCCTATTCTTGCGAACTTCAAGGAGGGGCTTTCCGTCCTCGAATATTTCATTTCAACCCATGGTGCCCGTAAGGGGCTTGCAGATACGGCCCTTAAAACCGCCGATGCCGGATATCTTACGAGAAGACTGGTTGACGTTTCACATGATGTAATCATTACCGAAGACGATTGCGGAACCGTAAGGGGTCTTGTCGCTACCGCGATAAAGAATAAGGATGAGGTTGTGGAAACTCTTTACGACAGAATTTTGGGACGTACTGCCGTTCATGACATATTTAATCCTCTTAACGGAGAAAAGATAATCGGCGCCGGAGAAGAAATAATAGAACCGATAGCCGAGCTAATAGATTCTTTGCCTATAGAAGCCGTTGAAATTCGTTCGGTTCTCACATGTGAATCGAAACACGGTGTTTGTGCTAAATGTTACGGACGAAATCTGGCCACCGGAAGAATGGTGGAAAAGGGCGAAGTTGTTGGAGTAATTGCAGCACAGTCCATAGGTGAGCCGGGTACGCAGCTTACCCTTAGAACATTCCATGTCGGTGGAACTGCTTCCGGAAGTGTTACGGAAAGTGAAGTTATATCCAAATACGACGGAAAGCTGGAATTCGAAGAACTTAGAACTATCATAAAGGAAGATGCTGAAGGCAATAAATCTAATCTTGTTGTAGGTCGTACGGCTGAAATGCGAATAGTCGATCCTGTTACAGATATAACTCTTTCTGAACATGATATTCCTTATGGTGCCATACTGTTCCATTTGAACGGGGATATTGTAAAGAAAGGTGACAAAATATGCGAGTGGGATCCTTATAATGCCATAACCATTACCGAAATGGCCGGACGTATAGTTTTCGAAAGCATGATAGACGGAGTAACCTACAGGGAAGAAGCCATGGATGAGTATTCCCAGCATAAGGAAAAAGTCATCATAGAGAGCAGGGATAAGACCAAGAACCCTTCCATTAAGATTGTTGATAAGGACGGGAACGAACTCAAGCAGTATAATCTGCCTGTAGGCGCCCACGTTATGGTTGAGAATAAAAAGGATGTGAAAATCGGAGATATTCTCATAAAGATACCTAGGGCAATAGGAAAATCCGGAGATATCACCGGCGGTCTTCCTCGTGTAACCGAATTGTTCGAAGCAAGAAATCCGTCGAACCCGGCTGTGGTTTCGGAAATCAACGGAGAAGTTGTAATGGGCAAGATTAAAAGGGGAAACAGAGAAATAATAGTCAAATCAAAAACCGGAGAGGAAAAGCATTATCTGGTCGCATTGTCCAAGCAGATACTTGTTCAGGAAAACGATTATGTAAAGGCGGGAATGCCTTTGTCCGATGGTGCGATTTCTCCTGCGGACATACTTGCAATTCTCGGACCTACGAGAGTGCAGGAATATATCGTAAATGAAATACAGGAAGTCTACAGGATGCAGGGTGTTAAGATCAACGACAAGCATTTTGAAATCATCGTTAGACAGATGATGCGCAAGGTGAAGGTAAGTGATCCGGGCGATACGAATTTCCTGCACGAGCAGATTGTGGATAAATGGGATTTCATGAGAGAGAACGACGATATTTGGGACAAGGAAGTTGTTACCGATGCCGGAGATTCCCAGAATCTTAAGGCCGGACAAATTGTAACTCTCAGGGAATTGCGTAACGAAAATTCCATGTTGAAAAGACAGGACAAGAATATTGTAACCGCCAGGGTTGCCGTTGCTGCCACTGCAGAACAGATACTGCAGGGTATTACCAAGGCTGCACTGAAAACGAGCAGCTTCATGTCCGCCGCTTCTTTCCAGGAGACAACGAAAGTCTTAAGTGATGCGGCTATACGTGGCCGTGTGGATACTCTCGAAGGTCTTAAGGAGAATGTAATTTGCGGTCACCTCATACCGGCCGGCACCGGGCAGAGGGATTTCGACAATTTTATTGTTGCTTCCAGGGACGAATACGAGAGTATGATGAAGGCAAAGCAGACCAAGGTCGCTTCGCATGTTCAGGAAGAAGATACAATATAAAATAGATCTTATGAAAAAAGTATTTTTAATTCTTGCATTGGCCGGCTTGACGGCATGCAGTAATTCCCGGAAAGGGTTTAAGGTAACCGTTGATGTGAAAGGCGGAGATTCCACAAAAGTTGCGGACACCCTTTACCTGACTAACAGACAAGCTGGAGACGATGCCATAAGCGATACCACGGTTCTTAAAAACGGCGTGGCGGTTTTCAGGGGCAGCATAGCCACTCCGCAGTATGTTATGATAGGGTCAAAGGGTAATCCCAGGATGTGCTTGTTGTTCCTGGAAAACTCGGACATCAAGGTAAGTATAGATCTTGGCAAACACGGAAAAGGTGTGGAAATTTCCGGCGCTCCAACGCAGAAGGTTCTGGATTCCCTTAAGAACGTGTCAAATGAAATGTACAAGGCCATAAATGCCGATTCGCTAATGGCCCTTTACCGTGATCCTGCTACTCCCGCAAAGGTCAAGGATGAAATAGCTGCGAAATTCGATAGTGTTGAAACAAAACATGAAGAGTCGATGAGTAATTATGCCATAAAGAATCCTCATTCTTATATAGCTCTTTCGGAATTGGTAAATAACGTGGAGAAAATTTCTCTTGACTCAGTATCTGGAAAGATAACCGAATTCAAGGCCATGGAGAAATTCGACGGTAATAAGAACATAACCATGTTGGATACCATTGTAAATATCCTCGAAGGTTTGCAGAAGGGTGTAGTTGCTCCCGATTTTACGCAAAATGATACTTCCGGAAAACCGGTGACTTTCTCCGGCATATATGGTAAAAACAAGATTACCATGATAGATTTCTGGGCTTCCTGGTGCAGCTGGTGCCGGAAATTCAATCCGAGGCTTAAGGAAATATACGCACAATACCATTCAAAAGGTTTTGAAATAGTAGGAGTTTCGCTTGACAGTGATAAATCCAAGTGGAAGGAAGCTATTGAGAAGGACGGCTTGAAATGGTATCAGGTTTCGGATCTGGGCTACTGGAACAATGCAGTTGCAAAAAAATATTATGTAAGATATATCCCGCAAAATATTTTCGTTGACGGCAGCGGAAAGATAATAGCGAGACAGGTATCTAAAGATGATATAGAAAATTTGCTTAAGACAAACCTTAAATAAGTTTTACAGCCATTAATAATAACGAAAGGGCCGTCTTCTATAGAGGCGGCTCTTTTTTTATGTTTATAAAAAAACTAAATTTGCAGGCAATAAATTCGAGTTATGGAACAAAATTTAAACGAGCAGGAACAAAACAGAAGGAATTCTCTTGCCAAACTCAGAGAGCTTGGCATAAATCCTTATCCGGCCGAACTGTGGGATGTAAATGAAACGGCAGCCGGGATTTCGGAAGGATTCAAAGACGGAGACGAAAAGTATTCAAACGTATCCGTTGCCGGAAGAATGATGAGCCGCAGGATAATGGGAGCGGCATCGTTCATAGAACTTATGGACGAATCGGGAAGGATTCAGGTATATATAAAACGTGATGAAGTATGTGACGGAGACGATAAGACATTATATAATACGGTTTTCAAAAAACTGCTCGATATAGGCGATATAATAGGCATCAAGGGCTTTGTCTTTGTAACCCAGACCGGACAGATAACCATACATGCCAAGGAACTTAAGTTGCTGAGCAAATCCCTTCGCGTGCTTCCGATAGTAAAGGAAAAAGACGGCGAGGTGTACGATGCTTTCTCCGATCCGGAGTTGAGATACCGTCAAAGGTATGTGGATCTCATTGTAAATCCTGATGTCAGAAAAACTTTCAGGATGCGTTCCGCCATAATATCGACCATGCGTAAGTTCTTTGATGATAAAGGATATCTCGAAGTGGAAACGCCCATACTCCAGCCGATACCGGGCGGGGCTAACGCGCGTCCGTTCATAACCCACCACAATACTCTTGATATGGATCTTTATCTTAGAATCGCAAACGAGCTATATCTTAAAAGACTTATTGTCGGAGGTTATTCCGGAGTTTATGAGTTTGCAAAGGATTTTAGGAACGAAGGAATGGACAGAACTCATAATCCTGAGTTTACGACAATGGAAATATATGTCGCCTACAAGGATTATAATTGGATGATGACCTTTACGGAGAAAATGATAGAAACCGTTGCTCTGGCTTTGCATGGAACCACTAAAGTAAAGATGGGCGATGTGGATCTTAATTTCGGCGGACCTTTTAAAAGACTTCCGATACTCGATGCAATAAAGCAATATGCCGGAGTTGATGTAAAGGGCATGAACGAAGATCAATTGAGGGATGTCTGCAAAAAGCTTAATGTTCCCTTTGAGCCTTCTTTCGGAGAAGGCAAGCTTATAGATGCACTGTTCGGGGAATTCTGCGAGAAGAATCTTATACAGCCGACGTTTGTAATAGATTACCCTGTTTCAACATCGCCATTGACCAAGAGACACAGAAAAGACCCTGATCTTGTAGAGAGATTCGAACTCTTCGTATGCGGCAAGGAGCTTGCGAATGCATATAGCGAACTTAACGATCCCATAGATCAGCTGGCACGTTTCCGCGATCAGCTTAAGCTTAAGGATAAGGGGGATGACGAGGCCATGTTCATAGATATGGATTTCATCCGTGCCCTGGAATACGGCATGCCTCCTACCTCTGGAATGGGTATAGGGATAGATCGTCTTGCCATGTTTATGACAAACAAGCAAACAATACAGGATGTATTGTTCTTTCCCCAGATGAGGCCGGAAAGCTATAAATAAAATTATTATGGAAATAACATCCTTCCGCAATCCCCGGATAAAGGAGATTATCTCCCTCAGGGAGAAATCCCGTAAAAGAAGAGAAGAAGGATTGTTTATTGTTGAGGGGAAAAGGGAAATATGTGCCTGCATGAACTCTGGTTTCATAATTAGGAGCGTGTATTATGTTCCTGATCTGATGGAGGAAAGTAAGGAAGATTTGCCTGGAATTTTGTCAGAGAAAGTGAGATCTTCAGAAATGTTTTCCGTCTCATCTGAAATATATTCCCGTATAGCCTGCAGGGAAACTACGGAAGGAATATTGGCGGTCGTTCATGAGAAAAAAATGTCGCTCAACGATATAATGCTGCGTGATCCCCAATCCGGTAACCCTCTTGTTCTTGTGCTGGAAAGTGTTGAAAAGCCAGGGAATCTGGGAGCCGTGTTGCGTACCGCCGATGCCTGCGGGGTTGACGCCGTTCTCGTTTGTGATCCTCTTACAGATCTTTTCAATCCCAACCTGATAAGGGCAAGTCTGGGCGGTATCTTTACAATGCAGGTTGTGGCATGCTCTGATGAAGATGCACTTGATTGGTTGCATAAAAAGGGGATATCTATTCTTACAGCGCAGTTGCAGGATTCCTTATGGTATTATGAAACGGACATGATCCGTCCGTGCGCTATTGTTATGGGAACAGAGTCTACGGGATTATCGGGGTTCTGGAGGGATGTCTCTGATGCAAAAATCAAAATTCCGATGCTTGGGCATATGGACTCCCTTAATGTTTCCGTTTCTGCCGCGGTGTTGTGTTATGAAGCAATAAGACAGCGTAACCGATAATTTGCCGCAATTTGTAATCTTATCTTGGAAATATTGAGTAAATTTGTACGTTATGGTAAGCAGTTCTAAAGATAAAAAGTGGGTAGTAAAGGAAAAATGCAACGCCAGGGCCGTACAAAAATTATCGCGCGAACTGGATATAGATAATATACTGAGTTCTCTCTTGGTGCAGAGGGATATAACTACATACGAAGAGGCCAGGACTTTTTTCAGGCCCAGTCTGTCAATGTTGAACGATCCTTTTCTGATGACCGATATGGAAAAGGCGGTGGACAGAATGCATGAAGCTATTTTTTCAAAAGAGAAAATCCTTATATACGGTGATTATGATGTTGACGGAACTTCTGCGGTCGCTCTGGTTTATTCCTTTCTGAGAAATTATACTGATAATCTTGATTATTACATCCCCGACAGATATGACGAGGGATACGGTATCTCTTACAAAGGGATAGATTTTGCTTCGGAAAATGGTTTCTCTCTTATAATATCGCTGGATTGCGGTATAAAGGCCGTAGAAAAAATAAAATATGCATCGGCAAAGAATATAGAATTTATCATTTGTGACCATCACTTCCCTGGAGACGAACTCCCCGATGCCGTTGCAGTACTTGATCCCAAGCGCTCCGACGATAAATATCCGTTCGACGATTTGTGCGGATGCGGGGTAGGTTTCAAATTCGTGCAGGGATATACTCAAAAATATAAGATACCTTTCGAAACAATTACGCCACTTTTGGATCTGGTTGCAGTAAGTACTGCCGCCGATTTGGTTTCCGTAATAGGGGAAAACAGGATATTGACCTATTTTGGCTTGGAACAGCTGAACCGTGCGCCCAGGAAAGGACTGCATTCGATAATAAAGCTTTGCGGACTCGACAAGCATCCTATCACTCTCGACGATATAGTATTTAAGATAGGTCCCAGGATAAATGCGGCCGGAAGGATGGAAAGCGGCAAGACAGCCGTGGATCTGCTTACATCCAGCGATGATATTAGTGCGATAAAGTATGGGAATGAAATAGATGAGCATAACAGGGAAAGGAAAAGCATAGACAGGGAGATAACGATAGAGGCCATAAATATGGTGAAGAACATGAACGGCTTTTCTTCAATGAATTCCACTGTCGTATATAATCGTAACTGGCACAAGGGCGTTGTAGGCATAGTTGCCAGTCGTCTTGTAGAAACATTCTATAAGCCAACGGTAGTTTTAACTAAATCCAACGATTATGTAACAGGTTCAGCAAGAAGTATTGCAGGGTTTGATCTTTATGAAGCTATAGAGAGCTGTTCTGATTTGCTGATTAATTTCGGCGGACATACATATGCTGCCGGACTAACTATGGAAGAGAAAAATCTTCCGGCTTTCAGACAAAGATTCGAAGAGTTCGTTTCTCAAAAAATAACCAAAAAGATACTTACCCCAATAGTAAAGATTGATTGCAAAATGGATTTCCGGCAGATTACTCCCAAATTTTGTCGCATACTAAAACAGTTTCAGCCTTTCGGGCCCGGCAATCCTTCTCCTGTTTTTGAGACTGACAACGTATATGACAGCGGAAACGGCAAAAAGGTAGGCAACGAAAAGGGGCATCTAAAACTAGAGCTTCTGCAGGAAGATAATCCGAACAGAACCATTTCGGCTATAGCTTTTAATCTTTCCGATCATTTCGAACATATAAATGCCGGCAACCCTATAGATATATGCTACAATATAGTTGAAAATATTTATAGAGGAATGGCAACCCTTCAGCTCAGAATAAAGGATATACGCAACGAGGAAGTCTTTTAGGCCGAATCTTTAATTTACAAAATATCTATTGTATTCAATATTCTGTCCAGAGTGTTTTTCAGATCTCCGTCGTTTATTTCAACAGCCAGATCGGCACAGTCGAAATATGAAGGTTCGCGTTCCTGAACAAGATCGTAAATATATTTCTCAAGCTCTTCTCGTCTTTTATTCTTTAATACAGGCCTTTGCGAGTTGCTTTTTTCCAAACGTTTTGCAAGTTCGCTTTTGCGGCATCTGAGATAAATACAGTAGGTTCGCGCTTTAATAAGCAAGGTATTGGCTTCTGTCGTTAATGTTCCGCCTCCTAAAGCAAGAATAAGATTATCTTCAAGCTTCTTGCATCTTTTTGAAGAATATTTTTCCAGAATCTCCCGTAATGAAATGTTTTCTTCTTTCCTGAATTCCGATTCGCCTTTAAGCGAAAAGAATTCGTTTATGCTCATGCCTGTCTTTTTTTCGATGTAATTGTCGAGGTCTATGAATTTACATCCTATTTCGGAGGCCATATTTTTGCCTATCGTAGTTTTTCCGGCCCCCATGAAGCCACATAAGGAAATGATCATTTTAAAAAATATAAAATAGTGATATGTTGAAAGATACTTAAAAGAGGGTGGGGGAATCGTTTTCGTCGTTTTCGGAAATCGTTTCCTTCTCTTCCGACAGCTGTTCGTCTATGTTATCCTGTTTATCGTCCCCGGATTTTTTTATTTCCGATTCATCCGTTTCGAGCGGAGTCGAAAAGCTGACGTCGGCTACTTCATAAGTTGTAAGCCGTTTGCCTTTTGCCCTGAATCCTTTGATTCCTATAAATTCTTCGGCGTTTATTATTTCTTCCGCCCGGTTTTGATTCTTCCCGCCGAATTTTATTGTAATGCACGGATGTTCGTCCTCCGAAAGCCCGATCAGTTTTGAATTCGCATCCTCCGAAATAAAGCTTGCAACAATATTTTCGCTTATATCGAGACGGAATCTTTTAATATAATAAAATCCGGAAGCTCCGTCGAAATATATGGCGCTGAAGACTTTTCCGCCGTCGAATTTCTCTATTTTAAGAAGGGATCCCTGATATCGGTTGCTAAGGTCGTAGTTTGTAGTATAATATTTTCCTTCCCTGCATATTACAAGGATCTGCTCGTCATCCTTGAACTCTCCAATGAAAAGACCGTGCGAATCTTCGTTAAGTCTGTTTATGTCTGTATCGAACCATATGGATTTTCCTCCTATCGTGGAAATTCCTTTTGATTTAAGTTGTATTTTGTGCAGAGGGTTTCTTGACAAGATATTGCCCATGGAATTGCGCCCTTTTATTGCAAGGTCTGCAAAATTATATTCGAAAATAAGCTTTTTCAGCTTTGGTCTGGGACGGATGAATACTTTTATCACCTCTGCCTCGCCGTTGGGATTGGCGCTGAACCATAGAATTCTGGAATCGGGAGAGCCTTTGGTAAGATCATATTCCTTATCTCTCGTCACACTTGGAACCGAAAATCTTTTTACGTAGTTGAATCCCCTTTTCCCGTCCTTGTATACTGCGTTGTATATGGTTCTTTTGTCATTCTTAATATATATACCCGCATATATTATATCTTTTCCCACGAAAGCTTTTTCGGAGACTTTCGTTACCTTGTACAGTCCGTTCTTAAGGAATATGATTACATCGTCTATATCCGAGCATTCGCACAAATATTCCGCCTTGTCATCCTTCTTGAGATCGGTTCCTATGAAACCTTCATCCCTGTTTACGTATAATTTGGCGTTGGTGGCAACAACCTTCGTAGCCGAAATCGTTTCGAAATCACCCAGAGCAGTCAGTCTGGGATATTTGGATCCGTATCTTTGCTTAAGATCCCCATAATATGCTATCGTATATTCTATGATGTGCCGGAGATCGTATTCGGTTTTTTCTATTTCTTTTTCTATAGAAGATATCTTGTTGGTAATATCCTTTACGTCAAATTTGGAAATTTTCCTCACCGGCTTTTCAACCAGCTTGAGAATATCTTCTTTTTCTATAGGATGCCGCAGAAGACTTTCATACTCCGCCATCTTTTTAAAGACTTCGTCCAGCTGAGCCTCCCAGCTCTTGGCATTGTCTTCAAGGATTCTGTAGACCCTGTTTTCGAAAAATATTTTTTCCAGCGAAAGATAGTGCCATCCGGTATTTAATTCTTCGAGTTT
>JALCMP010000040.1 GCA_022648545.1 Bacteroidales bacterium | reverse complement strand
TATCATATTTCTGATCCGCAAAATTTCGTGCTGTCCTAAAGGCATCGCCTGGTCCGGTCGTAACATATGCAGAAGCCACGAAATCCTTTCTATTTTGAAAAACTTCTTTTATATAAGCCAGGGTATTTTCCTTATTTACGGAACCGGAAATAGGATTTACGATAAAGGCTATCTTTTTCATATTATATTTTTGCAAATATACACCAATAAAAACGACGAAAGAATAGAAAATTTCCTTAATTTTATAGCAAAGTTCGTAGTTGATGGGAAGAGGGGCAGGAATTTTTGCGGCATCTTTTTGTGCCGGTTCGGCGATTGCATTAATACATGCGGAAGAAGAAAGATCCGGCTTCCTTTTTTCCTTAATGTGGATAATCTGCTTACTCTCTATTTTTTCTTCCGTCATTCTCAGGAAAAAGCGTAAAAAAAGACGTTGCAAAGTATCGGGATACATACACATTATTCTGTTTCTTACAGCTTTCTTTTCTCTCGGAATTTCCAATGTGGCTGTTCACACAAAACCGGATCACAATAATAAAAGAACTGAACAGAACGAACCGGCATTTGCCTACCGTTTAAGAAACGATCTGGAAAAAGGGATGGGGAGGCTGGTAAAAGACCAACGCGATCTTCCCGTAATAAAAGCTCTTACGCTCGGAGATAAAAGAGGTGTCGATCCAGGCCTGAAAAAAGCTTATGGAAAAGCCGGTGCCGCACATATACTTGCACTGTCGGGCATGCATCTCGGTATAATTTACATGATAGTCAGTTCCATTCTAGGAATCATAGGATACGGATACAAGAGCAAAATAATAAAACTGGTTTTGACATGTATTATAATAGCATGTTATGCTTTCATTACCGGAATGAGTCCTTCGGTAGTAAGGGCTGCTATTATGATAATGCTTTATAAAATATCAAAAATTTCCGGCAGGAAAACAGGCAAATGGGATATGATTGCACTTTCTGCTGCAATCATAACCGCAGTAGAGCCGCACCAGATGACTGAAATAAGTTTCCAGCTCTCTTTTGCGGCAATATCAGGAATCGCCGCCTTTTACAAACCTATTTCAGAGGCGATGAAAAAGATGGTATCAGACCGCAATATTCCGTTTTTTTTAAAAAAAGCCGTTCTGTATACATGGAATACGATTTCCATTTCCGTTTCCTGCCAGATAACAACCATGCCGATAGCTTTTTATTATTTCGGAACAGAACCGTCGCGTTTTCTTATTACCAACCTGACAGCCATTCCGATTGTTACGGCAACTCTATATTCCTTTGCATCAGCAGCTTTAACTTTCTGGATACCCGGTCTGGGAAACATCTCTGTTATGATATTGAGAAAATTAATTTCAACGTTGAACAATATGATGGAATTTTTAGGCTCATAATTTTTAAAATGAATTATATTTGCACCGTCGAATTCTTCAATCGAAATGCAAATATGAGCGAAGCTATCAAACACGAATGCGGAATAGCATTGATACGGCTTTTGAAACCGCTGTCTTATTACAAAAAAAAGTACGGATCATATGATTACGGCATCAAAAAACTTTACCTGCTTATGGAAAAACAACATAACAGGGGACAGGAAGGTGCCGGCGTGGCATGTATAAAACTTGAAGCATCACCGGGAGAAGAATACATCTACAGAGACAGACATTTGGGAAATACCGCCATAAAGGCTTGTTTCGAAAACATATATAAATCCATAGAAACCGAAAAGGCAATTTTTGCCAAAAAAAACGGCATTCCAGAAGATTCTTCATATATGGAAAAAATGCCATATATAGGAGAAGTATATATGGGGCATTTAAGATATAGTACGACGGGACACAGCGGTATTTCTTACGTCCATCCTTTCCTGAGGAGAAACAATTGGCGGAGCAGAAATCTTTGTCTTGCGGGGAACTTCAACTTAACCAACGTAAATGAAATTTTCAACAGCATTGTGGCCCAGGGCCAACATCCCCGCAGCAATTCGGATACTTTCATAATGCTAGAACAACTCGGATATCTGCTTGACGATCATCATTCAAACCTTTACAGGAAATTTAAAGGAGAAGGTTATAAAGGCAAGGATCTCGACAGAATGATCGAAGACAATATCGACATGGAAGGCATTATTACGGAAGCTTCCAGAAACTGGGACGGAGGTTTCTGCATAATAGGCTCGACAGGCAGCGGAGAAGCGTTCGCGTTCAAGGACAGATGGGGCATCCGGCCTTGTTTTTATTATAATGATGACGAAATAGTGGTCGTAGCTTCCGAACGCGCCGTAATACAAACGGTGATGGATGTAAAATATGAAAGCGTAAAGGAACTTGGAGCCGGAGAAGCCCTAATAATAAGAAGAAACGGAGATGCCTCTATAAGCTGTATATCAAAACCGGACAACCCGCGCCCATGCTCTTTCGAAAGAATTTATTTCTCTCGCGGAAGCGATGCCGACATATACAAGGAACGCAAAATGCTCGGAAGTCTGGTATGTCCGCAGATTCTCAAGGAAATAGATTATGATCTGGACCATACGGTCTTTTCTTTCATTCCAAATACGGCAGAAGTCGCATATTACGGAATGATGGAAAAATTAAACGAAGTCCTCAATGAGAAAAAAGTTGAAATGCTGTGCCAGGCAAGGGAAAAATATAATTCGGCACATTCCGTTATAGACAAGTCGTCCGAATCGTCGACATTCTATAAAAAAGAAGTATCTTCCATATTGAGCCATAAGGTAAGGACCGAAAAACTTGCGATAAAAGATATAAAGCTGCGTACTTTCATTGCGGAGGGCAACAGCCGCGACAATCTTGCTACTCACGTATATGATATAACATACAATTCCATAGTCCCCGGAAAGGACAACATTGTTGTAATAGACGACAGTATTGTGAGAGGAACCACACTAAAACAAAGTATAATAAAGATATTGGGACGTCTGGAGCCCAAAAAGATTATAATAGTTTCATCTTCTCCTCAGATTCGATACCCCGACTGTTATGGAATTGATATGAGCCGTATGGGTGAATTCATAGCGTTTAATGCCGCCATGGAGCTTTTAAAGGAAAACGGCCGCGAAGATATTCCGGGGAAAGTTTACGAAAAGTGCAGGGAAGCGGAAGATATATATGAAAAAACAGGAAAAATCATAGAGACAAATTTCGTCAAGGAGATTTACGCCCAATTCGATACCGATTCCATTTCCAGGAAGATAGCGGAAATGGTTACTCCCAGAGGAACCAAATGCAAAGTCTCCATAATTTATCAATCAATACATGGTCTGCATACGGCATGCCGGGAACACAGCGGAGATTGGTATTTCTCCGGAGATTATCCTACGAAAGGAGGAATAAGAACCGTGAACAGAGCCTACATAAACTTCTACGAGGGAAATCCTGACAAAAGATAGTTCTGATAGAGAGTTATTTAGAACTGCATTCAAAGCCCTAAAATATTTTTCAAAAGTATTGCTTATTAATTTAAAATATCTAAATTTGTATTAGTTATTGATGAAATGATTATTCAATAACGCAATTTTAACAAACAAAATTAACTGTCACTATGAACATTTTTGTGTCAAGCCTAAGCTTCAAAGCTAGGAAAGAAGATCTGGCTGCTTTATTTGAGCCGTTCGGAGAGGTTACATCTGCAAGAATCATTCTTAACAAGGAGACTCACAGGTCAAGAGGTTATGGATTCGTTGAAATGCCCGATGACGAGGCCGCTAAAAAAGCCATTGATGCTTTAAACGGTTCGGAACATATGGGACGTACTATAAACGTAGCAGTTGCCAATCCGAGACCGGAGAGCCAGAATCCAGAAAAATAAGACCTGAAAACAATAAATTAACAGAATATTTGCATTTTAGATCTTCAAGAGTTGCCTTACACGGCAACTCTTTTTTCATATATTGTTCTTTCACGATAAATAACTTACATTTGAAGATGGAAAAACTTTCGAATGAATAAATTATCAAAATACATAATAGCAATAGCCATATGCGCCATAATAGGATTCATAGCGTGGTATTTCAGCTCCATTCTGATAAGCATTTTGGTTGCTGCGGTTTTTTCCCTTATAGGAAAGCCTATAATGTCTTTTCTGCGCAATATAAAAATAGGAAAGGTAAGAATGCCGTCGTCCCTGGCAGCCATATTTACCATTGTTTTTCTAGTTGCCGCCATTTCCGCATTTTTCTTTTTTCTGATACCTCTAGCCGGAGAACTTATCGAAGACATGAGCAAGATAGACTTCAATGCCATACGGCTGAATCTGGCAATACCTCTGGCGAAATATGATATAATGCTCCACCGCTTTTTCCCTACCATGGACCCTAACGTTACCATTGAGTCGCTGATTATGTCGCAGATACAGGATATAATAAATTTCAATTTGTTTACCGATTTCTTCAGTTCGGTTACATCTTTTATCATGGACTTTGTAATAACGGCATTTACGGTAATCTTCACTTCCTTTTTCTTTCTGAAGGATGAAAACATGTTTACCAACATGATAATAGGAATTGTCCCCACCAGGTATGAAGACAATACGAAACGCGTGCTGCACAGTGTAAACAACCTTCTGGTAAGATATTTTACGGGAATAACACTGGAAACGGTGTGCATAACATTATTGAACACTACGGGATTGTACCTTATAGGAGGAATCTCATTTAAACTTGCCGTTATACTCGCATTCATATCGGGCGTACTGAATGTAATACCTTACATAGGTCCTATTTTCGCCGGCCTTTTCGGAATAATCATGAGCGTAATATCTCTATACGGCGGGGTTTCCGATCCCCGGCTTGGGGTTCTTCTTATAAAATTGATATCCATATTCATATGCACTCACATAATAGATATACTGGTTTTCCAGCCTTTCATATATTCGAACAGCATTAAGGCACATCCCCTTGAGATTTTTATAGTAATTCTTATGGCCGGACAGCTCGGAGGTATTTTCGGCATGCTGATAGCCATTCCCACATATACGGTACTAAGGGTATTTGCAAAAGAATTCTTCAACAGGTTCAAGATTGTCCGAGAATTAACAGACAAAATAGAATAAATTCCTTTACACGTTTTATAAACGCCCATATGCAAAAAAAGAGCGTCAGGAAAAATCCGGACGCTCCTTTTTATATAATATATATTATTCTACTTTTTCTCTTCGGAAGAAGACTGCTGCTGTGCCGGCTGAACACCACTGTCGGCTATTTCCTTATATTTCTTATAATTATCCATATTCTCCTGGCTTTCGCTTCTGAAACGGAAATATATGTTCTTCAGATATTCGGCAACTCCGGCTTTCAACTGAGTATTCGGAGCTATGGAATATGCTCTCTCGAAAGGTTCAATAGAAGCTCTAAGACAACTGTCCATTTGTTTGTTCATAGCCTGGAATTTTGCATCATCCATCTCCTTGGCGGCTTCTGTCTGTAATTTTACCGCTTTGTTGTAATAGGCCTGCCCAACACTGAAAGGTCCCCAGAAATAGTTCTTATCTACCTGGGAAGATTTCCTGAAGGTTGCGATTGCATCATCAAACCTGTCGATTTTCAAATATACGCCGCCTTCTGCATAATAAAGACTTGCATTTTTAGGCTCGTTTTTCTCTGCGACATGAAGTATATTCAATATTTTGTCGGGATCATCCTTTGTCTGTATGTAGAGATTTATAAGGGAAATCAATATATTTTGATTTTGCGGGTATTTGGAAACTCCGGTAGAAAGAAGTTCTTTTGATTTTGTGGTATCTCCCTTGGCCATATAGCTGTTTGCAAGAAGTGAAAATATATCTCCGTTCTGGAAAACACCGTTTTCATAGCATTTCTGGAAATATTCCAATGCCCTCTCGTTATTACCGCTCATTTGTGCGGTATAGGCAGCATAATACATCGAAGTTGTATCGTTTTCGTTAAGAACGGGATTAGACGACGTCTGATAAGCTTTTACGAAATAATCGGATGCGTTTGCATCGTCGCCGAGCTGATGATAACTCAGAGCTATATTAAAATAACGGTTTTGTATCCCCTTTATTGCTGCTTTTATATCCTTTTCGGAAGAACCGTGATTATCAAGTTCGGCAGCCTTATCATAAGCTTTTACAGCTTCGCCAAGATTGTCTTCATCGTTAACCGGTTTTGTAACGATCCAGGCCTGAAGCTTGCCGCTCTTGTCATAATAAAGATCCTTATCTGAATAATGATCTACAGAAAATACGGTTCCGCCTTTTTCAACTTCGGAAGTAGAAAGGATCTGCTGATCCTTGAAAAACAATTTAACCTGCAATTTAGGTGCACCGGACCATACTCCGGAAATAGGAGCATCATAGCAATTCACATATGCTTCTCCCAATCTGAGCCATGTAGAAGCTTTCCTGGCTTTTTTAGGATTTGCAGCCACGGATTTAGCCTTAACCAGAGCCTTCTGGGCAGCGGCTTCATCTTTTGTCTGCGCATTCAGCTGGAAAGCAGTCAGAAATAATAATAAATAGCCGAATAATTTTTTCATAATATTGTACCCGTTAGTTTTGTTGAAATTATATATAAATAAATATGTCTAATGTAATGCTCAGCTTTCCACGGACTCTTCAGAAGAACCGTCGGAAACGGAAGCCACATCAGCAGAGTCGGCAACGACATCTACCTGTTCTGTCGGAACGTCGTCATCGCTTTTGTTAACTACGCATATTGCGGCAATCGCATCACCTTCTCTTATATTAATGAGTTTAACGCCCTGTGTTGCTCTTCCCGCCACTCTTATATCAGATGCAGCAACTCTTATCACAATACCGGACTGATTAATTATCATAAGGTCGTTTTCATCCGCAACATCCTTTATTGCTATAAGTTTGCCGGTCTTTTCGGTAATATTTATAGTCTTTACCCCCTTGGCACCGCGTTTGGTAGTCCTGTAATCTTCCAGTTCGGATCTCTTACCGTATCCGTTTTCACTTACAACCAGAACGTTTCTGTGTTCCGCCCCTTCATTTTCGGGATTAACACAGATCATTCCTATGACTTCGTCTTTGTCGGACAGATCTATACCACGTACGCCGGAAGCGGTCCTGCCCATCGGACGGCAATCCTTTTCATCAAATCTAACACATTTGCCTTCTTTGCCGGCAATTAATATATGATCGTTTCCGTCAGTAAGGACGGCTTCCATAAGTTCGTCGCCTTCCCTTATGGTTATGGCATTTACTCCCTTTTGCCTGGGGCGTGAATATTCTTCGAGAACAGTTTTCTTTACAACTCCGGATTTGGTTGCGAAGATTATATAATGATTGTTTATATAATCGGCGTCATCGAGAGTCTTTACGTTCATATATGCACATACCTTGTCATCAGGTTCTATGTTGATTATATTTTGAACGGCCCTTCCCTTGGAAGTTTTGGTTCCTTCGGGAATGTTATAAACCTTCAGCCAGTAACACTTGCCGTTTTGGGTAAAAAACAGCATCGTACTATGCATATTGGCCATATATATATGTTCTATAAAATCTTCCTCCCTGGTATTCGAACCTTTTGATCCTATACCTCCCCTATTCTGCAGCCGGTATTCGGCAAGAGGAGTTCTTTTTATATAGCCTATATGCGATATGGTAATGACAACATCGTCGTCGGGATAAAAATCTTCGGGATTGAAATCGCCCTCAGCCATTTCTATCCTGGTTTTCCTTTTATCTCCGAATTTTGTCTTAAGAAATGAAAGTTCATCCTTTATTATGTTCATCTGCCTGTCCACGCTGGCGAGAATATCCTTCAGATCAGCTATACGCTTTTCAAGTTCGGCATATTCGTTCTGGAGTTTCTCTCTTTCAAGTCCGGCAAGCTGCCTGAGCTTCATTTCTACTATCGCCGTCGCCTGTATCTCCGAAAATTCGAATCTTTCCACAAGTTTCTGCTTCGCTTCGTCGACAGTCTTGGAATTCCTTATAAGATCTATTACTTCGTCTATAAAATCGAGAGCCTTCAAAAGGCCTTCGAGTATATGGGCTCTGGCTTCCGCTTTGTTGAGTTCGAATTTGGTTCTTCTTATTACGACATCATGCCTGTGCTTTACGAAACTTTTTATAATCTGTTTCAGGTTAAGTAATTTTGGACGCCCGCCAACAAGTGCGATATTATTTACGGAAAAACTCGACTGCAGCGCCGTCTGCTTGAAAAGATTGTTCAGGACAACGTTGGCAACGGCACCCATCTTAAGCCTTATTACTATTCGCATCCCTGTACGGTCGCTTTCGTCGTTTATGTAAGCGATATCGGAAATTTTCTTATCCTCAACAAGTCTGGCTATATTTTCTATAAGTTCCCGCTTGTTGACCATGTAAGGTATTTCCGTAACAACAATTGTTTCGCGTCCGTGCTCGTTGACTTCTACATCGGTTTTGGATCTTATTACTATGCGTCCCCTTCCTGTTTCATATGCATCCTTTATTCCCTGTACGCCAAGAATTATTCCCCCGGTAGGAAAATCGGGACCCTTGACATAATTCATCAGCCCTTCGGTATCTATATCATTATCATCAACATAGGCTATTATGGCGTCGCATATTTCATTAAGATTATGAGGAGGCATATTGGTTGCCATTCCCACTGCGATTCCGGATGTTCCGTTTAGCAGGAGCAGAGGAGCCTTAGACGGGAGGACAACGGGTTCCTGCAGTGTGTCGTCGAAATTGTTCACAAAGTCCACGGTATCCTTGTCCATATCAAGGAGAACTTCCTCGGCAAGTGCGGTAAAACGGGCTTCGGTATAACGCATTGCAGCCTGGGAATCGCCGTCTATAGAACCGAAGTTACCCTGTCCCCGTACAAGCGGATACCTCAATATCCAACCCTGCGCCATTCTTACCATTGCCTCGTAGACACTCGAATCTCCATGCGGATGATATTTACCCAGAACTTCGCCGACTATACGTGCTGATTTTTTATATTCTCCGGAAGATGTAAGGCCGAGGCCTTCCATTCCGTAAAGTACCCTTCTTTGGACAGGTTTAAGTCCGTCCCGAACATCCGGAAGCGCCCTCGACACAATCACTGACATAGAGTAATCTATGTAGGCGCTCTTCATCTGATCTTCAATATTTATCTTCCGGATGTCGGCTTTTATTTCTTCAATATCCATTATCAATAATTATCAGTTAAGCTTACAAAAATAGGGATTTTTTCGCTAACAAAAAATTTATGAAGTAGTTTTTATTGCGCTATATTTTATATTTTTGCATAAATATTTTTAATGGATGGAAGCTCAATTATCCCAGGAAATCAGAACGGTTTTGGAATACGCAAAAGAAGAAGCGATGAGGCTCGGTTCGTACACGATAACGCCTGACCATCTCTTTTTAGGCATACTACGCAATGATGAGGACGACGTAGTCAGTTATCTCAAAGAACATAAGGTAAACATAGCCGCACTTAAGAAGAAACTCGACAGAAATATAATCATTAGCAGCGAAAGCGTTCCTCTCGAAGATGCTGGAAAACTTTCATTTACCGGAGAAAGCGAAGCCATATTGAAAGGCATGTATTCGGAGGCGCACAAATTTTCCATAATGAAACCGGGAATATTCCATCTTTTCCTTTCTATTCTAAGCGCCGGCAACAGTTTGTCAGAACATTTTCTCGAAGGCAAAGGCATTACCTATGAAAATGTTTTCAATGAAATTACCAACCACGGGCTGTTCTTCGGGAATTCCGACACAATAATAAAAAACAACACCCCGGATGTACTTAAAAGACATGAAGACCCTGTTGCGGAAGATGATGATGATGAAAATTCCTACGAAGATGATGAAGATGTTGATTTATATGTGGAAGGAGAAAATAACATCACCGACGATGATACGTCGGACGAGCTGGAAATAGACCCTGTTTCGGAAGGCGCGCAGAACGATTCGGATGCTAATTCCATAGATGATTCCATATTCCGCTCAATGGGACTCAACCCGCATGACGTTCCCCGCGAGAAACAACAGACGACTCTCGAAAAATACGCATATGATATTACCGATGCGGCTTCCAAGGGCGAACTGGATCCAGTAATCGGCCGTGACGGCGAAATAGAACATGTAGAACAGATTCTCGGCAGAAGGAGGAAAAACAATCCTCTTCTTATAGGCGAACCCGGAGTAGGAAAATCCGCCATCGTAGATGGTCTTGCCTTAAGAATAGCGCAGGGAAAAGTTTCCAGATGGTTATCAGGTAAAAGGATACTTTCTATAAATCTGGGCAGTCTTGTTGCCGGCACGCAGTTCAGAGGACAATTCGAAGAAAGGATAAGAAAGATATTGAAAGAGACCAAGGAGAATGGAAATATAATTTTATTCATAGATGAGATCCACACTCTAATCGGAGCCGGAGGAGCTCCAGGAACATTAGACGCGGCGGAAATGCTTAAGCCGGCTATGGCGAAGGGAGAATTGCAATGCATAGGAGCAACCACAATAAACGAATACAGAAACAGTATCGAAAAGGACGGAGCTCTGAACAGGCGCTTCCAGAAGGTTCTCGTAGAACCTACCAACTATGAAGAGACTTTGAAAATACTCGACCAGATCAAATATATGTATGAGATGCATCACAGGGTAAAATATACCGAAGATGCTCTCAAGTTATGTATTTCTCTAAGCACACGGTATATAAACGACAGATTCCTTCCGGACAAGGCTATTGACATTATGGACGAAGCCGGAAGCATGGTGCACAATACGCGATGCAAGGCTCCGAGAAGTATAATAAAAATGGAAGAAGCTATCGGGCTGCTTAAAATAAAGAAACTCGATGCTGCGAAAAAATACAAACTCAACGAAGCCATAATCTTCCGGGATTTGGAAAGGACGAAGAAAAAAGAACTGGAAGCAGCTTATGACAAGTGGGAAATAAAGCAGGATCGCAAACCTCTTGTCGTAAACGGAGAAGATATAGCCACTGTCGTAAGCAATACAGTACATATTCCCGTAAACAAAATAGCAGAAAGCGAAGAAAACAAACTCCGAAATATGGCTTCCACGCTCAAAAAGAGGATAATTGGCCAGGATACCGCCGTGGATGCAATAACAAAAGCCATTCTCAGAAGCAGAGCCGGACTTAAAGACCCTGACAGGCCTATAGGAAGTTTCCTGCTTCTCGGTCCTACAGGGGTTGGCAAGACACAGCTGGCAAAGGTTCTGGCGGAATATATGTTTGACTCGGAAGATTCCCTTATAAGGCTCGACATGAGCGAATATATGGAAAATGCTTCGGTAAGCAAACTCATTGGCGCTCCTCCGGGATATATAGGCTACGACGAAGGCGGACAATTGTCCGAAATGGTTAAGCGCAAACCTTATTCCGTAGTCCTGCTAGACGAAATAGAAAAGGCACATCCGGATGTTTTTAATATCCTGCTCCAGATACTGGACGAAGGACGCCTTACGGAAAGCACCGGCCGCAAGATAGATTTCAGAAACACCATACTCATACTGACTTCGAACACCGGCAGCGTTGAACTAAAGGAATTCAGCAAAAGCATAGGATACGGATCTCCAACAAAAGAACATACGTCCCTCAGACAAAAGGATATCATAAAAAAGGCCCTTAACGAAACTTTCAGACCGGAATTTCTAAACAGACTGGACGAAAAGATACTATTCAATTCCCTTACCAGGGAAGATATAAGAAAAATCATAAACATAGAACTAAGCGGACTGTTCGAAAGAGTAAGACAGGCCGGCTATGAGCTGCATATAACCGCCGGGGCAAGGGATTTCATTGCCCGTAAAGGTTACGATTCGGTATACGGAGCGCGGCCTCTTAAAAGAGCCATACAGCATTATGCCGAAGATCCTATTGCGGAAGCCATCGTATGCGGCACGATAAATATAGGAGACACTATAGTTCTGGGAATAAATTCAGGAAAGAACAATACAGAAATAAAGCAGAAGAACAGAAAACCGGTAAAAGTCTCACAAAACGGGTAAGATATATTTCCGACTTCCCATATTTGTTATGGCATAATACTTCCCTTCCGGATTTTCCGCAAACAGGGACGATTGGAAACGACGTTGCGGTATTCTTTCGAAAGTTCCGGCATTTACATAATATTTTACCGGAGCCCTGTCAGATACATATTTGAATCCGAGTTTCCCGTATGAACGCCCGCATGACCATTCGTTATCCGAATATGTCATTATTTCCATAGGAATAGCACCATGCTCCGCCCTGAGCGAACAAATAAAGGCATTAAGCAGTTTTCCCATGCCTCCGGCAACACGAACACCGGGAAGTACGGCAAACCTGGTCCATTCATATGAAAGAAATCTCACGCGGGAAGAATCTTCCATATCTCTTATTATAGGCCTCGGGGAAGAAAAGGAAGCAGCCGCAACCGTTCCTTCTCCCGTACGAAGGGCGAATAAATAACGGCTCTTCACATAGCCGTAAGAATGGTATGCATTAATAAAGCGTTTTATCTTTTCGGAACTTCCGCCGCCGGATATAATACTGCACTTGCGGGCGAAAACGGAACGGAACCGTACGGATGCCGTAAGAATTCTGCTTTTACAAAGGTCCCCCGCACTTCTCCATCGGTCTTCATACAAATAAAAGATATCATATCCTTCGTATAATTCGTTTTCAGCATCCGCAGCCAGATTGCGGAAGACTTTACTGGAATCACATGTAATAAAACCCGACAGCGGTACGGGAAAAATAAGGAAGCGCCTATCGCGCAAAATAAAAACATCGGAAGTTTCTTCGAATGAAAGATCGACGGAATTTAAAAAATCGCATATGCTGTTCCGGAATTCATTAAACATTTAAGTTTTTTTTTCTGCAAATTTAATTTTTTCCATAAAATTTGCATTGTTTAAAGAGTTTTAGTTATATTTGCACCCCGAAACGGATAAAACGATTCGCTAGCTCAGTTGGTAGAGCACAACACTTTTAATGTTGGGGTCATGGGTTCGAACCCCATGCGGATCACAAAGACAACAGGAGATTTTACCTGTCGCTTTTTATTCTATAATTCCGTCCGTTTATGCACACATGCAATTTCTTCTTATTCCAGAAAAAATATGTGTACTGCCCCGAATCATTTATTATATAATCCCCTGATAAACCTTTAACATTAACAATCGTTCCATTTATATTTAATATCTGGCATTTATTATCATCATCATAGGCTTCTTCCATAATAAATTGCGTCCCGTCGGGGCTGATTGCTCCACGCCCTGCCTTACGCCGCTGATGAGGAGTAGCATAACGGAATGGCCCCTTCAAAATCCCATTATTGTTTTCATACCACGATCCGTCAAGTTTATAAGCAAAGACACTGCTATCGAATAACTCTCCCCTTTCAAACGGACCATAAACCCTTCCGGAGACATTTATCCAGAACGATTCTTCTTTGCCATTATTAGTTTTATACATAAAGGCAAAATCACCGGGAGAGATATAATGAAGATCACGTATATCCATAGAGTAAGGGCCGTATTCCCTTCCGCTTATATTCAAGAAGGTTTTTCCATTTATAACCTTACATGAGAAATTACATTTGTTGGCATCCGTCCTTTCAACAACGTTCTCCGCCGTTTTATCTCCCTCTGCTCCGCAGAAGGCAAAAGATTGCAAATGGAACAGACTTAAAGCGATAATAAAAAAAATACACCTTTTCATATTGTTTAAATTTGATTTTTTACGACTTTCTAAGAATTATCTGTAAGATAATCGATACAAAAGAGAGAATCAACATAATTTTACCATGATTCCTGGTGTTTTTGTTGTATTTAGGATAGGATTCCCCGCTAACTGAAGATCGTTTGGCTAAAACATAATTAAAGCCGAAACACAGTCCGACAACTCCTCCGAGAAAAGAAAAAATATATCCCAAAATAATGTACCGGCCCTGTTTGCCTGAGATTAACATCTTTTTATTATTTGCTGCGGTTGCAAATAGAGATGAAATATCGAACTTCCTTTTTTCCAGTTCTTTTTTTGCAAGGTCTCCCCAGCCCTTGGGATAATCGTCCGGCACAGTAAATATTTTCACAAGGTCATCGGTCTCTTTTCTTTTTATTATCAAAGAATCGATATTTTCGTACTCCAGTTCTGAAACATCATATCCCCTGAGCGCCAGCTCTTCTTCAACCATATCGGAAAATAAAGGCTGGTAATCTGCTTTTCTGGTATATGACAACAATAAGTCACGGTCTTCCATCTGCTTTATTTTTTGCAGGAAGATCTCCTTTTCATAGATTTGATCAGAATTCATAGTATAAAATATTAGATTACGTCAAAAATAATTCTTTAATTTTAAATCCTTCAACTTTACACCGGCAAAGTTGTATTAAAGATAAAATAAAAATAGGCGAATCTATATTGACATTCTGGTAAATTTCAAAGCACTGTCCGTCGTTCAGTTCTATATCCTGAAAAATAAGATCCGGCCGACGGTTAGAAGAGAACCAGTCTATTGCGGATTTTACGGAATCGAGAATATCAGTTATCTCAATGTCTTTACTATAATTTTTCAGCAGGCAGATCAGCCCGGGGGGGGACATTTATTTCTTTAGGAGACATACCGTTCAACAGCTCGCTGACCTGCAGACCATTTCCAAAACGGGTTTTG
>JALCMP010000039.1 GCA_022648545.1 Bacteroidales bacterium | reverse complement strand
CAAAACTTATTATTCGCTTGAATATCTTCTTGCCAATTCTGATATAGTTACCATTCATGTTCCGCTTACCTCAAAGACGCGGGGTATGGTAGATGAAGGTTTTATGTCGGGACTTAAGGATGGTGCTATATTGATTAATACTTCGCGCGGGGAAGTCGTTCGTGACGACGCCTTGCTTGCCGGCAGGAAGAAGTTGTCCGCCCTGATCCTTGACGTATGGAATCACGAGCCGGAAATAAACAGGGATCTGCTTTCCGTAACCGATATGGCGACAATGCATATAGCCGGATATTCTTTTGAAGGCAAAGTCAACGGTACTACGGCGGCTGTCAGGCAAACGGCAGAATTTTTCGGACTTAAAGATCTTTATTCGTTTTCCATACCGGAAAATGCCGACGGGTCGCAATATCATAAAAAGGATTATACGTTTTGTTTTAAAGGGTTAGACATTAAAAATATATATGAAATATTAAATACGATTTTTCCCGTAAGCGTTATAAACAGACGGCTCAGGGAGCAACCTGGCGATTTTGAGAATCTTCGTACGAATTATAAATACAGGAGGGAATTTTATTATGTCGATTAAGGGAATCAGTTCGGAACAAATGGAAAATTACAGAAAAGGTTTTCCTTTTCTTAAAATAATTTCACCGGCGACCGTAGGAAACGGGATAGAACGCCCGGATGAAACTAAAATAAAAGAAGCTATAGAAACCGCCGAAAAATACGGGGGGTCCGTAGTGAAGTTCGTTCCTGCGTCGGGGGCGGCATCACGAATGTTCAAGGGCCTTTTCGAAGGTTTGGAGTTGATTGAAAAAGGAGATGTTCCCGAAAAGGACAGCGTTGCCGGAATGTTCATAAGCAATGCCGCAAAATTTCCGTTTTTCGATCCGGAAAATATTCTTAAGTTAACTTTGTTCGGTAAAGGCCTCGGGTATTCCGCAATGCCAAAGGGGCTTGTAGAATTTCATAAATATCAGTCGGGAAACCGAACTCCGTTTGAAGAACATATGGTTGAAGGCGCCGGATATGCCCGCAGCCATGACGGCAGCGTGCATATGGTCTTTACCGTTTCGCCGGAGCATAAGAAAGATTTCGAGGCCCTTTTAGCCGGGGTAAAGGAAAAATATGAAAAAAGATACGGCTGTACTTATTATATCAAATTCGTTCTGCAGTCACCCGAAACAAATATTATGGCCGTGGATATGGAAAACAAGCCTTTTCTTAAGGAAGACGGAGAGCCTCTTTTCAGACCGGGAGGACACGGTGCTCTTTTGAATAATTTAAACGAAATAGACGCCGACGTAATATTTATAAAGAATATAGACAATGTCGTAAAGGAGTCTCTTGCAAAAGATACTTACAGATGGAAAAAAGTACTTATGGGCAGGCTTATCGAACTCCGTGAACAGTCGGCTGTATTTTTGGAACAACTTCGTGCTCTGAGTAACAATGATATATGTGATAATAATTCCGTTATTGTCCGGGCCAGTCGTTTTCTCAAGGATAATTTCGGTACGGAAATGCCGCGTATATCCGCAGACAAGTTTTTGGTTTTGCTTATAAAGAAACTCGACAGACCCATGAGGGTGTGCGGAATGGTAAGGAACGAAGGTGAGCCAGGCGGCGGGCCTTTCATCATAGCAGAGAAGGACGGGACGACATCCCTGCAGATATTGGAAGCGGCACAAATAAACAAAAAAGATCCGGAGGCATTAAAAGCCCTAGAATCTTCTACTCATTTTAATCCGGTTGATATAGTATGCTCCGTAAAAAAACCGGATGGTTCCAAGTACGATCTTTTCGATTACGTAGATAAAACCACCGGTCTTATATCATTTAAAAGTTATATGGGACGCAAATTAAAGGCTCAGGAACTTCCCGGTTTGTGGAACGGATCGATGAGCGGGTGGAACACGCATTTCGTTGAAGTGCCCGTGTCTACGTTTAATCCGGTTAAAACCGTCGTAGATCTTTTGCGTCCCCAACATATGGAGGACTAAAATTTTACGAAATCCTCTGTTCGCGGCTTTTCAGAGTGTTCATAAGAAGGGCTACGCGGGTCATCGGACCTACTCCGCCGGGGACCGGGGTTATGTATGATGCCTTAGGAGCGACGGTTGAGTATTCAACGTCTCCAAGGAGCCTGAATCCCGATTTTTTGGAAGCGTCGGCAACACGTGTTATTCCAACGTCTATTATTACGGCTCCTTCTTTTACCATGTCTCCTTTAAGAAATTCTGAAATACCTATTGCAACTACTATTATATCGGCTTTCAACGTTATCTCCCGGATATTTTTCGTGTGGGAATGACAAATGGTAACCGTGCAGTCTCCCGGATTTGATTTTTGCGACAGGAGGTTTGCAATGGGCCTGCCAACGATATTGCTGCGTCCCAGGACTACGCAGTTTTTGCCTTTCGTTTCTATTCCGTATTCCTTAAGCATGGTCATTATTCCGAGCGGTGTTGCGGATACGAAAGAGGGGAGTCCCAAAATCATCTTGCCTACGTTTACCGGATGAAATCCGTCTACGTCTTTTTCCGGACTTACGGCCATGATTACCTTGTTCTCGTCTATGTGTGCAGGCAGTGGAAGTTGTATTATGAGCCCGTCGACGTTAGGATTTTCGTCAAGTTCCTTTATTTTGTCTAGCAATTCCTTTTCCGATATGGATGCCGGAAGCCTGAGTACGGTTGAATCGAATCCTACTTCCTTGCAGTCCTTTTCCTTGCTGTTAACATATGTCTGGCTGGCAGGATCCTCGCCAACGAGAATTGCAGCGAGATGCGGTTTCTTTCCGCCTTCGGCGACTATTTGTTTTACTTTTTCGGCGATTCGCGCCTTTATTGTTTTTGATAATGCCTTTCCGTCGAGTATTTCCGTCATTGTTTTATTATTTTTACTTCGTTATCTTCTTCTTATGTTTTTCATGTTTCTCAGGTTCTTCATGGCTCCGGCTCCGGCAACGTTTTTCATTACCTTTCTCGTATCTTCGAACTGCTTGAGCAACCTGTTAACTTCTGCAACCGAAGTTCCGCTGCCGGCCGCTATCCTTTTACGCCTGCTTCCGTCTATTTCCTTAGGATTTTCCTTTTCGTACGGTGTCATGGACTGTATTATGGCTTCTATGCCCTTGAAAGAGGAGTTGTCGATATCAACGTCTTTTATTGCTTTCCCTACGCCAGGGATCATGGAGGCCAGATCCTTGATATTTCCCATTTTCTTTATCTGTTGTATTTGATTGTAGAAGTCAGTTAGGGTGAACTGGTTCTTTATGAGTTTCTTTTTTAATTTCTTGGCCTCTTCTTCGTCGAATTGTTCCTGAGCTTTTTCAACAAGAGTTACGACGTCTCCCATACCCAGAATTCTGTCGGCTATACGTTTAGGGTGGAATACGTCGAGAGCTTCCATCTTTTCCCCGGAACTTACGAATTTTATGGGTTTGTTAACTACGGCTTTAATTGATAAGGCGGCACCGCCTCTGGTATCTCCGTCGAGTTTGGTGAGAACCACTCCGTTGAAATCTAGTCTTTCATTAAAGGCTTTTGCGGTTTCCACTGCATCCTGTCCGGTCATGGCATCTACGACGAACAACGTTTCCGTAGGATTTACGGCCTTTTTAATGGATGCTATTTCTTCCATCATGGCTTCATCTACTGCGAGACGTCCTGCCGTATCTATTATTACGACGTTGTATTTTTCGTCTTTGGCCGTATCAATTGCTCTTTTGGCAATTTTTACCGGATCCTTTACTTCCGGTTCGGAATATACCGTAACTCCTATTTGTTCGCCGAGTACTTTCAACTGGTCTATGGCTGCAGGACGATATACGTCGCAGGCGGCCAACAGAACATTCAGGTTCCTTTTTGTTTTACAATTAAGGGCAAGTTTTCCGCAGAATGTCGTTTTACCTGAGCCCTGCAGGCCTGATACCAGAACTACGGCAGGTTTGCCATTGAGGTCTATGTCCGTTGCTTCGCTTCCCATCAGTTCGGCCAGTTCGTCGTGGACTATTTTGACCATCATCTGTCCGGGTCGTACCGATTTAAGAACATCCTGTCCGAGAGCTTTTTCCTTTACGCTGTCGCAAAAAGATTTCGCCGTTTTGTAGTTTACATCGGCATCTACCAGCGCCCTGCGTATTTCCTTTAGAGTTTCGGCGATGTTTATTTCGGTTATTTTACCCTGTCCCTTCAATAACTTGAAGGACCTTTCCATTTTATCTGCCAGATTTTCAAACATATCTTTGTTGCTTTTCTTCTATTTGTTTTATTCGGCGTCGTCAGAATAGTACGCTTTTGCCAGATCCTTCTGATTGTACCTCATCCCCATGGTTTGTCCGTATGCCCCGGCACTTTTTATTTCCAGCATATCTCCCCGTTCGGTAGGGTAGAGCATGCACGCGGTTGCGAATTTATCGCTGGATTCACATATGGGGCCTACTACGTCGTAACGGGTCTTTCTTCCTTCTTCCGAAGTTATATTAACAATATTGTGGCGAGCATGGTATAAAGCCGGACGTATAAGGTCGTTCATACCTGCATCTATTATGGCGAATTTTCTTCTTTTTCCTTTCTTTATGTAAAGAACTCTGGAAATAAGGCTGCCGCATTGTGCAACCAGTTCACGGCCGGGCTCGAAATGAACGATCTGTCCGGGTTTTGTATTAAGGTTGGCATGTATCGTTTCAAAAAAGCTCTTGAAATCGGCTATCGGATTTTCTTCGGGATTTTCGTAGTCTATTCCTAATCCTCCTCCAAGATCTATATTCTTTATTTCTAATCCGTTGCTGGTGAATGTTTTTTCTATTTCCGTTACGCGGCTGCATAAAAGCTCGAAAACTTTCATGTCGGTTATCTGGGATCCTATATGGAAATGTAATCCCTTTAAAACTATATTATCTGATTTTTTAAGAGTTTTAATTGCTTCATCGAACATATATTCCGATATTCCAAATTTGTTGGAATCCATACCGGTGCTTATATATTTTATGGTATGGGCATCTATATCGGGATTTATTCTTAGTGCCACACCTGCCATCTTACCCATTTTTCCCGCTATTTCATTCAGGACTTCCATTTCCTGAATGCTTTCGCAGTTGAAGCATCCTATATCGTAACCGAGGGCATTTTTTATTTCCTTGTCTGTTTTGCCTACTCCTGCAAAGAATATTTTTTCGGCCGGGAATCCGCTCTTTATTGCCAGATCCACTTCGTTCCCGCTGACGCAGTCGGCTCCGAACCCGTAGTCTTTTATTATTTCCAGAATTTTAGGCTCGGCATTGGCTTTAAGGGCGTAATGTCCTTCGTATCCATATTTATCCAGAAAAGAGACATATTCCGAAAGCGTTTTTTTTAGGAGATTTATGTCGTAGAAGTAAAAAGGCGTTTCGATTGAGGAAAACTTTTTAATTTCGCCCTGAGAAATCATATCGTAAATTAATTGATGTTAGGTATTATATAATTGGTGCAAAAGTAACGATATTTTTTATAATTTTGCTCATCAATTTTATAACTAATTAGAAATGGACAAAGGTCAAATTTCACAATTTATCTTACGCAATTATCGCCATTTTAATGCTGCTGCTCTGGTTGATGCTGCAAAAGGCTTCGATGAACAGATGAAGGACGGCGGAAAAATGATGCTTGCGATGGCCGGTGCTATGAGCACGGGTGAATTGGGGATTTCCCTGGCTGAAATGATACGTCAGGACAAATTCCAGATTGTTTGCTGTTCCGCCAATAACCTCGAGGAGGATATAATGAATCTTGTGGCACACAAGCATTACAAAAGGGTTCCGAATTACAGGGATCTTACACCTCAGCAGGAGGAAGAATTGCTTAAGAACCACTACAACAGGGTTACCGATACCTGCATCCCCGAAGAGGAGGCGTTCAGGAGACTCGAAGAGGAATTGCTAAAGGTTTGGAAGGCTGCCGAGGCTAAGGGCGAAAGATATTTCCCGTGGGAGTATCTTTATCAGATCCTCAGAAGCGGAGCTCTGGAAAAGGATTATGAAATAGATCCTAAGGACAGCTGGGTTCTGGCCGCTTGCGAAAAGAATATCCCTATTATAGTTCCTGCTTTCGAAGATTGTACGACGGGCAATATCTTCGCCGCCCATGTAATAAAGGGTGATCTACATGTCCAGACCGTAAAGGCCGGGATAGAAACGATGTTGTTCCTTGTCGACTGGTACAAGGCCAACGCCGGAGGAAAGAAGGGAATCGGATTCTTCCAGATCGGCGGCGGAACGGCAGGGGATTTTCCTATTTGCGTAGTTCCGATGATGTGGCAGGATCTCGGATGGAAAGAAGTTCCGTTGTGGCAGTATTTCTGTCAGATCTCGGACAGTACGACTTCTTACGGTTCGTATTCCGGAGCTGTTCCCAACGAAAAAATAACGTGGGGAAAGCTTGTTGCCGATACTCCTAAATATATTGTGGAGAGCGATGCGACTATAGTCGCTCCGCTTATTTTCGCTTATGTCTTAGGTATGTAAATGATTACGGAACGGTTGAGAACAACCGGCCGTTTATATAAACTGAAGAGGCGCCTCATACGGGGCGCCTCTTTTTTACAAACTTTTCTAAAATTGTTTAATTAATATTTACTTAAGTATTTAAGTCTTGTTTATTCAATGATCCTTTTTCATTTTCATATATTCTATTAACTACTTCCGGGCTTATGTCCAGAAGGATCATTTTTCTGGCTATCGCCGGCATTTCTTTTTCGAGGAACGTTTTTCTCCTTTCCTTCATTATCGTTTCTTTTGCGCCGTTGCTTACGAAATATCCGATTCCCCTTTTGTTATAAATTATACCATCTCTTTGTATCATGTCGTAGATTTTCATGATTGTGTTGGGGTTTACTCCCAGAGTTCCGCCCATTTCTCTTATCGATGGTATGCGCTCTTCTTCCTTCCACTCTTCCAAAATTATTTTTTCGAGAAGATATTCTTTTATCTGGAGCGAGATAGGTATGTTAGAATTAAATTCCATATAGGGTGATATTTAAACTATCTGTCGTTTTTTTATAAGGAAATAAGAGAGAATGAGCATCAGCAGCGGCAGTATATATTTCGTAAAAAATATTATTGCTTTGCAAACGCCTATGCATGCCGTTATCCCACTTTTATCTTTAAAATTATTTATAAATTTTTCGGAGAATCCTTCGAGTTGTTTTTCCGTCATTTTCATAGTAACGGTCCTTTCTTCTTTTTCGTATGAGTTGCCACCGGATGTTTTTCCGGTTATTACCGAACCCTGACGGCCTATCTTTATATTGCTCTTTATCTTTCCCGTGGAATCGGTTATTTCTATTTCTACATCATTGCCGTTTTTTCCACGTCCATTACCGTTTTCTCCGTAACCGGCAGTCGTCTTTATTGTTACGTCATATTTTCCGCTGCTGTCGGAAGTGGTCTTAAGAAGGCTGTCGAGGTATATCATCTGACTTTTGCTCGCCGGTTCGTATGCCTGATTGTTTCCCGAAGTTAGTTCTTTGAAATATGTATTTCCGTCGAAATTTTTTGATACATGGTTTACTATATATATTCCCAGGGAAACCGTTATGGAAAAATAGATTAGGCCGAAAAGCATTATGGTTTTGAATACCGGACTTTTCCTGAACAGAAGATTCCCGAATATAGCTGCAACTGAAATCGGCAGAAGCAGGAGAACCGAGGTGGAGCCGTATATTCGGGCAGCGGCATAGCCATGATTATAATGTGGTATTGCAAATGTAACTGCTGCGTCTATTGCTTCCTGTCCGGCTACTATTGCAACGGGAATGATTATGCTGCACCAGAATATCATGGATATAAGCTTCTCGAGCGACGAAGCAGGAAGAAGCGTAAAGTAGTATCCGTTCTGTTTTTTATTTATACCCTTATATGCGGAAAAGGGGAGGAGAAAGACATAGAAATAGGCTATTCCTATTATCAATTGATGTCTTGTTCCTACGGAAACCGATGTCCCCGAAAATAGAAAATAAAGAATTTCGAATGCAGGGAGGAATAAGAAACCCGACAGCAATACGTTCCTGTGCGGTCGTATGTACAATCCGTAATCCGAGGCTATTAATTTGCCCAGCCTTTTTATGGATAATATATTATTCATTTTTAAATATTTCTTTTATTGTTTCTCTTTTTTTTATGGCCATATTGAAAAGGACTTCGGTATCTATGTTTGTTATTTCGCCGTTGCCGTTGGGATAAACGTTTATGAAACCGTTTATTACCTGCTGGCTGAACAGAGCTTCCGCGCTTTCCCTGTTTTCCAGACGAAAGGCAAGTCTCTTTTCTATTTCGCCCATTTCTTCGTTTAATATGATTTCATTCCTGTCCATTATTATTACGGGATCTATGAGGCTGTCGAGATCCCTTACCTGATGGGACGAGATTATTATGGTCTTTTCTTCATTCAGTGATCCGGCTACGAGCTGCCGAAAAGACACCTTGGACGGAATATCTAGTCCGTTCGTGGGCTCGTCGAGAAACAGATATCTTGTACCGAGCGACAAGGCTATTGCTATCATTCCTTTTTTTTGCTGTCCGTAGGATAATTTCGTAAAAACGCTATCCGGTTTTAAATCGAAAGATTTAAGAATGTCATGTAATTTGTCCATGCTGAAATTCCTGTAGAATTTTCCGAATCCGTAAGCGACATTTTCTATGGAATTAGACGGTCCGGTAAAATCTTCCGGCAGGTAATACAACTCTGACATGGTTTCCGGGGTTCGTTTCCATGGATTTTTTCCATCCATGTTTATTGCATCTCCTTCATTTTTAAGTATGCCCGACATTAGTTTTAAAAGAGTCGATTTTCCGACCCCGTTTTCGCCCAAAAGTCCGTATATTTTTCCGGATTTTAGCTCTACGCTTAATCCGTTAAATACGTCCCTGCTAGTATAACTGTAACTTAAGTTGTTTATTTTTATCATTTTAAATAGTGATTGTATTACAGAACTACTGTACTATTTATGTAGTACACTGCAAATATAAAAAGAATTTTATTATTACAAAGAATTTTTTTAGAATTATTATTGTCTTATCTTTGCCGAGACCGAGAAAAGGTCATCCGAAATAATGAGATTATCTGAATTAAGAACCGGAGAGAAGGGCGTTATCGTTAAGGTTCACGGTTACGGAGGTTTCCGTAAGAGAATAATCGAAATGGGTTTCATTCAAGGAAAAATCGTTACGGTTCTGCTGAACGCCCCTCTAAAAGATCCGATAAAATATAGTGTGATCGGTTATGAAGTTTCGCTAAGGCGAAGCGAAGCTGCGAATATAGAAGTGATAAGCGTGGAAGAGGCACGCAAAATCGCAAGCACGCAGAAAAAGGAAAAATTTACCGGAGTTATAACAGATGAAGAATTCGAGCAGATTGCGCTTCAAAAAAGGAAGGAAATCACGGTCTCGCTTGTAGGAAATCCTAATTGCGGGAAAACTTCATTTTTCAATCTTGCGGCAAACCAGCATGAACGCGTTGGAAATTACAGCGGAGTTACGGTTGGGGCGAAAAAAGGCATAATGCATTATAAGGGATATAAGATAACCCTTGTGGATTTGCCAGGGACCTATTCCCTTAGTGCTTACAGTCCGGAGGAACGCTTTGTGAGAAATAATATAGCTAATGAAAAGCCGGATGTCGTAATAAACGTTGTAGATTCCACCAATCTTGAGAGAAATCTTTTTCTTACCACGCAGCTTATAGATATGAACGTGAGAATGGTAGTCGCTCTCAATATGTACGACGAACTTCAGAAAAGAGGCGATGAACTCGACGTAATGCTGCTCAGCAAACTTATGGGAATTCCGTTCATTCCTACGATTTCCACGCAGAATAAAGGTATAACCGATGTCTTCGATTCTGTAATAGATCTTTACGAAGGCAAGCTCGCCAATATCGTAAGGCATATACATATAAATTACGGAACTACACTGGAAACCGCCATAGACAGGGTGAAAGCCAAAATAAATGAAAACGAGAACATAAAGGAGACTTTTACTCCGCGCTATATGGCTATCAAGTTTCTGGAAAAGGATAAGGATATGACGGATTATCTTTACCAGTGTACGAACTACGAAGAAATAATAAATGTACGCGATAAGGAAGCTGCATATGTAAAAAAAGATATGTACGATTATCCGGAAAATGTCTTTATTGATGAAAAGTACGGTTTTATTTCCGGAGCCTTAAAGGAGACTCTTAAGCCCGCGCGTAAAAAGGCTGGGACGAGCTTTACCGATAGAATAGACAATATCGTGACGGATAAGTACAAGGGGTATCCTATATTTCTTATAGTAATATTCCTTATGTTCGAAGCGACTTTCTACCTGGGACAGTTTCCCATGGCCTGGATACAGTCGGGAGTGGATTTATTAAGCGGCTGGCTTTCTTCGATTATGTCTGCCGGAATCCTTAAGGATATGCTGGTGGACGGAATCGTGGCCGGAGTAGGCGGGGTGATAATTTTTCTGCCGAATATATTGATCCTTTATTTCTGTATAATGTTGCTTGAATCAACGGGGTATATGGCAAGGGCCGCGTTTATAATGGATAAACTGATGCACAAGATTGGTTTGCATGGCCGTTCGTTTATTCCTCTCGTAATGGGTTTCGGCTGCAACGTTCCGGCAATAATGGCTACCAGAACCATAGAAAACAGGAACAACAGGATGATTACGATACTTATAACTCCGCTAATATCCTGCAGTGCAAGGTTGCCCATATATATATTGCTTATTGGTACTTTCTTCCCCATGCATGCCGGGCTTGTTCTGTTTTGCGTTTATTTTACCGGTATAGTTCTTGCCGTGATAATGGCAAGGATTTTCAAAAAATTTCTTTTCACCAAGGATGAAACCCCTTTCGTTATGGAGCTGCCACCGTACAGAGCTCCGGGCATCAAATCACTTTTGCTTGGAACATGGGACAAGGCTGAGCAATATTTAAAGAAGATAGGAACTACAATATTGGTAGGGTCACTCATTATATGGGCTCTGGGATATTTCCCCGTTCATAATATTTACGGGGAGAAAAGGAGCAGTACGGTAAAACCGGCACAAACCGAATTATCTTCTGCAGTTAACGATAACAGCGAACAGGAATTCAACCAGGATTCATATTTGACATCCATAGGCAAGTTCATACAGCCGGTAATGAAACCGCTCGGCTTTGACTGGAAAATGAGCGTTGCATTGCTTTCCGGCATAGCTGCAAAAGAAATTGTCGTTAGTACTATGGGGATTATCTACATGCCGCCCGGAAATGCCGGCAATTTATCTCTTCAGGAAGCTCTGCGTACCGAATTACGACCCGACGGGAGTCATATGTTCAATACAGCCGTTTGCTTAAGTTTGCTCCTTTTTGTGTTGATATATATTCCATGTATTGCAACCATAGCAACCATAAAGCATGAAACCGGTAAATGGAGATGGGCCCTGTTTGCGGTAGCATATACGGTTTTGCTTGCATGGATAGTTTCATTTTTAGTATATAATTGTGTAAGATTGGGAATATATCAGCAGGTTATAGTAGGATTTTTAATCCTTATGGCTCTGTACTTGTCAATAAAGAAAATAAGAAAAACGTTCGGAAAGAAAAATAAATGCGATTCCATCTGCGAAGAATGCAGATTTTCCGGAGAGTGTAAACTAAAAGAATTGAAAAAGAAATGAAAAAATTTACCGGATCGATAATTTTTGTGGCGATTTTATCTTTTGTCTTTTCTTCATGTTCTGTAAGAAGGGACGGCAGTTATCACATAGAACTATACACTACCAATGATGTCCACGGCAATTTCTTCAATTATGGCGAAGGGGCGTCTTCCTTGTCGAATCTGCTTGGTTATGTTAATTCCAGAAGAGACTCAATTGGCGCCGGAAACGTTGCCCTGGTTGATCTTGGGGATGCTCTCCAGGGGACGAATACCATATATTACTATAATTTTGTAGATACTTCTTTTTTGAAAAAGGGCGGGGAACATGTATGGCCTGCTATCCTTTCATATGAGAAATATGATGCCGCTCTTGTTGGAAATCACGATTTGGAGGCAACTCCTAAAGTTTATGAAAACGTATATAAGAATCTGAGGGAGGCAGGTATCCCTTATCTGGCAGCTAATGCCGTAAATACAGGGAATGGAAAAGCTCATTTCGGAGAATACTGTATTTTCAGCAAGAACAATATAAAAATTGCATTAATAGGATTAACTACACCGAATGTTACGGACTGGATTCCGCAATCTTCATATCCGGGCATGCGTTTCGAGCCTGTTGCAATGTGTGCAGACTCTCTTGTTGGAGAAGTAAAAAAAAGGAGACCCGATATTATCGTTGTAGCAATGCATTCGGGCTTCGGGACGGGAGAGCTTTCTGACGGAGAAAATGCGGCGAAATATGTTGCGGAACATGTAAAAGGAATAGATTTGGTCTTATGCGCCCATGATCACAGGAAAATAAATACTAAATGCTGGAACGGCAATGATTCCGTTCCTGTAATGGAATCGGGAGCGCACGCCGCATATCTTGGCAGGGTAAATATCGATCTGGATTTTGCAAGAGGGAAACTGGTAAATAAAAGAATTTCCGCATCTGTTTTAAATGGTTCTGATCTGACGCCCGACGACAACTATGACAGAAAATTTAAAATGACTGCCCAGGCAGCCGAAAGTTTTGCAAACAGGAAAATTGCAGAAATAGATTACCCTCTCAACAGTGCCGATTCTTTCTTCGGGCCTTCGTATTTCATTAATATGATAAATTATGTATTGAAATCGGAATCCGGTGCCGATATCGTATTTTCGGCACCGTTAAGCATGAAATACAAAAGAGCAGCCGGGATCGTACGATACAGGGATCTTCAAAATATATATCCGTACGAGAATAACCTAAAGGTCGTAAGGCTTACCGGAAATGAAATAAAGAGGTATCTGGAGCATTCATATGATATGTGGATAAAAACCGTTAAGGCGAAGGACGATCATTTGCTTAATATTTATTATGATACGGCTGCCCGTCGATATGTCTTTAAGTATTATTCCTTTAATTTCGATTCTGCATACGGAATAGATTATACGGTAGACATAAATAAGACGA
This sequence comes from Bacteroidales bacterium, assembly GCA_022648545.1. Lineage (GTDB taxonomy): Bacteria > Bacteroidota > Bacteroidia > Bacteroidales > UBA932 > Egerieousia. The sequence continues at coordinate 3,137 of JALCMP010000039.1, read as the reverse complement.
CAGGGGACAGGATCCGGATCTCGGGTTTTTCAAACGGAGGAAAATTTAGTATGGATTCCTCATATAATGTTGCATTAACATCATACAGGGCAAACGGAGGAGGAAATATGCTTTCTTATGCTACAGGAATAGATAATTCGGAGTTAGATACCATAATCGTAAAGTCTATGGGGAATATAAGGGAAATGATTTATGAATATTTATCCGAAGGCAAGCTCGACAAACCCATAAATGAAAAGAACTGGGAATTCATACCGTCTCATGAAGCGGCAATGCATATGAAACGCGACAGGGCTTTGATGCACATGTAGGGAATATTATTATATTAAAATAAAAATACGGCCGCTCATATATGAACGGCCGTATTTTATTTATTATTTAAATAATAGGGAAATATCCTCTAATATCTATTTTGCAAAACTTACGGAACGTGTTTCCCTTATGACGGTAACTTTTACCTGTCCGGGATATGTCATTTCGTCCTGGATTTTCTTGGCTATTTCAGAAGACAGGGTAGCTGCCTGCTGGTCGGTTATCTGATCGCTCCCGACTATTACCCTTAGTTCCCTGCCTGCCTGTATGGCGTAGGTTTTTGTAACTCCCGGATATGATAGTGCAATATCTTCCATATTCTTAAGACGCTTGATATATGATTCAATTACTTCGCGTCTTGCACCTGGTCTTGCTCCGGATATGGCGTCGGCGGCAATAACGAGAGGTGATAATAATGAGGTCATTTCAATTTCCTCGTGGTGGGCGCCTATTGCATTGCAAATTTCAGGGGTTTCCTTATATTTTTCAGCCATGTGCATACCGAGTATTGCATGAGGAAGTTCCGGATCTTCTTCGCAGACTTTTCCTATATCATGCAGCAACCCTGCGCGACGTGCTATTTTGGGATTTAATCCTAATTCAGATGCCATGGTTGCGCATATGTTGGCTACCTCCCTGGAATGCTGCAAAAGATTTTGTCCGTAAGAAGAGCGGTATCTCATTCTTCCTACAAGTTTTACCAGTTCCACGTTCAGACCGTGTATTCCCATATCAATGCAGGTCCTTTTGCCTGTTTCCAGAATTTCATCGTCAAGTTGCTTCTTTACTTTTTCAACGACTTCTTCAATCCTCGCCGGATGTATTCTTCCGTCTGCAACAAGCTGATGTAATGCCAGTCTTGCAACTTCTCTCCTGATAGGATCAAAAGCCGAGAGCAGGATTGCATCGGGAGTGTCGTCTACGACTATTTCTACCCCGGTGGCGGCTTCAAGGGCCCTTATATTTCTGCCTTCGCGGCCTATTATACGTCCCTTTACATCATCATTGTCAATATTAAATACTGTAACGGCATTTTCTATGGCGGTTTCAGGGGCCGTCCTCTGAATGGTATTGATTACAATTCTTTTAGCTTCTTTAGCCGCATTCATGCGGGCCTCGTCCATCGTATCGTTTATGTAGGACATGGCTTCCGTCTTTGCCTCGGCTTTCATGGCCTCTACAAGCTGGGTTTTCGCATCGGCTGCAGACAATCCTGCAATATGCTGAAGCTTATCAACTTCCTGTTTCTTTAGAGTGTCGTATTCTTCTAGTTTCTTGCTTATGAGATTCTTTTGATTGTTTACGTTCTCTTTTTCTTTATCGAGTTCGTTCGTCTTTCTGGATAGTTCGGAAGTCTGCTGGCGGACCTGCGTTTCGCGTTGCTTGAGTTTATTTTCGTTTTGAAGCAGCTGATTGTTCTTATTATTTATATAATTTTCGTGCTCAGTCTTGAGCTGAAGGAATTTTTCCTTTGCCTGGAAGATTTTTTCTTTTTTAATTTCATCTCCCTTCTGTTCGGCGTCCTTTATGATTCTTTTTTTCTTATTTTTTAACAGTACGTTATTTACTACGAAAAAACCGGCGGCAATGCCGATTATAACGCCCGTTATCGTAAAAATGATTATTGAGATAGTGTTCATCTTGTATATATAATTATAAATTGTGTCTTTATAATTATAATGAACAAAGAAAAAAAGCCGTTAAACATTGTGCCGTTTTCAGAAAAACCTGAAATTAAGGATTTGAGCTCCGATTAAGAGTCGGACTTCCAACGTCTCTATAAAAAGAAATCCCCCGAAGGGTAACCTAGGCCTGTCTTCATCTATCGAGTAACTCGGTACATAAATAAGTGTTGATTTTCGCAAAGAGCACATACGTTTAACGGCCGGGATCAGACTTAATATATTCTTCCAATTTACTATTCAAAACTTCCAAATCTTCTACCATGGTCGAGTAATCATTATCTATTGCCTTGGTAGATAATTGGAAACAAGTCAAACACATCAATCTCAATTCATCTACGGTGGGATACTTGCTTTTGTACCATTCGTACACCTTGTTGACATTCTCCGCGGCTTCCCTGTAGGATTGTTCTCTGGAGGGATCTATATTGAACGGGAATCTTACCGGGCCCAATAACAAACTGATACTTTGTTTCCTGTCTTCCGCCATATTCATTCATTGAGGAGAGAAATACATTTGTCTATTTCTCTGACAATCTTACCAATTTTTTGTTTTGCCTCTTTTGCCCCGGACGAAGTTTTCATAAATGCTTCTTCCGTTTGCAGGAGCTCGATCTTTTTTTCTAAGTTCGTTATAATATTTTTTTTGTCGTCAAGCTCCGATTGTGCAGCGGAAAATTTTATCCTCAGATCTTTTGCCTCGGCTAATGTACTTTCATATCTGGAAATGATTACCTTAATTTTTTCTTCCAGAGAATTCCGTACTAATTTCCCATCCGCATCCATAATCACAGCTTAACACAACAAATATAAAAATAAAAATGATAAAGTCAGAAAATATTATTTATAATTTATTAATATCTTTTACTTTATCCATGCCTACCTTAATAGCTTGTTCATTTAAAGGTATTAAATGGTGATGTCTGGCCGGGAGGGATTTCTTTAGTCCGGATATCACATTTTCCAGAGTTAGCAAAGGCTTTTTCTTTAGGTAAGCTCCCAACACTACCATATTGAATGCCTTGGGGTTCCCAAGTGCGATACTCTCGTCTACTGCGGAGATGGAACATACGTTTATATCTTTTCTTTTGGGGAGGACAGAGATGCCGTTGGGATCGTATATGAGCAATCCTCCTTCTTTTA
>JALCMP010000038.1 GCA_022648545.1 Bacteroidales bacterium | reverse complement strand
CCAGAAAGGTCATAAATAAAGTTTTCCAGACGTTGTTCCCTCATCATCCCTATGGTTTGCAGACTGTTCTGGGAACACAGCAGCAGCTTAAAAATCCATCCATTACCAATATAAAGAAATATTTCAAGAACTGGTATGTATCCAATAATATAGCAATATGCCTCTCCGGTGATTTTGATCCCGATACAATGATAAATGTCATTCATAAGTACTTTGGGGCCATGAAGCCGAACCAAGATATTAAAAGACTGAAAATAGTTCCGGAAACTCCTATTACCAAACCGGTAAAAAAAATCGTTTACGGTCCTATGGCGGAGAATATAACTATTGCATGGAGATTTCCTGCAATGAATAATCCTGCAGCGGATACGCTCGAACTTATTTCAAAGGTCCTTACGAACGGACGTGCCGGTCTTATGGATCTGAACGTAAATCAGGCGCAGAAGGTATTGGAATCATATACCTATTATTATCCTATGGCGGATTATTCAATGCTTATAATGCAGGGCATGCCTAAATCGGGACAAACTCTCGATCAGGTTAAAAGCATAATGCTGAACGAGATCAATAAATTAAAGTCAGGAGATTTTTCCGATACCCTTCTTACATCCATAATAAATAATGAAAAGAGGTATGATATGTCTCAACTCCAGGACAACGGTTATAGGGCTAATATGTATGTAGATGCTTTTGTAAACGATATTCCGTGGAAAAAAGAGTATAAAAAGAGCGAGCGGATGGAAAAATTAAGCAGGGAAGATATTATAAAATTTGCAAAAAAGTATCTCGACAGCAATTACGTGGAAGTAAAGAAGCTGCAGGGCGAAGATACCTCGGTACATAAAATAGATAAACCCCATATAACTCCTATTTTGACGAACAGGGATACCGCCAGTTTGTTCCTGAAAAATATAAAGAATTCCAAAGTGAACCCTATCGAACCCGTTTTTGCCGATTTTGAAAAGGATTTGAAGATAATTGTATTGAAAAACGGAGATACGTTGCTATATAAGAAAAATACACATAATTCGTTGTTCGATATGAGTTTTATTTATGATTTCGGACGTTCCTCTGATAAAACTCTTCCGTTTGCGAGTACATATTCCGACTATCTTGGAACATCTGCATATACCGCAAAACAGCTCTCGTCCATGTTTTATGAAATGGCTGTAGACCGGTATATAAATATAGGCAATTATCAGACGAGCATAAATTTGTATGGATTGCAGGAATATCAGGATAAGGCTCTTGATTTGTTGGAAGAGTCGATAAACGATATGCAGCCGGACGAAAAAGCTCTCGAATCCGTAAAGAGCGATATATTCAAAAGCCGTTCGAACGCAAAAACAAGCCAGCGCTCATGTTTTTATGCTCTTTTGGATTATATTATTTACGGACCTAAAAATCCTCAGACGTATACCTTGTCCAACAAGGAGATAAGCGGATTAAAATCGGGAGAACTTATTTCGGAATTAAAGAAGCTGGGACAGTATAAATGCAAGGTAGTATATTACGGTCCCGAAGATGTGGAATCTGTTGCAAAACGTTTGAATGAAGATGAATTCCTTTCCGCAACAAAGACGCCATGTCCTGTTTCCGACCATTTTTCCATGCCCGAGACCAAGAAGAGTATCCTTTATCTAGCACCTTACAAGGCGAATAATATTTATTACGTAGCATTGACCAACGAAGGCCGCAGGTTTGATCCAAAAGCCGAACCTTCCGTAGAAATGTTCAACGGTTATTTCGGGGGCGGAATGGGGTCTATAGTATTCCAGGATATAAGGGAAGCGAGAGGACTTGCATACTCGGCGGGCGCATACTATGATTCTCCGTCCTACACAGATATGCCATACTGTTTCTATACATATATAATAACCCAGAACGATAAACTTATGGATGCATCGCGTGCAATGACAGGGATTGTCGAAGATATGCCGATCGCATCCAAAACCTTTGAAATAGCAAAAAAGAATATAATGGACAGATTGAGGACCGATCGTATAAAAGACGAGGATCTTCCCGGATATTATTTAAGAATGAAAAGGTTGGGATTAAATTATGACAGCCGCAGGGACCTCTTTGAGAAACTTCCTGCCCTCACTCTGGACGATATATCCGGTTTTCAGAAGAAATATATAAAGGGCAAGACTTTCTCTTATGCAATACTCGGAAATGAAAAAGATTTGAAAATCGGTGAATTTGCAAAGGAAAACAAATGCATTGTTGAAAGACTTTCGCTGGAAGATATTTTCGGCTATTAGAGTTTAATTATTATATTTGCACGTAAATAAACAAACAATTTAATAGAAAATGGCTTATAAAATTTCTGATTCATGTGTAGCATGCGGAACATGTATAGATGAATGCCCTGTAGGTGCAATCTCTGCAGGAGATATTTACAAAATCGATCCTGATAAGTGCGTGGATTGCGGTACTTGCGCATCCGTTTGTCCTAACGGAGCCATAGCTCCGGAAGAATAATCGGGAAATCCACAGAAAAGCGAGGGTGGCTAATAACTTAGTCATCCTCTTTTTCTTTTTATAATAATCGGAAATAGTTATATTTGCTAGTTAGGTAATTTTTTAAAATAGAAAAAAGACAGGCATGTCAAGCATAATAGAAAAAATTTTCGGTTCCAAGGAGGAACGGGATCTAAAACAGCTGAGACCGATATTGGCTAAGGTGCTGGATTCATATAAAAGAATAGACTTATTGTCGGACGACCAGCTTAGGGCCGAGACCGTACGTTTGAAGGAACTGATATCCGAAAGGATAGGAGAGAGTTCGAACAGGCGCAGGGAGTGCAGGAGCAAACTCGGCGATTTGTCCATATCTACAGAAGAAAAGGAGAAACTTGCCGTTGAAGCCGACAAGCTTGAGGAAAAAATAGATTCGGAAGTGGAGGACGCTCTCAACGAGATATTGCCCGATGCTTTTGCAATAATGAAATCCACCGCAAGAAGGTTCTTTGAAAATAAAACGATAAAGGTAAAAGCTACCGATTTCGACAGGCATCTGGCTTCTACGAAGGATTTTGTAAAAATAGAAGGCGACTATGCCATCTGGAGCAATTCTTGGCAGGCCGGAGGAAATCAGATAACATGGGACATGGTACATTACGATGTACAGCTGATAGGAGGTATCGTCTTGCATGAAGGGAAAATAGCCGAAATGGCAACCGGTGAAGGAAAAACTCTGGTAGCAACTTTGCCTGTATTCCTTAATGCCCTTTCCGGCAGAGGCGTTCATGTAATTACTGTAAACGATTATCTTTCCAGACGTGACTCGGAATGGATGGGGCCTCTTTACGAATTCCACGGATTATCCGTAGAATGTCTGGATAACACCGAACCGGGATCCGAAGAGAGGAAGAAGGCGTACAGGGCTGATATTACTTTCGGAACAAACAACGAATTCGGCTTTGATTACCTGAGGGACAATATGGCCATAAGCGTGGAAGAGCTGGTACAGAGAAAGCATAATTATGCAATCGTGGATGAAGTCGATTCGGTTTTGATAGATGATGCGAGGACTCCTCTTATAATATCCGGTCCGGTGCCCAAAGGGGACGATCAGCAGTTCAACGAATACAGACCTTATGTTGAGAAACTTTATAATCTTCAGAAGACTCTTGTGAATCAACTCCTTAACGACTCCAGGAAATTACTTTCGGAAGGTAAGGACGAAGAGGGCGGACTGTTGCTCTACAGAGCATATAAGGGCTTGCCGAAATATAAGCCGCTTATAAAGTTCCTGAGCGAGACCGGAATAAAGCAGAAGATGCTTTCCACTGAAAAATTCTACATGCAGGATAACAACAAACAGATGTACAAGGTTACTGATCCTTTGTATTTCGTTGTTGAAGAAAAGCAGAATTCCGTGGAATTTACGGATAAGGGAAACGATACCATAGCCGGTTATGTCGACGATCCGAAATTCTTCGTGTTGCCTGACGTCGGATCGGAAATTGCCGAAATAGAGAAATCCGAAATAGCCGATGATGACAAACTGGCTAAAAAAGATGAACTGATAGGTGATTATGCCGTAAAGGCGGAGAGGGTGCATACAGTCATACAGCTGCTAAAGGCTTATACGATGTTTACCAAGGAAGTTGAGTATGTCGTTCTTGATAATCAGGTAAAAATCGTAGACGAACAAACCGGCCGTATTCTTGAGGGCAGACGGTATTCCGACGGACTCCATCAAGCAATAGAGGCAAAGGAGAATGTTAAGGTGGAAGCTGCAACACAGACTTTTGCAACCATCACGCTGCAGAATTATTTCAGGATGTATCACAAACTTGCCGGAATGACGGGTACCGCAATTACGGAAGCCGGAGAGTTTTGGTCTATATACAAGCTTGATGTGGTAACTATTCCGACCAACCGTCCGGTTATAAGGAATGATTTTGATGATTTGATATATAAAACGAAAAACGACAAGTACAAGGCCGTAATTGAAAAAATAAACGAATACAGGAAAAAAGGAAGGCCCGTACTTGTGGGTACTACATCGGTTGAGGTTTCGGAATTGCTTAGCAGGATGCTTAATATGAGTGGCATAAAGCACAGCGTTCTGAATGCCAAGCAGCATGCGAGAGAGGCCGAAATCGTTGCCGGAGCCGGACAAAAAAGTGTTGTTACCATAGCAACGAATATGGCTGGCCGTGGTACCGATATCAAGCTGGGGCCCGGAGTAAGGGAGGCTGGCGGCCTGGCCATAATAGGAACAGAACGTCATGAAAGCCGCCGTGTGGACAGGCAGCTAAGGGGGCGTGCCGGAAGGCAGGGTGACCCCGGATCCTCTATATTTTTCGTATCGCTCGAAGATAATCTTCTTAGATTGTTCGGTGCTGAAAGAATTTCCAGGGTGGTAGATCATTTGGGAATGAAGGAAGGTGAAAATCTTCAAAGTTCCATGCTCTCCAAATCCATAGAGCGTGCACAGCGGAAAGTTGAGGAAAATAATTTCGGAATAAGGAAAAGACTGCTCGAATACGACGATATAATGAATTCCCAGAGAAAGAGTATTTATGCTCTCAGGAAGGATGCTCTTTACGGAGAACGCATAGAAGTGGATCTTAAAAATATGATCTCGGACTTTTCGTTTTTCTTCTCCAAGGAAAATAAACAGATGTCTTTCGAGGATTTTTCCTTCGAACTTCTTAAGGAAGCTTTGATACAGCCGACTTTCAATGAGGATTTTTACCTTGATTCTTCCGAGGAACAGGTTTCCGAAAAGATAGAGAACGATATATCCGAACTTATAAACAGAAAAGTAGAAAATATAGAGACAACTTCATTCCCTCTTGTAAAGCGTGTGTACGAGACACAGGGATCGGTCTATAAAAATATAGTCATACCGGTTAACGACGGTTCGAAGGAACTGAACATAACCGTCAATCTGGAGAAAGCGGTAAATACCGGCGGAAAGGAAATAGACCGCGATATAAAGAAAAGCGTTGCTTTGTATACTATAGATAATTATTGGAAAGAGCATCTGCGCGAAATGGATGAGTTAAAGCAGTCAGTCCAGAATGCCGCTTACGAACAGAAGGATCCGGTTCTGGTTTACAAACTTGAAGCGTATAATCTTTTCGAAACATTAAGAAAGAATATTTGCAGGGATTCCGTTCAATTCCTTGTCCGTTCGCAGTTGCCCCTGATGCCGGGGGAGAGAGAGCTCAAGGTAAGAGAGCAGCAAAACCGCCGGGAAACCGATATGAGTAAAATGAGAACCGGCAGAACCGAAGTGGGGGCAGATAGCAGAACCTCCGTACCCGATGCTCCCCGCGGAGAAAAATCCAATATGCCTGTTCATGTAGGCAAGAAAGTGGGAAGGAATGATCCTTGTCCTTGCGGAAGCGGAAAAAAGTATAAGAATTGCTGTGGCAAAGGTTTGGTCTAGAAATGGAGAAGTTTGATGTTTTAATAATAGGAGCCGGACCCGGCGGTTATACTGCCGCCGTGAGGGCTGCAAGGCTTGGCCTTAAAACCGCCATCGTGGAACGTTCTGAAGTGGGAGGCGTTTGTCTTAATGCCGGGTGTATTCCCACTAAAGCTATTTTGAAAAGCGCACGTGTTTACGAAACTGCAATGGATATGGAATCTTACGGGATTGATCTCATGTCTTCAGAAAACGAAGGCGGGTTCCGTTCTGTACCTTTCCGCCCGGATCTTTCCCGGATAAACGAAAGAAAAGATAAAGCCGTAGATAGAATGCGGAAAGGCGTTGAATTTCTCTTCCGCAAATACGGTGTAACTCTTTTTAGGGGAAACGGCGAGATTGTCTCGCCGGGTTCTGTGAAGATTTCACCTTTGTCTTCCGTAAGCGAAGAGGAAAATTCCTTTTTCGTAGAAGCGGATAATATAATAATAGCAACCGGAGCTTCTCCGAATATTTTGCCGTTGGTCCCTGTAGACGGGGAAAAGATAATTACATATTGGCAGGCCATATCGCCGGAAAAGCTTCCATCTAAAATGGCTGTTATAGGATCCGGGGCGATAGGCAGCGAGCTCTCTTATTTTTATGCTTCCATGGGGGTTGAGGTGCATCTTATAGAATATCTTAACAGAATAGTTCCCCTTGAAGATGAAGAAGTTTCGGCTCAACTGTCGAGATGCTTCAAAAAATGTGGTATAACGGTATCCGTTGGGATGAATGTTAAAAAAGCGGAGCGTTATGGAGAAGGAATCCGGCTTTTTACCGAGGATAAGAAAGGTGAGCATGTTATTGATGCGGATATAGTCCTTTCGGCTGCCGGTGTCCGTCCCAATACGTTCGGTTTGGGGCTGGAGAATCTTGGGGTTAAAATGAGCCGGGGAAAAATAGATGTAGATGAAAAATATGCGACTTCCGTAAAGGGTATATATGCCATAGGTGATGTTATAGCGACTCCGGCACTAGCACATGTTGCATCCATGGAAGGAATAAGGGCCGTAGAGGGAATAGCCGGTATAGAATATGAACCTCTGGATTACCTTCAGGTTCCGGCGTGTACTTTTACCACTCCTGAAATAGCATCCGTTGGAATGACCGAAGAAAAGGTCCGCATGGCTGGAATAGATTACCGTGCCGGTAAATTCTCATTCGTGGCTTCGGGAAAGGCAGTTGCGGCGGGTGAGACCGACGGTTTTGTTAAGATGATTTGCGAAAAGGAAACCGGAAAGATTCTCGGCGTACATATAATAGGATCCGGGGCTTCAGAGATGATAGGAGGAATGGCTTTAGCCATGCGCATGGGGGCTAAGTGTTCCGATATTGCAGCAACCATATTTCCTCATCCTACCATGAGCGAAGGAATAAGGGAAGTTGCGGAATCGTTGTGTTATCCGGATATTAAAAATAAATAGATATGACCAAACACGAAGAGACACCACAGGTAAATGTGAACGAAGTTTGCAGGATATCCAATGGCATACGCCTTAAGGGCGATATGATTTCACAAAATGATATAAGGATAGACGGGTTTTACAAGGGTAATATTTTTACTGCAGGGAAGGTGGTCCTTGGAGAAAATGGGGAAATTGAAGGGAATGTATTTTGTGCAAATGCTGAAATAGGCGGAATTATAAAAGGGCATATAACCGTTTCTTCTCTGCTTAATCTTAAAGCATCATCCGTTCTTAACGGTTCTGTAAAAACGTCTGGACTCGGTGTCGAAGTCGGAGCCAGATTCGAAGGGTCATGTCGTATAATAAGCGAAGAAGAGTACGGCAAGCTGTACAACGAGGCTTATGATGCATGTGCCCTGTCTTCGAAAAAAGAAGAAAAACAAAAGGCCGATTAAGATTTGCCTATAGTCTTCTTTATATTGTATCTGTTCCTTTCAGAACTGTTTCTGCTTACCAGTTCGGATATGAATCCGGTGAGAAACAGCATGGTCCCTATTATAAGACAGCACAACGCAATATAAAACAGCGGCTGATCGGTTACGGCCCTGAATTTGAGGAAGTGAGTCTGTCGGTATAATTTCTGTACGATCAGTATTATTGCAATTGCGAAACCTGCGAGAAAGGTCATCGATCCTATGAATCCGAAAAAGTGCATGGGTTTTTTTCCGAATTTTTCCAGAAACCAAAGACTCAAGAGGTCGAGATATCCGTTTATGAATCTGCTGATTCCGAATTTGCTTTTTCCGAATTTGCGCTTTCTGTGTTTTACGACCTTCTCGGCTATTTTGGTAAAGCCGGCCTCTTTTGCCAGATACGGAATATATCTGTGCATTTCGCCGTAAACTTCTATATTTTTAACTACATCTTTTTTGTAGGCTTTAAGCCCGCAGTTCATGTCGTGCAGCTTTACTCCGGTAACGAATCTTGCAGTAGCGTTGTAAATATGTGAAGGAATATTTTTTGTAAAAGGGTTGTCATATCTTTTTTTCTTCCATCCGCTTACCAGATCATACCCTTCTTTGGTTATCATGTCATACATGTCGGGGATCTCCTCCGGATTGTCCTGAAGGTCGGCATCCATGGTAATTACCACATCTCCTTCGGCTTTTGCGAATCCGCAATATAGAGCCGCGGATTTGCCGTAATTCCTTCTGAAGCAAATGGCTGTTATATGATTGTCGGAAGCGGCTTCCCTTTCTATTATATCCCAGGATCCATCGGTGCTGCCGTCGTCTACCAAAATGATTTCATATTCTATTCCCATTGTGTGGGCGACGGAACGGATTTCGCCTAAAAGCTCTTTCAGGGAAGGTGCTTCGTTATAAAGCGATATTACAATAGACAGATTCATATAAATACGTGGAATTATGATTCTTGTTTTTCGTTATCTTCTTTTTTTTCTTGTTCCGTATTGGAAACTTTGGGTAATGCCTGAGTTTCTTCGTCGTCCTTTTTATTTTCGTTAATATTATTATCTGTCCCTCCGTCCGTAAATATGTTATCTTTCTTGGTGTAGTTGGCCATTATGGAAGTTATGATCGTACCTATCAAAAGATAATAAAGGAAAGATCCGAATAATAGATATTGGGGCATATGCTTAAGGACGTTGCTGATTGCATCTTCCTGCTCTTCGGTATAGTTTCCTCCCGAGAAAGCCTGCTGTATGGCGGTGATTCCTGCCGTTGTCTGGTCTGCAAACAGCCACATGGAATTTGCAAATGCGAAGGCGGCACATACGATGGATGAAAAGATACAGATTATAAAACCGTAATTAAAAGATTGTCCGTATGATACAGTGTCCGAATGTTTGAAGTATTCCTTCATGAAGTATCGTAAAATATATATGACTGCCGTGAACTTTATGGCCCATACCAGAAACCTCAGGACTCCCGGCATTTTGGGGAACAAGGATCCTATGAGAATATATATTATGGTAACAAGAGATAGAAGAAGTCCGTCTACGGCGGCAGAACTCCATTTTCCAGAGCTATTCATGATTATGTAAGTATTAGATTTGTAAAAAAGTTTGTATCTTTGTGGATTAAAATAATTTCGGCTCAAATATAATTAAAATATGATAAATATTACATTTCCGGATTCGAGCGTCCGTAGTTTTGAAAAGGGTATTACCGGATTGGAGATAGCCAAAAGTATAAGTTCCAGGCTAGCCTCGGAGGTGCTCTCCGTAAGTGTTAACGGAGAAGTGCGTGATTTGAATATGCCAATAAAAGAAGATTCTTCCGTCAGGTTGCTGACATGGGATGACGAAGAAGGAAGACGAACATTCTGGCATTCCTCCTCTCATTTGATGGCAGAAGCTCTTAAATTCATATATCCGAAGATAAAATTCGCCATAGGCCCTTCCATTGAAAACGGCTTTTATTATGACGTGGATCCCTGCGGAGAGAATATTTCGGAAACTGATTTCAAAAAGATAGAAGATAAGATGCTCGAGCTTGCCAGGCAGAAGGAAAAGTTCGAAAGAAGAGATGTATCCAAAGCCGAAGCCCGCAGTTTTTTTGAAGCCGAGGATAATGAATATAAGTGCGAGCTGATAGACGGGCTGGATGACGGTTCCATTACATTTTACAGGAACGGCAGTTTTACCGATCTTTGCCGTGGTCCCCATCTTGTTGATACTTCCATGATAAAGGCCGTCAAAATTACTTCGGTAGCCGGAGCTTACTGGCGCGGCGACGAAAAAAGGAAGATGCTTACAAGAGTATATGGAATTACATTTCCCAAGAAGAAATTGCTTGATGAGTATCTTGCAAGAATAGAAGAGGCCAAGAAAAGGGATCACAGGAAAATAGGCAGGGAACTGGAATTGTTCGCCTTTTCCGAAAATGTAGGCGCAGGTCTTCCTTTGTGGCTGCCGAGAGGAGCCGTATTAAAGGGACTGCTTATGGATTTCCTTAAAAAAGTGCAGACCGAACGCGGATATCTTCCGGTTATGACTCCCCATATTGCCACCAAGCAGCTGTATGTCATTTCCGGACATTATGCCAAATACGGAGCGGAATCTTTCCGTCCTATTACTACGCCGCAGGAAGGAGAGGAGTTTATGCTAAAACCGATGAATTGTCCTTTCCATTGTGAAATATATAAACTTAAGCCGAGATCATACAAGGATCTTCCTTTGCGTTATGCTGAATTCGGGACAGTTTACAGGTACGAACAGAGCGGGGAGCTTCATGGTCTTACGCGTGTAAGAGGATTTACACAAGACGATGCGCATATATTCGTAAGGCCGGATCAGCTCAAGGATGAATTTTGCAAGGTCATAGATATAATATTATATATATTCAAGGTCTTTCATTTCGACGAATACATTGCACAGATATCGCTTAAGGATCCTAATAATAAAACCAAGTATATAGGTTCCGAGGAAAACTGGGAGAAAGCCCAGAGCGCAATTATTGAAGCATCCAGAGAGAAAGGACTTCATACTACGATTGTAGAGGGTGAAGCTGCTTTTTATGGTCCCAAACTGGATTTTATGGTAAAGGATGCCCTTGGAAGGGAATGGCAGCTTGGAACGATACAGGTCGATTATAATCTTCCCGAACGTTTCCAACTGGAATATGTGGGGGCGGATGACCAAAAACACCGTCCGATAATGATACACAGGGCTCCGTTCGGTTCACTTGAAAGATTTATTGCAGTTCTGCTTGAATATACTGCCGGCAAATTGCCGTTGTGGTTGGCTCCTGAAGAGGCCGTGATATTACCTGTAAGCGAGAAATTTTCGGAATATGCTTTAAAAGTTTGCAAATTGTTGAATAATTACGATATTCGCACCTCCGTAGACGACAGGAATGAAACTATGGGCAAGAGGATAAGGGAGAATGAGTTGAAAAGGATTCCTTATATTCTTGTTGTAGGAGAAAAGGAGCAAACAGACGGATCGGTTTCCGTAAGAAAGCAGGGAGCAGATAATTTGGGTGCAATGTCGGTTGAAGATTTCGCATCTTTAATTAAAGACGAAATAAAAGAGCTGCTGAAAGCTTAAAATTATTAATTAAAAATAAAGGAGGATTGTTCTATCGCAACGCCATTTAAAAAATCCGGGAGTTTTAAGAAAAGGTTCCCGTCGAAGTCACCTTATCATCCGTCCGGTCCGAGAGTAAACAGAGGTTATAATAACCGCCGGCGCGACGATGATAGCGGTGTCCCCGTCAATGAGGAGATCAGAGTGCCCGAAGTGAGGATAGTTGGAGATAATATTCCCGAGCAGGGGATATTTCCAATAAAAAAAGCCCTTATGATGGCCCAGGATCTGGAATTGGACTTGGTGGAAATAGCTCCGATGGCTAAACCGCCTGTCTGCAAGATAATGAATTATCAGAAGTTCCTTTATCAGCAGAAGAAGAAAGCCAAGGAAATAAAAGCTAATTCGGCCAAAATGATTATGAAGGAAATCAGATTCGGTCCGCAGACCGACGAGCATGATTTCCAGTTCAAACTCAACCATGCTAAAAAATTCCTCGAGGAAGGAAGCAAGGTAAAGGCCTATGTCCAGTTCCGTGGAAGGTCTATAATGTTTTCAGAACAGGGGGAAAAATTGCTTTTAAGATTTGCGGTAGAGTTGGACGAGTTCGGCAAAGCGGAACAAATGCCGGCTTTGGAAGGAAGAAGAATGATTATGGTAATCGCCCCGCTGGCGAAAATCAAAAAGAAATAGGAACTTTTTTTTAACAAATAAAATTTATAAAAATGCCAAAGTTGAAAACCAATTCCGGTGCCAAAAAGCGTTTTACGCTTACCGGATCGGGTAAAATCAAAAGACACCATGCTTACAAGAGTCATATTCTGACCAAGAAGACCAAGAAGCAGAAAAGGAACCTTACATATGCGGCCATATTGAACAGCGCCGATGTGAAAAGAGTTAAGGAACTTATTTTAAAGTAAAAATTTAACATTAACCGAACGTTCAGCAGAATAAAGTTTCTTAAAGGAGAAGAACGCTGACGTTCACAAATTTTCATATTATGCCAAGATCGGTAAATTCGGTAGCATCCAGAGCACGCCGTAAAAAAATTTTAAAAGAGACCAAAGGTAATTTCGGTGCCAGAAAGAATGTCTGGACCGTTGCCAAAAATACTTACGAAAAGGGTTTGACTTATGCTTACAGGGATCGCAAGGCCAAAAAAGGCGAGTTCCGTTCCCTGTGGATTCAGAGAATTAATGCAGCTGCGCGTATTCATGGCATGAATTATTCGCAGTTCATGGGTAAGCTGGCCAAGAAGAATATAGGGCTGAACCGCAAGGTTCTTGCAGACCTGGCCATGAATAACCCCGAAGCTTTCGAAGCAATAGTGAATTCTGTAAAGTAACCCGTTTCTATTGTGAGCTGGCTTAGAAAAAAATGGTTCAGATTTTCCTTATGGGGAGGATTATACCTTATATGGGTAATTTGGCTAGGTAACTACTGGTGGCTTTTAGGCCTGCCGGTAATTTTTGATATATTTATTTCACATAAGGTCCACTGGGCTTTCTGGCGTAAGAAAAACGTTTCGAAGCAAAGCGGATGGGTGGAATGGATAGATGCAATAATATTTGCCGTAATAGCAGCATCCTTCATAAGGATTTTTTTCATAGAAGCATATAAAATTCCTACCGGATCAATGGAAAAGAGTCTTATGGTAGGAGATTATTTATTTGTAAGCAAGCTCTCATATGGTCCCAAAGTACCGCAAACACCTCTTTCATTTCCTTTGGTGCATAACGTTATGCCTATAATAGGAGGTGAAAGTTATTCTACGCTCATACATAATAAATTCAGACGCCTGAAGGGGCTTGGAAAAGTAAAAAGGAACGATATCGTCGTTTTCGGATTTCCGGAAGGCGATACGGTTCTCAAAGCTTATCCTATGGATGATTATTATCAGATATTGAGACAGAATAATTATGACAGGGCTTATACTATAAAGAATTACGGTCCTATAATCGTGAGACCCGTAGATAAGCTCGACAATTATGTGAAGAGATGTGTTGCTATTCCGGGAGATACTTTAAAAGTCGTTAATGCCCAAGTCTATATCAACGGACGTGCCGAGAAGCATTTTCCGGGACAGCAAAGCTCCTATACGATATATACCAACGGCACTGCAATTAACAGCAGGATTCTCGATCATGCCGGTATCGATCCCGGGACAATATATTTCGAATATTCTATTCCCGGCTATGCCAATGTTTCCCTTACACAGAGCGAGGTGAAGACCTTGGAAAAACTTGACATAGTTAAGGAGATCAGGGAGGAAATAAGTTATCCCGGAGATAGGGATTCCGACGGAGCCTTATTTCCGGCAGGCTATTCCGAAAAAAGGAAATGGAATGTTGATAATTATGGTCCGCTGTGGATCCCGCGAAAAGGCGATACGGTATCATTGAATATGGACAATCTTCCTGTTTATTACAGGATAATTGCCACATACGAAAAAAATGATCTTCAGGTAAGGGACAGCAGGATTTTTATTAACGGAAAGGAAACGGAGACATACCGCTTCAAACAGGATTACTATTTCATGATGGGGGATAATAGACATAATTCTCTGGATTCCAGATATTTTGGATTCGTTCCGGAGGATCATATCGTAGGGACACCCGTAATTATCTGGTTCTCATCGGATAAATACAAGTCATTCCCGTCCAACATCAGATGGCGGAGGATATTGAAGACTCTTTAAAAAGATTTGCTTTTTTGGGAAAAAAAAATGAACTTTGCAACCCCAAATTGAAATAAGACGATATAAATTAACGAAATAAGAATATAATAGTATATATAAAATGGCAAAGATTTGTCAAATAACAGGGAAGAAAAGGATTATAGGAAACAACGTTTCCCATTCCAAACGTCGTACCAAACGCGAATTTGCGCTTAATCTTAAGACGAAGAAGTTCTGGAGCGAAAGCGAGCAGCGTTTCGTTACTCTCAGGGTATCTGTTGCCGGTATGAGGAATATAAATAAAAATGGTTTGGATGCTTCTTTGAAGCAGGCCAGAGAGAAGGGTTTTGTTGATCTCGTTTAAATCTTAAAATCATGGCAAAGAAAGGAAATAGAGTACAGGTAATATTAGAATGTACGGAACAAAGGACGAGTGGAGTACCGGGAATGTCAAGGTACATAACCACCAAGAATAAGAAGAATACCCCGGACAGATTGGAACGTAAGAAATACAATCCATATCTGAAACGTGTAACAATACATCGTGAGGTTAAATAATTAAAACTGTAGAAAAATGGCAAAGAAATCGGTAGCAACCTTTAGCGGTGACGAGAAAAAGAATAGAAAAGTAGTAAAGTGCATTCGCATGCTGAAGTCCAAGAAAACAGGTGCTTATGTATTTGACGAAGGTCTTGTTGCTTCGGAAGAAGCAAGTAAATTCTTTTCCAAGAAATAGATATTTCGGTAGAATAAATACGTAGGGAAGTATTATTTCCCTTAATATTAAAATAAAATGGGAAACGACACATATGTGCGTTTCCCATTTTATTTATTACCAATTGGATACAGGCTATAACGCGGCAATTGCCGACTGGTAATCCGGTTCATTGGTTATTTCATCTACAAGCTGTGTATATTTTACAATACCTTTTTCGTCCAATACTATTACGCACCTTGCAAGAAGTCCCTGAAGCGGTCCTTCAAGTTGCAGAACGCCGTATGATTTGGAAAAATTGCTGTCGCGGTACTCGGACAGGGTAATGGCATTTTTTATGCCTTCAACTCCGCAGAATCTTGCCTGTGCGAACGGAAGGTCTCTCGATATGCACAATACCGACGTATTAGGCAAGCTTGCAGCTTCCTTGTTGAATTTCCTTACGGATGTTGCGCAAACTCCGGTATCGAGACTCGGAAAAATATTCAATATTAACTTCCTGCCTTTGAAATCTCTTAATGATACCGTGCTTAAATCATTTTTTACCAGATTAAAATCCGGTGCCTGGCTTCCTACCGGGGGAAGTTCTCCGTTTGTTTTTACAATGGAACCTTTAAAATGTGTAGTTGCCATAATTATATATTTTTAAATGTTTATTTTTAATTCGGAGTAAATATAGCAACTTTTTTATAATTATTATAATTTAGGGTGTTTTATTTAAATCTTGATTTTTCTATTCTTGAACGCAGCGCACCGACAAGCCGTAGGCCCGGTAGACGTTGCCAGACGGATACAAGTTACTACTGGCGAAGTACAGGTAGTACCCATAGTACGAACTAGGCGAGGCAGACCAGTAGTTGCCGTTGGAACCCGCGTTGTAGAGCGAGCCATTCTTGTAGTCCCGATAACCGGCAGCCGGCCAGTATCCTGCGGTGATTGCTGTCCATGTAACTCCGTAATTGGCAAATGTTCCGACGGAACTGGTGGAAGTACCGTTACTGCCTAATGCGCTCCATGGAGAAACACTTCCTTTCCATGCGGGAACCCGCCATCCTGCAGGACACGGGTCGAAAAAGGTCTTATCCGAAGGGGTAGTCAGATTTTCCCCTCCCCAAAGTGCATTATTCTGAGAGGAAGAGGAAGTCGTATACCAATCATATGGAGAACTATCGTTTTTATAAAATACATCCGGATTTTCTATGGAATTCTGCAGATTATTGGAGACCCCTACGGTTTGTATCTTGCTCAATAATGTAAAGCTGTTCCCGCTGTCGTCATACACGTTGATTTCTGTTTGTGCACTAAACGAAGAGGAAGCTGTAAACGGATCCTTTCTTCCCCATTGGTAATGAAGACCTATGGTTCCTGCATCTCCCGGTGTTGCCGAGGTAGCACCCAGATTGCGGTCCATGAAGGTATATGGAGCATTCGCCGAATTAGTTATGGAATAGATATCTCCATTTTCAACAGGAGAGGCATTCGGATTGTAATCGGAAACCCAAATGTGCCAGCTCCAGAGTATTGTTGTTCCGTCCGAGGCGTAAGCTGCAACAACAGCATTGCCCGACGACGAAGAAGTGGTAATATTTACCTTTCCGTCATAAACGTTGCTTATGCTGCTAATCAATCCCGTGGAAGTTTGCCACAGCACTCCTACGGATGATGTTGTATGCGTCGCTGATAGTCCGGTCCCTGCAAACACATCGTCTTGTACAGGCCCGTTTGCATTGCCTTTTACGTTTACAGGGATGGTGATCGTATTTCCGGGAGCAACCATGTAGCAGTTTGAAGAAGCCATTCTTATTCTACCGTCTATTCCTTCGTATGTTATCTGCGAAGCTGCGGTTCCCTTTATTGTAACATTGATAGGGTAATTCCAGTTTCTCTTTATATTGAAATCGGTAGTTGCATTCTCACCGGGATAAATGAAATAGTTCAAGACGGTTGTTGAATCGTTCTTCCTTGCAGAGATTTTAATGAAGGAGCAGAAGCGGCTGTCTGAGGGCGTATGAAGAAAGTCCTTGGCAAAAGGAGAAGTTATCAAAGCATTTGTCCCTCTTTTGTTTTCTCCGGTAAACCATGAGTACGTTCCGGAAGCCGGATCGGAAGGAGTTACGTTAGCAATAAGGCCTGCAGTATTAATATTATCCGAAGAGGGTGAAGCCGGGAAGGATGCATCAGCAGCTCCATTGAGGTAATACATGTATTTAGGAGCATTGAATAGTTCGACTGATGAAAGCGTATAACCATCCACATCGAAGGAGAGGTTCATGGCTATGTTAGCTGCTATCCGGTACACAGTAACCGCAGGGACGGAGGTGGTATTATCTTCGGAATACGATATTTCCCCGTTATCGTTTATTGTTGCACCTCCCTTAATCCTGCCGATGCAGGGGATGTTTGAAGCGGAGGCAATACCGCCGGAGAAGTAGGCGGAAGACTTGAAAGTCGAAAGGGTATAGGAACTTTTGGAAATTCCCCCTGCCGCAGGTCCGTTTGCGATTATGT
>JALCMP010000037.1 GCA_022648545.1 Bacteroidales bacterium | reverse complement strand
TTCCTATGAAAAAAAATGTTTTTTTAGAAAATTTTAAAATTTTAATTTCATTCCGAAACTAAAAGCGACGCAGTCCTTAAAAATTTCACCCTCGTTTGAATACACTCCATATGTCAATACAAATGGAAAGCTTTTAATATGAGGTAATTCGCCATCAAGCCCTATATATAATTCATGAGGAATACTATCGAACAATTTGTAAGATTGTGTATACCTCCCATAATTTTTAGAATAAGTAACCTTTAAAGAATAAGGAAGCTTGCGTGCGATCATTCCCCTTATCCCAAAATGGTAGGCAAGCACACGATTATTGCATATTCCCATTGTAACGCCGTCGGCGCCAACGTTCATTGGAGTATACAAAGGGATTCCTGCTATCCTTCCGTAGTACGTCCATCCGGATTTATAACACGAATTATTAAAATAATTATCATTGCCTCCGGACACCCTGTATCCATAATGCCAGCTGTTAGGATCCTGTTTTTTCTTCTCTTCTTCTGAAACGGGACGCAAATGATACATTCCCGACTGGCTTTTAGTATAAATTATTTCCAGAACCACGTCGCTTACCCACCTTTTCTTATTATCGGAACCATAATAAAGAGTCCATATCGCATCCGGGAAATTCTGGAACGACATTCCGGAACCATCATCATAAGGTCCGTCCATGGCCAAAGAAGCCCTGTAGCCGTCGCCCCTGTAATTTAATTTACATAAAATACGCCCGAGATGATTACCAAGAGCATTTATCATGTCGCTGGCAGAAGCATCCGAACCGCCGTTCGTCCCGGTTATTATCCTTAAATAATCTTTAAATCCCGACGGATTTTTCGTACCGTCGGGATTTTTCCCGGCCCATTGCGCCCAATCCTCCAGTCCGAGGTCCATAGACCAGCGCTTTGCCAGTCTTACGTTTATGAAAAGAGACTGACTGTGTACCATAGTGCCATCAACATACCGGTTATCCAGCATCTTATAATCGGAAAAATTAGCATAAACCTTAACCCGTTCATTGGTAAAGGGCATTACGAAAGGCTCGATTATTAAATTATACCCCGGCATGGTCCTGGCATTTCCGGAATAAATGATATTTCCGTTAGAAACGCTTAACCCTCCATACATTAGATCGTTATGATACATCCCATCATAATAGTACTCCCTGTTTCTGCGTCCGATATCCAGTCTGAATATTCCTTTTTTTACGGCGCCATACAATTCGTCGATCAGGAAATTATTGCCGTGCCCTGAAAAATAAGTAACTCCGCTGGCTCCGAATCCCAATTGAAACCTGCGGGAACCTTCATCTATACAAGATCCGGTTTTCAGAGACATTATTGCTCCTCCGCTTTTCGGCATTATGCCGTGCATGTTTGCAGTTGCCCAAAACGGTAATGTGTCGCGGCTCGAAACTATAGCCCTAATACCGGCCTCCGAACGGATTCCCATTACCATATTCTTCCATACGCTTTTAATATTCACGGAAGAAAGACTTTTATCCGAGGACCTTTTTATCACGGCAGCAGAATCCGGAAGGTTATTTTGTTCTTGTATGGCAAAGGATCCACTAGCGGCAGCATAGGCCGACAAATTTCCGCAGCATGACAGAAGCCCGCACAAACATATTTTGCGGAAGGTTCCCTCTCCGCACATAAAATGAAACATATTAATATTTCCCATTACCTTCTAATAATTTTTTCACTAATCTATAACGACTCAAAGCTCCCCTACATGCTTATTCGACAATGTATTCCGTGATAGAGCTTACGAAAGGCAAAGATACTAAAATTGCGCTGCCAAATATCCACAAGCATATTTTTGGAGAAAGAATAGGGGCCCGGAAAATCGTGAAATCATTTTTTAATTATCTTTACGTAATATTAATCGTTGAAACTTAACTTTCCAAATCAAAGTAATTATGAAACATACTATTTACGTTTTTATCTTAACATTATTTCTGGGCGGATTGTATCCAACCGGCGCTTCGGCTCAGGATTGGCCCAATTTAAAAAAATTCAGAGCTGATAATGAAAAGCTGGAAGCAGCTTCCCTGGACTCCTCAAGAGTAGTTTTCATGGGAAATTCCATAACGGAATATTGGAAGGTGAAGCATCCTGACTTTTTTACCGGCCATTATGTAAACAGAGGTATAAGCGGACAGACTACGCCTCAAATGCTGATAAGATTCAGACCGGACGTAATAAAACTACATCCCGACATTGTAGTAATTCTTGCCGGAACAAACGATATTGCAGGAAATACCGGCCCCTCAACACCGGATATGATAATGGACAACATCATTTCCATGTCGCAACTGGCAAAAGCCAATGGGATAAAAGTTATTTTATGTTCCGTACTTCCGGCCTTCGACTACCCGTGGAGAAAAGGCCTGGAACCCGCAGAGAAAATATTAAAGCTCAATAATATGATAAAAAAGTACGCAAAAGCGAATCATATCTTTTATCTCGATTACTATTCTTCGCTGGTTGATGAACGTAAAGGCATGAATCCGGAATATACTCGTGACGGAGTGCATCCCAACTCCAAAGGTTATGATGTAATGGAGCCGCTGGTAAACAAAGCTATAAAAAAGGTATTAAGTAAAAAACTGCGTTAATAGTCATTTAACGTTAGAAGTCGTAAAAAGTCCACCGGCCGGATTACCGATGGACTCCACAGATAAGAATCGGATCAAAAAACTTATCGATATTATTATTTTATTTTTCTGCTCCGGCCTGCTTTACCGCCGCCAAAAGGTCTTCTTCGGGAATATTTCCGCTAAAAAAGATCAACGATAATTCACCGTCGGAATCAAGCGCCTTCATCAGAAATGTTTTTATAATATTGCCTTTACGCTCGATATACATTTTAACATTTTCATCATCGCTGTCTACTTCCATTAGCAATTCGAGCTTGTATGAAGAAAGCAACTTGTCGAAATCCCTGTTCATATCACCTGCCAACGAACTATTTTCGGTGGTAAGAACGTAAAGGCCGTCGAGTTTCTTCATTATTTTTCCTATATCTATATCTTTTCCGGTATTCCCTATTTTCATGCCGGAATCGGATGTATAGTCTCCGGCAATAGAAAGCATGGATTGGGATATGAACACTTTTGTAATTCCTTCTTTTCCTGAATATTTTTCATAGAACTTCTTTATTTGTGCATTCGCAGATAAAGATGCGAACAAACATACTACGGATATTGCTATTATTTTTAACTTTTTCATATTAAAGTAATTAAATCGAATAATCATTTATTTTTAATAATCATATATTTATTTAGCTCCCCGGCAGACCGGGAAAAGGTTTTGGTGCTTTTATTAAATTCGGACATGCCTTTGTCCATGGCGCGGGCAACGGATTTAAAAGCTGTTTCGGTTTCCAGCCGTGCCTGGTCAATGGTGGAACAGGTATCGGTTATGGTTACTTTTCCTTCAGAATTATATAAAGATAGCCATAAGGCCGCGCCGGCGATAATTATTACAGAGGCAGCAACTGCAAAATATTTAATAAAAGCATTATGTCCTGAACGAACCATAGTTTTATTTTCAAGTGTGGAATCATGGGATTCGGAAACGGAAATGGAATCTATTCTGGAAGAAATTCTGCCTTCGAGACCTTCCGGAATCTTAATGTCGCTGAAATAGTGATCCATAGCCGAATCGAGTACGTTTTTTTTATTATTTAAATCCGCTCTTTTCATATGCAAGCTTTTATAATTATTTGCTCTCTTCATTAAAAATATCTCTTACGCTTTTTCTCGCCCTTGACAAAAGGACTCTTATATTTACGGATCCGAGTCCGGTGATTTTTTCTATTTCCGAAGGTGAGCATCCGTTGTAATACCTCAGCCGAAATACTTTTCTTTGATTATATGGCAAAGATGCTGCTATTTTCCATATTGTTTTTACATCGTTGCTTAAATCCCGTCCGTTTGTTTCTTCCGGAAACTCAACCTTAAGTGATTCCGCACTGCACGTTTCAACATTGTATGCGGCCGAACGCAACTTGTCGAGACATAAATTTCTGGTAATCCTAACCCCGTAAGCCTCAACGTTTCTTATCGCTGAAAGAGAATCGCGCAGGCTCCATAATTTTTCATATACATCCTGAACCACATCTTCTGCATCTCCGGCATTTTCAAGCAGCCTGTAAGCAACCCTGAAAAAATTCCCGCCATAGGGCAGACAATCCTTTTTGAAGGTATCTGCATCCATATTATTCTATTTTTCGGCTAATTGCGTTTTATTATTTCTTTTTTTTTCACAGCGACGGCCCGTATTCTCGGAAACTATACGGCCGATGTCATCTTTACGTATCTTTCCGTTTATGCAAACCATACTTGGTTCGTCTCCGGAATCTAATATATAGAGTTTCCTAATATACTTACGGTCTCTTTTCATATAAATCCGCACGTTTTCCGAATCTTCACAGGCTTCCAGCAGCAGTTCCACATCAGCCGGACGAATTCCATCCGCTGCCTTCCTGAACTTGTTTCTTACAGATACGGGACTATCGGAGAGATCCAGAACATATAAAGATTTAACTTCTCCTATAAGCCTCCGTTCATTTTCGTCACAATCGTTCCGGACTATCATTTTTCCAATCTTCATGAGAAATCTTCCGATATGGACGGATTCAACACCGGGTTTATCTGCAAACTCATTATATATGTCTTCAATAGAAGATTGAGCAAAGGAAGCCGCCGAGAAAAGCAACATTACGGCTATTAATGATATAAGTTTTTTCATTTTTATAAATTTAATAATTAAATAATATTTCAATCGCGATTTCATTAAGAAGACGTAATAAATTAAAAATGTTACATTCTCAACAAAATTATTCCGGATTGCACCCTTTTATAATTACCACTGTGGCACCGTGTCCGTATTTTTTAAAGGGGGCATGGAAATATTCGCACATTGGGTATTTTTCATCCAGAGCCTTCTCTATCTTATGTCTTAAGATCCCATCGCCTTCTCCATGTATGAATACAATACGTGTTCCGACTTTATTTATATTCCCGCGCATAGCCAATTCGAACATATCCATTTGACATTGAAGAATATCCTGTCCTTTCATTCCGGAAATAGTTTTCAGTATTTTTTCAGCATGCAGATCAATTTCAACTACATTGCCGTATTTTACGGAAATTTTTCCGCTCCTTCCGGAGACAAATTTCCTACGGCCTTTATACTTCTGCATATCAGCCTGTTTTATAGAAGGTCTTACTTTAGATAGTATTATGTCATCGTGAGGGATAACAACGCATTGATTACAAGTTACTGGTATTCGCAATCCTCCTTCTATTTCTACAACCGCCGATTTCCCTTCATTATGAACTTCCACAACAAGGCCGCCTCCGGTATAGTCGAGGAATCTTACCGTATCTCCTATTTGCAAGGCATTCCCGGCCATATTTTCACACTCTTTCATATGCAACCAACATAAAAAATAATAAAAAATAACTTTACAAATGTGACGTTTTATTAGTATATTTATATAGATTAATTGTATTATAAATAATTCAATTCATGAACAAGATCCGGAATTATGGGAAAAAGGAGAAATCAACTGCCGATATAATAATCGGAATGGAAAAAAAAGCCTGGAAAAAATGGAGCAAGGGAGATCCGTCGGGTTTTACAGATATTTTCGGAAAAGAAATAACTTATTTTGATCCATGGACAATAGGCCGACTGGATGGATTAAAATATGTTTCTGGTATTTTCGAAAAGCTTAGAGGACTGATCAACCTGAAAAATTTCACAATGATAGATCCAAAAGTTCAGAATATGGAAAATACAGCAGTTCTTACATATAATCTTCTATTAGATTCCGGATTCAGTGAAGAGAAATGGAACTGTACTGAAATTTATCAAAAAAAAGATAACAAGTGGGAAATAATCCATACCCATTGTTCGTTTGTAAGACCGGATTTATAATATAAAATACTCAAATACCCGCACCGTCCGCAAACTGCTGCCATTTTGGTTTGAACTGCACGAGAGTGGAGTTCGGCGGAACATCATGGGTAACCCATACGTTGCCGCCTATGACGGATTCATGACCAATGGTAACACGCCCGAGGATGGTAGCCTGAGCATATATGACTACGTTGTCTTCTATTATAGGATGGCGCGGTATACCTTTTATCGGATTGCCGTTTTCGTCCATGGGGAAATTTTTCGCTCCAAGTGTAACACCCTGATAGAGCTTTACTTTCTTTCCTATTATGCATGTAGCTCCTATGACCGTTCCGGTTCCGTGATCTATTGAAAAGGATTCTCCTATCTCAGCCCTCGGGTGAATATCTATGCCTGTTTCGGAATGCGCCATTTCAGTTATGATGCGCGGAATAATGGGGACCTTGAGACCGAGCAATGCGTGCGCTATACGGTAACTGGATATGGCCTTGATCGTAGGATAACAGAAAATAACCTCGCTCCAGCTTTGCGCAGCCGGATCGCCGAGAAAAGTTGCTTCTACATCCGTGGACAGGATCCTTCGCATTTCCGGCAAAGTTGATATAAAATCGGCAGCTATATCGTTTGCGTATACCATTTCATCCATAAGGTGCAATTCACTGTCCTTGCGTTCTTTGCATGCGAAGCATAATCCTGCGAGTATTTGTTCGCTGAGCATATCAAATAGTTCGTCAGTGTATACGCCCATATAATAATGGACTGCAACAGGATCAAGAGTGTTGTTATCAAAAAAACCGGGAAAGATTATTTCCCTTATCTTCTTCACGATCATATCCAGTTTCTCCATGGAAATTGAAGGTTCTCCTATATAATGTTTATGGCATATGGCACTGTATGAATCGTTTTTAGACAGGATTTCTACTGCATTCCGCAATTTTTCGGCCGTTTCTTTTCTGTTAAATGCCGTCATTTCCTTATAGTTTTAAATTGTTTTTTCAGTATTGAACAGCGGGGTACTCAGATAGCGTTCTCCGGTATCGCATATTATAGTTACGATGGTTTTTCCTTTATATTGCGGACGTCCGGCTATTTCAAGCGCAGCGTAAACGTTTGCCCCGGAGGAAATTCCGGAGAGTATCCCCTCGTCTTTCGCCAGCCTGCGTGCAGTTTCGAGCGCATCTTCGCCCCTTACTGTAAATACTTCGTCTATCATCTTAAGGTTTAGAACTTTGGGAATAAACCCGGCACCTATCCCCTGAAGCATGTGCGGTCCAGGCTTTCCTCCGCTTATTACAGGTGAGGCATCGGGTTCTACGGCAATTGTTCTTATCAGCGGATTACGTTCCTTAAGGACCTCGCTTACCCCGGTAAAGGTTCCTCCGGTTCCCACACCTGCTACAAAGACATCTATTTTTCCGGAAGTATCATTCCATATTTCCACAGCCGTTGTTTTTCTATGGTATGCTACGTTGGCCGGATTTTCGAACTGCATGGGCATAAATGTATTATTGTTTTCTCTTGCTATTTCATCCGCCTTTTCTATAGCTCCTTTCATACCTTCGGATGCCGGCGTAAGCACAAGTTCGGCTCCGTATGCCTTTAAAATAGTTCTGCGTTCCGGCGACATATTTTCCGGCATTACGAGCTTGAGTTTATATCCCTTTATTGCACAAATCATCGCCAAACCTATTCCCGTATTACCACTGGTCGGCTCTATGATTATGGTTTTTTCGTTTATTTTCCCGTCTGCTTCCGCAGCGGATATCATTGCATATGCCAGACGATCCTTCACGGAACCTCCGGGATTCAAGCTTTCGAGTTTTACATAGACTTCGGCCCCGAGACCTTTCGTCAGACGTTGAAGTTTGACAAGAGGGGTTCTGCCTATTAATTGTGAGATGTCTTGTACCTTGTTCATTTTTATTTATTATTTAATTTTTTATTCTGTAACAGACATTCATGAGCTAAAAAAAAAGTCCGCCGGCTTTTATTGTACCGGCGAACTGTTTCTATTTTGATATGTTTTCTAAGTATGATCAGGTTATCTTAAAAAACCTTTATATGGAATCAACAATATGCATCGCCGAAACAACAATATGGACAACAACAGCAACTGTTGAAGAATGTTCCGTCGGGTTTCAAAATGATATTATTATTATTGTCGTTCATATGTTAAAATGAATATGTAATACAAAGATTATAAAAAACGTGATAAAAACAAATAGTTATATTTCAGTTAGGGATTATATCTGTTATGAAGAATATTTGTAGAACATCTTTACTACGTTTTCTACATATGACCTTGAAACCGGGATGTCGGGTATTTGTTCATTGTCGAATCCGATGAAGGTGCTGTCTTTTTCTTTTCTAAGGACCTTAACGTTATCAAAATTAACGATATATGACCTATGACATCTTGTTAGGGTTGAATCTCTGAAGTCTTCTTCTATTTTCTTTATTTTGTTCCTTAGCATGAATATGGACATCTTGCCGCGATTTAAATAGTGAATTTTCACATAATTATCCGCGGATTCTATATAATATACTTGTCCTTTTTTCACGGAAAGACGCAAATTGTTTTTTTCATCGTTAAAAAGAAATATGGATTTTGATTCGAGTATGGAGTCTTCTCTGTAACGTTCGAGTTTTTTGCTTTTGTCACGCATGGCAAAATACAACCATGTCGTGGAATATGGGAGAAGCAATACAAGGCTGGTATTTATTACGGATTGTTTTATCATTTCAAAGAAATCACGCGTATCATGAAGTACGATTCCTTCGAAAGCCGTATAAAACGTAGCCATTGATAATATTTCCACGGCAACCCAAAGTATGTATGCAATTACGGTTATGGGATGTTTCCTGCATTTGTAATACATTATTATTCTGCTTATTACTACTACAAGAACTCCGGCAAGGATTACAAAACTCGAAAACAAAAAATACTTGAATTGTGATACTCCCACGTACCATTCCCTCGAATTAAAGGGCTGGTATATGTTTATAAAGATAAGGGCAAATACGGATGCAAAGATTATCGTTTTTATTATGACACTCTTTTCATACAAGTATTCGGGAATTTTCTCATTCATATTATGTAATCGTAATTAATAATCACTAATTTGAGATTTAATTCAAGTGCCCTAATATATAATATTTCCATATATTTTCCGATAGCAGTACCGTGCAGTTCGCCCCTCTATTTGTATTTTCGCCACATATTTCATGTTTTCGCCTCAAGAGTGTGTCCGGTAAACCTTTTTTTTGCATTCATAATCAAACACTTCTTTCTTTGTGTTCGTAATTAAAATAATGCCCCCAGTTAATACATAAGAAAAATGGGAATGTTTGATTTATCAAGTAGACAAGACGAGCTTTTGAACTCGTTTAGACTTTTCGGAGATTATACTTTGGATGAAAGTCACGTTGAAGTTAAGACTTTCCTATTCAAATCCCGTGAAGATTTTAATGTATATTCCCGCGATAAAAATATTAAGGCGGATGCCCTTATAAATGAAAATTACAGTTTTTATTATCCTGTTTTTACCCCCGAAGGAAAAACCGGATTCGATTCGGCGATACTGCTTCTTCACGGTTTGAATGAAAGAAGCTGGGACAAATACCTTAGCTGGGCCGAATATCTTGTTACGGAAACCGGAAGACCGGTTATATTGTTTCCGATAGCTTATCATATTAACAGAGCTCCTGTTTTATGGAGCAGTCCCAGAGATATGATGAAGCTGGTATCAGAAAGGAAAAAGGACATAGGAGAAAACGACCGGTCTATAACTTTCGTTAATGTCGCTCTTAGCGAAAGACTTGATAAGGATCCGGGCAGATTTTATAATTCCGGCAGACAAACCATAATAGATATTACTGAAATAGCAAGGGAAATACATGAAGGAGAACATCCCCTGTTCCTGGCAGGTGCGAAAATAGATATAATGTCTTATTCGATAGGAGCATTTCTTGCCGAAGTCCTGCTTATTGCCAACCCATGTAATTTTTTCTCCAACAGTAAGTTATTTATGTTTTGCGGAGGAGCGGTTTTCAATTTTATGGACGGAGCTTCAAGAAGCATAATGGATAAGAAATCATTCGAAAAACTATACAGCTATTATACGAATGAATGGTTTAAAGAAAATATAACCGGAAATACAACTTTCCCGTCATATAACAATTCGGCAGATGAACACCTATCATCACTCCGATCCTCTTCTGATAGTTCTGCTATATCAGGCAACGACGAAAACGGTTTCGAGAAAAACGACATATACGATGCCTTTACAACCCTGATCAGAGCCGACAGGGAGGAAAAGAGCAGAAAAGAGTTCTTCAGAAAGAACATAAAAAGAATATGTGGAATTTCATTGATGAAAGATACCGTTATTCCTTATTCAGGTGTGGAAGCCTGCATGGGAAAGGACGTTGCAGACAAAACTTTTGAAGTAATGGACTTTCCATATAAATATACGCACGAAAAACCTTTTCCTACAAAAAATGGTATCGACGGCAGGCTACTCACGGAATGCTTCAAAAAGGTATTCTCGCGTGCGGCGGAATTTCTGGCCTGCTAACTCGTGTTAGCTCAAATTATGCGCCACTGCAATTTATAACGTACTGTAAATAAGCATCTCTATTTTTCAAATGGCGCATAATTTGAGCTAACACGAGTTAATTTTTATAAACGTAACTTTTGGCACAGCGTTTTGTACCCGCTATCGCTTATACGTATGATTGTTCCGTCATTAAGCCGTAGCAATTTCTTTTGTCCGAATCTTTCTATTTTATTTATTTCACCCAAGTTTACTATGTATGATCTATGGATCCGCGCGAATCTGTCGTCAGGAAGAATAGCGTCGTATTCTTTTAATGTTCCCATCTTAAGCCACTTCCCTTCTTTTGTCACAAAAGAGACATAATCGTCTTCGGCTTTTATGTAAAGGATTTCATCTACCTGGAGAATCTGTATCCGCTGTCCGGTTTTAACTGTAATACGCTTTAATGCTTGACGTTCATCGGATGCCTTAACAATTCCGGCACCTGTCTTTTCTGTCGGGTTTCCGGAAGAAGAATTTGAATCTTCCGCATCTGCTGTTTCGTCAAATTCGGCATCATTTTTTATTCCGTTTGTTAGGAACAAATGCAAAACGCAATAGAACAGGATTATACACAGAGCCCTCACAGGTATCGTTACAGCAAATTTCCCTAAAAATGAACCGAAGACAAAATAGACCGTCAGCATTTCGATCCCAGTTATAAAGACTATGGAAATAATGCAATAAAAAATATTCAGGACAAGGCTTTGATAGGTATCCGACGAAATCGGCAAACTATATCTATGTATATTCCAAAGCAGTGCACAGACGGCATAAATCAAAAGGGAGGAAACGGCTCCGTCCAGAAGTATTATCCCGGGGATGAGCCCGGCTGCAACTCCGCAGACGAAGGCATATGAAAATCCTGCAGCGATCGAGAGAAATATGGTACTTCGTCTTATGAATTTATCATATATGAAAGGATTTATCAGCATCTTATTTCACCGCCGCCCATAATGGAACTGGCTTTTATTATTAATCGTCCGGCCTTTTTTTCGGATTCGTTATCCCATGATTTTTCGTTAACTGGTCCTGCAGCATTTCCCCCGCGATTATCAACAAATTTTCCGAGGAAGGAAGTTTCTTTTATTTCTATAGCCCAATCCCGGGGAACAATCAGCGTCACACCTCCGCAAATGGAGTTTATTTCTAGAAAAGTATTGCCTTTAGGCAGAGACGTCTTGCGCAAATCAAGTTTTACGCCTCCGCAAAAAGTATTTATATCGCCGCCTCTGAATACCGGGGAAAGGAAGACTTCGTCCGCACCGGAAAACATATAATTGTAATCCACCTTTCCGTTATACTCCTCGTCATTTTCAAAAGCTTCACCTGATATATTTGTATCAGATCCGTTTTCATCGTCTGTTTCAGTTTTCTCTGTTGACGGTGCTGCACCATAATTTCTCTTATGTCCCGACCGTTTCTTTTCATATCCTACGTATTCAGACCACGAATTCCCGTTCCAATAATGATGATAACCGTTTCTGGAAAAAGGATGCAATATCAAAGATAATCCAAGCAGAATAATAATAGAAGGCCATACAATACTTCCGAGCAAAGATGCAGAATAATAGAAACCAAGCAATCCCGACAGTTTAGGCAATATAAAAATTATTCCGGCGGCCATGGTTATAAGACCTGAGATATAGTGCCTATTGCATATCCCAATTACACCTATCAATATAAGAAGCGCCCTCCATGAAAACACGACGGGCCTCCATTCCTGCGGAAGGATATCCAAATTAAACATAAGGTATACCACGCCTATTGCGATTACAAGCATACCCCAGAAGATTTTACGATAAATACGATTTTTCATTTCACAAACATATTAAAAATTCAACGGAACAAAAATAGAGTGTGCGTATGGCAACAACAATAGAAAATCGGTGAAGCATATGAAAAAATACGGTGAACGGGCTGCTAACTCGTGTTAACTCAAATAATGCGCCAATTAAAATTTAACAGATCTGATTCCCAGGCTTTTATTTTTTGCAGTGGCGCATTTTTTCAGCTAACTCGAGTTAGCAATTGTATTATTAACCAAATTCTCGTACCTTTATTTTATAGTACTTGTACAGTAAGTGCTCATTACTGTTTCCATGGAGTTAGGCAGGCATATATTTTTGAAGGATAAAAGGAGGGAAGAATCGTGGCTAAGGAAATTTATCATATCTATCTCATATCTATCTTAGGGAAAATCATCAGCAGGATTTTTTATTTGAAACAGAAGATTTCATTCAGGTTATAAACAGACTTGCCATAGCGGTATCAAAAACAGATACCGACTTATTGGCCTTTTGCTTTATGACAAACCATTTTCATCTTGTTGTGGAGACTGAAGGAAAGCCGTCGAATTTGATTCATTATTTCAGAGAGAGCCTCACCGCATACTACAACGGCAGACACAACAAACATGGATCGCTCGGTACTCGGAAATGCGGTTATCGCAGAATAATAGACGAAAAAGAAGATTCCGGCGATGATTTGCGCGATATAATAGCCTATGTATTAAGAAATCCGCTATGGCACGGGACGGTAAAAGACCCTTACAAATACGATTGGAGTTCGATAAAACAATATTTTTCTCTGCCACCAAAATTCAATCCATTGCCAAAATCACACGAAGGCCCTTATCTTCCATATGGAATAACTCTTCCGAAAGGATATTCCATGGATGAACGAGGACTCATAATTATGCAAAATTATGTAAACAGTACAAGGGTGGAAGAATTATTCGGAACTGCAGCAAATTTTTATGAAAAAATATCCCGACCAAGTCAAACGGAACTAAAAAAAATTCATTTCGAACAAAAAAAGCATCCCGACAGCCTTATCCTTAAACAGAAAAGGAGCGCAACAATAATGCGCATAAGCGACACAACCATAACCGAAACAATACAAAAACACCTGAATGAACTGTCATTGAAAAAAAGGGACACGCCGCATACCATTCCCCAAATGACCACCGAAGAAAAATACCGGATGGTAAGGCTTATAAAAAAAGAAATACCGAAAAGCACATACCGGCAACTATCGCGAATAATGGGAATCCCGGAAACATCACTGCGAAGAAGAGCTAACTCGCGTTAACCTGTAAAATGCGCCACTTTGATTTTCAAAGGCTTAATAATAAGGTTGTTAATTTTTAGAGTGGCGCAGAAATACAGGTTAACGCGAGTTAAATATATAGTTTTTATTTACCTTTAAGTATATAAATCTTATTATGAAAAACATAGATAGTGAAAAAGGGATGTACGGGCTTGGGGAAGAATATAACGAGGCCAGTACTAAAGAAAGGATAATGAATATCCTGAATGAAATAAATCCAGAAAAGGGTATATTCGAATCTTTCACTTTCTACGTTATTTACGACAAGCTGGGCAGGGAAAGATCCAACAGATGCGCAGAATATTGCGGTACACACTCTCCGGCAAAGACATTCCCGGTGATCCGTTTAAATACCACTTCACAACCGGAGGTCTACGAATCATACATAAATAATTTGGAACAGTCTTTTGAAAGCGGGAGGTATTTTCATTTCATATGCAGGGGGAAAAACAACAGCGAACGCATGATAATAAATGCCCGCAGTCAGGACGTTGCCGAAAAAATCATAAAAAGAGTCGTAAGCAGGTTGTATTATAAAATAAGTTCTATAAAATACCTCGCACAAAAAAGGAGGACAGAGAAGAATCTTAAATGCGACAAAGTCGTAATATACTACAACGGAACAATAAGGGATGAAATAATACAACAGCTGTCCGAAATACAACAAATATCATCATGCCTGCTTCCCGAACTAAGCGCATTTTACAACATAATCGAAATAGGCAACGGAAATTACATAGGCACCGGACAGGAAGTCGGCAATCCTTCATTTACAGGACGCAGGACAAGAAGCATAATAAAATATCTTGCAGGGAATTACAAAGACGAGAAGACGACATATCATGTCAGCGAAGAACGAAAACAGGAATTTGCAGACAAATCAACACTTACTGACAATATATTCGATTTCTGTATTTCGGAAATGATTGTGGAAAAAGAGACCCGGGAGAAGAAAAAAAACAACAAAAAAAGCAGCACCCCGACGGTTGGAGAACAAGGAGCCTATGGCCCTGTATCGGACCGTACGGAATACAAAACAACTTCGGAAAGGTCCGGATGCATAACCACGAATACTGTAAAAAACGGAACATGGAAGATAATAGACGAAGGCAATTCGGAATACACGAAAACATCCATATACAAAATGCTTTCGGAAAACGACGGCCTCATATCCTTCAATAAGATAAAAGAATACGTTTGCTTAGAACAAGATGCAAATACAAGAAACATTTACGTGGAAGAATCAGATTCTCTTACCGTAAACGATCTTATAAATCTCGTTTATCCGCAAGAAAATAAATCTCATACAGAAACTAAAGACTATGCAAAATATCTGAATAATGCTTTCGGAAACGGATGTTTCCTGTATTGCGCCGGCGAACGGACGTCCGAACCAGGAGATATTGAAATGACCATAAATCTTAACCGTCAGGAAAAAACATTCATGCTTGCAAGACAACTCATATGTGAATGCGCCAATCTTTTCGCAGATATACTTATATACGTAACAAAAAAGACGGACAAACTTCGTCTCGAAAAAATAACAATACGGTTTCCGCAATCATCTGAAAACGAGATCCTCGATAAAATAAAAGAATGCGGAGAATCGGAGGAAATAGCGGCCGGCGACTTCGCTTTAAAAAACAAGTGGCTGTACGACATACATGCATATTCCGACGACAAAATATACCCGGTCGGAACAATAAAAATCAATGACGACACATCCACCATAACAACCCAGATAAGTTCCCGAACCCTTAAACTTATAACCGGACAAAACTACGACCGCACAAATGCAGGCAGACAATACGACTACCACAACTATCTGAACAAAAAACTGTCGGGATTGACATTTAAAATACTAAACAAAAAATAAACATTATGGGAACACAAGAGCCAGCGCAGGCGTTTTTGATACGCGACAATAAACACGACGGCGGGATAGTCCCCCTTCCCGGCCCAGCCCCCACCTACTCGCCCGACATAATTTGCTACCAAAACTATCTTCTGGACTACAAACAGGCAGTAGACACTTACCAGGAATACATTTGCAGACATTTCCTACAAAACATGCAGAACAACATATACATACGGGCAAAAAACAACTTTGCCGACGGCGCCGAAGGAGAAGTAAAAGCCTTTTGCTCGCCGCTGTCGCTGTTGTATGTTCCGGGGAGATGGACGGCTCTGCAAACCGAAACCGGAGAAACGGTATCGAAACTCATGAAATGGAAGGAAGATCCACGTACAGGCGACCGCGAAGCCGTTCCATATTCGGATAAGGGCGACATAATCCTGACAGAAAGACCATTCGTTAAATACGACGTAAAGACCCCCGACGAACATCACTGCATTCTCGCCCTGAGCCGCAGGAAAGGAGAAGAATGGATGCAGCTTCCGGACAAATTTCCACGGGGAGACTACGACCTGTGGCAGTTCCTGCGCCAACATGCCAACATGGCGTACAACAACATAGTAATAGAAAATCGTAAAATAATCCAAAAGACAGTTATAGTTATAATTGCCAACCATAACAGATACGAAGAGTCGTATGCCATAAGATTTTCCGTATCGGACGGAAACACTTTCGGGAATTGCAACATAGGCAAAATAAGGATAGAAAACACCGATATCCTCTGCCCGTTCGAGAGCGAAACGACCCCGCCAGCCGATACCGGGGAAGCGGCAAGCAAAGCCTTTCCCCTGCCCCCAAACTATACCGGCGATCTTATCATAACATATTTTGCAACAAACAACGACAAACCTATTTCGGGTACCATAACAAACGAATACATTACACTAAATACTTCCGGAAAAATACCCGAATCCTGCGGGCGGGGCCGTTTGCTGCTCTCCGAACATATAAAAAACGGCCGTCGGGTTGCCATAAACACCGATAACCGGATAGGCGACTTTGCAATAACATTCTCATTTAAAAATCCAATTTCTAACTTAAAACTATAACACCATGAACTTAAAATCAATTGCAAGTCTGGTTCCGACCATCGGAAATGTCGTCGGCGGACTGATGAATCAATTCCTTAAAAGCGGAAACAACGGGCCAATGGCCAAGTACAGCATCTATCTTACGGGAGATGTTAAAAAAGGCGACGTATGTTTCTATATCGACTCCGACACCAAACAGTTAAGCGTGGCCAACGAGTCCGAAGACCGCGTATGCATTTCATTCCCATTTCAGAACGGCAACACGGTAAACTCCTTCTTCCTTGCACCGCACAAAACCGTAGAACTCGACAGCGCATTCACCTCGTGCGTAAACTCGGACGTGGACGCCTTTAACGTATCCGGCATATCTGAGAATTCCAAAACCGCATCTGCAAACGGAAGCGACGCAGTCTCCATGAGCGCAAACGGCATAATCCCGGTAGATTCGCAGTCTCACCCTCTCGACAGCTACACAAGCGTTTCCGTAAGCACAGACTCCATAAAACTCGTACAGGCCAATTACTCAGACACAAAAGCCGACATCGTAGACCTTTACGTAAGAAGTACGGGCGGTTCGGAAAGCTACGCCACTCACAACCTCGAATTCGGGAGCGACGGAACGCTAACCATAGATCACCCCCTAATGCTAAAGGGCGCTGAAAACATAATGATTTCCGCAACCCTGCAATACACACCAAACAATATGGCTAAATTCATGAAGGAAAACGA
>JALCMP010000036.1 GCA_022648545.1 Bacteroidales bacterium | reverse complement strand
TCCGTAAATATTAAGTCAAATATTAAATTAGTAATAAATATTAAATAAATACCATTCTACCTCAACGAGACCTTGCCATCAATCATGATATATTTTTCTCCACTTTCGGGACAAACAGCCTCCCCGTTGTCATTAAAATGCAATTTGCATCCGAACCTGCTCATCCAGCCGGTACGACGCGCAGGATTTCCAACCATTAGGGCATAAGCCGGAACTTCATCGGCAACAACAGCACCGGCACCTATAAACGCATAATCTCCTATATTGTGACCGCAGACTATAGTAGCATTTGCCCCTATGGTAACGCCCCTTCCTATCAGCGTTTTCTTATACTCTGATTTTCTGTTTACGGAAGCACGGGGATTTATTACATTCGTAAAAACGCATGAAGGGCCGAGAAACACATCGTCTCCGCATATCACTCCCGTATATACGCTTACATTATTTTGAACCTTACAATTATTGCCAAGCACAACATCCGGAGATATTACGACGTTCTGGCCTATATTGCAATTCTCGCCTATTTTGCATCCAGTCATAATATGACTGAAATGCCATATCTTCGTTCCTCTGCCTATAATACAGCCTTTGTCTATTATAGCCGTGGAATCTGCAAAAAATTCGTTTTTCATTACTTTTTATCGCTTATTTTCCCGTTTCGAAATAATCGAAAATTCCTTTTAATACAACATCCTGCATATCACGGGTTATTTCAGTATCAACAGGAAGAGACAAAACCGATTTAGCCAGAGCCGCAGCATTATACAGCTGTTCGCCCTCAACGGCTATTCCTTCAAAGGCCTTTTGCCGGTTTAAAGGAAGCGGATAATAAATCATTGCAGCAATTCCGTTATCGTTAAGGTACTTCTTTAATCCGTCGCGTTGCCCGTTCTTTATTTTTAAAGTGTACTGATGGAAAACATGGGTGGTATTTCCCTTTACTACGGGAGTTTCTGCAAAACGGCAGTCGGGGTCCCATTCCTTAATACATGCGGTATAATAATCTGCCGCTGCCCTCCTCTCCATGCAATATTCACCCAGATGTCGCAACTTAACATCAAGGACGGCGGCCTGAATGGTATCGAGTCTGGAATTACACCCTATTACGGAATGATGATATTTTTGCTTCTGCCCGTGATTGGCTATCATTTTCAACCTTGCTGCCAAATCCGGATCATTCGTAAACATTGCTCCGCCGTCTCCATAGCATCCCAGATTCTTGGTAGGGAAAAAAGAAGTACAGCCCACATCCCCCATAGTTCCGGACTGCCTGCGCTTACCGTCGGAAAATATATATTCAGAACCTATGGACTGCGCGGCATCTTCAATAACATATAAGCCATGCGATCTTGCAAACTGCATTATCGGTTCCATATCACAATTTTGACCGAAAAGATGCACCGGGATTATGGCTTTGGTCCGTTTGGTATATGCAGCCATTATATGTTCAAGGGATACTTCAAAAGTTGCAGGATCCACATCTACCATTACCGGCGTATAACCGAGCAGTGCAATAACTTCGGCCGAAGAAACATAGGTAAATGCAGGAACTATAACTTCGTCGCCCTTTTCAAGCCCAAGAGCCATAAGGGCTATTTGAAGAGCATCAGTCCCGTTTCCACAGGTTATCACATATCCTGCCCCGGTAAATTCAGCAAGATGTTTTCCGAAATCGGCTACCTGCGGACCGTTTATGAACGCGGAACTATCCATAACCTTTTTTACGGCAACATCAACTTCTTCCTTTATTTTTTCATACTGCCCCTTAAGGTTCAGCATTTTTATTTCATTCATATCACAATAGAAATTAATGAAAACGGCTAAAGGCGCGCATCCACTATTTTTCTGTCGAGGAAGCCCTTGACATCGAATATAACATGCTTTTCCTTCAGCAGAGACATGATATCCGTCTTTTCGAACTGTTTATGGGCGACAGCGAGGATTGCCGCGTCGAATTTCCCCTCGGGCAACGTTGCGGTTGTTTCTACTCCGTACTCGTTTTTTACTATATGGGGATCGGCCCACATATCATAAACAGTAATGTTTGCATCATACTGTTTGAGTTCGCTGTATATATCAAAAACCTTGGTATTACGGATATCCGAACAATTTTCCTTAAAAGTAAATCCAAGAATAAGGATTCTTGAGCCAAGGACCTTTATCCCCTTCTTAAGCATAAGTTTTACGGTCTGGGAAGCCACATACTCGCCCATTCCGTCATTCATCCTTCTCCCGGCAAGAATTATCTCCGGATTATATCCGTAATGAAGTGCACATTGGGCAAGATAATAAGGGTCTACACCTATACAATGCCCTCCTACCAGACCGGGATGAAAATGAAGAAAATTCCATTTGGTTCCTGCAGCCTCCAGAACATCGTTCGTATCTATTCCTATCCTGTTGAAGATCTTGGACAATTCATTAACGAAAGCTATGTTTATATCCCTCTGGGAATTTTCGATAACCTTGGCGGCTTCGGCAACCTTTATGCTGGCGGCCCTGTGTGTTCCGGCAATTATTACGGAAGAATAAATCCGATCAACCTTTTCGGCTATTTCGGGCGTAGATCCGGAAGTTATTTTTTTAATATGTTCAACAGTATGCTCCTTGTCGCCCGGGTTTATCCTTTCCGGAGAATATCCCGCAAAAAAATCCCTGTTGTATTT
This sequence comes from Bacteroidales bacterium, assembly GCA_022648545.1. Lineage (GTDB taxonomy): Bacteria > Bacteroidota > Bacteroidia > Bacteroidales > UBA932 > Egerieousia. The sequence goes on along the minus strand of JALCMP010000036.1, from coordinate 15,098 downwards.
TAATCCGCTGACCTTCTCTATCCTCGGTATACATATGTCTTCCGTAACCCCTGGATAAACCGTAGACTCATAAACAACAATATCACCCTTCTTAATAACCTTACCGACCGTAGTACTAGCTCCGAGCAGCGGCGAAAGATCGGGATTATTGTTGCAATCGACCGGCGTAGGAACAGCAACGACATAAAGATTGCAATCCCTTATTTCTTCTATTTCGGCGGTACATTCGAATCCGGCGGTAATGGCACCGCTCAACAGAGAATCGTCCACTTCGAGAGTAGAATCATGGCCTTGCATAAGTTCTTCGACCCGTTTTCGGTTCATATCGAATCCGTAGGTCTTATATTTCGTGGAAAACAGGCGTGCCAGAGGAAGGCCTACATAACCAAGACCTATGACCGCTATCTTTATTTCCGAATCCATTTCAAAAAATTTTGATTATAAAACAATCTCAAAATTAAGAAATATATCGGCATTATTAAAAAGCGGGCGACGGAAAAATCCGCCGCCCGCACAGAATAAAAAACCCAAAGCCGGTCAACTCAAAATTTCATCCAACGTAACGTACTCCCCTACATGTCCGGCCATCTTTTCGGCATCGGTATTCACTGGCAAGGTCTTTTTACCCGGTCTCCATCCGGCAGGGCATACTTCGCCTGTTTTGGTAACATGCTGCCAAGCCTGAACCTGTCTTATGAACTCCTTAACGTTCCTTCCTACCGGATCTCCGAGAACTTCCTCGGCAACACAAACACCTTCGGGGTTGAAAAGAAAACGTCCTCTCAAAGCAACACCCTGTTCCTCAATCAATACACCAAAAGACCTTGCAACTTCCTTCGTTGCATCGGCCCCCATAGTCAACTTAAGCCCCTTCAGGAGAGGTTCTGTTTCTGCAAACCTCTTATGGGCGAATTTTGAATCAACCGAAACGGTTAAAACCTCTACTCCCATCTTCTGAAACTCGTCATAATGAGCATTCATGGCTGCAATTTCGGTAGGACAAACAAAAGTAAAGTCCGCCGGATAAAAGCAAACCACAGCCCATCTTCCCTTATAATCATCACTTGAAACTTTTTTGAAATGTCCCGATTTAGCATCATAGGCATCCATTTCGAATTTGGGCATTTCACGCCCTACCAATGTTGAATTCATAATTATTACCTCCCTGTTTTTATTATTTTCATTATTATTTACTTCTGATTCAATTTTTTTTCTCGGTTTAAAACCATTATCGCAAGCCATAATAAATACCTCCGTTTTTATTTTTATTTATAATTTTAATTCTATTCTTATCTCGTTTCTTATTTCTGATACAAATATATAAAAATATTCTAAATTATAATAATTATAAACAAATAATTTTTCAAAAAATTATACTTATATTTGAGAATACCTGATAAATAATCTTAAATTCAAAATATATGTACGTTAAAAATGTTGCAGGCTCTGACAGCTTGATTCCTCCCCAGGGATATAATTCATGGCTGGAATTCTGGAAAGACCATGCCAGGGTATATTTGAAGAAATGCTCCGCAACCGACTGCGATAAGGATGCGGAAGTGGGCGCCCATGTTCAAAAAGCATACTCCGACGATGAAAATTACTATATCATCCCACTCTGCAAGATATGCAAACGCAGGAACGATGTTTATGAAATACCTGACTACGTAACAATGGTTCCATCGCCCAATAATCTTTAAATCAAATCAATCACACCTAAAAACAAGAGTTCCGCCGCCCGACAACAGTTCGTGGCTTATAAAGTATCCCGACAGCTTTTTGCCGTTGAAATAAAACGAGCATTTATCAAAATCCACTGAGACCTTATTATTTCCTCCCATTCCTGATGCAAGATCGTTGCGAATTTCGAGTTTGTGCCCGGAAGGCAGGTCTATCAACACCTTACTGAAAAGAGAAGGCGTAAGAGCATATTCCCCTGAAACGGGATTGACAGGATATAGGCCGAGCGAAGAAAGCACGAACCACGATGACATCTGACCGCAATCCTCGTTTCCGCAGTATCCATTCGGAACGGGAGCATATAAATCCGTCAAAATATTATGAACATATTTCCATGTTTTGGCAGGTTCGCCAATATAATCGTATAAATATGCCACATGATGCGAAGGTTCATTTCCCTGCACATATTGCCCTATCATTCCTGTAGAAAAAATGGGCAGCTTTTCATCTTTTGCCGCAGATGTCGTAAAAAGAGAATCCAAACGTGCTGCAAATGCAGTCCTGCCGCCCATAATTTTTATAATACCCGCAATGTCGTGCTGCGCGGCAAAAAAATACTGCCATCCGTTGCTCTCGGTTATATGTTCGGAATAAACATAAGGGTTAAAACCCGGGAGCCATTTTCCGCGGCTGTCCATTGGTTCGAACCATCCGTTGGGTTTATTATATAGTACTCTGTAATAAAATGCTCTTTTGTAGAACTTTTCGGCAATATCGCTTCTGCCCGTTTTTTGAGCCATCATATAAATGCAGTAATCGTCATAACAATATTCAATGGTCTTGCTAAGACTCTCCCTGAATTTGTCACTTGGGACATAGCCCGATTCATTAAAAGCACCGAGCCCCCTGCCATTATCCTTATCGGCGGTAGCTACACAGGCCTCCAGAGCCTTTTCTGCATCAAATCCACCAACCCCCTTAATATAAGCCTCGGCGATCATGGCAATAGAATGATGTGCTATCATCATATCCGTTTCCTGACCTTCGAAATTCCATACCGGTAAAGAACCGTATTGATTGAAAAATGCAAGAAAACTGTTCACCATATCACTTACCCTGTTCGGATGCAGCAAAATCTGCAGGGCATTTGCAGCCCTGTACGTATCCCACGTGGAAAATCTCGTATAATTGGTAAAATTCTCAGCCTTATGAACCTTATAATCCGGACCTCTGTATTCTCCGTTCGCATCCATGTAAATTGTAGGAGCAAGCATACTATGGTATAGACATGTATAAAAAAGTCTCAGCAGCGAATCCTTTTTACACCCCGACGGTCCCGCCGGAAAGACATGCACCCTGCCAAGTTCTGACTCCCATAAATCACGGGCTTTCGCCCTTACAGCATCAAAATCCCATCCGGGAAGCTCCTCCTGCATATTCATTGTCGCATTTCTTTCGCTGACCGGAGACAAGGCACACTTTACCAGCAATGATCCTTTATCCGGCATGGCAAAAGAAAAGACATGCACGCCCTTTATTACTTCATGTTTAATAAAAGGCCCGGAAAACTTTATATAAAAATAATACTGCTGATTTTTAGCCCAGCCCGTAGACTTTCTGAAACCCTCAACTGTAACCGAATCCAAAACACGCAATTGCGTGTATGTTGTTTTATCCCAGTTTATCGCACGATCCAGATCGAGCGACACCAGTGCTGTTCCTCCATGGGCAAACGTATACCGCTGAAAGCCCACACGTTGCGTGGCAGTTAGTTCCACCTTTTCATTATAATCATTAAGAAAGACGGAATAATATCCGGCACCGGCGCTCTCGCGGTCATGTGAAAAAACAGACCCCGTCAAATAAGGACCGCCGTGGAAAACAGGCTGCGATTCTTCTACTATTCCGAGGGGCATGAAAGCAATATCATACAGATCTCCGGCACCTGTTCCCCCCAGATGCGTCATACTGAAAGAATTTATTACGCTGTCGGGATAAAAATAGCCGGATATGCGGTCCCATCCGCCCTGCTCGTTGTCGGGGCTCAGCTGTACCAATCCATAAGGGACCTGCGCCCCCGGATACATATTGCCCGGACCGTCGGTTCCCATAAACGGATAAACATAATTAACCACGGAATCGGCACTTCCTGCGGAAAAGAGTCCGTTTGGCGAAGAACAGCTTCTTCCGCACGAACAGAAAAGACATGCCGCAACCCACAAAGCGACAGCAAAACAACAAAGAGATAATCCCGGATTATTACTTTTCATTACTTATCGGTCATATCGAATTTAAGACTGCCTCCCTTTATTAAATCGTCGTATTTAATAAAGTTCGTCTTGTTCAATTTTCCGTTAACGAATATTTTTTTCGCATATCTGTTTGCGGCCGAATTATCAGGGGCATCTATACAAACCTTTCTTCCGTTCTCAAGATTAAGTACTATATGTCCGAACAAAGGGGCACCCAAGGCATATTCTCCGGAAACCGGACAAACCGGATAAAAGCCCATTGCGGAAAAGACATACCATGCAGAAGTTTGTCCGTTATCCTCGTCGCCGCAATATCCGTCGGGAGTAGGAAGATACAATCTGTTCATGACTTCGCGTACCCAATACTGTACCTTGTGCGGATGATTTACATAATCATACAAATATATCATATGCTGCGCAGGCTGATTTCCATGAGCATAATTCCCCATATCAGCTATCTGCATTTCCGCAATCTCATGTATGCGGAAGCCGTAATAACTGTCATCGTAAACGGGAGGTACTACAAATACGGAATCCAACATGGAAGTAAATTTTTCCGGACCGCCCATTAGTTCTATGAGTCCGTTTATGTCTTGAAATACGCTCCATGTATAATGCCAGCTGTTGCCCTCGGTAAACACTCCTCCCCATTTGTATGGACTGAAAGGAGTTTCAAACGAACCGTCGGCCTTCCTTCCTCTCATAAGATCGTGCGAAGGATCAAATAGATTGCGGTAATTCTGCGAACGTTTCTTATATACTTCAAGTTCATTTTGAGGACGTCCGAGCTTTTCCCCCATCTTGTAAATACACCAGTCGTCATATGCATATTCGAGCGTACGGGCGGCGCTTTCGTTTATTCCCGCATCGCACGGAATATATCCGAGCTTATTATAAGATTCATACCCCAGGCGCCCGGTTGAACTTACATCCGGATCAACGGAATTTGCACCATGGATCAGGCCTTCGTACATTTTTACCCCAAGATTTGTGGCAAACCCTTTAAGATAAGCATCTGCAACAACGGAGGCCGAATTATTCCCCACCATGCAGTTGCGATGTCCCGGGCTGGCCCACTCGGGGAAAAAACCGCTCTCCCTGTATGCATTGTATAATCCTCTCTGGATTTTTGTCGCAGTAGCGGGATAAATAAGGTTCAACAGCGGATTGAGAGCCCTAAAAGTATCCCAGAATCCCGAATCTGTATAAAGGAGACCTCTGCATATCTTTCCGTTATACGGGCTGTAATGGACTGTATCGCCTTTTGCCGTAACTTCCCAAAATGCCCTCGGAAATAAAACGGAACGATACAGACATGAATAAAATGTTTTATACTGTTCTGATGTCCCTCCACTTGCAGAGATATGGCCGAGTATATCGTTCCACACCATCCTGCTTTCTTCCTTAATACCGTTAAAACTTTTTCCTTCAACCTCTTTAAGATTTGTAAACGCCTGATGAAGACTTATAAAAGAAGATGCGGCATACACAAGTACCTTTTCTTTTTCAGAAGTAGGGAAACACACGGAAACTTCCACATGATCTCCTTTTGCCGAAGAAATTTCCTTCGACTGACCGCCTGTGATGCCACCTCCCTTTTCAGGAGTAACGGAATTACCGTCCACGTAATAATTCACGGAAGATATATCCTTTGGGAAACGCACCACGAACCAATTCTTAAAATTCGACGGAACTCCTCCGCTGTTTCTGGTAGTATAGCCTACTACCGTCCTCTTGTCCGCCCAAGATATATAAGAGCCTTTATCATAGGCATCTATTATTATGGCAGAGGTATCGCCCGCCGGATAAGTAAAATCAAAAGCAGCAGCACGGCTAGTTGCCGTCATTTCAACCGTTACATTCGGATCGGCCAGATAAACTTTGTAATAATATGGTTTTGCCGTTTCGCTCTTATGAGAAAATATACTTACACGCCTGTCCTGACCTACAAGTGTGCGATCAGCCACCGGCATTATGGAAAACTCTCCGTAATCGTTTATCCATGGACTGGGCTGGTGCGTTTGCTTGAATCCTCTTATGGTGAAAGAATCGTAGGTATACACCCACCCGTCGCCGTTTTTTCCGGTCTGGGGCGTCCAGAAATTCATTCCCCAGGGACGTGCCACCGCCGGGTAAGTATTACCGTTGGATAGTTTAAATGAGGACTGACTTCCTGCAAGCGTCGAAACCAGATCTGCATAATCTCCGTTATAAGCAGACACATGTTTTATTCCGCATGACGATATAAAGATAACCGCAGACAACACAACTGAACATATGTGAACTTTATTTTTCATATGAACGGATCTTCAGAATACCCGTCTTTCCGGATGTAATCTCCTCATGGGAAATCCTTCCCGTTTTTCCTTTCGCCGATCCGGTCTTTTCTATAATCAATTTTTTGTTTTTATAAAATCGACCGTCGAGTTGTATTATAATTCTGTCAAAGGAAGGTGCGGTTAAGGTATACATTACTGAACCGGGACAGTCGGGATAAATTCCCATCATGGAAAAAACGAGCCAGGCGGACATGGTTCCGGTGTCATCATTGCCCGGAATGCCATCTGGAGCATTTTTGTAATATTTCTTTATTATGCTTTTCACTTCTTTTTGAGTTCTCCATTCCTCTCCCCGGAAACGGCTGAAGAAATAAGGATATGCTATATCAGGTTCATTGGACGGATCGTAATATCCTTTATCAAAAACAGACTGCAACTTTGAAACGAACTTTTTCTTTCCTCCCATCATTTTGCTCAACCCCTTTATATCATACGGTATATCAAATGTATAATTCCAGGCATCCCCTTCATGAAATCCGGGACTCGGTTCAAAATTTCTCCCCTGAAGCGGATCGAAAGGCTTGTAAAAACTGCCGTCGGGCAATATAGGTCTTAACGTACCATACTCCGGGCTATAGTATTTTTCATAATCGGAAGCGCGGGCACGGAATTTGGCTGCATCTTCCTTGTGCCCTATAGCATAAGCCAGTTGTGAAAGAGCATAATCGGCCATGTAATATTCAAGGGCATGCGAAACGGAATTATCAAATTCATCTCTCAGCGGGACATATCCGAGTTTCATGTAGTCATCATTATCGGGCCTCAACGGATTTTCAGCACCCGGAGCAAACGCGGATTTCTGCATAGCTTCATAAGCCGTATTAATGTCGAAATCCCTCAAGCCCTTAAGCCAGGCATCGGCAATTACAATAGTAGCCGGATCTCCCTCCATAGTGTATGTTTCCCTGCCGTACAATTCCCATTTCGGCATCCAGCCGCTCTCGCGGTACATTCCTATCATGCTTCTTATCATTTCCGTTTCCCTCATCGGATAGACCAGAGTCAGCAACTGGTTCAGATTTCTGTACGTATCCCACAAAGAAAATACGGTATATCTGTTTCCGGAAGTCTTAATTATTTTTCCGCTTTCCATTGCCGGATATTCCCCGTTGTAATCCTGCAGCACATTAGGGTGAAGCAAACAATGATAAAGAGCAGTATAAAATATTGTCTTTTGCTCGTCCGTTCCTCCTTCCACCATTATTCTTGACAAATCGGCATTCCACCTGTCGAATGCCGCCTTTTTCACACTGTCAAGATCAAAGCCTTTCTGCTCGGCACGGAGATTCTCCCTGGCGTTTTCCATACTTACGAATGAAACGCCGATCTTCACTTCTACGCATTCCGGATGCGCGCTCCTGAACGTAAAATATGCTCCAATATCATCTCCGGCTATTTCTCTGTCGTATTTTTTATAAATCTTGTACTTTCCGGAAGTCGTATCCCATTGTGCCTGCGCTCCAAGTTTCCTTTGCTTTTTCCAATAACCATATTCAAATGGGACTTTTGATACTCGCATAACAAAATACATTGGGAAAACGGCCTGCGGACAATAACAGAAAGTGCCCATAAGTTTGAAACCTTCCAGTTCCACCGGACTTACGAACTTTAACATGGCTCCGGATTCATTTGTAAGCCCCTGTCCGATGTTCATCAGAATATGGTTTTCCCCTTTTCCAAAATGATATCTCTCAACGGACGTACGCGTAGTTGCGGAAACTTCCGTAAGGATCCCGTATTTGGAAAGATAATTAGAATAATAACCGGGACACGCCTTTTCGTCTGAATAGCTGCTTCCGTATTTATGATAATCTACCTCCAGAGGACCGGACGTAGGCATAACAAGCAATGATCCGAGATCGGGACACCCCACACCGCTAAGGGCGACATGTGCATAACCAGTAAAATACTTGTTGTGATATTCGTACGGAGTACTCCACCATCGTTTGTCCTTATCATACTTATTTTTGTCCGATCCCATTACGTTAAACGGAACTACGGACATAAGCCCGTTAGGACATACGGCTCCGGGATTGGTAGTTCCGAAATTCGTAGTTCCGATAAAAGGATTCACATAGCCGGCAGGTCTCTTTTGTGCCCGGGCTGTTCCGGCAACGGAGATAAAAAATATAACCGCAGACAACCATAAAAAGGATGTCCTGGAAGAACAAAAGCGACTTGTGAATTTCATAATCTTATATTTTAATCATATACCTATATTATCGACGTACGTTTTACGAAATCTATTACTTCGCTCATATGGGCGAATGCAAGGCCGGTGACGGTATCCGCGCATCCGTAGTATACAGCAAGCCTGTCCTTCTTTTGGTCATAAAGAGCAGCGCAGGGAAAAGTAACATTAGGAACATCTCCCGTACATTCATACAGCATTTGCGGAGATAAAAGGTATTCTCCGCTACGTGCGATTACCTTCCACGGATTTTCCAGATCTAGCAGAGCCGCCCCGAAACTGTAAACGAATCCGTTGCATGAAGCCAGTACTCCATGATAAATCATAAGCCATCCTTCAGGTGTTTTTATGGGTATGGGCCCCGCTCCTATTTTAGTACACTGCCACGCACTTTCTTCAAATTTGGCAGGAGACATAACATGTCTGTGCCTGCCCCAGAATTCCAGGTCCGGTGATTCACTGTAAAATATATCGCCGAAAGGGGTATGCCCGTTGTCGCTCGGCCTGCTTAGCATCGCAAATCTTCCGTTAATCTTCTCGGGGAACAAAACGCCGTTGCGGTTAAAAGGAAGAAAAGCATTTTCCATCTGATGAAAAGTATGAAAGTCGTCTGTCCAGGCAACACCTATCGTCGGACCATGATATCCGTTGCACCATGTAAGATAGTATTTATCTCCAATTTTACATACACGCGGATCATACCCATATACCCATTCCGATATTTCAGGGTCGGCCCCGGTAAGCAATATATCATCTTCTTCTATTTTCCAATCCAGACCGTTGCGGGAAAATCCTACGTGCAAACGCATTCTTCTATTAGTATCGTCGCATCGAAATACTCCGGCAAAGTTATTTTCACCTTTTTCATATGGAACAACGGCACTATTGAAAATGCTGTTGGATGTTGCCAGCAGGTCTCTGTTTATTATTGGATTACCTGCATAGCGCCACATTACGTTTTTACAGTTTTCCGGCCTTTCCTGCCAAGGAATCTCAATCATATTCTTCTAAATTAAAGTTAGTAGTTTTAAGTTATTTCAAGAATTTAAAATTTTTTCTCCTTTTTCGTCATATGAAAAAGGAACGAACCATGTTATAAGCAATGAAGGTACTATTGCCAGCAATACAAGAATAAAAAACAACCTGTAGCCAAAAGCATCGCTCATATAGCCGCTCAACATGCCGGGCAGCATAACGCCAAGGTTCATTATACCGGAAGCAAAAGCATAATGGGCCATCTGGTGCTTTCCCGGAGCAATTTGTTGCATCATAAATAATGTAAGCCCCACGAATCCGAAACCGTATCCGAAATATTCGAACACTATGCCTGCCCCTATTAAAAACAGATTCTGAGGTTGGAATAGTGCGAATAACGTATATACGACAAAAGGAAAATTAAAGACACAGCATAGAATGAAAAGGGATTTCTTAAGACCTCTCCGGGCTATAAAATAGCCTGCCAATATAGACCCAAGAACAAAAGCTGCAGCCCCAAAGGTTCCGTAACATATTCCTATTTCCTTTTCGGACATACCAAGGCCCTGCTGAGCTAACGGAGCTTTGAGGAACATGGGTACTATTCTCATGACCAGTCCTTCGGCAAAACGATATAAAATAATAAAAATCATGTAATACCATATGTGCCTTTTCGTAAAGAAATCATAAAAGACCTCGGTAAATTCCTTCATGCTTTCTTTCAGAGTCTTTCCATGAGAACCCTTTTCACTGCGGGGTAATGAGAAAAAATGATATATGCCCAGCAATATCATTATAAGGCCGCAGAATATCATTATTAAGAACCAGGCTTTTACCGTAGCATCGTGCAGGGAAACAGTTTTGGAATAATCATCAATAAACACGCCTGCCAGATATACCAGAAGGCCTGTTGCAAAAATCTTCGCTATATTATAAAAAGCTCCCTGCCATCCGATATATTTCGCCTGCGTTTTCGAATCCAGTTCCTGCATGTACATACCATCGGTAACTACATCATGAGTAGCTCCGCTCAGGGCTATTACAGCCAGCACGGCTATTGCAACGGCGAAAAAATCAGGAAGATGAAGAGAAAAAGCTACAACTCCGAAAAACACACCGGTAATTATTTCGGTAACTATTATAAAGAATCTTTTTGTTTTGTATATCTCCAGAATAGGACTCCACAAAGGTTTAAGCGTCCAGGGCAGCATTATGAGCGATGTCCAGAAGGCAACCTGCGCATCGGAAACATCAAGCCCCTTAAACATAAGAACGCACACCATATTTAGTACGACAAAGGGCATTCCCATTGCAAAATATACCGTAGGAATCCATTTGAGAGGATTTCCGGCATTCACTGCCGGATGCGACGTTGTCGAAGAATTTTTATCTACAGATCTCACCTTTGTAATTTTACGTTAACGTCCCATGTAAAAATCCAGTTCACCCCCGGCAACTATATCTTTAAAACCAATATAATTTTTATCATAATCTCTGCCGTTCAGAGTGACTTTTTTAATTAGAATATTTTCGGGAGAGTTATTTATCGCCTTTATGGTAAAGGTTTTCCCTCCTCTTACTTTCATTACGGCCTTGTCAACCAGCGGCGAACCGAACCAGAATTTCGTTTCCGAAGGATCGGCCTGATATATTCCCATTGCAGACAAAACGTACCATGCCGACATCTGACCTACGTCTTCATTTCCAGACAAGCCGTCGGGTTGTGCAGTATACATAGAGGTAATAATCTCACGTGTCTTTTCACAGGTTTTATTCCGGTTCCCATCCATATCATAAAGATAAGCTACATGATGGCTGGGTTCGTTGCCATGTGCATACTGTCCTATCATTCCGGCAATATCCGGAGCAACATTTTTTCCCATATCGCCATTTACGATAAAAAGAGAATCCAGCTTGCTTTCGAATTTTGCTTTTGATCCGAACATTTCTATAAGCCCGGGTACATCCTGAGGGGCCATCCATGTATATTGCCAGGCGTTCCCTTCCGTAAAATCGCTATGAGCATGGTTCGCTGTAAAGGGGTTAAAATCGGGCCATCTGGAACCGTCAGCAAGCAATCCTCTTACGAATCCCACGCTGTGATCAAAATATTTTCTCCAGGCATGGCTTCTGTTCAGAAAATATCCGGCGTCATCCTTTTTGCCGAGCATGGAAGCAACCTTGGATAAACATGCGTCTGCAACACTATATTCCATACATGTAGATACGGATTCGTTATACATGTCGCTTGGAATATATCCGTATTTTTTCAACAGTCCGAGACCGGCCCTGTCGAGCATCTGCGTATTTTTCATTGCGATATAGGCAGAATCTATATTAAAACCTCCGTAACCTTTCATTATTGCATCTGCTACGACAGGAACAGCAGGATTTCCCACCATACAATCCGTTTCGCATCCCATAAGCGGCCAGACAGGAAGACGCCCCTGTTTTTCATATATGTCAAGCATGGTATTTACCATATCCGACATCATTTCAGGATGTATAAGGGTCATAAGTGGCATTGCCGCCCTGTATGTATCCCATAATGAAAATGTCGTATAATCCTTATGTGCCGAACCGTCATCGCAGAACAAAGAAGGAGCTATCATGGTATGATACAATGATGTATAAAATATTTTCTTTACACTGTCCGCTGCTTCTATTTTTATTTTAGAAAATTGTCCGTTCCATTTTTCACGGGCTTCTGCAATACATCCTTTAAAATCCCACCTTGGCAATTCCGCATCCATATTTGCAAAAGCCATCTTTTCACTGGTAGGAGAAAGAGCAACCTTAACATATATCGTTTCACCCTTTTGGGTTTTGAAATCCGCTCTTCCATATACAATCTTCTTTTGTACCGTATCCCTGCTGTATAATTCAAAACGATCAAAGGGTCTGGAAAACTTTACGGCAAAATATATTTTCTGATTGTCGGCCCATCCCTTTGAGAAACGGTATCCTTCAAGAGTAACCGAATCCACTTTGGTTATAACCGCATCAGTTGGAGAATCCCAGCATGTCCCGTTTTCAAGATCTATTACCACGGCAGCATCTTCCGATGCAGGAAACGTATATTTGTGAAAACCTACTCTTTCAGTTGCAGTAAGCTCAACATCAATATTATACCTGTCAAGATGCGTAGCGTAGAAACCCGGATGGCATTTTTCGTTTTTCCTTGAAAAATAAGACCAAAGGCCGGAAGTCCCGTCTTTCTCATTGCCTCTTGCATATTTCGGCCTCCCCACTACCGGCATGAGGGTAACATCGGCAAGATCTCCTATTCCCGTACCGCTTAGATGCGTATGGCTAAAACCTATAACAGTTGTATCGGCATAATTGTATCCCGAGGTCCAGTCCCATGTCTGGGGAATGGACGTCGGTCCCAGCTGAACTAAGCCGAAAGGTACATTTGCTCCCATAAATACGTGTCCGTGACCGGCGGTTCCGATATACTGGTCCACATAACTTACGTAATCGTCTCCCTCTCCCTTATTATTCATCGAACAGGAAGATAAACTCAAAATCGCAATTGCGAGAGATAAAAACAAAATATTTCTTTTCATAATTCACATAAAATTCTCATTAAAAAACAAACGAATTATAGCACATTTTATATAATTACATTACAAATGTACCATATACACAAAGTTTAACTTTTTATATATTTTACCTTAAACATGCAACATAATACTCTTATCCGATATATATTTATATTTTTGCAACAAAATGAGAACATTTAGATAAATTTTCATCATAAAAGATACAAAAAATCAAACTTCATGAATGCAGCACACTACCACCTGAAGGATTTTCTTATTTACAACCAGACTTTCCATATTGTACACAGGGAAATAGAACATAATGTTGTCCTTCACGATCATAACTATTATGAGATTTTCTGGATAACAAACGGTTCGGGTTTTCAAATAGTAAACAAGCACTTAATGCAATTAAAAAAAAGCGATATGGTCTTTATCAGACCTTCGGATCAGCATAGCATTTATAGCGGAATCGACGGTATGTCCCTGATAAATATTTCATTTTCGCAAGAAACAGCTAATCTTTATAAAAAAAGATATATGGAAAATTCAGAACAGAAACTATATTTTTGGTCAGAATCGCTTCTTCCTTCAAAAATTCATATATCAAACATAACTCTTAATATAATAAATGATGCCGCGCACGATACAATGCAACGTACTGCAAACAACATACAGCTTGACACGTTACTTCTTACTATATTCAGACAGATAATGAATACCGGCGAAACAAAAACTCCTTTTCTTCCCAACTGGCTCAACCATTCTCTGAGCATGTATAAAACTCCCGCGCAATTCAGGCTCGGAAAAACGGGATTTGCAGAATCTTGCAACAGAAACATAGATTATGTTAACAGAATCGTAAAACAATATTTCAACAAAACTCTTACCGAAGTCTTGAATGAAAAGAAAATGCGATATGCGGCAATACAACTCAGTCAGCTCGAAACTCCGATAAAGAGAATTTGTTCCGATTGCGGATTTAATAATCTCGGCCATTTCTTCAGATTATTTAAAAAATATTATGGCAGTACGCCTAACCAGTACAGGAGAAGACATCTTCATCTTATATAATAAATAAAAACAATCGGGACGGTTGAACCGCCCCGATTAGAAGACTAATCTATTGACTGGCAAAAATTACCGAAATATAATTTGTTATTCATCACAAAAGAATAAACAGCCCATATTCTGGTCCCGTCATTTTTTATGATATTAAAATTTACCGAATCATTATTGATTTCATCACCCGACCAACTTGTTTTAGATTGTATTCTGGCATTATCTTTTTTACCTGCAGACTTATCTCCGTCAAACCATATCTTAAAATACATATATCCATAATAGTCCCATCCGTATAAATTATAATCACCATCTTTTTTGTTTAAGAAATCATACCAGGCTGCAGAGGCATTAACTACTTTAGATCCGTCGAATTCATACCTTATGGTTTCATCCGACATTAAGGTATTTAATTCCTCTTTGCTATATGGCTCGGTTGTCGTTTCTACGGTAACCGGAATAGTTATTGTCAGCCCCATAATATCTTCAATCGTAACGTCAGCTGCACCCTCGGCAAGCAGGATTATATTAATTTCATTCCCATTTATCCCGGAAATTTTCAATACTTCCTCATTACTGCTGGAAGCAATATAATCTCCGTTACCGGAAATAACGTTAATAACCACATTTTGGGTATTACCAAGTTTTATTTTCCCCGAGACGGAAGGTTTATCAACAGAAATAGATTTATATAAAGACTTTACAGGCAGCCTTTCATAATTTCCATACGCATCGGAAACTATTATTCCTGAATATCCCTTATCCAAACTTTCTACTTCTATTTCATTTCCGTCCATACTTACCTTAACAATATCGGGATTCTCCGAAAAGACGTCATATTCTCCTCCCCCTGTTTTTATTTTAACATTCAGAACTTCTCCTACTCCAATATTAATAGTATCCGTATCAAATGTTAAATCGGCCTTAACCGCAACCGGTTGGACAGAATTGTCTTTACTGCACGAGATAACCGAACATAGAAAAAGCAGTCCGACCGAAAGTATTAAAATTATATTTTTTGTCTTCATTTCTAATATTTTATGTAATAATTACA
>JALCMP010000035.1 GCA_022648545.1 Bacteroidales bacterium | reverse complement strand
TGCCTACTTTTCATATACTAACCGTTAGTGGCAACCTAACCAAAACTGCTCAAATGAAAAGATAATGAGTGAAAAAATAAAGACCATTCAGGTAAAAACTATGGAAGATAAGTTTTACACTGGATTTGTCATTGGAAAAATATCATTCAAAAACTTAAATGAGTTTAAAGAAACAGAAAAATCACATAGAGACGATTATCACTTATTTTTTTTACAAGAAAAAGGAACAACATCTATTGAAATTGATTTCCGTAAGTATAAAATAAAACCATCATCCGCAATCTACATTCACCCAAATCAAGTACATCGTATTTTGGCAATCGAAAATGCAACTGTCAGTTTTTGGGCAATTAATAATGAAATTTTGAATCCTGAATATCTGACATTACTCGAGGATATAACACCTGCAAGACCTTTATCATTAAAAAAAGAAACGTTTTCCATTATTTCCGAAACTGCATCACTTTGCATAAAATTATCGGAAAGAAAACACGAAAAATTATATCAATCCTTACTAAAAGACAGTTGTAACGTATTAGTTGCATTAGTTGCTTCACAGTATTTAGCGCAATCTAAGTCAACCGACAACCTTTCTCGTTTTGAGTTTATTACAAAGGCTTTTAAGGCAACATTAGAAGCTAATTTTAGTACAACAAAAAAACCGACAGAGTATGCTCAAACCCTAAATATTTCTACTGCATATTTGAATGAATGTGTAAAAAAAGCAACCGGTTATTCTGTTTCACATCACATACAACAACGTGTTATTTTAGAAGCAAAACGAATGCTCTTTCACTCGAATAAATCGATTAAAGAAATTGCAACACAATTAGGTTACGACGATTATGCTTATTTTTCTCGATTATTTAAAAAAATTACAGGAATAACAGCATTATCATTCCGAAGCAAAAACCGTGATTAGTCCAACAGATACTCTTATTTGGATAATGTAACTATTTAGAATAATTCTAAACTTTGCATTGTTATTAAAAGTATATGTAATGATATCAAAAATACCAAAGTGGATTGGCGATTTATTAGAAAAATCAATTGGACCAAACTTAACAGTTTTAGAAATAGTTAAATTAACGCCTTCTATTAAGAAAATACGCTTTCAGGGAGATATTTCTAAAATGAAATTTATACCTGGAGGTGCAAGTGTGGCTCGTGTAAGCGACACAGAATACAGAAATTATACTATCGCATATTATAATATCGAAAAAGGAATTGTTGAAATCATTTTTCACGTACACGGGAATGGTGTTGGCAGCCAGTATCTTGACAGCTTAAAAGTAGGTGATAGTGCACTTATCAGCGAACCAAGGGGACGCAACCAATATAATCCGGAAGTAAAACAGCATTTTATTTTCGGAGACGAAACTTCGTTAGGACTTGCCTGTGCACTTTTCCCCATTTTAAAACAAAATCAACATCAATTTCAATTCTATTTTGAACTGGATGAAGAGAACAAAAACGTTCCCGAACTTTTGGGATTAGAAAACGTTACCGTTTTTCCAAAAGATGATTCGTTCAAAAGTGAAAAGAAGGTCAACGGGTTGCCTATCTTTTATGCAACAGACTGGCTATCGGCTAATTATATCTTAACAGGAAACGTAAAGTCGATTCAAACTTTTAGAAAGGTTTTAAAGCGCAAAATAACAGGAAAAATATTTTCTCAAGGGTATTGGCTTGAGGGAAAGAAAGGACTGTAATCATTCTAATTTATGCATTTAAAACTTACATTACGTAAGAAATATATGCTGCTATTACCGTATTTCCAATTGCTTTCATCATCATTGTAAGCATGCGGAATATGCCGATGCTTTTATATTTTGGATTATCATCCGATGAACGGATAATGTTATTTTTCGTTGATTTCTGACTTCGTCCTTTCCGTTTTATGTATTAATTATACATATAATCTTACAGCTTCTTAACAAGAGTGTATGGTTCCGAATTTATTCTTTTACACACCGGATAGGGAACCCGTAAGCGCGATGGTCGTTGCGGTTTACGTTAATGCCATCGCTGTTGAAGTGCAGGCGATAAGAGTACCGCGGCGTACTGCAAATAGACGCAGACCAATAGCACCCGTAGGAGCCTATGTAGCACAGCGCCCCGGAACTGCAATCCCGATAACCGACCGACGGATAGAAAGTTTCATTATTATAGGTTCGACCATAATTTGCTGTAGTCCATGTAAATGTACTTTCGTTGTTAAAGGCACTCCATGGAGAGGCTCCATTCCATGCAGGAACTTTCCATCCTGAAGGACACGGATCGAATATTGTTTTATCCGTCGGTGTTGTCTTGTCTGCGCCACCCCATAACGCATCATTCTGGTATTGCCTGTCATTACTTACTGTATACCAGTCATATCCTATTTCGCTTCCATTAACTCCACAATAATACGTCATTGGTTTTTTTATGGAATTTTTAAGATTAACTATTCTGTCTATTGTTGTTGCAATTGCTGCTTCATGTTTTATTCCTGTTCCGGATGTTCCGCTTTCTTCCGTAAGGACTGTTCCGTTGGCATTATATATCGGCAGGCTTGTATATACACTATTTTCCGATATATAATAATTGCTTGCTCCCGGAAACGGGTCTTTACGCCCCCATTGATAAAACAATCCCATTGTTGTGATTGTAGCCGGAGTTACAGTCGTTGCTCCGAGATTTCGGTCCATCCATATATAGCTTCCATTTGTATTGGTTATTGTATATATGTCTCCGTTTCCCACGGGAGTTTTATCAGGATCATAATCAGTCACCCATATGTGCCAGCTCCATAGTATGTCTCCCGTTTGATTAGCACCACCGTAGGCTGCAATTATCGCATTGCCTGTTTTTGAAGCATTTTTTGCAGTGATTTGCACTGCCTGATTTTCGCTTGTAAACCCGACAAGTGAAATAAGACCCGGAGAAGTTTCCCATAGAATCCCTACAGATGCAGCCATATGGTTTACAGCAAGACCGGTATTCGCCAATGCATTCGAATTACCATTCCCTTTAACATTCACCGGTATTATTAGGTTGCCACCCGGGGGTATCATATAACAATTGGCGGTATTCGTAACTTCAACTGCCGAGCTATTTATGGTTATATCAAACATATATTGCGTGCCGGTAAGCAAACCCACTGTTGAAGCATCTTCAACCATTCCGGTTACATCTTTTCCGTCCACAGTAAACGTAAACTTAAGGCTTCCGCTCAACGCCGTTTCGTTCGGAACCATCAACACATATACCGTTGAAGAATTTCCGGCTGAGATACCATCCCAACATCGTTTATCGTCACTGTTCCTTTATTCCCATCCGAAGGTGTCCCGGATTTATCCGTCAACAGATTATACGTATTGGAAGAAATAATACCGGAATTTTCAATCTTTATCCGGCTTATCGCACATATCCCGTCATAAAAAGTTCCCCGGGTGAATTTGAATACAAACCGTGAATAAACATGCCCCAGAGTAAATGATGCCGGAGATCCGCTTGTTGCTGAAATATCTCTCTTCTGGTAGCACAAATCCTTGTCCTCCGAATAAAGCTGGGAAGAGAGTGTAACTATTCCGTCGGAACCGACAGAATTATCATAAGGATAATAGGCACGAAGTTTTGCCGGGGTCTTCATCAGATATATCTGTTTCCGACTATCCGAAGGCTCCCAGCTCGATCCTGCCGAATTACCGGCAGAATATTTTATGTTGTCGGCGGTTCCTGAATAACCACTGCTGCTGCGGCGAAATACCCCAATACTTTTGCCGCTCCAGTTCCATTCCCCGGACTTCGTCCATGAGGAAGATTCCTTTTCCCCCTCTACATTCAGAGAAACTCCGCCGATCTGTAAGGGAACCAAAATTCTATCCTCAATATTGCCTTTATATTCCTTTTTGCATCCTAAAAAAAGAAGGATCCCGATACTAAATACCCAAAACATAAAAGTTCCGGTAAAATTTTTGTTTTCTGTTTTCATTTTTATCTTCCATTATTATAATCACTTAACTATTTTATAGCATTATATTCCCTATATCTGAGGGATCGTACCTGTTATTTTTTTCGCGAAGTCAAAAGACATGGATTTATACCTGGAAAAGACAGAAAAACACACCGTAGTTCTTTTCCGGTGTTTTTTTAAATAAGAAAACAGTATCTTTACTGTTATTTAACAACTTTCTGAAAAGAGAAGTTGTTAATAATTTAAGAATTCGATAAATACGTTTCATGGGCCTGCGTCGGTTTTTTTAGCTTAAAGTTTAAAACTCGAAATGAGCGTGAGAAGCATTTATTTGTCTGGAGGTACTACCACATACCCAAGGCACAAACAAACACAACCCACGCTCACGCGCAGGCGTTTCCTTTGCTTATTGCTTTATGCCTTTTGAAAAAGTGGTAGTTTTCCAGACAAAGTCAATAGCTAAAAACGCTAATTTTCGATATGTCGTCGGGCGGAAATATTATGGTTTCCATCCGATAACACAAATGTATATAAAGTTTTGATTATGTGAAAAAATCCATGAGGATTTTTCCCGTATTGAGTCCTCTGTCCAACTTACATTTCCTGTTGGCCTCCTCGCTAAAAAGGGGAAGATCACACTAACGGGGAAGCAGTAGTAACATTTTTCGAAATGCTTTGGTGTAATTCAGAAAGAGAAGTTTCAAAAAAAAGATTGGAACAAATTCAATGAGTTATGTTTACCGAAATCAGATAAATTTATCCTTAATGATCCTGATTCCTATGGGTTTTACATATATACTTTATTTCAAGGAACAAAAATACAGGAGAGTTCATTTTAATCCTTAAGGACAAAAGAAAAGGGACGTTGACAAATGCCAACAATGGCTCATAGGTAATGGAGAAAGGATGCTTAATTCAGGAGGTCGGTGCTTCGCGTCCGCTCTCGCATTTTCTTGGTTATTTCATTTTATTTACTATCTTTATTATTGGCAAACGTACAATATAATAGAGCTATAGACGAAAGAGAAGTTATGGAAACGTGACAATTAATAAATACTAACTTTAAACTTTTACGAAAATGGGATTATTATTGTTGTTATTCTCGGCGACTGCCTTTTTTGTTATTTATCTTATAATTAGCACTAATAGGTGTCTTAAACAAACAGGGAAACTTCCCGAATCAATTTCAATGACATTTTACAATGTTCCTGTTTTGCTTTTTGTCTCTTTCTTATTATACAGTTGTGGAACCATTTCAGTAATCAACCTTACACTAAAACCCGACAGTCTCATTATTTCGAATATAGGGGCCTGGCTCTTGGCCGGCGTCGGTTTTATGAGTAATATAAAGAATCCAACCGTCTTAAAGTTTCACATGTTTGGTGCTTTGTTGGGATTTGCCATCATACTTATCGGTTTGTGGGCTGATTATTCCTTGTGCTGTGTTACTATTTTTTCTGCATTTTCAATGTTAATTGTAGCAATTGCATTTAGAAAGAAGTATTTTATTATATGGGCTATAGAGATCACTGCCATCGTGGGTATGCTTATTGGGTATTATATTATTGTTTTCTCTCAGATAAGGTAATTCTGCTTCGGCATTTTGCGAATCAAGTGTCTCTATCTCGCGATACTTTAGGAGATAATGCAAGTAAACCTGCACCTCCGGAAATATCAGGGCTCTAACAATTTATGTCGTTCAATGGTGTAACACCAAAATTAAGAAGAAAGCACAAATAATTATGATACTATTAAATTTTGTAAAAATAAAATGCAATTCAACGGAAGGTTGGGTAACTGATGATCAAATTTACTTGAAAGTAAATGGGAAAAAGGTCTTTGGGGATTACAAAATGGGGAAAGGAAAAATTGTTGAGTTAGCAGTAGAACCTATAGATTTTGTTTCGCCTCTGGAGTTAAGATTATATGACCATGATACTTTTGATCCTGACGATTGTTTGGGACTGACTCATGTAATTGCTAATGATTATGGAGTTGGAAAGAAAACTGTAAATTTCAATAAAGACGGTGCAAATTATGATTTGACATATCAAATTATTAGTGGAAAATATTTGAAATTTGAGAAAATAAAATGCAATTCAACGGAAGGATGGGTAACCGATGATCAAATCTACTTGAAGGTAAATGGAAAAAAGGTGTTTGGAAATTATGAAATGGGAAAAGGGAAAACTATTGATTTAACAAAAACAAAAGGTGTTTCTTTCACAAATTCCGTCGAGTTAAAATTATATGATCATGATGCTTTTGATCCTGATGATTTTTTAGGAAGTAATACTGTTTCCGACTTGGGAACTGAAAAACTATCCTTCAAGGAAGATGGTGCAAATTATGACTTAAATATTAATGTATTAAGGCCTCTCGAATATTTAGTAAAGGATATTAGAAAAATAGTTGGAGAGAATGCGGACGGAACGATAAAAGTTACCAGAGAAAAGTTAGGGATAAGTGATGATTTAAGTATACAAGTTGATGTAGGAGGCGAAGGCTATAAAAAGGAAAGCATAACGTCCGGTTTTAAAGCGGCTTTGAATATGAATAATGTGTATAAGACAACTACCACACCTCCATATCTGCCAATCGAAAATCTTATTAAAATTAAAGATTGGAATGTCGACTATCCTTTTGCTGATAATTTTGCAGATTATGTGACTATACAAGGTTGTCCGTTGACAGATCATAATGTAAATGAAATTGCAAGGATTATCAAAAACAATGGAGAGGTAGGATTATGGTTAACAGATGGATATGAAAGACAAACCAAGGCTCTTGCAAAGAAGTTGAATTCTACAGTTGAAACCAATCCGTTCGATGAATTTAATGGTGCTGTCGGGGGAAAAAAGATCAAAATAATTGCAAGGAAATAGCAGAAAGTAAAAGCAAGGTAAAATAATGGAATTTATAGTCAAATCACGCAAAGAAAAAATGATCGACATAAAATTCAGTTGCGAAGGTTATGTCGAAAAATGGTTATCAATATGCAAATAAGATATTAGGAAAATATATGCCAAACTTCTGTTTTTATACTATGACAATAGGATGTATATTTAGTGCAATAAATTTTTTTTTTGATCTTATTTAAATCAATCATTTGAATTATAGAAAATTAATCGTTTATAAATATGACGAAGACACCGTGGGTTTTGTGGTAATATTGAAAGAAATTGAAAATAACAACCGTCATACTGTGCAGAAGAGTAACATATAAAGCAAATGAGTGAGTTTGATATATATGAAAATTTAACAAGATTTAGAGAACCGTTAATTCGAAGAATAATTGAATCATTAGTAATAAGTCCTGATTCAAAAGGGATTGATGTAGGATGTGGGATCGGTCGTATTACAAATCTCCTCTACAGCGAAAAGAATTTAAATAAAGATTTAATTGGATTGGATTTATCTTATGATAAGATACAATATGCAAAGAAATATTCAAAGTATACAAATATTAAATTTGTTCAGGGGGATGTAAACAAGTTGAATTTTAAATCTAATTCATTCGATTGGATTTGGAGTATGGATACAATATGGATTGGACCTAAAGAGTCTGGATGCCCGGCAGAAAAGCCTGATAAAATCCTAAATGAGTTAAATAAAATATTAATTCCGGGAGGCAAGCTTTACTTGGCATTTTGGTCTTCCCAAAAATTATTACCGGGTTATCCTTTACTCGAGGCCCGGTTGAATTCAACGATATCCGCTAATACTCCTTACTTAAATGACATGAATCCCAATAATCATATTCTTTGTGTTAAAAAATGGCTTAAAGATGCTAATTTTAAAGATATTAAAGTAAAATCATTTGTTGGGGATATTGCAGGATCATTAAGTGAAAATGATAAGAAAGCAGTATCAACGTTTTTCGAAATGCTTTGGAATAATTCAGAAAGAGAAGTTTCAAAAAAAGATTGGGACAAATTTAATGAGTTATGTTCGTCGGAATCAGATAAATTTATCCTTAATGACCCTAATTATTATGGATTTTATATATATACATTATTTAATGGGACAAAAATATAAGAGCAGCATACAATGAGAAAATTAACATTATTTAGTTTGATTCTGCTTGCACTATTTTCCTGCAGGAATACGGGGAAAGACATAACTCATAAGGACTTTCTTGAAAGTCAAAAGCTGTCGGCTAAGGAGTATGTTATAAGCTTGTTTAAAAATCATGATATCGTAATGCTTTGCGAAAGGCATCACAATGAAGTAGAGCAATATAACATGATTTACGATATAGTAAGCGACCCTTATTTCGTTAAGAACGTAGGTGCTGTTTATACTGAAGTCGGAACAATTACCATCGCAGACAGGGTAGGGAGATTTTTGGCGAGGTCCGGTCTGGATTCTGCACAAATAAACAAGCAGATTGTTGATATTTACCGAGATGCTGATATAGATGCCTTGTTTGCATCGCACAATTTCCCATGGCTGCTGTCTAAAGTCTATAAGTTAAATCAATCTGTCGAGAATAAAATAAATGTATATCCCTGCGATGTCGCCTGGGACTGGCACAAATGTCTTACTCCTGATTATATGGCCCGCGTTGACTCTACGGATATGGAAGTGAGGGATTCGTTAATGGCCATGAATTTTGTTTACCAATTTGAGAATGTCCAGAAACCGCGAAACGGCAAAAAGAAAGCACTCATAATTATGAATTTCAGGCATAGCTTTACGAAGGATACACATTATACCGACTCTGTTATGAGGCACAATGCCGGACGGTTTTTAAAAGAGAGATACAAGGATGACCTGGCTTCCGTTCTTATAACAGGATTGGGATATCCGAATAACTGGCAGGAATATACTGTTTTGCAAAACGGCAAATGGGATTATCTGTTTGAATCGACAAATAAAACTGACGTAGGGTTCAACATTGGGGGAACGCCTTTTGGAAAAGACACATTCGACATGGTTCCTTTAGGCTGGAAAGCGGATCGGCTTTTATATCAGGATGTATTTACCGGATTGGTTTATTACAAGAAACTCGACGGGCATAAGATCGTTACCAGTTATCCCGGATTAATGTCAAAGGATTTTGAACCTGAATTCAGGAGACGCTGGAGAATCATGGATCTGAGCGGTGGAGACGAACCAGATGAAAAAGTTATTCAGGAAGTAATTGATTTCTATTATAAAGTAGACACTTCGAGATACTATGATTTAGGAAAATACAGAGACCAAATTGATAAATACTATGAATCTAATCTTCACTTCGGCAAATAGCGGAACGATATATTAGTATATGGACATCAAATATTTTACAACCCGACGGGATTGGAGAGAATGGCTCGAAAACAATTTCGAGACGAAGGATAGTGTCTGGCTGGAATATCCCAAAAAAGAAACGGGGAGAAAACGTATCCTGTATAATGATGCAGTTGAAGAAGCTCTTTGCTTCGGGTGGATAGACACTACTGTCAAGTCTCTCGATAATGAAACGACTATACAACGTTTTTGTAAAAGAAGGAAGGATTCGTCCTATTCCCAAGCTAATAAGGAAAGGCTGAAATGGCTGCTTGAAAACAAACTGATTCACAGGTCTATACTAAAGGATGTGGAAAAAGTGGCGAAAGAAAAATTTGTTTTTCCAAGGGATATTATGGAAAAATTGAAAACGGATAAAAACACCTGGGATAACTTTAGGGGAATGTCCGAACCATATAAACGGATCAGAATTGCATACATAGAAAGTGCACGAAGCAGGCCTGTGGAATTTGAGAAACGCCTGAACAATTTTATCGTCAAAACCAAAGAGAACAAAATGATAAAAGGCTTTGGCGGAATTGAAAAATATTATTAAAAACGCAATTCTTTAAATTAAAATATGAAAATATAATAATTCACGGGAAGTATCCCTTTTGTCATAGCTACAGCTGCAAACATTAAAACTGGCCGGACTTGCACAAACACCCTCCGGAAAGGAAATAGGATAACATCTTTATTTTCAGTAAAAAAAACTTCAAATTTTTATAAAAACATAAAAAAATTTTTTATAACTTAAAAGAGCAATCCCTTTAATCTTTCCATTCCATTTACCTCGTATCTGAACTTGAATAGCAACAAGATTTAAATATAAACTTGACTGCACAAGTGAAAAGCGGAGGCGGAATCTGAAAAGCCTATAATAACAGAGTAAGAATTAATAATAGGTAAAATGGAAAAGATTCAAATTACACGAACCGAAGTGGGGTTCAAAGATCCTTTTGAAAGGATTATTGCTAAAACAAACGCAGGGGAATCTGTAGAATCCTATTCAATTGAAGTGTCGGGGCTGGGTCAGCTAACGGGACTTGCCTATACTGTTCCCGCTCATGCCGAAGGTAAAATTAAAGCCAAGCTGCAAATCTCTGCGATTTCCAGCAAAGATGTTCAGGATCTCAACACTCTGGCCAAGGGTATGCTTGATGCTTCTTACAGGGAGCAAATCAATGAGTTCGAGAAGACGTCCATGAGGGCTAATATATCAACATGGTCATGGCTTTTCGGTGGCGGAGGAGCTTCAGCTTCATACGAAAAAACGAAACAGTCCATGAAGTCGAAAGGTCTGAGTGAAGCACAAATTTCCATGTTAATGGAGGCTTTTCTGGAAAAAGCCAAAAGAATGTCGACAGTCGAGATTGATTTCTATGTTAATAATTCCGCAAACGATTATTCTGTTTCCGGCGATCTTTATTTGTATACGGTTTCCGGAACAATAAAGACCAAGAAAGGAACGGCTCAATATCGTATGCTGGCCGATCAGGCAGCTGCCGGTGGTGCTCCGGCTTCGGGGGGTGGTGCATCTTCTTCCGGGAGTATTATTCCCCTGAATTAATATAACTGTTTGTTTAACCTTATAAATTAAATTATCATGGAAAAATGGAATGATGTTTATTTAAGAGCAGGACTCTCCGATAATGGAGATTATCCCAGAACTGGTTCATTATGTCATTGTCCGGATATTATTCCGTCGGGAATATATCCTGTAGATGATCCGAATCAATATTTCTTGATTGATAATTGGGACAAGGATGTTGGTAAGGATCTTGTAGCTAAAATGCAAAATTACATTTATGTAAGAGCAACCAATTTAGCCGGGAAAACACAAACAGGTAAGCTGTATTTGTATTATTGCAAGGCAAGTTTGTTGTTATATCCGAATTTTTGGCAGAATAATATCATAAAGGTTGCCAATGGTAAGGATTATTTTGAGTTCTCGGTAGATAATGATGGAAAAGTAGTTAGTTCTGATGAAGATCAGGGAACTTTTATATGGTCTCCGGAGATGATTTCCAATGACCATTATTGTTTGATTGGCAGAGTAGTAACTCCGGATCATCCTAATCCTATCCCTGATGTTGGAGATATTGACGATTTTGCAAAATTTATTGCAAATAACCCTAATTATGGTCAGAGAAATGTGACTATTGTTGATAAGGATACTCCAGATGTTAGTATACCCGTGGAGTACGCTCAGGGGAAATTGGGAGGTGAAATGCGAATAATATTAACTTGTAAAGAGTTGCCGGTAGGTTCGGCTGTCGCCTTTACATGCCCTACACCAGGTCCGAAACCATTAATAAATTTAGTAAAAACAACAATAGATAATCCTGAGTCAGAAATATTAGGCGTTGTCTCTGAGATTCCTGCCAACTGGGAAGGTGTTATTACATATCATTATTGGTCGAATGGTTATAAACCATTAAAAGGGTTCAACATAACTCTTGACGTTATTTACCTCGTAAATCCAGATCATGAATTGTATAAAAATGCATGTGACCCAAGTGCCTTTTTGCCGAAGGATATGTGTAATTCAATCGGTCCTAAAAGAGCTATTGTCCTTGGAAGTCATTCAACCTGGGGGAAATAGTTCCATAGTTACTTGGCTGCAAAGGAATGTTTGTTGACTTTTTTATTTTCCCCGGGGTTAACTTCCCGGGGAAAATTTTATATTTTTCTCTGTTTATTTTCTTACCTTGTAAGTCAGATGATGGTGTAATTATATGAAAATAATAGGGAACATAATCTGGTTGCTGTTCGGTGGCATACTCATAGCTTTAGAATACCTTGTTTCAAGTCTGCTGCTTATAATTACAATAATAGGAATTCCGTTCGGACTGCAAACATTAAAGTTGGCCTCTATAGCCTTGTGGCCTTTTGGCAGGGAAGTAAGAGTTAAAGAAAACTCGACGGGTTGTCTTTCTACCATTATGAATGTCTTATGGATTCTCATTGGGGGAATCTGGATATGCATATCACACTTGGCGGTGGGACTCATATTCTGCATAACCATAATAGGAATCCCGTTCGGACGGCAGCACTTCAAACTGGCCGGACTTGCATTAACACCATTCGGAAGAGAAATAGGATAAATAATATAAATGAAACTACGTAATATTTTTTTGATTTTAGCCCTTTTTCTTCTGTCAGGCAATTTTGCGTTAGCCCAGAAATTGCAGGTGGAAACTTTTGGGAATGAAAAAGATAAACCTGTAATTTTTTTGCACGGAGGTCCGGGTTATAATAGCGTGCCATTTGAGGCGACTACGGCAAAGGAACTTTCAGGAAACGGATTCTTTGTCATATCATATGACAGACGTGGTGAAGGCCGGAACAGCAATTTGAAAGCAGAATATACATTTGACCAGACCTTTGGCGACCTGAACCAAATTTACCAAACTTATGGTTTAAAAAAGGCAATCTTGATGGGGCACAGCTTCGGCGGAGTAATTGCAACTCTTTTTGCCGATAAATATCCAGAGAAAACAGAAGCTCTGATTTTATTGAGCGCGCCTGTTTCAACACAGGAAACGCTAAAACATATTCTTTTGGAGGCAAAAGAAATATATGAGAAGAAGGGAGATACGGTGAACCTCAAATACATAAGCATGTTGGAGAAGATGGACAGCACGAGTATGGAATATAGTTCGTATTGTTTTATGCATGCAATGGCAAATGGTTTCTACTCGACGAAAAAACCGAACGAAAGAGCCGTCGGGTTGTATAAAAAGTTTAAGACAGATTCCCTGCTCAGGAAATATGCCACTAATATGGTTTATCAGGCGTCCCGGGGATTTTTGAAAAACGAACATTATACCACTATATCGCTCAGGGAAAATTTAAAAAGCTTACGTGCAAAAAAGGTTAAGGTCTACGCTATATACGGGAAAGAGGACGGATTGTGTTCGAAACGTCAGATTGAAATATTAGAGTCTATTCTGGGAGGAAACAGGGTGGAATATTTAGACAATTGTTCTCATAATGTATTTATAGACCGTC
The DNA here is from genome assembly GCA_022648545.1 of Bacteroidales bacterium. Taxonomy (GTDB): domain Bacteria; phylum Bacteroidota; class Bacteroidia; order Bacteroidales; family UBA932; genus Egerieousia. Next base: position 5,765 of record JALCMP010000035.1, on the reverse strand, counting down.
AGAAAAAGTTTATTGAACTAGTAAAAAAATGGACGAAATAACTGTAACTGGTATGAATTATGGAAATGCACAAACAAAAAAGGAGATAAATGCGGGTTTTCGACCAGAATTAAAAACTAATAAATTATGAATGATTTTATTTATGACATTCCCGTAAAGGTTTTTTTTGGTAAAAACCAGTTGGGGAATTTAGGCCCTGAACTGAAAAAGTACGGAAAACGTGTACTGATGACCTACGGAGGAGGATCAATAAAACGGATAGGGTTGTATGACAAGGTTGTGGCCGAAATTAAAAAGGCAGGACTGGAGCTTTTCGAACTCTCCGGAATAGAACCTAATCCGAGGGTGACTTCAGTGAATAAAGGGGCCAAAATTTGCAGAGCTGAAAAGATTGACGTCCTTTTAGCCGTAGGAGGTGGTTCTACAATAGATGCGACGAAGTTTATTGGAGCTGCAACCTATTACGATGGCGATGCATGGGATCTTCTTACTGCAAAAGCTCCCATAACTAATTGTCTGCCCATTGTAACCATTCTTACTCTGGCAGCAACAGGGTCGGAAATGGATCCGGTAGGCGTTATAAGCAATATGGAGACAAAAGACAAGCTCGGGTTCATGCATCCTTTGCTCTTACCTAAGGCATCATTTCTTGATCCAACAAATACCTTTACGGTAAGTGCCTATCAGACTGCCTGTGGTTCAGCGGATATTATTTCCCATATACTGGAGGAGTATTTCAACATGAACCGCGATCTTTATATGCTGGACTGTGTAATGGAAGGGCTTATAAAGACGGTCATCAAATATGCTCCCGTTGCTATAAATGAACCTGATAATTATGAAGCAAGGGCTAATCTGATGTGGACTTCGTCATGGGCAATAAACGGTTTTATAAATGGAGGAAAGAATCAGGCATGGAGCTGCCATCCCATGGAACATGAACTGTCGGCAATTTATGATATTACCCATGGACTCGGACTTGCCATACTTACGCCGCGCTGGATGGAATATACATTGGACGACACTACGGTATCAAAGTTTTACCAGTTCGGATGTAATGTTTTTGACATTGATAAGAATATGGAACCTATGACGGTTGCAAAGAAAAGTATAGAAAAGCTGTCGGATTTCTTCTTTAATACGCTTGGATTGAAAAAGACGTTTACGGAAATAGGGATCGACGATACTAATTTCAGTACGATGGCTAAAAAAGCTTGTATGGGAGGCGTGCTCCCTGGCTTTAAACCGTTGAACCAGCAGGATATCGAAAATATCTTTAACATGTGCCTGTAAAAGGACATTATAAAGAAATTATAGATAACATAAATAAAGCCATAGAGTGGACGGTTATTAATGATATTCATGTTGTTTACATAAGACATGAAAATTTATCAGACGGAACGAGGACTTTTAAACCCAATACACGTGGGGCAGAGTTAGTTCCGGAGATGAAAATAGTGCCAAAAAATATTTTTACAAATTGTGATAATAGAAAATACAATAACAGAATTTGGCGAAATTTAAAAATACGATTCAAAAGAAAATGTTTGACATAAGGGAAAATCAGGAGCAAGTTATATTCAATGCAATAAAAAACGAGAGTAACGGAGAAGTTGCAGCTAAAATTACGTATCATAAGCAGGAGGACGATCCAACATGGGTGAAAAACACGATGAAACGATTGGACAAAACATTTGATGCTTCAACCGTAAAAAGAATCAGGATGAACTGTCAGTGTGGTTATGAGATGGATGAGAAAGTATCATTAGTAAAAGAACTGATGTCAATGTCTTCAAGTGTAGAAGAATTTGCCAGTCACGAAAAAGCTAAGGCTGCAGGACTTTCGTTTAGTAATGGTGAATTATTTCTGATGTTTCCATTTTGCCCGTGTCCAATGCTTGCCAATGTAGAAAAATTAGAGACTAAAACATGGTGCCAATGTACCACTGGCTACAGCAAGGTCCTTTTTGAGAAAGCTTTTGGTTGTGAGGTTGATGTGGAACTGCTGAAAAGCGTAAAAACAGGAGATGATATTTGTTTGATGAAAATTACTCCGTGTGGTAAAATTAAATTTAAGAAAAAAAAGGAATAACCGGCTTATAATATTTTGTAAATTGAATTTAATCGACAATACACCAAAAGGGTTTTATCAAATTGAAAAATATTATTAATAGATTTGATCTATGAAAATAAAAGGCGTAATTTTTGACTTTAACGGAACTCTATTTTGGGATACTAGGATTCACAATGAAGCGTGGGACATCTTTTTAGAACGACATGATTTAAAATTATCTGATGAAGAAAAAAATAAAATAATCCACGGAAAGAATAATAAAGATATATTAAATGCAATATTTCCTTATAAACTATCAGAAGAAGAGATAAAGGTTTATGGAAAAGAAAAGGAAAAAATATATCGTCAACTATGTATGCAAACAAATATGCAGCTGGCGCCGGGAGCGGTAGATCTGTTTAATTATCTTAAGGGAAAGCATATACCTTTTGTCATAGCAACTGCAGCGGAAATTGATAATGTTAATTTTTATTTCGAACATTTAAATCTCGGCTTTTTTTTCAAGAGATCGGAAGTGATATTCAACGATGGCAAAATGAAAAGCAAACCCGACCCTCAGATATTTAATAAAGCCATGGATGCAATGGGGGTCTCCGGGGAAGAAACTCTTATATTTGAAGACTCAATTTCAGGGATAAGGGCGGCTGAAAATGCAAAGGCAGCAAAAATTATAATTGTGAATTCCAATAATGAAGATTACGGCAATTGGACCTATCAGAAAATAAAAGACTTTTCGGGAGTAAACTTATCATAAAAAAAAGAGAAATATAGTCTTGATAGTTATTGGTTAGATAATGATTCCGGGATACAATAGTTTCTCCCGGCTGGATTTTGCCCTCACTAATGAGATTGGTTTTTTAGATACGACTTATAAAGTTTTAGCTAATTCTTTTTTGATAAATTTGGTATTAAAAATGTAAGGACAGAATGAAAGAAACCGAGAAAGGGAGTTCTTATGATACATTAAAGCAGGCTTTCAGAAGCAAATCTTATATTTCGGAGGAGGATTGGCAATATGTTCGGTCGCAGCTTGGCATAAGGCAATTTTCAAAGAACGATTATTATCTGAATGCAGGGGAGACTGAAAGGCGAATAGGCTTTATTACCCGCGGCAGTTTTAAATGGTATTATATAAATAATAAAGGGGAAGAAATAAATTTCTATTTCTTTTTTGATAATGATTTTGTTGTGGATTTTGGCAGTTTCCTTACACAAACGCCAAGCCGACAATATATAAGGGCAATGGAGGATTCGGAAGTCATTTTATTGCCGGAATATGAAAAGATAATAGAAGCATATGAATTTTCTCACAAATGGTCAGAATTCGGAAGAAAAATAGCCGAATCCGTTTATCTTATTTCATCAAACCGCGTGCAGGATCTATTGTTTAAAAGTGCAGAAGAAAGATATCTCCAGCTGCTTGAAGAACACCCCGATATATTACGGCGTGTTTCCCTTTCAAATATTGCATCGTTTCTTGGAATACAGGGGCCTTCACTGAGCCGTATAAGGAAACGAATTTCAAAACGTTAAGCCTTTTTTAACCCTGGTTAAGTATTTCCGGGTTCGGCAGCTTTATCTTTGTGAAAATTTATATTTAATAAATCTTAAAATCAGGAAATGAAATTAATTATTCATGATTTCAGGGGTGAGGATGCAAATATTCCGGAATTATCTGCATCTGAGAATACCCGGGTCATATCCGACAACGGTAAAATAAAACCTTGTATCGGATGCTTCGGCTGCTGGCTGAAAACGCCGGGCGAGTGCATAAATAAAAGCGATGGCTACAATAATATAGGCAGATTGTTCGGGAATTGCAGCGAAATGCTGGTTATCAGCGAGTGTCGTTACGGGGCATATAGTCCCTTTGTCAAAAATGTTTTCGACCGCTGTATTGGTTGCATACTCCCTTTTTTCGAAATTATAAACGGAGAGATGCATCACAAAAAACGCTATGGGAACGAAATCAAAATTAAAATAATGCTTTACGGAGACATTACCGGGGAAGAGAGACAGACAGCTTCCAATATCCTCAGGAGAAATTTTGTAAATCTGCACGTAACGAATCACGAAATTTTATTTTTTAAAAACAAAGAAGATTTGAAAGGAGCTTTATTATGAATATTACATTTATAAACGGAAGTCCGAAGGCAAAAGCTGAAGGAAGCGCATCTCATGTTATTTTAAATGACCTGCGTACGTTTCTTCCAAATCAAAAAATAAATGAGATACATTTAAATAAACAAGAAGTTAGCGAAGAACAAATGCAATTGCTTAAATCATCCGATGCGATTGTCTTTTCATTTCCGCTTTATGTGGATTCTGTTCCTTCGCAATTATTGTCGTGTTTATATGAAATGGAAAAATCGTTGTATGCTCTGCCCGTCAGGGTGTTTGCTATTTCCAACAATGGCTTTTTCGAAGGTGTACAGAACCGCTATGCACTGGAGGTGATAAGAAACTGGGCCGTCAGGACAAAACTTTTCTGGGGCATGGGGATTGGAATAGGCGGAGGTGGAATGATATTGGGACAAAATATCCCCGTTGGCAAGGGATCAAAGAAAGATATGGGACGGGCAATGGAAAAACTTTCGGATTCAATTCTCAATAATAAGTCCGGAGAAGATATTTTAGTTAATATGAATTTTCCCCGTTTTCTTTATAAAATGATAGCGGATCACGGCTGGAAAGTAAAGGCCAGAAGAAATGGGTTGAAAATCAAGGATTTATATAAAACGCTGTAAGGTGGCTTCCCGGGTAATTGTGTTTGGAAGTCATTCAACCCCGGGAAGATATAGATATTTTTCATATCCGTTTATTTGTCACCTTAGTAATCTTCAATTTTATTGGAATGATAGGAATAATTGAAACAAATAGATTGTATCTTAGACAATTAACGCAAAAAGATCTTTCAAATCTTTCTCTTGTTTTATCAGATAAGGAATCTATGAGATTCTATCCTCATGCATTTACCCTAGAAGAAGTTGCAGGATGGATAGAAAAAAATATCAAGCGATACGAAAATGACGGATTCGGCTTGTGGGCGGTAATACGGAAGGAAGATAACCTATTTCTGGGAGACTGTGGAATTACACTGCAGAATATTGACGGGGAGATCTTGCCTGAGATAGGCTTTCATATCATTAAATCATTTTGCAATAAGGGATACGCAACAGAAGCTGCAGAGGCCTGTAAAGAATATGCCATAAGAAAATTGGGATTCAAAGCCATTTATTCGTATTCCGAATTAGAAAATAAACCATCGCAAAGGGTGGCTTCAAAAATAGGAATGAGCAAGATAAAAACATATAAAAGCAACGGAGCGGGAAAGGTTGTTTATGAATATAAAATAAAAGCTCAATCTCCGGTCCGTCATCTTACGGTTCGAAAAATCATGGCTGGAAGAATGCAAAAAAAATGTGCAGACAATATGGAATAGAATAAGATCTATGCGATCTAAATAAATTAAGATAAGATATGTATGAACCCGCAAGAGAAAGTCGGGAAAATCTTTGATAGTAGAAATGAAAGTTGTAATAATTGTATTTAGTCCTTCGGGGCATACTCTGAAAGTCGCCGAAATGATAAGGGAACAGTGTGAAAAACATACACCTTATGTCCGCTTAATAAATTTAACAGGAAGAAAGGAATTGCTATTTGAAAATAATAGAAGGGAAAATTTATACAA
>JALCMP010000034.1 GCA_022648545.1 Bacteroidales bacterium | reverse complement strand
CGAGTGGTGGACAAAGACCCTTCTTCCTGTTTTGATTAAGTATCCTGTAACCTACGTCCTTACATGGAGGAATGCTTTCAATAAAAAAGATCATTTTTTTGCTCCTTATCCTTTTCAGATTTCGGCAAACGATTTCATAGAATTCTATAAGAATACCAGGACGGTGTTTTGCAATGATTTAAAAATCATAAGGCAAGACATTCGATAAACTATGATAAATCCTTACAACCTAGTACTAATTTTTAATTACTGAAAGAAATGAACGATTTCGCTATACGTTCAAGGCGACTTGTAGAAAGAAACGAAGAGCTTTTATCCAGGAAAAACGAAGCCCTTGATTATGACAACGGGATATACAGACGTTACAAATATCCCGTTCTTACGGCCGAGCATACGCCGCTTATATGGAGATACGATTTTGATTCCCAAAGCAACCCCTATCTTATGGAAAGAATAGGGATGAATTCGACTATGAATGCCGGAGCGATAAAATGGAATGGTAAATATTTGCTTGTCGTAAGAGTTGAAGCGGTAAATCGCAAATCTTTTTTTGCAATTGCGGAGAGCCCGAACGGAATAGATAATTTTCGTTTCAGAAATTTCCCGGTAAATATGCCTGAAGATGTGATTCCTGCTACGAATAATTATGATATGCGTCTGACGGTACACGAAGACGGTTATATATACGGATTATTTTGCGCGGAGCGCAAAGATCCCGATGCTCCCAGTGGCGATTTGTCTTCAGCAAAAGCAACCGCCGCAATAGCGAGGACGAAGGATATGATAAACTGGGAGAGGCTTCCGGATGTGAAATCAGTTTCCCAGCAGCGCAACGTAGTCTTGCATCCTGAGTTCGTAAACGGGAAATATGCTCTTTATACGCGTCCTCAGGATGGATTCATAGACGCAGGCAACGGAGGGGGAATAGGATGGACTTTAATAGATGATATAACCCATGCCGAAATAAGAGAAGAAAAAATCATAGATCCAAGATGTTATCATACGATAAAGGAGGTTAAAAACGGAGAAGGGCCGCAGCCTTTAAAAACCAAATACGGTTGGTTGCATCTTGCGCACGGGGTGCGCGCATGTGCGTCCGGTTTGAGATATGTTTTATATCTTTATATGACATCGCTGAAAGATCCTTCAAGAGTCATATCTTCTCCTGCCGGATATTTTATGGCTCCTCGCGGAATAGAAAGAATAGGCGACGTGTTTAATGTGCTGTTCTGCAACGGATGGATAGCAGATGATGACGGCAGGGTATTTATCTATTATGCTTCTTCAGATACGAGAATGCATGTGGCAACCTCAACAGTAGACCGGCTTGTGGATTATTGCAGGAACACTCCTTCGGATACGCTTACCAGCAGAAAATCCGTGGAATTGCTTAATAAACAGATAGAACATAATTTGAAGATGCTTAAAGGCAATCGGTAATGATAAAATTAAGAGAAAAAATAGGATACGGACTTGGCGACATGTCATCTTCCATGTTCTGGAAGATATTCGGGTCATATCTTATGATCTTTTATACCGATGTCTTCGGAATTTCCGCTGCTGCGGTAGGAACTATGTTTCTTGTATCCAGATTATTTGATGCCATAAACGATCCTGTTATGGGAGCTGTTGCAGACAGAACGGATACCAAATGGGGCAAATTCCGTCCATATATCCTGTGGTTTGCAATTCCTTTTGCGATAATAGGAGTTCTTACGTTTTATACACCTTCTTTTTCCTCTGCCGGCAAGTTGATTTATGCATATGTTACATATATAATAATGATGGTGGTTTATACCATCGTAAATGTGCCATATGCCTCTTTGCTGGGGGTAATGAGTCCCGATCCGAGGGAAAGGAACGTTTTGTCCACATTCAGGATGACTTTCGCTTATCTCGGAAGCTTTATTGCCCTTTTGTTGTTCATGCCGATGGTAAATGCTTTTTGCGGAGGCGACAATAATATCGTTTCGCAAAGAAATGCGTGGACTATGGCCGTAGGCGTTATGGGAGTGGTATGTACGTTGCTCTTTTTCGGATGCTTTTCTTTAACTAAGGAAAGAGTACGGCCCATAAAAAAGGCAATGACGCCTTTGAAGGATGATCTTAGAGATCTTGCACATAACGGCCCGTGGTGGATTCTGCTGGGATCCGGCATAGCAGCGCTAATATTTAATTCCATAAGGGATGGTGCTGCGGTTTATTATTTCAAATATTATATAGTCGAATCTGATTATTCCGGCATATCGTTTTTCGGAATACCGTTCGTATTGAGTGGCGTTTATCTGGCCGTAGGGCAGATAGCCAATATCATTGGGGTGGTTTTAGCTGCTCCGGTCAGCAACATGATAGGTAAAAAGAAAACATATATGGGAGCTATGGCTATTGCTACTGTTCTTAGTATAATATTTTATTGGTTCGACAAAAACGATATAACGCTTATTTTTATATTTCAGTTTCTTATAAGTATTTGTGCCGGCAGTATATTCCCAATACTATGGAGCATGTATGCCGATTGTGCCGATTATTCTGAAATGAAAACAGGAAACAGAGCTACCGGCTTGATATTTAGTTCGTCATCGATGAGTCAGAAATTCGGATGGACGATTGGAAGCGCTCTTACCGGATGGCTCCTTGCTTATTTTGGATTCAGGGCCAACCAGGTCCAGAATGCCGAGACCATAAACGGTTTGAAGCTCTTCATGAGCTGGCTTCCGGCCGCCGGAACGGTTTTAAGTGTTTTGTTTGTCTCTTTTTATCCGTTAAGCGAAAATAAAATGAAAGATATTACCGAAAAGCTGCGTCTAAGACGGAGCAAATTATCATAAAAATGTTGTTGGTTTCCGAAGTAAAAAAAGAACTGGAAGAAGATATTCTTCCTTTCTGGATAAAGAATACTCCTGATGAAAAAAACGGAGGTTTTATCGGCCGTATTTCCGGCTGTAATGATAAATATCCCGACGCTCCCAAGGGGGCTGTTTTAAATGTCAGGATATTATGGGCATTTTCTGCTGCGTACAGGCTGTTGCGGAATGAAGAATATCTGAAAATGGCCGAGAGGGCAAAGGTTTATATTATAAATAATTTTTATGATAAAAAATTCGGAGGCGTTTACTGGTCGCTTACCGCCGGAGGCGAACCTCTGGACGATAAAAAGCAGATTTATGCTCTTGGTTTTGCCATATACGGATTGAGTGAATTTTACAGGGCCACCGGAGATGAAGAATCTTTGGAATATGCATGCCGGCTGTTTCGGTCGGTAGAAAAATACAGTTTCGATCCTGTGAAAAACGGGTATTTAGAGGCCTGCAAAAGGGACTGGAGTCCCATAGCGGATTTGCGTCTGAGCGAAAAAGATGAAAACGAGAAAAAGACGATGAATACACATCTGCATATATTGGAAGCGTATACGAATTTGTATCGGGTGTGGAAGGATGATTCTCTTAAAAAGCGTCTTTATAATCTTATAGATATATTTCTTACAAAAATATTGGATAGAACCACCGGTCATATGAATCTTTTTTTCGACGAAGACTGGAACAGCAGGTACGATATTATATCATATGGCCATGAAATAGAAGCTTCCTGGCTTTTGTATGAAGCCGCTGCCGTACTGGGCGACAAAGATATGATGGAGAGAGCAAGGGAAGCCGTCCCGTTGATAGTAAGGGCTGCAGGAGAAGGGTTGCAGTCCGACGGCAGCATGATGTATGAGACCCGGATTAAAAAACTCGATATAAAAAACAAAAAAAATCCCGCCGTTTCATATATTTGTAAAACCGCGGATTTAAGCAGACAATGGTGGGTAGAAGCCGAAACCGTTCTGGGATATCTTAGTTATTATATAAATTTTGGTGATGAAAATGCATTGGATAAAGCAATGCTGTGCTGGAAATATATAAAATATAATCTTATAGATACGAAGAACGGCGAGTGGTTCTGGGCTGTTGACGACAAAGGCTGTCCGGATGTTGCCAACGATAAGACCGGCTTCTGGAAATGTCCTTACCATAATTCAAGAATGTGTCTTAATGTAATGGAGTGGCTGGAATCTGAAAATTAACCTGAAGAATATATTATGAAAAAGAAATTAGCGTTTTTTATCGTTTTTGCGATGTTCCTTTCCGCTGCGGCATTTGCTGGTATAAAGCTGCCGTCGCTGGTGGGGGATAATATGGTGCTTCAGCAAAATGCCGAAGTGAATATCTGGGGATGGGCCGGGGAAGGTTCCGTAATAGAAATTTCTCCGTCGTGGTGCAATAAAAAATATACGGCAAAAACCGTAAAAGGCAGATGGCTGGTTAAAATAAAGACCGGAAAAGGCTGTTTCGACAAATATGAATTAAAAATAGAGGAATTTACTAAGGCTTCCCATACAGGGAACCCTTCCGACATAGTAGTCTTAAAGAATATATTATTAGGCGACGTATGGCTTGCCGGGGGGCAAAGCAACATGGAAATTCCGATCAACGGATACAGGAGCTGTCCAATAGACGGTGCTAACGATGTGATCGCCGACGCCTGTAATTACAGGGACAGGATACGTTTCGTTACAATTCAGCGAAACGAACCGCGACTGGTACCCGTAGATACATGTAGAGGGACATGGCAGGAATCTACCGACAAATCGGTCGGATGGTGCAGTGCAACGGCCTATTTTTTTGCATATTATCTTAGCAGGAATTTATCATTTCCCGTAGGTATAATAAGCTGTAACCGCGGCGGTTCCAGCGTGGAGAGCTGGCTTCCACGCCGCATATTGAAGCAATACGCAGATGTGGATCTGTCGGACAAGGGGGTATTGGAACACGAGAGATGGTCCGCTCCCATGATTTTTTATAACGGCATGCTCAGACCGGTTGAAAATTATACTATAAAAGGGTTTATATTTTATCAAGGTTGCGCTAATGTCGGAAGGGCCGGTACTTATGCGGAGAGACTTGCGGATATGGTGGATTTATGGCGTAGCGAATGGGGCGAAGGGACTATTCCGTTTTATTATGTTGAGATAGCTCCTTACAGATATAACTCTAATTCCTACGGACTGGAAGGCGCCCTGCTCAGGGAGGCGCAATACAGGGCTCAGCAACTTATCCCCAACAGCGTAATGATAAGTACAAATGATCTGGTAAGGCCGTACGAGGCCGACAATATACATCCTGCAGACAAAAGGGATGTAGGAAAAAGACTTGCCTGGGTAGCTCTAAACAGAGATTACGGATTTTTGGGGATAGCTTTCAGGGGGCCGGAGTATAAGGGCATGAAGATTGTAAAGAATAAGATATTAGTATATTTTAATAATGCGGATTACGGATATGATAGGATTAAAGGTATTACGGGATTCGAAGTAGCAGGCAGAGACGGCGTATATCACAATGCCATTGCAACGGCTTCGTTCGGTAATTCCGTAATTACTGTTTATTCCGACGATGTTCAGGTTCCTGTGGCCGTAAGATATGGGTTCGGCAATTACAAGCCGGGTAATCTGAAAAATACCAGGGGCCTTCCTGCAGTTCCGTTCCGCTCGGAATAGTTATATATAAATGAAAAAATTGTACCCTTTGGTTTTCAAACCAATTCTAAAACAAAAAATCTGGGGAGGCGAACGCATAATCCCCTTCAAGCACCTCGACGGCAATCTTGCCGAAAAAGATGAAAACGGAAATCCTCTGTGTCTTATGAAGCAGGTCGGCGAAAGCTGGGAAATATCGGGATACCCCGGCAGCGAATCCGTCGTTGCGGAAGGAGAACTGAGTGGTATTTCCCTGCCTGATCTTATTGATATATACAAGGGCGATCTTATAGGAAGAAAAAACTACGAAAAATACGGGAACCGTTTCCCTCTTCTTATAAAATTCATAGATGCTGCGGATGATCTTTCGCTGCAGGTTCATCCCGACGACGAACTTGCCGGAAAACGCAATATGCCGTGTGGAAAAACGGAAATGTGGTATATCCTTGATGCTACGCCGGAAGCTTCGCTGCTGTCGGGGTTCTCAAAGAAGATAACCAGGGAAGAATACAAGAAAATGGTGAAGGAGAATACCATTCTCGATGTTATAAACAGATATCCCGTAGCTCACGGTGACGTGTATTTTTTACCGGCCGGAAGGATCCACGGCATAGGTTCCGGCACTTTTCTTACTGAAATACAACAAACTTCGGATGCCACATACCGCATATACGATTACGACAGAAAAGACAAGAACGGCAAATCCCGCGAACTTCATGTGGAGCAGTCTCTGGATGCTGTGAATTTTGATTCTGAGGGCGATTGCGGAACGGTTTCTAAGAATATGGATAAAACAGGCCTTCCTGTAAATGAGTTGGTTAAATGCGATTATTTTACGACATCACTTATTATTCCCGGCAATTCTACCGAAAACGCTAAAGTGCTGAACCTGGATATTTCGAAAAATGATTCTTTTTCAATTCTCATAGTCGGCAGGGGGAGCGGTATCTTAACTGCCGGCGATTATTCCGAAGGCATAAGGGCGGGCGATGTACTTCTCGTTCCCGCTTCATTCGGTTCGCTGCGTCTGGAGTGTCTGGAAAACAGTGGTCTTGAAGTTCTTGAAACCCATATCTGATAAAAATCTTAAGATGGGGAAATATGGTCTTATAGGGGATCCTATATTACATTCCAAGAGCCCGGCTCTTTTTTCGGCAGCTTACGGCCTGCAGCTTTCTGCCGACGGCAGATATGCCGGCATTGCCGGAAAGGATCCCACTTATGAACTTATTGAGGCCGATACCTGTAAAAAGGCTCTGGAAAAATTCCGCTGCGGAAATTTTAATGGTATAAATGTTACTTCTCCGTTTAAAGAAGAAGTAATGAAATATGTTGATGTGGCAGATCGTATTAGCTCCGTTTTGGGAAGTGCGAATATTCTCATTAAAAGGGATGATGGTATTTATTCTTTTAATTCCGATTATTTCGGAGTAAAGGATACCGTTTCCTCTCCGGCAGTGCGCGGATTGGGGATGGAGAACATGGCGGCTGGCCGTCCTGCACTGGTCGTGGGAGCCGGGGGGGCCGGGAAGGCTGCGGCTTTGGCTCTTTGCGATTCTGGTTTTGAAACTGTGATTGCTAATCGTTCCTCGTCCCACGCTGCTCCTTTTGCGGAAAAGATAGGTGCTTCCTATATGTCTCTAGAAGATATGGGGAAAAATCTGTCGCGTTTCGGACTTATAATATATGCCCTTTCTTTCGTCATTCCGCAGTTGGAAAACGTTAGACTAAACGGCAAGGTCCTTTTTGAGGCGAATTATGCACATCCCCATTTCCGGTTATCTGGAGCTTCGTACATTTCCGGCAAGTACTGGCTTCTGAATCAGGCTGTTCCGGCATATAAGCTTTTCACCGGCGTCGATCCGGACAGGGATGCCATGAAAAGAGCGATTGGCCTTTAATTAAAATTTTCTTTTAAACGGATAAGTTGTAAATTTGTCCGTTAAAATCTGTTTGATCATGTCGTACAACAAAGCGTTATTAATAGGGAATGTAGGTAAAGATCCCGAGGTAAGGCATCTCGATTCGGGTGCTTCCGTGGCATCTTTTCCATTGGCTACAACCGAGAGGTTTAGAGGAAGGGACGGAAATATGCAGGAACAGACCGAATGGCATAATATAGTATGCTGGAGAGGATTAGCTGATTTGAGCGAGAAGTATATACACAAGGGATCGCAGATTTTCGTAGAAGGAAAGATAAGGACGAGAAGCTGGACGGATCAAAGCGGTCAGAAAAGGTACACTACCGAAATAATTGCCGATGCCATAAGGCTTCTGGGTAAAAAACAGGATGGCGGTGATGCCGGTTATGGAAACTCTTATGGTTCGTCGTCATACAATAATAATAATAGAGCTGCTTCCGCCGGAGACGGTGTTGCAGCAGGCGGAAAAGAAGATCTTCCGGCCGATGAAAGCGGATCCGATGATGATTTGCCGTTTTGATTCTTGAGTTTTCAAAAAAAATATATTTATGAAAAAAGTCGATGTTGTTTTAGGTATCCAGTGGGGAGATGAAGGCAAGGGCAAAATCGTTGATGTCCTGGCTAAATCATATCCGGTAATTGCAAGGTTTCAGGGCGGTGCAAATGCAGGCCATTCAATCCATTTCGAAGGTAAGAAATTTGTTTTGCATACTGTTCCTTCGGGCGTATTCAGAGATGGTACCGTCAATTATATAGGAAACGGAGTTGTTCTCGATCCTGTAATATTCAAGGAGGAATGCGAAGGAATAGAAGCTATGGGCGTTCCTGTAAAGGAACGGGTGATAATATCAAAAAAAACCAACCTGATAGTTCCCACCCATAAGTTGATGGATGCGGCTTCTGAAGCTGCTATGGGAAAAGGGAAAATAGGTTCGACTCTTAAGGGTATAGGCCCTGCGTATCGCGATAAGGCAGGAAGGATTGCCCTTAGAGTAGGGGACATAATGGCCGATAACTTCAGGGAAAGATATGACACTCTGAAAAAGAAACATATACAGTATCTTAATCAATACGATTTCGAATACGACGCATATAAGGACGATGATGCATGGTTCGAAGCAGTTGAATACATGAAGGGCTTCAGGTTCGTAGACGGGGAATATGAAATAAACGGCTATCTTAACGATGGCAAGGCAGCTCTGGCAGAAGGGGCCCAGGGATCGATGCTTGATGTCGATTTCGGATCGTATCCGTTCGTTACTTCCTCTTCCACCACATGTGCCGGCGTATGTACAGGATTAGGAGTCGCTCCTTCAAAAGTAGGCAAGGTAATGGGAATATTCAAGGCTTATTGTACTAGAGTAGGAGCCGGTCCTTTCCCTACGGAATTATTTGATGCCACCGGAGAAGATTTAAGAAAGAAGGGATTCGAATTCGGTGCAACTACCGGACGTCCGCGCAGGACGGGATGGCTTGACCTTGTAGAACTCAGGTACGCAATAATGCTTAGCGGCGTAAACGAGCTTATAATGATGAAATCCGATGTTCTCGATGATTTCGATACTATTAAGGTTGCCGTTGCATATGAAGTAAACGGCGTTAAATCCGACAGGGTCCCTTTTGACGTATATGCTGATATAAAACCGGTTTACAAGGAATTCAAAGGGTGGAAGAAAGATCTTACCGGAGTAAGGTCCGAAAACGATCTTCCTGTTGAGTTTATGGATTATGTGAAATTTATCGAAGATTCGGTAAACGTCCCTGTGAAAATAATTTCCTTAGGACCCGACAGGGACCAAACCATTATCAGATAAGATCCCGGCTAAAATATATTTATAACCAATAACTTTTTTTTAATGACTGCAAGAAGCGCATCTCTCAGAGAGTCGACTTCCGCAAGGTGGTTCGTACTTTTTCTGGTGGCATTTACCATGTTCGCCGTTTATGTTGCCTCTGATATTTTTTCTCCGCTTAAAACCATGCTGGAGGAAGACAATCTTTGGACTAGCTCTGAATACGGATTGTTCAGCGGATCATATTCGCTGTTCAATGTTTTCTTAGGCATGCTGATTTTCGGCGGCCTTGTACTCGATAAAATGGGAATCCGTTTTACCGGTATATTATCCTGTATCCTTGTTGTAGGAGGGATGTCTCTTAAATACTGGGCCCTTACAACAAATGCATTTACTATAGACGATACGGTAATGTTTTTCGGAGGAAGGATAAAAGAGCAGGTTTTCTGGGTCTGCATGGGTTTTGCGACTTTCGGAGTCGGAGCAGAAGTTGCCGGGGTTACCGTACTTAAAGCTATAGATAAATGGTTTACGGGGAAAGAACTTGCGCTTGCCATGGGGTTGCAATTGGCCCTCGCAAGGCTGGGATCCGGCGCTGCCCTTGCCTTCTCGCCTATGATAGCCAACCATTTTCATAATGTTAGTTCTTCGGTTCTTGCATCTATAATTCTTTTGGTTGTAGGTTTCCTTTGTTATATAATATATACGTTATATGATAAGAAACTGGATCATCAATTGCATATGGAGGCTATGAAGTCTGGTGAAAAAGATGAGGAATCTTTTAATTTAAAGGATGTTAAGGCAATAGTAAGCAATCAGGGCTTCTGGCTTATTGCTGTATTATGCCTGCTGTTTTATGCGGCTATATTCCCTTTCCTGAAATATGCATCGGATCTTATGGTAAATAAGTTTTCCGTAGATCCAAAGGTTGCAGGTCTTATTCCGAGCATGCTTCCTTTCGGATGTATAATACTCACTCCTCTGTTCGGCAGAATTTACGATAAGGTTGGACATGGCGTTGATCTTATGATAGGCGGAGCCGCCCTTATAACTGTAGTACATTTGATTTTCACTCTACCTTTCATAACCCAGTGGTACATTGCTGTCATTCTCATGATCCTTCTGGGAATAGGATTTGCCATGGTTCCTGCGGCCATGTGGCCGGCTCTTGCCAAGATAATACCTCAGAGACAGTTCGGAACTGCAATGGCACTTACATTTTATATCCAGAATATAGGTCTGTGGGGGATGCCGTTGCTTATCGGGCATATACTGGACAAATATTGCGTCTACCCTGCATACAAAGCTATCGTAAATCCCATACTTGCACAGCATCTTACTGAAAAGCAAACAGTTGATGCTATTACGTCCGCAACGGTCGGGGTACCACATTATGATTATACATTGCCTATGCTGGTATTTGTAATCACATGCGGTGTATCCGTATTTGTGGCCTTTTCGATAAAATGGCTCGATAAAAGAAAGGGTTACGGTTTGCAGGAAGCAAATATAAAGAAGTAAAGGAGGAACGTAATTAAACATGCGCTTGCTGGATTCTATAAATTCACCGGAAGATATAAGAAAACTGAATTGCCAGGAACTTAAGCAGCTTTGTTCTGAGATCCGGGAATATATGATACAATGTTGTTCCGTCAACCCCGGACATCTTGGTGCCAGCCTGGGGGCGGTGGAATTGGCAGTGGCGCTGAATTATGTACTGGATACTCCAAAGGATAAGATCATATGGGATGTAGGCCACCAGGCATATGCCCATAAAATAATAACCGGACGCAGGGAGGCTTTTCTGTGTAACAGAAAACATAACGGAATAAGCGGATTTCCCAAAATGGCGGAAAGTCCTTATGACGCTTTCGGAACCGGACATGCTTCAACGTCTATATCTGCGGCACTTGGTATAGCTACTGCAGCAAAAATAGAAGGGATAAATACGAAAGTCGTTGCGGTAATAGGAGACGGAGCCATGACCGGCGGTCTTGCCTTCGAGGGCCTCAACAATGCCGGAGCCATGAAGACCAACCTTCTTGTTATTTTAAATGATAATCAGATTTCCATAGGCAAAAACGTAGGGGCGATACATAATTACCTTATAAAAATATCTACGTCTCCATCATATAATAGACTGAAAAACAGGGTATGGCATCATATTGGTAATGTTTCTTTCAGGCAGTTTATACAGAAAATGCTTTTGAGCATGAAACTTGCCGTGTTCAAACATGGTTCGGTTTTCGAAGGTCTGGGATTCAGGTACTTCGGATGTATAGACGGTAATGATATCGGACAGCTTGTAGCCACACTTAAGAATATAATTAATATCGACGGTCCCAAATTGCTGCATATAAGAACGGTAAAAGGGAAAGGCTATAAACCGGCCGAAGAGAACCAAAGCGTATGGCATGCGCCCGGATGTTTTGATGTAAAAACCGGAAAGCGAATTGTCTCAGATAAAGGAGATACATATCAAAAAATATTCGGGGAAGCTCTTCTGGAATTGATGGGAAGCAATGCGAAAATAGTAGCCGTTACTCCTGCCATGCTGGCAGGGAGTTCCCTTTTAGAAATAAAACGTAGTTATCCTGGCCGCTGTTATGATGTAGGCATTGCAGAACAACATGCGGTAACTTTTTCCGCGGGAATGGCTGCCGACGGATTATTGCCTTTTTGTGTAATATATTCGTCTTTCATGCAGCGTGCCTTCGATGAAATAATACATGATGTGGCGCTGCAGAACTTAAAGGTTGTGTTTTGCATAGACAGGGCCGGGCTTGTAGGCGCGGACGGTGCAACGCATCAGGGAGCTTTTGATCTATCATATTTCAGATTGATACCTAATACCACCATAGCCGCTCCTATGAATGCCGAAGAACTCAGGAATATGCTTTATTCCTCTTCTCTGCCGGAATATGAAGGAGCTATAGCCATCAGGTATCCCAGAGGTTCATGCGGCGGAAAATGTGAAAGGACTCCGTTTGCTTTTATTAAGAAAGGGGAAAGCCGGACGATCCGTAAAGGTGAAAGGGTTGCCGTTATTAGCATCGGAACAATCGGCAACCGCGTGGAGGAGGCTATTGACGAGCTCGCCGGTGAGGGTATAACACCCATGCATATTGATATGAGATTTCTCAAGCCTCTGGATTATTCGGCATTGGAAAAGGCTTGCCGTTTGGGAAGGGTGATAACCGTTGAGGATGGATCGATCATAGGCGGACTTTATAGCGCCGTTTCGGAGTTTGTAGCTTCCAATGGTCTCAAAACAAGAGTTAAAGGTATGGGGATACCTGATAAATTCATTGAACAGGGAACGGTCGACGAGCTTATTACGGATTGCGGCTTTAATGTTGATGATATTATTAAAGAAATAAGAAGTGAATATTTATAAAATATTTTTGGTGAATTATTTCAAAAAACATATCTTTGCAGTCCCAAATGAGAAGCGTCTATTAATAGCAGCGTTTATTTTTATGCCGATGTAGCTCAGTTGGCCAGAGCAGCTGATTTGTAATCAGCGGGTCAGGGGTTCGAATCCCTCCATCGGCTCTGAATATTTAGTTATTTGAATTTTTGTATGGGAAGATACCAAAGCGGCCAACTGGGGCAGACTGTAAATCTGCTGGCTTATGCCTTCGTAGGTTCGAATCCTGCTCTTCCCACTTTATTTATATGCGGAAGTAGCTCAGTTGGTAGAGCATCAGCCTTCCAAGCTGAGGGTCGCGAGTTCGAACCCCGTCTTCCGCTCTACAAAGCCAGTGTAGCTCAGTGGTAGAGCGCTTCCTTGGTAAGGAAGAGGTCATGAGTTCAACTCTCATCACCGGCTCTAAGAAAAATATTCAATTAATTAATTAATTATTATTATGGCAAAAGAAACTTTTAAAAGGGACAAACCGCATGTTAACATCGGTACTATCGGTCATGTCGACCATGGTAAGACAACTTTGACTGCAGCCATAACCAAGGTGCTTGCAGCAAAAGGCTTTTCTAAGCAAGACGAAATAAAGACATTCGATCAGATCGATAATGCTCCGGAAGAGAAGGAACGTGGTATAACAATCAACTCTTCGCACGTTGAGTATGAGACTGAGAAACGTCACTATGCACACGTTGACTGTCCGGGCCATGCCGACTATGTAAAGAACATGGTTACAGGTGCCGCTCAGATGGATGGCGCTATTCTGGTCGTTGCAGCAACCGACGGTCCTATGCCTCAGACCCGCGAGCATATTCTTCTTGCCCGTCAGGTAAATGTTCCTAGAATCGTAGTTTTCCTGAATAAGGTGGATCTGGTTGACGATCCGGAAATGCTTGACTTGGTTGAAATGGAAGTTCGTGAACTTCTTACTTTCTATAATTTCGACGGAGATAATGTACCTGTAATCCGCGGATCCGCACTCGGCGCTCTTAACGGAGATCCTAAATGGGAAGCAAAGGTTATGGAGTTGATGGATGCCGTAGATACCTATATTCCTCTTCCTGTACGTGATAATGCAAAGCCTTTCCTTATGCCTATAGAGGATGTGTTCTCTATAACCGGACGTGGAACGGTAGCCACAGGTAGAATCGAAACCGGTATCGTAAAGGTTGGTGATGAAGTAGAACTTATTGGTCTCGGAGAAGAGCCTAAGAAGAGTACAATCACAGGTGTTGAAATGTTCCGTAAGATTCTCGACGAAGGCGAAGCCGGCGATAACGTAGGTTTGCTGTTGAGAGGTATGGACAAGAAGGAAGTGAAGAGAGGTCAGGTTATAGCACATCCGGGAACGATTACTCCTCACGACGAATTCCAGGCTCAGATATATGTCCTTAAGAAAGAGGAAGGCGGACGTCATACTCCGTTCAAGAATAAATATCGTCCTCAGTTCTTTATCCGTACGCTTGATGTTACCGGAGAAATAGAACTGCCTGAAGGCGTAGAAATGGTAATGCCTGGCGATAATGTTACTATTACTGTAAAACTTATCTATCCTGTCGCTCTCAACGAAGGTTTGCGTTTTGCAATCCGTGAAGGCGGTCGTACGGTAGGTGCAGGTCAGGTAACTAAAATTCTCGAATAATTTCCTTCCGGAATAATTAATATGGGCTTCCGTCCGCGGGCGGAAGCTTAAATTTAGGGACATAGTTTAAGGGTAGAATAGTGGTCTCCAAAACCATTGATGGGCGTTCGAGTCGCTCTGTCCCTGCAAATCAAAAGTTACGTTTTGATTGTTTAATCGGATAAATTCCAGCTTCCGGGGCTTTGTCCAAAATTAAAAAGAATGAGCAAAATTATTAATTACTGTAAGGAGTCTTATACAGAACTTACGAAAAAGGTCAGCTGGCCTTCGTGGGGGGAACTCCAGCATGCTGCAATAGTCGTAATGATAGCTTCCTTGATTATTGCTATAATAATTTATGTTATGGACGTTTCTTTCAGGGAGATCATGACTTCTATTTATAAATTTTTGTATTAAACCATGGGTGAAATAGCCAAGAAGTGGTATGTCATACGTGTCGCCGGGGGTAAAGAAACCAAGGCGAAGGAGTATATCGAGAAAGAAATCAGCAGGCTGGGCCTTAATGATTATGTATCTCAAATTCTTATCCCTACCGAAAAAGCCTATACTTCCAGAAACGGTAAGAAGGTAAGTGTGGATAAGATATTCATACCGGGTTATATTTTTATCGAGGCGGCCCTTACTGGTGAACTCCAGCATGTTATTCGTGATATTCCTAATGTAGCGGGATTCCTTTCGGAGAAAATCATAGACAAGGGAAGCAAGGACAGGATCCCTACTCCCGAACCTATACCATTGAGAGAATCCGAAGTGAACAGGATACTTAGGAAAACCGACGAGCTTAACGATCAGGAAGAAGTAAATGTTACTCCTTTCGTCCTCGGTGAAACCGTCAAGGTAATTGATGGACCTTTCAATGGTTTTGTCGGTACCGTCGATGATATTCTTGAAGCCAAGAAGAAGTTGAAGGTAGTAGTGAAGATTTTTGGGAGGAAAACCATCCTGGAACTTAATTTTGTTCAAGTAGTTAAAGAATAGTTAATTAAAAGAAATTATGGCTAAAGAAATCACCGCGTTCATTAAATTGCAGATAAAAGGTGGTGCAGCAAATCCATCGCCACCAGTAGGTCCTGCATTAGGATCAAAAGGTGTTAACATAATGGATTTTTGCAAGCAGTTTAATGCTCGTACTCAGGATATGGCCGGCAAGGTATTGCCTGTTATTATTACGGTATTCAGCGATAAGTCTTTTACTTTTGTTGTTAAGCAGCCACCTGTCACTGTACAATTGAAAGAGGCGGCTAAAGTATCAAAAGGCTCGGCTGAATCCAATAGAAAAAAAGTGGGATCGGTAACATGGGAGCAGGTTCGTGCGATTGCGCAGAACAAGATGCCCGACATGAACGCCTTCACTTTGAAGTCAGCAATGAAAATGGTAGCAGGAACAGCAAGAAGTATGGGTATTACCGTTGAAGGTACTTTTCCTGCCGACGTTAATTAAAATCACACGCAATGAGTAAGCTCACGAAAAATCAAAAAATAGTCGGTGCGAAAGTCGAAAGTGGCAAATTGTATCATATAGATGAGGCTTGTGCCTTGTTGAAAGAGACATCTTTTACCAAATTCGATGCTTCTGTGGACATTTCCGTTCGTTTGGGCGTGGATCCCAGAAAGGCAAATCAGATGATCCGCGGCGTTGTGACTCTTCCGAACGGTACGGGAAAAAAAGTACGCGTGCTTGTTTTGTGCACGCCTGACAAGGAAGCCGAGGCAAAAGATGCCGGAGCAGATTATGTCGGACTGGACGAATATGTTGATAAGATAAAAGGCGGCTGGACTGATATAGACGTCGTCATATGTACTCCTTCCGTAATGGCGAAGGTTGGTGCCCTGGGTCGCATATTAGGTCCGAGAGGCCTTATGCCTAATCCGAAAACCGGTACCGTTACCATGAATATTGGTAATGCGGTTCAGGAAGTAAAGGCCGGTAAAATAGACTTTAAGGTAGATAAGCAGGGTATAGTACATTCCGTTATCGGAAAGGTTTCCTTCTCGGCCGCTCAACTTGCCGAAAATGCAACCGAATTTCTGAATACGGTAATAAAATTGAAACCCCAGTCTCTTAAGGGTACGTATGTAAAAAGTATATCTATTTCTTCCACTATGGGGCCGGGTATTTTTGTCGATGGCAAAAACTTTGGTGCAAGTGCTGAATAATTGAATTTATCGTTATGAAAAAAGAACAGAAATCGCAAATTATAGACGAAATAGCAGCACAACTGAAGGAGAATTCCAACTTTTACCTTGTAAATGTGGAAGGTTTGAATGCAGAACAAACTTCCGAACTTCGCCGTACGTGTTTTACCAAGGATATAAAAATGATCGTAGTAAAGAATACTCTTTTCTTCAAGGCTTTGGAAAAAGCAGGAATAGAAGGTTACGAAGATCTTAAAGATTATCTAAAAGGTTCTACGGCTATCATGTATACGGAAGTTCCGAATGCTCCGGCAAGAATGATAAAGGATTTCTCCGCAAAATACTCCAAGCCTGAATTGAAGGCAGCATATGTGCAGGAATCGTTCTATCTGGGTGCCGAAAACCTCGAATCATTGTGCACTATAAAGTCCCGCGAAGAATTATTGGGCGATATCGTCGCCTTGTTGCAATCCCCTATAAAGAACGTTGTTTCTGCGCTGCAGTCTCAAAGTTCCCAGAAAATAGCAGGGATTGTAAAGACATTATCAGAAAAAGAAAAATAATAATTAACACATAAAAATTTAATAACCATGGCAGATACCAAAAAAATTGCAGAAGA
The DNA here is from genome assembly GCA_022648545.1 of Bacteroidales bacterium. GTDB lineage: Bacteria > Bacteroidota > Bacteroidia > Bacteroidales > UBA932 > Egerieousia. The sequence continues at coordinate 2,322 of JALCMP010000034.1, read as the reverse complement.
ATTAGTAAATCTTACTGTAAAAGACGTTCAAGAATTGGCTAAGATTCTTAAAGAAGAATACGGTATTGAACCAGCTGCTGCTGCAGTTGCAGTTGCAGGACCGGCTGCCGGCGGCGCCGGCGCCGCTGCTGCTGAGCAGACAGAGTTCGACGTTATACTTAAATCGGCTGGACAGACCAAATTGCAGGTAATCAAAACAGTAAAAGAAGTTACCGGCCTTGGTCTCAAGGAAGCTAAGGATCTCGTAGACGGAGCTCCCAAGCCTGTTAAGGAGAAAATCTCCAAAGCCGAAGCAGAAGATTTGAAATCCAAACTTGAAGAAGTAGGAGCTGAGGTTGAAATTAAATAACTTTCAGCAACACCCCGTCAAATCAGATGTTCGGGAATAATCAGGTTTAGGACTTTTTTTGTCCTAAACCTTTTTGTCGTCTTTTAAAGTTTATTTTCAACCAACTACTTAATAATGCCGCAAATTACTAAAAATAAGCGAATTTCATTCGCAGCTTCCAAGTCCGTTTTTCCATATCCGGATTTTCTGGAAGTTCAGTTAAAATCCTTCAGGGATTTCTTCCAGTTAGATACTACCGCGGAAAACCGTAAAAATGAGGGCCTTTATAAGGTTTTCCAGGAAATATTTCCTATCAACGATATACGAAATAATTTCGTTCTCGAATTTATCGATTACAATATTGAACCGCCTATTTATACTATGGACGAATGCCTTGACAGGGGTCTGACATACAGCGTCCCCCTTAAGGCGAAGTTGAAGCTCTATTGTACCGATCCGGAGCACGAAGATTTTGAAACAAAGGAGCAGGATGTCTTTTTGGGCACAATCCCTTATATGACCCCTGCCGGAACATTTATCGTAAACGGTTCGGAAAGAATAATAGTATCCCAGCTGCACCGTTCTCCCGGAGTCTTTTTTGGCCAAAGCACGCATGCTAACGGTACTAAATTATATTCGGCTCGAATAATACCTTTCAAGGGATCATGGATTGAATTTGCAACGGATATCAACAACGTGATGTATGCATACATCGACCGTAAAAAGAAATTGCCGGTTACTACGTTGCTCAGGGCTATCGGATTCGACAGCGACAAAGATATCCTTGATATATTCGGTCTTGCTACGGAAGTTAAAGTAAACAAGGCCAACTTGAAAAAATATCTCGGATATACGCTTGCTGCAAGAGTTCTGAAGACATGGAATGAAGATTTCGTCGATGAGGATACAGGCGAGGTTTTGTATATAGAACGTAATGAAGTTTTAGTAGATCGCGGCAAGCAGATAACCGAAGATAATGTAGATGTAATACTCGAATCCGGAGTGCAGACCATTCTTGTAAACAAAGAGGATGCCCTTTCCGGTGATTATGCGGTTATTCTGAATACGCTGAAAAAAGATCAGTGCAATTCCGAGAGAGAAGCAATCCTGTATGCCTACAGGCAGCTCCGTAATTCAGAACCGCCTGATGAGGCTACGGCGAGGGATGTTTTTGATAAATTGTTCTTCTCCGATAAAAGATACGATCTTGGTGATGTCGGAAGATATCGCCTCAATAAGAAATTAAGTCTTTCTACTCCTGCGGACGTAAGGGTCCTTACGAAATCCGATATAGTGGAAATAATAAAATATCTCATACTGCTTATAAATGCCAAGGCGGCAGTTGATGATATAGATAATCTAAGTAATAGAAGAATAAGAACAGTAGGCGAGCAGCTGTCGAACCAATTTACTGTAGGGCTTTCCAGAATGGCAAGAACCATTAAGGAAAGGATGAACGTAAGGGATACCGAAGTTTTTGCCCCTACCGATCTTATAAATGCTAAAACATTGTCTTCCGTAATAAATTCATTCTTCGGAACAAGCCAGTTGTCTCAGTTTATGGATCAGACCAATCCTTTGGCTGAAATGACCCACAAAAGAAGGCTGTCCGCTCTGGGTCCCGGAGGTCTTTCCAGGGACAGGGCCGGATTCGAAGTGCGTGACGTGCATTATTCCCATTACGGACGTCTTTGCCCTATAGAAACACCGGAAGGTCCTAATATCGGACTGATTTCTTCATTATGCGTATATGCGAGAATAAACGATCTGGGATTCATTGAAACTCCATACAGGAAAGTTAAAAATGGTATCGTAGATCTTAGCAGCTGCGTCTATATGACCTCCGAAGAGGAAGACGAGAAGATGGTTGCCCAGGCCAACGCCAAGCTGGATGATAAGGGAAACTTTGTGGAAGACAGGATAAAATGCAGATATGAAGCTGACTATCCGGTTGTAGGAAGAGATAAGGTGGATCTTATGGACGTAGCTCCAAA
>JALCMP010000033.1 GCA_022648545.1 Bacteroidales bacterium | reverse complement strand
CAGTTCCGATTATAAAATCAAATCCGATCTCAGCAAAAAGCAACTCGAAGAATTCAGAAAAGAGCCATGGAAACTCGACGGCCTGCTGCATCCGTACAGCAAGCTTATTTTCCAGAACATGCTGTGCAGCCACACACTGCTGGAAAGAAACTCCGACATAACGTTTTATTTTACAGGAAGAGAAGCACTGGATGCCATGTTCGAGGAAATGGAAAAGGCAAGACACCATATACATTTGCAGTCATACATAATACTTTCCGACAAAACAGGAGAAAGGCTGAAAAAGCTTTTGATAAAAAAAGCAGGCGAAGGTGTAAACGTAAAGGTAATGTACGACGACATTGGAAGTTTTTCCCTTAAAAAATCCTATGTAAAGGAACTTGCAGCAGCCGGAATAGAAGTAATAAGGTTCGCCCCAATAAGACTTGTAACTCCGGCCTCCAAACTCAACTACAGAAATCACAGGAAAATACTCATAGTGGATGGCATTACCGCCTTCCTCGGAGGTGTAAATATAGCCGATCGCTATTATTACGGAATCTCTTCCGGAGACTGGTATGATACCCATGTCCGGATAAGAGGCAACTCCGTGTATTCGATTCAGGCATCCTTCCTTATGGACAGGAATTTTGCGATGGACAGAAAATTCAGGTTCTCCAGAAAATACTATCCTAAAATAAACATAAACCTCTCTTCGGGGAACGACCGGCTTCAGGAACACCAGATTTATACGCAGATCATTTCCAGCGGTCCCGACAGCGACTGGGCGGGCATAATGGGTTGCTACTTCGGCGCCATTACGGCGGCCGAAAAGCATATTTACATAATGACCCCCTACTTCGCCCCCAATCCAACGATACTAAACTCTCTCAAGACGGTGGCACTCGGCAACGTAGACGTAAAAATATTGCTGCCTGAGAAATCAGATTCAAGAGTAGCCCAGTGGAGTTCAATGTCATATGTAAGCGAACTGCTCGAAGCCGGAATAAAGATATACCTGTTCGGAAAAGGCTTCAACCATGCAAAGGTAATAAGCATAGACGGCAAAATGTGCATGGTAGGTTCGGCCAATTTCGATAACCGGAGTTTCGAACATAATTTTGAAATAATGTCGGCCATATATGATGAAGAGCGGACATCAGTAATAGAAAGCCATTTCTCCGACATGCTTAATTCAAGCACCTGCCTGTCGCTTTTGAAATGGGAAAAGAGAAGCAGGAAAGAAAAAATAGCAGAGAGTTTATCAAGATTGTGGAGCCCTCTTCTCTGATTTTTTACTATCTTTAAACAAATTATGAAAAAACTATTGTCGGCCTTACTGGCTATTGCAGCCTGCATGTGTCAAGCGAATGCCTCTTCCCCCGAAGATCTGATAAAGACCCTGGACGAGAGCATAAACGCCAGAAACATGTTCGTGGATATAAAGGGGAAAAAGATCTCCATGCTATGCAACCTGGCATCCAAAAAGAACTATACGGAATCAGAAAGATACAATCTGAATTTGTCTATCATAGACGAATATTATCCGTTCAGCTTCGACTCAACACTTTTATATCTTAAGAAGAATCTGGCCATAGCCTCAAAACTTAAAAATAAATACAAAACAGATGAAACGCTTCTGAAAATGTGTTTCCTTTATGTCACTTCCGGAAATTACATGGAGGCAAAGGACATAATACAGAATCAAATAGATACATCCGCCCTGGGTAAGGAACTTTTATATGACTATTACAAAACCTTGCATCGTTTCGCCCGGGAACTTATTCAATATTCAAAATCTGAAGAAGTACTAAAGAAAAACCGGCAGAAAATAGTTTATTACAGGGAAAAGATGAAAGAAATGCTGCCTGTTGATTCCAACGAATACCTCGAGCTTTTAAGAGAAGAGGCATTTTCAAAGGAAAATTTTCAAAAGGCAGATAGCCTGCTGAACATAATACTGTCCAGAGTGGACTATAATTCACACGATTACGCAATATACGCATACAAGAAATCACTTGTGAGAGAAGCCTTGAAAGACAAGAAAGGTCAGATCGAATGGCTCGCAAGATCCGCAAACATGGATATGAGACTTGCCGTAATGGATTATGCCTCCTTGTGCACATTGGCAATAATTCTGGTCAATCAGGGGGATGTGGACAGAGCTTTCAAATATATCCAGCTGTCACTGAAGGATGCTCTTTTCTACAACGCCAAACTAAGACCATGGCAGGTAGCCGAAACTATGCCATTTATAGAAAAAGAGTATGAAAACAAGCGAAACGCGCAGGCAAAAAGAATAAAAAGCAACTTCCTTCTTATAAACATACTGACTATAATACTTCTCATTTCGTTCATTTACATAATCATCCATTATCTTAAGCTCAAAAAGGCACAAAAGCAGCTAAAAGACCTCAACGAAAAGAGTATGCGTTATTACTCAGATCTTAAAAAGATGAATGAAGGACTTAAAAACCTCAACGAAGACGTTACCGAAGCCAACAAAGTTAAGGAACAATACATAGCTCTCTATTTAAGCATTCTGAGCGCACATATAGACAAGCTCAGGGACTACATGAATTATGTAAAGAAATGCCTGAAATACAACAAGACGGACGAACTGGAACAGATGCTTAGAAATTCGTCTTCAATTCTGGAAAAAGAAGTGGATGATTTTTACAAGACCTTTGATTCTTCATTCCTTACCCTTTACCCCAATTTCGTAGACGAATTCAACTCCCTTCTAAATGAAGGCGCCGATCTTACGGAAATAAAGAAGGGGGAAATGCTTAATACCGAGCTAAGGATCTTCGCCCTTATAAGATTAGGCATAAAAGATTCAAGTACAATAGCTTCACTACTAAGATATTCGGTTAATACGATATACAACTACAGAGCTAAGGTAAAGAATTTTGCGAAGGACAGAAACCACTTCGAAGATCAAATAGATATGATCGGCTCTTTTCGCAAATAAATGATATGATCTTATCTAATATGGTATAATAGTATCACTAATCACCCCTCCGGCAACCCGCTTTTTTTACTTTTTTAACATTATACTGCAGTCGTTAATGTCTATGCAACGGACACTTACGACTGCAGTTCTTTTATGTAAATCCACATTTCAACTACTAAATCTCAATAAAGGATAGAAAAGAAACAAATCCTTAATAATTTTATAAATAAAGAAATCGAAATTCTTAATCAACTAAAAAGCCTATGAAAAAGTTATTATTTATTTTATTTATGGGATTAAGTCCTTTGACTTTCGGACAAACCATAAATATAAAAGGAACAGTAATCGGAGGAACGGATAATGAACCTCTGATTGGTGTTTATGTCCTTGAACAGGGGACTACCAACGGCACTGCTACCAATGAAAAGGGTAATTATTCCCTTAAAGTAAAAGAAGGCAGTACCATAAAATTCACCTATATCGGATATAAGGATGTAATTATGAAAGCCGATAGAGGGATAATAAACGTAACAATGCAGGAAAACGTTAATATCCTGAACGATGTCGTAGTCATCGGTTACGGTACGCAGAAAAAAAGCGTTGTAACAGCTTCTATTTCAAGCATAGATTCCAAATCTCTGGAAAATGTGGCTCCGGTGCGCATAGATAATGCACTTCAGGGGCTCAGTTCCGGAGTAACAGTTACACATTCATCCGGGCAACCGGGTTCCGCAGCACAGGTCAGGATCCGCGGAGTAGGAACGAACGGAAACAGCGATCCATTATATATAGTAGATGGAATGCCAATAGACGGAGGTATAGACTATCTTAATCCGGGAGACATAGCAAATATAGAAATACTCAAGGATGCCGCTTCCGGGGCCGTCTACGGTGCACGTGCAGCAAACGGAGTAATCCTAATAACAACAAAAAAAGGAACACAGGGAACGGTAAATGTAAATTACGAGTTTTCTTATGGTTTCCAGAATCCGTGGAGACATCGTAAAGTCCTTAATGCTACCGAATATGCCCTTATGATGAATGAAGCAGCCTTAAATGCAGGCAAATCCCCCGTGTATTCCGATCCTTACTCATACGGCAAAGGCACCGACTGGCAGGACGAGCTCTTCTATGACAATGCACCTGTACAAAGCCACCAGTTAAGCGTAAGCGGAGCAAACGACAAGGTCAACTACTATTTTTCCGGAAGCTATTACAACCAGAATGGTATAATAGGCGGAAACTATAACAGATCAAATTATAAAAGACTAACCATACGTTCCAATACCACTTATTATATAATGGACCATTCCAAGGAACGCAGTTATCTTAACAAACTGACGGCCGGAATAAATGCAGCATACACAAGGACCAAATCCTCCGGCATAACGGTAAACAGCGAATACGGATCTCCTCTCGGAAGTGCCGTAATGCTTTCTCCTATATTAAAAGTATACTATGATGAAGAAGAAGAGAAAGACGTTCTAAAACAATATGAAACTGCCATGGGTTACGATTCCGACGACAACCTCATACCTTTTGCTCCTGTAAGAGATAAAAACGGAAGAATGTTTACGATTCCCGGAAAAGACTACAATGAAATCGTAAATCCTCTGGCCGCCCTGAGCCTGCCGGGATCGATCGGGAATTCGGATAAACTGGTATCCAATTTATGGGCCGAACTTACTATATGGGATCATCTCAAATTCAAGACATCCTTCGGAACAGACCTTTCTTTCTGGGGTGACGACGGCTGGTCCCCCGTTTATTATCTGGGACAATCAAACAAGGCAACATTTTCTTCCGTATGGTCTTCCATGAACCGCTCACTGGTATGGCAGGTCGAAAACACCCTGTCGTATGACAGGAATTTCGGAAAACATTTCATACAGATAATGCTGGGACAATCTTCAAAGGAAACCAGAGGCAGAAACATAGGAGGCAGCAATAAATTCCTGCCGGAAGAAAACGGTTCGGTTGCCAATATAAATTTCGCAACCGGCACCCAATCCAACGGTGACATGAACGTATACGGGTCAGCCTACAGTTATCACCGTCTGGCTTCATTATTTGCCAGATTAAGCTATAACTACAACGAACGATATATGGTTCAGGCAACGGTAAGACGCGACGGTTCTTCCAATTTCGGGCCAAACAACAAATTCGCCATTTTCCCTTCGGTCTCTCTGGGATGGAACATAACCAATGAAAATTTTGCAAGGAGCAACTTCCCTGAATGGATTTCAAAAATAAAATTAAGAGCATCCTGGGGTAAGAACGGTAATGAGGCCATAGGGGAATTCAAATATACCGTAAATGTAAATTCCGGTAACAACTATTATTTCGGAACAGACACAAAGGGTGCAGTTGTAAACGGATCCAAGGCTTCCGGCACGGCGAATCCAGACCTTAGATGGGAAGAATCAAAACAAACAGACATAGGGCTGGACCTCGGCTTCATAAAGGATAAAATAACCTTCAGCGCAGACTGGTATGACAAAAGAACAAGCGGAATGCTTATGGAAATTCCCGTACCGAGTTACCTGGGCGAATCAAAACCCACCGGAAACGTAGGTAAAATGCAAAATACAGGCGTAGAATTCGATTTCAATTATAAATTCAATATAGGCGACGTAAAAATGCAATTCAACGCCAACGCTTCTTATCTTAGAAACAAACTTTTAAATCTGGGCAACGAAAGCGGCTTTTCAAATTACGACAATCTGCAAAACGTAGGCACAATCTCCAGAGGTCAAAACGGCAATCCGTGGCCTTTCTTCTACGGAAAAAAGACGGCCGGCATTTTCCAGACCGAGGATGAAATAAAATCATATGTGTTTACCGATCCCGAGACCGGGAAAACAAAGATGATACAACCAAATGCAGTTCCGGGAGACGTAAAATTTCTGGACATAAATAACGACGGACAAATTACGGACGATGATCGTACTAAAATAGGAAAAGGAATACCGGACTGGACATTCGGCTTCAGTTTAAATGCCGAATGGAAAAATCTGGATCTGATTATGATGTGGCAGGGATGCGTAGGAAACGACGTATTCGACGCTACAAGACGTATCGACATATCTAAGGCGAATCTTCCTCAATACATGCTTGACAGATGGACAGGTAAAGGCACGTCGAATAAATATCCGAGATTCGTATCAAGCGACGACAACGGCAACTGGCTTTCTTCCGATCTTTATATAAAAGACGGTTCATACCTTAGATTGAAAAACCTGCAGATAGGATTCACTCTTCCGAAAAAATGGACGTCTAAAATACTTATTTCCAACCTTAGACTATATGTTCAGGCCGAAAATCTACTTACTCTTACCCGTTATGAAGGATTCGATCCCGAAATGTCTTCCGGCGGTACTTCTCTTGGAATAGACCGCGGGGTATATCCGCAGTCAAGGACATATACGATGGGACTTAACTTAACTTTCTAAATACGAGACTAATATGAAAAAGAGATTAATTATAATTTGTTTACTTCCGATACTTTTACTGGCATCCTGCGGAGAAGACTGGCTTACCGTCAAACCGTCCAGTTCGGTAAACATTGACGGTTATTACAACACAAAGGCAAGAATATACGAAGCATTGGTTGCTACATACGACCCTTTGCACTGGTTCGACTATGCCTTCGGTCAATATTGCAATATACAAATGGTTTCAGATGTAATGTCCGACGATGTCTATGTTGGAGGAAGCGATGAAACGGATTGCTCCTATTTGCACAGAATGAGCAATTTCAAGGCATTACCCACAAATGAGGTAAGTGATTTATGGACTGACTTTTACTCAGGCATAAACAGAGCGAACTGCGTCCTTGAAAAAATGGACGGCGTAAAAGACATAGATGATGAAACAAAAGCGGAATATCTGGCGGAAGCAAAAGTTCTTCGCTGCTTCTATTATACATGGCTATGGAAGCTATGGGGAAATGTTCCTTATTATGAAAAGAACCTCACCACCCCTTATGTTACAGAGCAAATTAAAGCAGATGATCTATACGAACATATAGTTACAGATCTGGAAGATGCTCTTACGAACGGAAAACTTCCCATGAAGCAAACCGAAGCCAATTACGGACGCGTAACCTATGCCATGGCTGCAATGCTTTATGCAGAAGACGTATTATATCAGAATGACGGATCGAGGTACAACAAGGCCGAAGGATATATGGAAGATATAATAAAATCCAAGAAATATTCGCTTGCAACTAATTACGCCGATTTATGGGAATCGGAAGGAGAATGGGGAACTGAAACCATATGGGATATAAATTACTTTAATGTCAACGGAGGTAAAGACTGGGGCAGTCCCATGGCAGCCGGAGGCAGCGTATACCCTAAGTTCATCGGAATAAACGGACTTACCGGCAGCTCTCTGTACGAAGCAGGATGGGGCTTTGAACCTGTAAGACAGGAGACCTACGACATGTTCGATGCAAATGATGCCCGTAGGGATGCTACATGTTACCTTCCTTCTTCCGAAGGCGCAACTTATACGCCGAGATATGAAGACACGGGCGTATTTCTTAGAAAATATCTTCCAAGAATAGGAGGAAATGCGAATTGTGCGGCAAGCGCTGATATGAATTACAATAACAACGTTCGCATATACCGTTACTCTGAAACGCTTTTAAACGCAGCCGAACTTCTTTTAAGAGGTGCTACGGGAAGCGGATCAGCCCAGTCATATCTCGACGAAGTCAGAAACCGCGCAGGCCTGCCATCAGTTTCGGCAACGCTGGATAACGTCCTGAATGAAAGACATCTGGAATTCGTAGGAGAAGGAAAGCGCTATTGGGACCTCATCAGAACAGGCAATGCAGGTTCGGTTTTAATCCCGGACAGCGAGGGATACAGAAGCAACACATGGACGGAAAACAAGAAATATCTTCCTCTTCCGCAAGCTGAAATAGATGCTGCTGCAGGATCTGAATATCCTCTGACGCAAAACGATTATTAATAAATCTATAATACGGATAAATTATGAAGAATATAATTTTGAAAATAGCATATGTTATTATTCTGCCGCTTATAGCCGTTTCATGTACAAAGGATTACAATCATCCGAACAAAAACGGCCTGCCTTCGGCGGAAAACATAGACGTAACGATAAACGTAGTTGAAGGCAACAGCAAAGAGGTGGACTTCAAATTTAATACTCTGGGATGCTGCCCCATGTGGATTTTCACAGACGGCGAAGGGAATCAGGAAATAACAACCAAATTCAGCTTTACCAGAGAATATAAAAAGGCCGGTACATACTCGGTTGAAGTAAAAGCCTACAACGGCAACGGACTATCCGAAGGATCTAAAATTGTATCCTTCACCAAAGATCAGGATTACGTTGCTCCCTATGACCCGGCCGCCGATATAAAGATTCTCTCCGAGGGATCAAGCAAGACATGGGTTATAGCTTCAAATATCGCAGGACATATTTCCTGCGGATCTTCGGGCGGAGACGGCACCGACTGGTGGTCGGCAGCAGCCAACGAAAAAGCCGGCACAAGCCTGTACGACAACAAGCTAACCTTTAACTCCGACGGTACATATACGTTCGATCCGGTAGACGGCAACATTTATGTAAATAAAGATTATCCGACTACTGGAACTTCTACCGAAGATTACATATTCCCTTACGAAAAACAAACCGTAACATACACACTTGCAGAAGACGACGATGTAAAAACCATCACCTTCCCTGCCAATACTACAGTCGGATACATTCCAAATCCCGAGGCCATGACAAGTCCGGTTTACAAAATAGCGACTCTTACCACCTCCAGACTCGACCTGATTATAGACAACGGAAACATAGCATGGCATTATACCTTCGTTCCCGAAGATCCGAGTGCAGGACTGACGGACATACAAAAACTTGCTGGTACAGATGCATCCGGCAAGAAATGGATAATAGCAAGGAATACGGCGGCGCACCTTGCATGCGGAGAAAGCGGTTCTGACGGAACGGGATGGTGGTCCGCAAAAGCCGGGGAAAAAGCTGGCAACGGAGTATATGACGACGTCCTCACTTTCCAACCAGACGGAACATACACGTTCGACCCGGGAACCGGAGGAACAGTCTATGTAAACAAGGACTCCGGTGTAGGAACAGAATACAATCCGGACGACGGCAACGATTATCAGGTTCCCGTAGAGAAGCAAACTTCAACATTCACCCTTACCACAGAAGGCTCCGACGAATATCTCGCATTTCCGGCCAATACTCTTGTAAGCTATGTTCCAAATCCGGAATCTTATGCTACGCCAAAATATAAGCTGGTTTCCATCAGTAACGATTTCATGACCCTGCTTATCGACAACGGAAACATTGCATGGTCTATAACTTTCATGCGCGCAGATTACACCGGAGATGAAATAACCTCTGGCTTCAATACAAAAATCGCCGGAATATATACATGGGATCCAACCGTAGCAGGACATATCGGATGCGGATCTCCGGGCGGAAACGGAACCGACTGGTGGTCTGCTGCTCCAAATGAAAAAGCCGGAGTGGGACTGTACGACGACATTCTATCCTTCGACGCAGACGGAACATATACGTTCGATCCGGGAACCGGAGGAACAGTCTATGTAAACAAGGACTCCGGTGTAGGAACAGAACATAATCCGGACGACGGCAACGACTATCAGGTTCCCGTAGAGAAGCAAACATCTACCTATACCATAACTGAAGAAGACGGAAACTACTATATCAATTTCCCTGAAGGCACTTATGTATCCTACGTTCCTAATGCCGCAACATTCGCAGCTCCAAAATACAAGATAGTATCCATGTATGAAAACTACCTTGATCTCATAACGGACAACGGGGATATAGCATGGCACTACCATTTTTACAGAACAGAAAAAGCTAACTAAAACCTACAAAGCAATGAAAAGGATTTCCTGCCTTCTGGCCTTATTATTATTATTTGCAAATATGGGATGTTCGGGCAGCAACGGAAACACCCCCCCCGGTGAAGATACTAAAATCACCGCCAGTCCTGAATCTCTGACTTTCACATATGAACAATCCGAAAAGACCATAAACGTAATTTCGAATTGCGAATGGTCCATAACGTCGAACTCGGACTGGTGTAAAGTATCCCCTACCGGAGGTCTTACCGGAACCTCTACAATAAAAGTAACCGTATCCGAGAATCCTTCTAAAGAAAAAAGGACGGCGACATTAACGATAAGGCACCTCGAATACAAGCAGGAAATACCTGTGACCCAAGACTTCCTTACCGAATACGTTAACTTCACCGATGATGCGTTCAAAGCTGCATGTCTGTCTCTCTTCGACAAAGACGGAGACGGAAAAATAAGCGAAAACGAAGCAATGAACGCAACATCGATGGACGTATCCGGAAAAGGAATAAAATCCATGGAAGGACTTAAATACTTTTACAATCTTACCAGTCTTATTTGCAGGAACAACTCCATAACGGACCTTGATATTTCCGCACTTAAGAACCTTGTATCGCTTGATTGTTCTTCAAACAAACTTACAGGACTGGACATTTCAATAAATTATAAATTAACATCCCTTGATTGTACAAATAATACCGGTCTTTCCGTAATAAAAGTATGGAGCGATTTCATGCCGAATGATAATTTTAAGAAACCCGACGGCGCATCATATCAGCAACCGGAGATACATACGCCCCAAGGCTACAAGCTGGTCTGGCAGGACGAATTCAACGAATCATCTGAAAACGGCGGCTCCGTATTGCCGGATAAATCCGAATGGTGGTATGAAACGGGAAATTCCGGCTGGGGAAACAATGAACTCGAGAATTACATCCCAGCAGTAAGCGGAACCGATACCTGTGCTTTCGTAAGCGACGGATCACTTAAGATAGTAGCCAGAAAATCTGGGAGTCAGGTCCTTTCAGTAAGAATGAATACCTCAAAAAGCTGGCAATACGGATACTTTGAGGCACGGCTCAGTCTGCCCGGGGGGAAAGGGACCTGGCCGGCATTCTGGATGATGCCGAAGAATTTCACTAAGTGGCCCGACGACGGGGAAATAGATATTATGGAAGAAGTAGGATACAATCCAGACTATGTTTCCTCTACTATTCATTGTGCAGCATACAACGCAAGTAAAGGAACACAAAAAACCGCCCAAAGATATATCTCAGGAGCAGAAGGAAATTTCCACATTTATGCAATAGAATGGACATCCGATCATATATACTCGTACGTAGACGGTGTAAAACTACTTTCCTACGAAAACGACGGTAATAACAACAAATCCACATGGCCGTTCAACGCTCCCTTCTACTTGAAGCTCAACCTAGCATGGGGAGGGAACTGGGGCGGAGCGCAGGGCGTTGACGAATCTGCTCTTCCATGCACTTACAAAATAGATTACGTAAGGGTTTTCCAAAAAGAATAGCAATATTCTGAATACTAGTATCATAATAAATAATGGCAGTTTTACGCTGCCATTATTTTATTTATACAAATCGATTTCGATCGTTGACGTGTATTCTTCCATTAGTTCTCTGATTTACAACCATCCGAAAAAGGGGAATATCGCAGACAAAAAATCTATAAAACGCAAATATTTTTCGTTACATTTGTGGATACAAAATGAAAAATATTTTTTTAATACACTTTTAAATGGAAAAACAAGCTAAAAAAAACTATGCATTGCCGATTGCGATGATGTTTGCGCTTTTTTTCATGATAGCATTCGTAACAGGGTTACAGAATCCGTTCGGAGTTATCGTAAAGAGTCAGTTTCACGCAAGCAATCTTCTTTCGCAATTAGGTAATTTTGCTAATTTCTTCGCATACGCCTGCATGGGAATCCCCGCAGGAATAATGCTGGAAAAACTCGGTTACAAGAAAACATCCCTTGCTGCAATTGCAGTAGGATTCGTGGGAGTAGGCATAACTTATCTCTCCGGGATAAGCGGAAGCTTTGCAGTTTACCTTATAGGAGCTCTGGTATCCGGGTTCTCTATGTGTATGTTGAACGTTGTTGTAAACCCAATGCTCAACACTTTGGGCGGTAGCGGAAACAAGGGGAACCAGTTGATTCAGTTCGGTGGTGCATGTAACTCCATCGGAGCAACAATAGTTCCCGTCCTTGTAGGTTATCTCATGGGATCCGACGAAACCGCACGTACTATTGCAAAAGCCAATCCTGCATTATTCCTTGCAATGGGTATTTTCGCACTGGCATTCATTGTCCTTGCGGTTATGGATATCCCTGAACCAAATATCACAAAAAGCAATACTAATAACGGAGAAAAGGACCAATACAGTCCGTTTTCCTTCCGTCATTATATTCTCGGCGTAATAGCCATATTCATATATGTCGGAATAGAAGTTGGCATTCCTAATATAGCCAATCTGTTCATGACGAAGGAAGCCGGTATTGATACTACCGCGGCAGGGTTCGTAGTAGGTACATATTGGTTTCTTATGCTTATCGGACGTCTCTGCGGAGGTATGATCGGAGCCAAAATCTCCAGTAGAACAATGCTATCCATAGTCTCCGCAGCACTTATAGTTCTGGTTATCAGCGCCATATTCACTCCTACTACTGTACAAATAAACATGCCTGTTTTCCAATCCAATATTTCGTTCGGAATGGCACAGGTTCCTCTTTGTATAATGCTGCTCGTAATCGGAGGTTTCTGTACATCCGTAATGTGGGGAAGCATTTACAATCTTGCCGTAGAGGGCCTTGGTAAATACACTGCAAAGGCATCCGGATTCTTTATGGTTATGGTCTGTGGCGGAGGTGTTCTTCCTGCCATTCAGGGATATATTGCCGACATATCAACTTATATGCAAAGTTTCTGGGTTATTGCCATAGGATTAGCTTACATTCTGTTCTATGCACTTATCGGATCCAAGAACGTAAATACAAGCATAAAGACCAATTAGAAAACAGAACACTAAAAACACTTGCAATATTATGGATAAACCTTATGTAGTTGGTGTCGATGTCGGAGGACAAACTACCAAAATGGGAATTGTCGACAGAAGAGGCACCATAGTTGAACAAACTGTCATTAATTCTAAATATGGACCGGAAGAAGCTAATATATTCATCGATGCATTGTGCGCAAGCATAAGGACACTGACTAAAAATATAGGACTTAACAAAATCCAGGGCATAGGAATAGGAGCACCAAATGGTAATTATTATAAGGGAACTATAGAGAATGCGGCTAACCTTGACTGGGCGAGAGGCAAAGTAATTCCTCTCGTATCAACGGTATCCAAAAATCTCAACGTCCCTGTTACGGTAACCAATGATGCAAATGCCGCTGCTGTAGGAGAAATGACTTACGGCACTGCAAGAGGAATGAAGGATTTCATAATGATAACCCTCGGAACAGGAGTCGGAAGCGGAATAGTCATTAACGGAAACCTCGTTTACGGTCATGACGGATTCGCCGGCGAATTGGGACACACATGTGCCGTAAGAGACAACGGAAGGCTGTGCGGATGCGGTAAAAGAGGATGTCTGGAAACATATGCATCTGCAATAGGAGTTGCCAGAACCGCAAGGGAATGGCTCGACATGAGCGAGGAACCCAGTTCGTTGAGGGAACTCACCAACATAAGCTCCAAAGATGTATTTGAAGCAGCCTCAAACGGAGACAAGCTTGCCATAAGGATTTTCGAATTTACCGGAAAGATCCTCGGCAGAGCCTTTGCGGACTTCGTGGCATTCAGCGCTCCGGAAGCAATTATATTGTTCGGAGGCCTTGCACGTGCAGGCAAATTCATACTTAAGCCTATAAAGGATGAGATGAACGCCAACCTGTTGCCTATTTGGAAAAACAAGGTTGCCATACTTCCTTCCGGCCTTAAGGAAAACGATGCCGCCATACTCGGAGCATCAGCTTTGGCCTGGTAAGAAAAGGAAGAAGAAAAACCCAACATTAGGGATAAAAATTCAAGAGGATGACTAAAAGAGCCATCCTCTTTTTATATTTATATTACCGTACCTCGACCCCGCAACTTTCCGCAGACATACAAATCCACCAACCAACAGCCCCTCTCCGAAAAAACCATTAATTGACTCGTCCTGAAACAGGTTATCATCTTCACATACATTTGAGAACTACACAAATTTTGGGGAAGGAGACAGTATTTTTCTATTTTTGCAACAGGAATAATTATTCCTGATAGTAAAATACAAAGAAAAATGAAGAAGGAAGATTTGATGAAAAAAGCCATAGAGCTTTCGGTTGAGAATGTTGCCGCAGGAGGCGGACCTTTCGGAGCAGTGATTGCAGACAAGGAAGGAAATATCATATCTTACGGAACAAACAGGGTTACCGCATCATGCGATCCCACGGCACACGCAGAAATGAGAGCCATAAGAGAAGCCGCAGCCAAACTAAAGACGTTCGATCTCAGCGGCTATGATATTTACAGCTCGTGCGAACCATGCCCTATGTGCATGGGAGCCATTTACTGGGCGCACCTCGACAGATTATTTTATGCAAATACAAAAGATGATGCAAAGAAAATAGGATTCGACGATTCTTTTATCTATGACGAACTAAAGCTGAAACTCCCCGACCGTAAATTGCAATCTGAACAGATAATGCGGAAAGAAGCCTTAAAAGCCTTCGAAGAATGGATAGATAAGGATAATAAAATACGATATTAACTTTATCGGCTTTATTATGACATAAAAGAGCCCCGCAGTAATAAACTGCGGGGCTCTTTTTATGTTGCGTGACCCCGACAGGATTCAAACCTGTGACCTTCTGATCCGTAGTCAGATGCTCTATTCAGCTAAGCTACGAGGCCTTTTATGAAAATCTCCTGCAAAAATTATTCCGCAGAAGCTTTTCCTTCCTGTTTTTGGGAGACCATCGATCTTTCCTTTATGCGGGCTTTCTTACCCGTAAGGTTACGCAGGTAATAAATCTTTGCCTTGCGAACTTTTCCGGCCTTGTTGAATTCTATGGAATCTATAAAAGGGGAACTATACGGAAAAATTCTCTCTACGCCGACACCGCTGGATATCTTTCTTACGGTAAATGTTTTAGTAGTTCCCTGACCGTGTTTTTGCACGACCACGCCACGGAATTTCTGGAGTCTCTCCTTCTCTCCTTCCTTTATCTTGTAAGTTACCGTAATGGTATCACCCGCTTTAAAATCCGGGTATTTTTTTTCTTCGCCGGCAAAAGCCTGCTCGGCAATCTTTATTAAGTCCATTTTTCTCTATTATTTGTGGTAACGTCACTTGTTTAAGAGTTTAAGCGAGAGGTTACTGTTTTTTGGGACTGCAAAAGTAACAAAAATTTTAATCAAAGCAAATTATTTCCGGCTTTGTATAACGCACCGCCAATATTATCCCTTGAAGCTCCCGTAACCGATGCAAGGCAATTGGAGGTATCGACAACATAAAGCACTCCCAGGAATGCAAAAATAAGAGCTTCCTTATAAGAAACAGTCAATTTGTCTGGAATTATGAAATCAGCTTCCGGGGCAAGAGCCGATAACCTTTCAATAAGATATTTGTTAAACGCTCCGCCGCCGGTTACCAGAACCCTTCCATTTTTAATATTCGCGGCAATCTGAACTGCGGCATGTTCGGTTAAGGTTGCCATAATATCGGCAATCCCGAGATGAGAATAAACGGAATAGCTGTCGCAATAAGGAAAGACATAACGTTCCACCCACTCGCGTCCAAGCGACTTCGGAGCAGGAGCGGAATAATATTTATAAGAATTAAGGCCGTCGAGCAGAACATCACACACTTTACCGGAACGCGCCATATTTCCGTCCCTGTCAAATTCCTCTCCTGTTGACCGCATATATTTGTTCAACATAAAATTAACTGGACATATATCATAAGCAGTCCGTTTGCCGTCGGGTTGCCTGAAAGAGACATTTGAAAATCCGCCGAGATTAAGACAATAATCGTAGGACGGAAAAAGAAGCTCGTCGCCGATAGGCACAAGGGGGGCACCCTGTCCTCCCAGTGCAACGTCGGATGTCCTGAAATCGCAAATAGTATCCACCCCGGTTTCCGCCGCTATTCCGGCTCCGGAACCTATCTGTGCAGTAAACTTAACTTCGGGCTGATGAAATATGGTCTGTCCGTGTGATGCTATGAAATGAGGATCTGCATTATTACGAATAATAAAGTCATGCACTTTCTTCCCTATATACAGGCCGTAATCCGAGTTAAGTCTGGCATAGTCCGATGCCCCAAGCAGATGAGCACCTGCAAGCTTCTCCCTTAAATCCTGCGGATAAGGCGAATCCTCGGCCGCAATCATGGAATATTCCCAAGAATATTTGCCTGAGTATTTACCGTCGGAAGCAGCCGAACGCCTGAATACGGCATAACATATATCCAGACCGTCGAGAGACGTTCCGGACATCAGACCTATTACCCGTATACCCCTTTCGGGATCAAAATCAAGACCCGCAGATGTTTTCATGGTATAAAGTTAATGATAGTTTCCCGAAAAATTAATAATGGCCTACCAGAAAAAGCTTCTTTTCAAGACCGTTTCATTTCCCCTGGCATCCCTGACTTTAATTACCAGAACATGCTTCCTTCCACGGGAAATCCTCGCATACTTCAGAAGAACGTTTAATTGCGAAGTCTTTCCGTCGAGAATGCCCAGAGACCAGTGTCCGTCTATAAAGACATCGAACGATGCAATCCCCGACATATCATCTTTTATTTTAAACGATATTTTGTTGCTGCGCAGGGAAACCCCGTTTTTAAAAGAAGGGACCACAAGCGGAGCCAATGTATCGGAGACAAGCGTATAAGTTCCGAAAGACCATATTTTTGCCGTAACAACTCCGTGTTCGCAGCTACCTGTTCCGGAATGAATTTCCCCGTTGTCATCCACCTGTGCCAAAACGATCTTTGATTCGAGCCTTTTGGGACCGTCATATTGCATCTTAACTGTAACCCCTTTATTAAGAGGAACGTTTTTGTCGAATATATTCCAGACCGGGGAATACGGAGTTATTCTCGTATCGGCAGTATCTGCCGTAAAGAAGACCGATTTATAAAAGGAACGCGACGGAATATAAACCAGAAATCCCGGCTGCACGAAATAATTATCGAACCGCCATTGCATAAGCTGCCCGTGCGGTCTGCACAAACAATCGGTAAAAGCCGAATCATTACGACGTATAAAAAAACGTGACGAAGACATATTTCCGTTATAATCGAAGACCTCCAACCTAACTTCGTGTCTCAGGGTATCCTTAAGATGGAACAGCCCTTTGTCCCGCGAATCAATCTTGTATCTTAATTTATTGCCCGGCTCCACATATGATTTTACCATTTTTCTCCCGAATTCCTCCAACGCAGAATATTCCGTCAGGCTGTTTACATATCTGCCTTCCGAAAACGGGATATCGCCCAAACGGAAATCATAAACAAGGATTGAATCAAGAAGTACCTTATACTCGTTAACGGCAAATTTGGCACTGTTGCCGGCCATCTTGTCAACCGCGTCTACGGCCAGATAAGAAAATTCCGGAACTTCAATTGTTTTATGACCGTAATGTGCGGCATCTCCGATCATAAAAGTCTGCGGGGCACCGAACTCATCTGAATATCCGTAAAAAAACACCTTGTTTATTACGGGTGGAACCTTATCGTATGATTTTATAAATCCGTGCAGAAACGGATTCAGAGAAAGCTGCTGTCTTGTAAGCCTTATTTCATAATGAAGATGCGGGCCGCCCGAAGAGCCCGTATTACCGGCGTTTGCAATTTGCTCCCCCCTTTTTACCGGAAACTTTTCCGGAGGCAGGGTCGTATCCACCCTGAAATTATGATTCTTATACTCCAGATCTCTCACAAAACGTGCAATATCGGGCCTGAATTTAAAGAGATGTCCGTAAACTGTAGTATAACCTCCGTTATGGTTTATATAAAGACAATTCCCATAGCCGGAAGACGAAACGGATATCCTGGAAATATACCCGTCGGCAGGAGCATAAACGGGAGCTCCCACAACACCGCCGATACGGCAGTCGGTTCCCATATGAAAATGACCGGGCCGCAATTCACCATAATCCCCTGAGAAATACATAGGCTTCCGGAGCGGATAATCGAAACGCGGCACCTTTACCGATGAAGAATCTTCTAAGGCCCCCAAAAAGGTCCCTGCAAACACCGACACCGATGATAACAACACCGTTACGGCTGCAAGGACCTTCTTGTGCAAAAAAAACTTTATAGGACACATTATCTGAACATATCTTTTATTTTGTCGAAAAGCCCCTTGTCTTCACTCGACGGTTTGGGTGTAAAATTCTTCGATTCTCTTAATTTTTCAATCAACGATTTCTCTTCCTGATTTATGTTTTTCGGGATCCATACCTGCACGTAAACCAGCAGGTCCCCGGTTCCGTAGCCGTTAATATCGGGAACGCCTTTTCCTCTCAATCTAAGGACTTTCCCCGGCTGTGTCCCCGGATCTATTTTTATCCTCAGCTTTCCGTCCACGGAAGGGATCTCCGCAGTCGTACCGGATATTGCATCGGGAACGCTTATGAACAAAGAATAAATAAGATCGTTACCGTCCCTCTTCAATTCCGGATCACTCTCCTCCTGAATCACTACGAGCAAATCACCGTTTATCCCCCCGTTCTTTGCAGCATTACCCTTCCCCTGAACCGTAAGCTGTATACCTTCCGAGACCCCGGCAGGAATCCTGAATGATATTTCTTCGGGACGTTTTACCAGACCGCTGCCTCCGCAGGTATGACAGACCTTGGTAATAATTTTTCCGGTTCCGCCGCACTTAGGACAGTAAGACTGGGTTTGCATGCGTCCGAGCATCGTCTGTACGGTTTTGGTTACAACTCCGGTACCGTGACAGTAACTGCACTCCTTAATATCCGAAGGAGACGCAGCACCCGATCCTCCACAATCAGGACATGCCACCAGTTTATTTATCTTTATAGTCTTATCTACACCGTGGACTATATCCTTGAGAGACAGTTTTACTCTGACTCTTATATTACTGCCCTTCTGAACATTTCCGGAACTTCCGCCGCGCTGGTTCCCTCCGCCGAAGAAGCTGCTGAACCCTCCGAAATCGCCGCCACCGAAACCGCCGCCGAAATGACCTCCGAAAATATCACCAAACTGGCTGAAAATATCGTCCATCGAGAATCCGCCTCCACCGAAACCGGAACTTGCGGCACCATCAACTCCGGCATGGCCGAATTGATCGTAACGCTGTTTCTTATCAGGATTGCTCAGGATGGAATAAGCCTCCGCAGCCTCCTTGAACTTCTCCTCGGCATCCTTGTCACCCGGGTTTCTGTCGGGGTGATACTTTAAGGCAAGTTTTCTGTATGCCTTTTTTATTTCATCTGCCGAAGCGCTTTTAGAAACGCCCAGCACCTCATAATAATCTCTTTTCTCCATATTAATCACCTACCACAACCTTGGCATATCTAATAATTTTTCCGTTAAGCTTATATCCCTGCTGAAGAACATTTATAACCTTGTTTTTCTGCTTCTTGTCCTTTACGGGCATCTTGGACACGGCTTCGTGGAAATCGGTATCGAGATCCTTGCCAAGACTTTCTATCTCCTCGAGGCCCTTGCTTTGCAGGTATCCTTTAAGCTTTCCGTAGATAAGCTCGGTACCCTCTTTTGCAGCTGAAGAATCATCAGACTTTCTTAATAGTTCCATCGCTCTTTCACAATCGTCGAGGACAGGAAGCAACCCCTTTATAGTATCTTCGGCTGCAGTGGATATGAGATCTATACGCTCACGCGCAGTCCTTCTCCTGTAATTATCGAATTCGGCCGCAAGGCGCAAATACTTATCCTTATAATCATCACGTTCCTTTTGCAAGGATTCCAGTTGCTTATTCATATCTTCATTTTCTTCGCCGGCTGACGCCTTGTCATTTTCATTTTTTTGTTCGGTCTCCATCTTGTCTTCCGTCTTTTCAGCAGCAGCGGCGGCTCCGGAGGTTTCCTCTGGCGTATTTATCTTACTTTCCTGATTTTCCTTTTGTTCCTTATTTTCTTTGATGTCCATGTCAATATAAAATTATTATCATATACAATAAGCCCTTGCGGGCTGCAAAGATACAAACAAAATATTTGCCATCGGCGTCATAAGACAAAATGGCAATTTTTTATAGCAATAACATCACGCAAATAAAAAAGGCAGCCTGCCTGAAATTTCTCTCAGGCAGGCCGTCGATATATTACTATTCTGTATTAGCTTACGCCTTGTTCTCGGAACCAAGCACGCATTTTACCTTGTGCATATAAAGTTCCTTGAGCTTTTCCCTTGCAGGTCCGAGATATTTACGGGGATCAAATACTTCTGGCTGTTCAACAAAGACCTTGCGGATTGCGGCAGTCATTGCAAGACGGCCGTCGCTGTCGATGTTGATCTTGCATACGGCAGACTTGGATGCTTCTCTCAACTGATCTTCAGGGATACCTGCGGAATCCTTTATCTTTCCGCCGTACTTGTTGATTTCGGCAACAATATCCTGAGGAACGCTTGAAGAACCATGAAGTACGATAGGGAAGCCTGGGATTCTCTTCTCTATTTCATGAAGAATATCGAGACGGATATTAGGAACCTGTCCCGGTTTGAATTTATATGCACCGTGGGAAGTCCCTATCGAAATTGCAAGCGAATCAACGCCCGTCTTCTTAACGAAATCTTCTACATCTTCCGGACGGGTATAAGTATGCTGCTCTGCATGTACGTCATCTTCTATTCCTGCAAGTACTCCGAGTTCGCCTTCTACGGTAACATCATACTGATGTGCATAGTCTACGACTTTCTTTGTAAGAGCAACGTTTTCTTCATATGGAAGTGAAGAACCGTCTATCATAACGGAAGAGAAACCGAGTTCTACGCATGATTTGCAAAGCTCGAAAGAATCTCCGTGATCGAGGTGAAGAACTATAGGAATAGCATAACCCAATTCCTTGGAATACTCAACGGCGCCCTGAGCCATATATCTCAAAAGAGTTTGGTTGGCATAATTTCTTGCACCCTTGGATACCTGAAGAATGACAGGAGATTTGGTTTCGACACATGCCTGAATAATTGCCTGCATCTGCTCCATATTGTTGAAATTGAAAGCAGGAATGGCATATCCGCCACTTACGGCCTTCTTAAAGATCTCTCTAGAGTTAACTAGACCTAATTCCTTATAACTTACCATAATAAAATATTATTTTTTAGATTAATACAAATTCCTTGAGGACGTCTGATTTCCTTGCAAGAATCATGCAAAGTTACTTATAATTTTACTATTTTTGGGCACAAATTCAAAACAAAATGTTTTCCGCAGAAAAAAAAGTCATAATATTTTCAGCACCGTCCGGCGCAGGCAAAAGCACCATCGTAAACCACCTGATTAAAAAATTCCCGTACCTGGAATTTTCGATATCCGCAACCAGCCGTCCCCCGCGCGGTGAAGAGAAGGACGGAGTACAATATTACTTCCTCTCCGCGGACGAATTCAGGCGGAAACTAGCCGAAGGCGAATTCGTAGAATACCAGGAAGTATATCCGGGACGTTTCTACGGAACACTGGTAAAAGAGGTCAAAAGGATATGGGATAAGGGGAACATAATACTTTTCGACATAGACGTACAGGGAGGCATGAACCTTAAGAAACTTTACGGAGGAAACGCGCTGTCGGTATTCATACAGCCTCCGTCCGTGGAAGTTCTAAGGCAAAGGCTCGTTTCCCGCGGCACCGACAGTCCTGAGGATATAGAAAAAAGGGTTGCAAAAGCGAACGAAGAACTTTCCTACTCGGAAA
>JALCMP010000032.1 GCA_022648545.1 Bacteroidales bacterium | reverse complement strand
GGCTTTCCAGTCGGGATTAACTTTGCCGAGATTACGGTCGGGATTAGCGTCCAATTCGGGATATCCTTCGGAATTTATTATTTTCATGCCTGAACAATCTACCTTGTTCCCCTCTTCATTAAGGTAATATGAACCTTTAGGAGCGCGCTTGTACCCGCGCCCGTATATTACGTTCATGGCATGTCCTACATAGGAATATATATAAATCCTGCCTCCTATCGTAGTACCCATATCCGTTTGCAGAGGCTGATTGGGATCCCAGCCGGCCTGCAGGCTTACAAGTTTGTTCCAGTTCTTCGACCAATTGGCATCAATTGATAATTCAATGTCTTTATGTCTTATCGGAACAATATGCATCGAAAGTTCTATACCTTTATTTTCAATTTCGCCGGCGTTTATTTTCATGCTGGTAGCTCCTGATATCTGGTCAACTGCAGCGGAAATGATCTGGTTAGTAGTAGAAGATTTGTAAAGTGCGAGATCGAAACCCAGGCGGTTTTTAAAGAAAACGCTTTCAAGTCCCAATTCCCAGCTTTCTACGTTTTCCGGCTTTATATAATAATTTGAAATATCCGAAGGTAGTTTAAACCCTCCATAATAGCCTGTTGTCGAATATGCATCGGTAGTACTGTATGGAGAAGTATCGTTCCCTACGTTCGCCCACGACAATCTAACTTTCAGCATATCCATCCATGGTGCACTTTCTTTGAGGCCGAAAAGATTGTTTACCAGTACCGTTCCCGAAATCGACGGATAAAAGAACGACCAGTTTCCGGAACTCAAAGTACTGGACCAGTCGTTACGTCCGGTTATGTCGAGAAAATAAGTATCGTCCCAGCTTGCCGATAAAAAACCGTAGAAACTGTTTATTATTTTTTTGCTTCTGTAATTATATGGATTCGGATTTGTTCCCGACGGACAGTTGCTTAAGTTATATACGTTTTCTACATTCAATTTATAAAGAGAAAGCTGTGTGCGGTAATATTCGTGTTGCATGTTGTTACCTCCGAATGCAGCCGTAAAATTAAGGTGGTCGTTCACCCATTTGTTATTCGTGTAACGCAGAAGGAAATCGGAATTATATTCATAAGTCCTTAAGGTTTGTTCACGGTACATCCCCTGTGGATAATCGCTTGTTCTGAAAGGTTTTCTTTGAGTCCTGAATTCGTTGTTCATATCTATGCCGGTACGCAGATCAAGAGTAAGATTCCTGTTTAGTTTCATATTTAATGACCCAGAACCTATGAATCTGTTCATGTTCATTGTATTCAGCTCTTCATAAAGTGCTACGTATGGATTATATGAAGAACCCGAAGGATAAACCAGGCTATAGCCGTCTTCTCCCTGACTTTCATAATTTAGTTTGTTGTACCGTCCAAGAAAGTATTCGTCCTTCCATTCGTTTATGCTGTTGTTGTTAAATCCCCATGTAATATCATAAATCGGGCTGTGTTCATCATAGCCGCTCACAGGAATGTTATCGCTTTGTTTATGATAATAATTAGCTTTTACTATAGCTTTTATGTATTTATTCAATACTGTATTGTAAGACAGTGACACCGTTTGCTTGTTATAACCCGTATTTGGCAATATCCAGTTGTTCCGCATGTCCGCTATCGACATTCTCGTACTTGTGCCTTTTCCGTTGGATCCGTCTATAGTAACCGAATTATTATATGTTACTCCTGTTCTGAACAGGCCCGTATACCAGTCCTTCTTGTATTCCCACGGAGTTTTTGTAAAAGTTCCGGTTTCCCAGTTTTTTGAGTTGTACTGATATCTGTATGTGTTTTTTGAGAATTTCTCACCAAAAGCATAACGAGAATAATGCCTCGTAGTTGCTATACCGTCTTCCGTTTGGCTGGCATTGAGGTTCCAGAAACAAAAAGGGGTCAGCCCCATATCAGATCCGGATCCGTATTCGGTCTGGAAATCCGGCCAATATCCGGCCTTATCGAAAACTATCGAAGAATTAACTGTAATTCCAAGACCTTTTTCTGCACGTCCTTTTTTTGTTGTTATTACTATTGCTCCATTTGCCGCCCTTGATCCATACAGAGCTGTTGCCGCAGGTCCCTTCAAAACGGTTACCGAAGCAACGTCTTCAGGATTTATATCGCTGGCTGCATTACCAAAATCCACGGGAGAATCTCCGTTTGCATATGTACTGTTGCTTGTCGTTGCCGTTGATCCCGAACTTATGGGTATACCGTCGACTACGAATAAAGCCTGGTTGCTTCCGTAATTTAACGACTGATCTCCTCTCAGGGTTATTCTCATTGAGCTAATCGGACCGGATCCGGCCTGATTCATTGTAAGTCCGGCTACTTTACCCGACATTCCGTCAAGCCAGTTGTTTGAAACAACCGCAGTGAGGTCCTTGTTATTTACTTTCGTTACCGCGTAACCCAGAGATTTTTGTTTACGTGTTATACCTAATGCCGTAACCACTAGTCCTTCAAGTTGTATGGAGGTCTCTTCCATTACTGCGTTTACGACTGAGCGTCCTTTAACATCAATGTCTTTCGTTTTGTAACCAATACATACGAATGAAAGGATATGGCCGTCGCCCTTAAGCATAATAGAATACCTGCCGTCGGCGTCGCTTATAACTCCGTTATTATTAACTCCTTTTTGCAAAATGGTAACGCCCACCATCGGCTCCCCCTTGGAATCGTTTACGGTTCCGCGTACCTGTAAGGGCTGTGCGGATATTTCCGCTACAGCCGATAATATAACAAACAGGAGTAAGGCCGTCTTATTTAAAAGTTGCTTTAACATATTATTATGTTTTAAGTTTTAGAAAACATTGAAAATATTCTTATCCATTTATTTCATGCTGGTATTAAAGCCTTTCGGGCGCGTCATCGTTTCAGTATATACGTTTCCGAAATCGTCCGTTACTTTAATAATAAGAGTACTGGAACCCGATGAAGCCGTTACTTCGAACATATGTGAAGTATTGCCCGTCAAAAAGTCAGATGTGGGAGTGGCTCCGTGATTCAACCTTTGTGTTTCGTAGGAAATTATATGCAGCGGATCCTTAACATCCACCCTGGCAACGGATAATGGTTCCCCGTTTTCTGTAACATCCACTTTCCATCCGGTATTGTAGTTGAAAATATTTATCAATACTTTGTTATCGCTTCTTGAAATTCCATAGTCCGATACATAATCTGCAAGTTCGTCTTCCTTGCTTTTATTATCTGGAAGAAATTTATCTGCACTAATATAGACGTTGTTAAGATCGTAAGTCCTGAACTGATATCCGGCGTCATATCCTGCGCTCTTATAATAAGAATTTACCTTCGTAAGGCTTCCGTTGCTGCTACTTATCTCCCATACGTCATATCCGGCCGGACTCCCGTCCTTGCATATATAATTTCCGGCATATCCTTCATAACCGGTCCACCACCAGGTAGCACAGATAGCCGCAACGTTATGTTCACGTAAATTATCAGTAACGGTCGAATAATTTGTATGTACGTGTCCGGTAAGAATAGTAACGTCTTCATAAGATGCCAAAGCTTCTACCAGATCGGAAGAATTTTTCAGATTCATTACATTCACTTCAGAAGCGCCGCTCATATAAGGCCTTTTGTACAATGGCGCATGCATGGCAACTACAACAGGCGTGCTTGTTCCCGGAAGTGTAGCAAGATCCTTCTTAAGCCATTCTATTTGGGAATCAGTGATCCGGCAGTCGTAGTTCCTCTCTCCCACTTTTCCTTCGGATCCTCCGGTATTAATATAAACTATGTTGTCAAGGACTATGTAGTGCACAGGTCCGAGATTAAAGGAATAATAGGTAGGGCCAAAGGAATTGAAATAAGGTACGGATGCCTGCCAGTCGTCGTTTGCCACATACGGATCGTTATCATGATTGCCGGTGCAGTTGAAGACGGGACAGTTTATTTTATTTATATAGGTCTTGACTGTAGCCGGCGCAAAGGAATTACTGTACCAGAAGATGTCCCAGCTAAGGTCTCCAAGCGTGAGTCCGTAAACTTTTTTGCCTTCAGCTTCGTATTTCGCTATCGTAGAATTTATGTCCGGCAATATGACATCGGTATATTGATTAAGGTCACTGCATCTGTCTGCAAGATGGAAATCGGCCATTGCAATGAGAACGTAATTCGAATTATCCTCTTTAATCAGTTGGAAATTAACTTCTTCCGACAATTTGGGACGCGAAGAATTGACATTTTTATAAAAGATGGGGGTGTTTCCGTTTTCAGCAGTAATATAACCCGACGGAAGTGAAATGAATACATATCCGTTTTGTTTTTCCGAAGCCAGATAATAAATTCCGTTTTCATCGGTTTTCGTCACCTCATATCCGTCGGAAACGACAACTCCGGGCAGCCCTTTGCCTTCGCATGAGACTATGCCTTTTACGCTCATTCCCTCCTTGTCGGGAATGTCCACATCGGCATTTATTGCAACTGTTATGTTTCCGAGAGAAAGCTCGTCGTCTCCTCTTGAGATCTTTAGTCCGTAAGAGCCGGAAGAAATGGACGATGGAGCTTTAAAAGAGCAGTTTGTGTCGGTAGCGGACGTTATTTCGGAAACAAGCATATCCCCTGTTCCGGGGATAAATTCCACCTTGTCCTTTACCAAAAATCCCTGCCCCGATAACGTTATGCCGGCCCCCGGATAGGTATACAGCACCGACGGAAGTATGACTTTAGTGATATTCAAAGGATTTGTTGATTTTTTACCACCGTCGTCGTTACCGTTGCAGGAAATGGTTGTTAGTAAAGCCACAGCTAATATCCCTGCGAAAAGAGGAACAGCAGCTGCCGTTTTTCTTAAAAAGTTTTTCATATTCAAACTATTTATTAAGGGAATCACAAAGTAAAGGGTAATTGGTAGTCAGATAATCAGCTCCATGAGATATGAAATATTCCATATCCCTTTTGTCGTCAACGGTCCAGACATTTACTTCCAGACCGCAATCGTGAGCTTGTTTTATCCAGTCAGGATGTTTGTAAAGAACTTTCTGGCTGTAATCTATTCCAGCAAAACCCAGTTTCTTGCATTTTTTGGGCGTATAGTCGCCGCTCAAGTAATAAACCTTGGCATCGGGAGCATATTTTCTGAATGCCAGACAGGCATTTATGGAAAAAGAAATGTAATATGTCCTTTCCTGAAGTTTATATTTATTTACGAGCTTTACTATTTTGGCAACTTCTTCGTCTTCTCTTTTCAGGCTTTTTAACGACTTAACCTCAAGAATAAGATGAACCCCGTCGTATTTGACGGCGTTTTCCAAATATTCCTTCAGTGTGGGAATTTGTTCTCCGTTGTCAAGCCTGACCTTTCTTATTTCCTTATATGGAGAAGTTTCCATATTTACTCCCTTGAAAACTCTGTCGTGGTTTACTATAAGCTTTCCTTCTACTGTCATCCATACGTCGAATTCTGAAGCAAATACTTTTATAGAATCCGCTTTTCTGAAAGATGCAAGGGAATTTTGTGAGGAACCTGCGGTTTTCCAGAAACCGCGGTGGGAGACGATTTTTGTCTGTGCTGTTGCCGGAAATGACAAAACAATGCCAAGTATTCCGACAATAAGTAATTTTTTCATTTCACAGTTGTTTTTGTTTTTAGTGTCTTTTCATTTTTCATTTATCCGCGCAAATATATTTAACGGATATTTCGTTATTGTATATTTTTTGTTTAGGTTTTATTTCATGCTTTTTCCAATGTCTTATCTTCGTCATAACCATTGGCTTTTGCTTTCCAAGACATCATAAATACCAACGCTCCTACTATGCCGAAGGCCATAAGTGATGCAAAGGCAAAGCTCCATCCCATATGTTCTGCAATATATCCGAGTCCCCATCCCGAGAATATCGTACTTGCATATCCGAATAATCCAGTAAGTCCGGCAGCCGATGCGGCGGCTTCCTGGGTAGCTATATTTGCAGCCGCTATACCGACGAGAGCCTGAGGTCCGTAAATAAAAAAACCTGCACATGCAAGAATAAGGGTTGCCAGCCATATGGGAGGTGAATCAAGAACCCAGAACAAAGCCATGAACATAGTAGCGAGTAACATGCAGAAAACACATACTCTTGGTCCTCTGCCGCCGAAAAACTTATCTGTTACCCTGCCGGCCGTCAACATGCCGAAAACGCCTGCGAGTTCGAAAAGAGCAACCATCCATCCGGCCTTGTTTATTGAAATTCCTTTCCATTCGCCCAAAAGTGTAGGTCCCCAGTCCAGAATCGCATATCTTAGAACATAAACGAAAAAGTTGGCTATCCCTATTATCCAGATATAAGGATTTGCAAAGACCCTTTTACGCAGTATTTTCTTAAAATCGTCATTCTTGTCCTCTTTTTTCTTTTGTTCTATATTTAATTCTTCAAGACCTACTGATTTAGGAGTATCTCTTAAACTAATGAGAATAAAAGCCGCTCCTGCAAGCGCAACAGCCGACGGGATATAAAAGCACCATCTCCATCCGAGTCCTGAACTGATTATATAGCCGCAAACTACAAGAACAAGTCCGGCCCCTATGGAATGCGACGTATTCCATATCGACATTTTTGTAGCCAGTTGTTTAGGAGGAACCCAGTGGGTGAGCAACCGCACGCACGGAGGAAATCCGGTTCCCTGAAACCATCCGTTGAAGATCCATACGATCGTAAAAACTATCAGCGATGAAGATAGTCCGAAAATAATATTACATATTGCAGAAAGTATAAGGCCTCCCGCCATGAAATATTTGGATATGACGCGGTCGCCAACCATACCGTTTACAAATCTGGATATGCCGTAACATACCCCCATAAGTGTTAGAATCAATCCCAATTCAGCCTTGGAAAATCCGAGGCCCGGATCATCCAATATGGCGGGAATTGCAATGCTAAGATTTTTACGGACGAAATAAAATGCGGCATATCCTACCATTGTGCCTATTATCGTCCTTATTTGCCAATACTTGAATTTCCTGGCTGCTTCTTCAGACATTTGGTTCATTATTATTGTTTTTTGTGTGTCAATTCCATGAGTTCCCTAAAACCCATAAGATCATTTAATATGATATCCGGAGCGGGATCAGCATTTAAGCCTGTCTCATAAGATGTTTCTCCGGACAATACCAGAACCCCAAGTGCATGGGCGCGTACGGCCATTGCAATATCGGTATACACCCTGTCCCCTATCATAGCTACCTCGTCGTTCTTCAAACCGTGTTTTTCGGTTATTATATTTAGCATTCCCGGCTCAGGCTTGCCTATGACAAGATCGGGTTTCCTTCCTGTGGCGTATTCAAGAGCTGAACAAATTGAACCGCAATCCACAAGGATGGTGTTCATATCGGTAGGACACACCTTGTCGGGATTTGTTGCAATGTAGGGTAATTTCATGGAAATCCACCAGGCGGCTCTGCACAATCTCGTATAAGAGAGTGTCTTGTCGAAACTCACCAGAACAGCATCAGGTACATCTTCTTCGCTTTCAGAAGTAATTGTAAATCCTGCTCTTGCGAATTCCCCGGTCATGCTCGGCGTTCCCAGTATGAAAAGTTTCTTTATTTCCGGCCGATGCCTCTTTAAATAAAGGATAGTCGCCTGAGACGAGGTTATTATCTCATCCATAGTAGCCTTAAAGCCAAGCTTTTCAAAACTTTTAAGGTAATCTTCCCTGCTTTTCGTAGGATTGTTAGTAAGAAAGGTATATCCTATTCCCATTTCTTTCATGTCTTTAAGAAAACCTACAGTATACGGAAATAATGTATTTCCATTATATATAGTACCGTCAAGATCTAAGGCAACATGTTTGATTTTTTGCAATCTCAGGGCCATGCATGGAGAAATCTCGTTTTCTGATGCTATTTCGCTCATTTCTGTTTTTTGTTTCGTTATTTAGTTTAGTGTAAATTGATATATACAAATATATGTAAAACGAAAGCAATAATCAAAATAAAAGATTAAAAAAGTGTAATACGATGCTAAAATACTGGTGAAAAATAAATAAAAGAAAATAATTATGGGTAAATTCTTTCGTTTTGAGATACTTTTTTATATTTTTGTGCAAACAAAGTACAGTCGCTATGAAAGAAAACACTTTCGATGTCATTATTATTGGAGGAGGGATTACCGGGGCTGGGACAGCAAGAGATTGCGCTCTGAGGGGATTAAAAGTCCTTTTGCTTGAAAGATTCGACTATACGGCCGGAGCGACCAGCAGGAATCACGGCTTGCTGCACAGCGGGGCCCGGTATGCAATGACCGATCCGGAATCGGCCGGAGAATGCATAAGGGAAAATCTTATTCTGAAAAAAATAGCTCCGAATTGTGTAGAAGAAAACGGAGGTCTTTTTATTTCGCTTCCTGAAGATGATATTTCCTTTCATGACCAGTTTATAATTAAATGCAGAGAGGCAGGAATAAATGCAAAAGAAATCGATCCCGACGAAGCTATCCGTATGGAGCCTTCCGTCAATCCCGATATAAGAGCGGCGGTTGCTGTTCCCGACGGATCCGTGGATCCGTTCAGACTTACCATGGCAAATATTCTTGACGCCAGAAATCACGGAGCAATAACGAAAGTATATCACAAGGTAGTCGACCTTATCAGGGAAAAGGAGAATATAATTGGCATAACCGCTTACTCTACCACCGAAAAAAGACTGGAAAAATATTATGCACCTGTAACAATCAATGCCGGTGGTATATGGGGACATGCCATTGCCCAACTTGCCGGCATAAATATAAATATGTATCCGGCAAAGGGTGCCCTGCTAATTTTCGGACACAGGGTAAACAATGTGGTTATTAATAGATGCAGGAAACCTTCCGATGCGGATATTCTTGTTCCGGGAGATACCATAAGCCTCATAGGTACGACTTCCAGTCGTGTTCCCTACGGACAGATAGATAATATGTTCGTTACTCCGGAAGAGGTAGATCTGCTTTTAAGAGAGGGACAGAAGCTAGCTCCTACGCTAAAAACGACCAGAATCCTAAGGGCTTATGCCGGCGTGCGTCCTCTTATTGCAAAGGATAACGATCCTACCGGAAGAAATATAAGCCGCGGAATAGTATTACTGGATCACAAAAAACGTGACGGGCTCGGTGGCTTTATTACAATAACAGGAGGAAAATTAATGACATACAGGCTCATGGCTGAAATGGCTACCGATCTTGTATGTGAGAAACTGCACAGGAAATCATCCTGCAGTACTGCTTCTCTTCTTCTTCCAGGGTCTGGGAAATCCGAAGAGAAAAGCAGTAAAAATTTAAAGAGAACTTTCGTTTTCTCTCCACCGGTAAGAAAAGAAAGAGCCCACAGATTCGGGGAACTTGCAGTAAGGATGAATATGGACGGAAAAAACGACTCGAGTTTGATTTGCGAATGCGAGAACGTTACCGTAGGCGAAGTTAAATTTGCAATAAGGAACCTTGATGCCACCGACCTGATATCGCTCAGGCGCAGGACCAGAATAGGAATGGGAACATGCCAGGGCGAATTGTGCTCCTGCCGTGCGGCAGGACTTCTGGCGGATAATACCGAAAATATTTTGAAAGTGAGAGAAGACCTGCGCGATTTTCTGAACGAAAGGTGGAAAGGAATAAGACCTATATCATGGGGAGATACGCTACGCGAGACTCAATTCTCTTCATGGCTTTACAACGGTGTTTGTGATCTGGGAACAATAAAGGAAAATAAAACGACTGATATATGAAATTCGATACTATTATAATAGGAGGCGGTCTGTCAGGACTTGTCTGCGGCATAAAGTTGCAGGAAAACGGACAAAATACCGCAATCGTTTCTACCGGACAGAGTGCTCTGCATTTCTCCTCCGGAGCTTTTGATCTTCTTAACAAACTTGACGACGGAACGGAAGTTGACATACCTGCGAATTTTATATCCCTGTTGCCATCTTCTCATCCTTATTCGAAAATAGGGTATGATAAATTTGTAAAATACTGTAGGGAAGTTCCATCCCTATTCAAGAATGCCAGTATAAACCTTAAGGGAGATCCGGAAACGAACGGATACAGGATAACCCCGTTAGGACAGGTAAAGAAGACATGGCTTGTATTTGAAGATTTCAACACCATGAATACTGCGGTAATAAATTATGAAAACGTGGCCCTGTGTAATTTTAACGGTTTTCTGGATTTTTATCCGCAATTCATAGGAGATGTACTTGCCGGAGAAAAGTGCAAGTATAAAAGGGTTACGCTGGATTTGCCGTTTATCGAAAAATTAAGGCACAACCCTACGGAAATGCGGGCTACCAATATTGCAAAAGTATTTGATTCAGAAGAAAATATAGAGGCATTGTTAAAAGAAATCAATTCCAGGTGCGAATTTGCTTCCACAATAATGCTCCCTGCTGTATTCGGACTGTATTCTCTTGCCCCTGTAGAATATCTCAAAGAAAAGTGCGGCAAGAAGATTTGTCTGCTTGCAACCATGCCTCCCTCGGTGCCCGGTATAAGAACGCAGCAAATGTTGAGAAAATACTATTCATATTGCGGCGGTGCATATATGATGGGCGATACAGTTGAAAAAGCCGATATGGATTCCGATTCTGTAAAATCAGTATATACTGCAAACCACGACGGCATCCCCCTTTCTGCCGACAATTATGTTCTTGCCACCGGCAGTTTTTTTAGCAATGGCATAATAGCGGAACCGGAAGGCATTTTTGAACCCGTTTTTGATCTGGATACCGACAACGATCCCGACCGTTCCAATTGGTACGACAATGATTTTTTCAGCAGGCAGCCATATATGAAATACGGAGTAAAAACAGATCATGATTTCAAACCTTTTAGAAAAGGAAGAATATTGGAAAACATGTATGCTGCAGGGTCCGTTTTATCCGGATTCGATGCCGTATCCGAAGGGTGCGGCGGAGGTGTGTCAATATTTACTGCATTATGCGTTGCAAATAAAATACTTGGAGGAGAATAAGATGGATATCCGATATAATATAAGCGATCATAATTTCGAACAATGCCTCAAATGCACGATTTGCACGGTGTATTGTCCGGTCGTTCAGGTCAATCCTGATTTTCCGGGACCAAAACAGGCCGGTCCCGACGGTGAAAGATTCAGAATGAAATTTCCTGATATGGCTGATACCTCTCTGAAATATTGCATGAATTGTAAGAGATGTGAAGTTGCATGTCCGTCCGGAGTCCGCATAGGCGACATAATACAGACTGCAAGGATAAAAGACAAGAAAACACACGTAAAGCTGAGAGATGCTATTCTGGCTAATACCGATATAGTCGGAACTATGGCAACCATGGCGGCACCAGTCGTGAATTCGGTCATAAAACTCAGGCCCGTCAAGAAATTGATGGATTCCGTAATGAAAATAGACAGCAGGAGGACTTTCCCTGATTATTCTCAGCAGACATTCGAAAAGTGGTTCCGCAAATATGCCATGAAAACTCAGTCTACTTACGACAGGCAGGTTACATATTTTCACGGATGTTATGTAAATTACAATTATCCGCAGCTAGGTAAGGATCTTGTAAAGATAATGAATGCAGCCGGATATGGTGTTAATCTTATGGAGCATGAAAAATGCTGCGGGATAGCTCTTATATCAAACGGGTTGATAAAACAGGCAAAGTGGCAGGCCGGAAAAAACATGGATGGAATAAGAAAATCCGTATTGGAAGATAACCGTACAGTAATATCCACTTCTTCTACCTGCATACTTACAATGAGAGACGAGTATCCTCATCTTCTTGGAATTGATAATAAAGATGTAAGGGAACAAATAGACATGGCCACCCGTTTTTTGTACAGGCTTATAGACGAAAAGAAAATAACGCTCATATTCAGAAGCGATTATAAAAAGCGGGTCGCATACCACTCTCCCTGTCATCTGGATAAGCTGGGATGGGAAATTTATTCCGTGGGGCTGCTTAGAATGATAGAAGGTGTCGATTTGATGATTCTCGATTCCAATTGCTGCGGAATCGGCGGATCTTACGGTTTTAAAAAAGAGAATTACGACGTTTCGCAAAAAGTTGGAGAACCGCTTTTCAGACAAATCGAGCAGGTTAATCCTGATTTTGTAGCAACGGATTGCGAAACATGCAAGTGGCAGATAGAAATGTCAACCAGTGCGCGCGTAAAAAATCCCATATCCGTTATAGCCGAGGCTCTCGATGTGGAAGCTACTTATAAGGCAAATTTGAAGAATCAACGGTAAAGAACAACAATATATCATTCTATCATGTCAAGATTTCTTGCACCGCCGGCCTATAAACCGGCACAAAAAGGAGCCGAAGCCGATAAAAAATACAAAAGACTGCGCTGGCAGGTCTTTCTTGGGATTTTCATAGGTTATGCCGGCTATTATCTGGTTCGCAAAAATTTTACCATGGCAATGCCGGAACTGGAACAGGCCGGCTACGACCATGTAGCGCTCGGATTTGCAATATCTGCGAATGCAATAGCTTATGCCCTGTCGAAATTCCTTATGGGAAGCGTATCCGACCGCAGCGATGCCAGAAGATTCCTGCCGCTGGGGCTGCTCCTTGCAAGTGGTGTTACCTTCCTTCTGGGAACTAATTTCGGAATGTCTTCTCTTACCGTAATGTTCCTCCTTGAGTTCATGCTGGGATGGTTTCAGGGAATGGGATGGCCTCCATGCGGGAGAGTTATGACACATTGGTTTTCGGTAAGCGAAAGAGGTACGAAAATGTCGATATGGAATTGTGCGCATAATGTAGGAGGTGCTCTCGTTGGTCCCATGGCTGCATACGGACTTATTTATTTCGGAGACTGGAAAGTCGGTACTTTTATGTTTCCCGCGGCCGTTGCGGTAGTAATAGCTATTATAGCTTTTGCTCTTATAAGAGATACGCCTCAGTCCTGCGGTCTCGATTCAATTGAAGAACATCGTAAAGATTATCCTAAAAATTATTCCCAAAAAGCCGAGGAAGTTCTTACGACTAAGGAAATTTTCTTCAAATATGTATTAAATAATAAAACATTATGGTTTATAGCTTTTGCTAATGCCTTCATATATATGATAAGGTACGGATGTCT
Source organism: Bacteroidales bacterium (assembly GCA_022648545.1). GTDB lineage: Bacteria > Bacteroidota > Bacteroidia > Bacteroidales > UBA932 > Egerieousia. Next base: position 8,947 of record JALCMP010000032.1, on the reverse strand, counting down.
CGACTGGGCGCCTACTTATCTTGAGAATGTAAAGGGGTACAGCATTTCAGATGTGGGATGGGCATATTTTGCATATGAATTTGCGGCAATACCGGGCACTATTGCCTGCGGATGGATCAGCGATAAGATATTCAGGGGCAGACGTGCTATAACCATTGCAATTTATATGATTATTATTGCTGCATGTCTGGTAGTATATTGGCTTAATCCCGTGGGACATCCCAATATAGACATAGCATGTCTGATTGCGATAGGATTTTTCATTTATGGTCCGGTTATGCTTATAGGAGTGCAGGCCCTTGATCTGGCTCCCAAGAATGCAGCCGGAACATCAGCCGGGCTGACCGGATTCTTCGGCTATTTCTTCGGAACGGCATTGCTCGCTAATATATGCATAGGTGCCGTAGTAGATCATTTCGGATGGAACTTTTACTTTGTAATGCTCCTGCTTGCCTGTGCAATATCGGTTTTGTTTATTTCCTTTACTTTTAAGGATGAACAGTATTTAATAAAGAAGAAGGGCGCATAGTCCCTTCTTCTTTATTTTTTATATTTCCTAAAAGTTCCTAATTAAAGGAGAATTTTATTAAGACCGGATAATGATCCGACGGTGTTCTGCTTTGATATTTATACAAATCAATTTCATTTGGAGCATCCTTCCCTTTTTCTGCCTTGAAATTTTCCAAAATCGGTGTCCAGTAGCAATTGGTAAGTATTCCATAATGATTTACGAAAATCTTATCAGAAACGAAAATATGGTCTATGCGACTGTCGGTTTTTCTCGCCGGGTCGAAGCCGTTAAATGTTCCGTTCTCTGCGAAACGTTGTTTTGCAATAATATAAGAATCCCTTAATATTCCCGATTTGGTGAATATCGTGTATATCTCGTTGTTTTGGTCTACGTTGAAATCTCCTGTAAGTATTACCGGCTCTCCGTTGGTTATTTCCTTTATTTTCTTCACTACGAGTTTTGCGGATTCCCTGCGTGCCTTTACGCCTTTGTGGTCCATATGCAGATTAAAATACCAGAACCGGCGTCCGCTGCTTTTTATTTGGAAATGGCCCCATGTGCATATGCGTATGCAGGCTGCATCCCACCCTTTAGATCCGGCGACGTCTGGAGTTTCGGACAGCCAGAAATTTCCGTGTTTCAACAGCTCGAATTTGCTTGTTTTGTATATGATGGGAGAATATTCCCCTTTCTCTCTGCCGTCGTCTCTTCCAACTCCTATGTATGAATAATCCTTAAGATCTGCAAGCATATCGTTAAGTTGTCCGACCAGAACTTCCTGCGATCCGAAGATATCCACGTTTTCGAACTTCATCATGTTGCATATAACCGGACAGCGCTGTTTCCATCCGTTGCCGTTTTTTACATCATAATTATTTTCGTTTCTTATGTTATATGTCCCCAGGCATATTTCCTGTGCATTAGCATAACCAAGTGCAAGTACACAGACTATTAAAATAATTATACGTTTCATCCTTTATTTGTTAATTTTTATTTTGTTGTTACATCTGTATCTACCATCCCGGATTTTGTTTGATATTCGGGTTCTTTGCAATAACTTGTGCCGGAATCGGATATAGATACATATTGTCGTTCCATCCGCGTGCCGTTTCATTATCGTATAAATATCCGCCGTCGGGATCATCATCCGAGGCCTTTACCGTTTGTATGTTATTCAAATGTACGCATATTGATTTATATTCTCCCGAATAATCGGCATCTTTTGTAAAGAAAACATCATATGTACCATCTCCGTTCATATCAATCGGCGTGTCTAATGCAGGTATATAAACTCCGGTCCACGGCAGATTTTTCCAGAGAGAACCGCAGGCCCAACGTTTCAGATCCATCATTCTTACTCCTTCAAGGCAAAGTTCGCATGTACGTTCGCGTCGTATTTCCAGTATCACGGGATCTGTCACATCGGGGTAAAATGTTTTTTGAAGGTATGAATCAATAACTGTAGGTTTATGATCCAGATCCCCTCCAGTAATTCCTGCACGGCGGCGCAGCATGCCTATGGTTTTCGACCAATCTTCGTTGGTAAGTGTTCCGAGCTCGGCTTTTGCCTCGGCATAATTCAGCAGGACTTCGGCATATCTGAATATGGGAATATCATTTACGTTTTTACTTCCATCGTCTATGGATACGTCGTCCATTACATATTTAGTATACTGGTAACCGGTAAGCGTTAGTCCCGTAAAATTTGCCGAAGCGGCAACGTATTCTCCCGATGAATTTTTACATGTGTAATCCGCTCCCCGGATTGTTTGATTCAATCTCAAATCGCGTCCGGAAGTTTCCTGAACAAAATTTTTGTATGAACCGTCGGAATTTTTGGGATTATAGAATGTTCCGTCGCGGTTTAGATATGTTAATGCAAAAGGACGAGCCATACTTAACTGTACCCCGTATGACGAAGAGTTGAACCACCAGTTCTGTTCTCCCATTCGCAGAGTTGCATCCAATGATATTGCAAGCATAACTTCGTCGGTTACGGCATCGTCGCTAATGAATAGTTCCCGGTAAGATCCTCTTCCCCCGGAGTATGTAGTTCCAGTATAAATAGAATAAGGACTGTTGTCTATTACCATTTCCGCAGCATCTGCAGCATCCTTGTATAATTCATCGGAAGTAACGGTGCAGCCTTTTACATAATTGGTATTTGCATGATATTTCCCCCATGAGGCTTCGAAAAGGCATACGCGCGATTTGAACATTTCGGCTGTCCATTTGTTTATCGTATTTGAATTAGGGGTTATCTCCGTTTCGGTAATATTATTATAGGCGTATTCCAGATCATCAATTATATGTCCTATTATTACATCCCTGCCGTCTCTTGCAGCGTAAAGACGATCGTCGTCGTTTTCCAGAGGTTCGTCTATCCATGGAACTTCTCCGTATTTTACAAGTTTCTGAAAATAGAAGTATGCCCTAAAGAAGCGTGCAATGCCGTTGTAGTTGTTTCTTACGGTTTCATCTATCTTTTCGTTGGTGTTGTACTTCAGAAAATAATTTATGTTCCTCAGATCGCTCCAGCTCCAGCTGTCGGAAGTTTCGGTTGTATATGCGCCGGATTCATATGTGGATAATTGTGCGTTGGCGCTGTAATCGGACATCTTGTCCTGTCTGAATGCATTCCCGGATGTAGGGAGCATATAGTCGTAAAACGAATACACATATGTCTGTAATCCGGTTTCGGAACTGAAAATCATATCGCGGTCTGCCGTTGCCTGTTGATTCTCCGTAAGATCACATGAAAATACGGAAATAAAAGCTGCAAATATTATTATGATGGTTGTTATCTTTTTCATAATCTTTTTTTTAGAAAGTGATGTTGATTCCGAGGCTCAAACTTTTCATAGTGGGGTAATTGTATCCGTTTCCCACCGAACTGTCCAGATCCGCGTCGGATCCGTAGATATTGGTTACGTCTATGTTTTTCGTTCGCCTGTACAGCGGGGACCATGTCCATAAATTGTCTCCGGAGAAATACAAGTCTACTTTTTCGAGTCCGGCTTTCTTTACGAGCTTTCCCGGAAGCGTATATCCGAACTGGATGTTTTTCAAACGTACATAAGCTACGTTCTGCAAATATCTGGTATTGGCAAAGTAATTTCCCCTGAAGAATGGTGCATAATATCCGGTATATCTTGGAAGGTATGCTTTTGTGTTCTCTTCAGTCCAGTATTTCCCGGTTTGCCATTTCATCATCTGGTTATACGGACGGTTGTATTGGCCCCAGAAAAACGAAGCTTCGCTGCCGGGATACCAGTCCTGTTTGCCAACTCCGTTGAAAAAGGCGCTGAAGAAAAAGTTATTCCAGTCCGCACTGAAATTGAAGCTGAAAATATAACGGGGTTCACTGTTCCCTATTATTTTCCTGTCTCCCGGATCATCTACTGTATTTGCGCCTCTATCCAAATAACCGTTCCCGTTAAGATCTTCAAATTTTACATCGCCGGGATAAAGCTTGTATTTATTGTCGGTTTGCATTATAGGATAATAGTACGACTGTCCGGCAGCTTTTGCGGAAGCTTCAGCAGCTGCAACTTCTTGTTCGTTTTGGAATAACCCGTTGCAAACGAATCCCCATATTTCGCCGACTTTCATTCCCGAATAATAATTCGGAGAGTTGTGATTCCCCAGATATTTAGTGGAATTATTGTATTTGTCTATGATAGACGTATAGTCCGAGATCGTGGCACGTACACTGTAATTGAACGGTTTGTTATTCAAATGGAAAGTATCGTTCCATGCTATAGATATTTCGTAGCCTTTCGTGCTCATGTCTCCATAGTTGCCTTTAGGAGAAGAGGCCCCGTATACATCGGGAAGCGTAGGTCCTACTATATACATATCCAGGGTTTTGCGTCTGTACCAGTCGGCAGTTATCGAAAGACGGCCTTTTAGTGCGCTTAAATCCACACCCATATTCATGGTTCTGGCCGTTTCCCAGGTAAGTCCCGACGGGATCGGAGAAGGTGAAGATGTATATCTTACTTTCTGACCGTTAATAATAGGGCCGCTGTTTATCGAAAATTTCTCGTCATATGAATATGATGAAATATTACTGTTTCCCAACGAACCGTAGGACGCACGTATTTTTACGTTGGATAAGAATTTAGGATCTATCTTGAACCATGGTTCCGACGATACCCGCCAGCCTGCGGAGATGGAAGGGAAAAAGGCCCACTGCTCATCGCTGGGGAATTTGGAAGATCCGTCGTACCGGCCGTTTATTTCCAAGAGATAGCGGTTGTCGTAAATATAGTTAAATCTGAAAAAGGCTCCGGCCGAACGCCACTTGTTCCATTTTCCGGTTATGTTTTTGTTGTCGTCTCCCATAGCCAGATTTATATTTTCCACATCTTCCGTAAGCAGATCGTCGTTATAAGCATACAAATTCTTCATTTGTGATTGTTCATAATTATATCCGAGTAATGCTTTGAAATAATGTTTTTTAGCAAAAGTATTCTCATATGAAGCATATTCGTTCGTCGTTATATATCCGGTATTCTGGGTCAGTTCGGAAATATATGATTGTGTTCCGGATATGGTTTCCGTTACTCCTTTAGTTCTCGAATATGGAGTCCTTACCCTTTTTATAGTTCTGAAATAATCGTTGTTTTTGTAAGTAAAATCCCCGTATACATGAAGCTTGTCATTGAAAAAAGACATTTCTGCTCCTATTGTATTTTCAGAATTTATTTTTTTATATTTTCTGTAGCTGTTGCCGTATAAAAAATCCCCGGTAGAATATACCGCACTGTAGCTCATTGTTCCGTCGGGATTCCATATCGGTGAAGAAGGATGGCCTTCGTCCGCCAGATTCCGCCAAACGTTGCCGGAACCTTCGGTGTATGTTACAGGATTCTTGTAATTAGATCTGCCTACGGTTATATTATCGGTAAGTTTAAGCCATGATTTAACCTGATAGCTCATTTTAACCCTGGAATTAAATATCTTATAGTTGTCGGTATTGTCCGGACTGTTGAACAATCCCCCGTAATCGTAAAATCTCCCGGATAGATAATAACTGAATTTTCCGCCCGACCCCGATATGGAAAGATTATGATTTTGCGTGAATACATGATTTTTATAAAGCATGCTTACATAATTAGTATGGTCGTTGAAATACAGCCAATTCCCTGCCGGAATGCCCAGCGAGCCATCGCTTACTTCAGTCCCGAAATTGCCGTTCTCCTTCCTCTTTTTGTATTCCTGAAGCCAGGCAGCTGAAAATCTCATGGTTTTATTTATACCTGACGGATCGTAATGTTTGTAATCGGACCATGCGGTGTAAAAATGTTCCGCCCATGTATATCCGTCGCTAACCACTTTTGGAATGTTCGTCGGAGATTGCAGAGATAACGTTGCCGAATAATTTACACGCGGAGTACCTTTTTCTCCACTTTTGGTTGTAATAAGAACTACCCCGTAAGGAGCTCTCGAACCGTATATCGCCGAAGAAGCGGCATCTTTTAAAACCGAGACGGATGCTACATCGTTAGGATTAAGCAGCGAAGGATCTCCTTCAACTCCGTCTATAAGAACAAGTGCGCTTCCGCCCTGTCCTATGGATGTCGTTCCCCTGATGTTAAAGGATGCGCTGCGCGATGGTTTTCCGTCCGTAAGTTTGATGTTAAGGTTTGGAATGGCTCCCTGAAGCATCTGGACCATGTTGGCATTCGATCTTCCCTTAAATGCATCGCCGTTCACCTGATCCACCGCACCTGTAAGGTTTGCCTTTTTCTGTGTCCCGTATCCAACGACGACTACATCATTTAATAATTGTGCCTGTTCCTGCAATATTATGGTAACGAATTTTTGCGACGAAAGTTTTTTCTCCGAGGTCGTATAACCGAGAAAAGTCGTTACCAGGACCGCATTTTTTCCGGCGTCGATTTCAAATTTTCCGTCATCGTCCGTAATGGCATATACGGAAGTTCCTTTAACCTGTACGGTAGCACCTGTTACCGGTCGACCGGAAACGTCGGTTACCAATCCACTTACGGGTTTTTCATCTGTTGCATTTACCGTTGTTTGAACGGCATAGGATGTATTTACCAATGCAAAAACTGCAAAAAGGATAAGACACCCCTGTTTAAATAAATAATTACGCATAAATTAATGTTAATAGATTGTGTTGCCTTAATTCGTGCGCAAAAGTAAGTTGTAGAAGTTTCGAAAATATTTCGGTTTTGTTTTAGTAATATGATTTTTTTCTTATATTATCGCAACAAATATTTTTTTATGAGGATATTCATTATTTCCAACAGATTGCCTATTCGTATATTCAGAAACGAAGAAGGAAAAATAGAATTTCAAACAAGCGAAGGAGGCCTTGCAACGGGGCTAAATTCTCTTAATACCTCTTATGAAAAACATTGGATCGGCTGGCCCGGAATGTATGTAGACAGTAAAAAGGAAAAGGCTGCGATTACAGAAAAATTATCCGAAAAAAATTTTCATCCACTTTTTCTTTCAGCCAGGCAGATCAATTACTATTATGAGGAATACAGCAACAGTACATTATGGCCATTGTTCCATTATTTTTATTCCTTCATAGAGTACGACAAGCGTTATTGGGAAACATATAAGGAAGTAAACAGTCTATTTGCAAAAATGACATTGCAGTTTATAAGGCCCGGAGATATAATTTGGGTTCAGGATTATCATCTTATGCTTGTACCCCAGCTCCTTAGAGAAGCTATGCCTGATATCATAATAGGCTATTTCCATCATGTCCCGTTTCCTTCCTATGAACTATTTAGGGTACTTCCGGAACGTGCCGAACTTCTTAACGGTCTTTTGGGGGCGGATCTAGTGGGATTCCACACCTCCGATTATATGAGACATTTCATAAGTGCAGTCAGAAGAGTTCTTAAAAAGAAAGCATACCTCGATGTAATAAGTCTCGACAGAAGAAAGGTTCTAGTAAATGCATTCCCTATGGGGATAAATTATAAAAAATATCACGATGCCCCGCTTAATTCCGAAGTAAAAAAGTATTATAGAGAGCTCAACAAAACTTACGGAAATCTTAAACTGATATTGTCTGTGGACAGGCTCGATTACAGCAAGGGAATAATACACAGGATAAAAGGCTTCTCACAATTTCTATCCGATTATCCCGAATATCAGAAAAAAGTTTCGCTTATTATGGTAATAGTGCCATCGCGCAATAAGGTATTGCGTTATGCCAAACTGAAAAGACAGATAGATGAAACCGTCAGTTCCATAAACGGAATATATTCCAAAATAAACTGGACCCCAATATATTATTTTTACCACAGCCTTCCTTTTGAAGAGTTGTGTGCACTGTATCACCGAGCCGACGTAGCATTGCTGACGCCGTTAAGAGACGGAATGAATCTGGTCTCAAAAGAATACGTGGCGGCAAAACGGAACCGGCCCGGGGTCCTTATCTTAAGCGAAATGGCTGGTGCTTCTATAGAACTCGACAGAGCCATCATTATTAATCCTAACGACATAGAACAAATTGAAAAATCCATACTTAAAGCACTCACCATGCCTGTAAACGAGCAAAAACAAAGGATGAAGGAGATGCAGAAAATGGTTGACAACCATAATGTCCAGAAATGGGCGGCTTCATTCGTGGAAGAACTTGTGAAAACGAACAAAATGAACAAAAAAATAAACGACAAGGTGCTTGTTCCCGAGATAACTTCCGTCATAAGTAGAAAATATGCTTCCGCAGAGAACCGATTACTGCTTTTCGATTATGACGGAACCCTTTCGGCTTTCTACGATAGACCGGAAGATGCTTATCCCAAAAAGGATGTCATATCCTTGCTCCGCTATCTTATAAGCGACAAAAAAAACAATGTAATGATAATAAGCGGAAGAGACCGTCACAATCTGGAAGAATGGTTTGGTAAAACCGGAATGGATATGGAAGCAGAGCACGGCGCCGCATACAAGCGCAACGGTGTATGGTATGAACGGGAGAGTAAAATAAAATGGAACAGGGAAATATTGAAAATACTTAATGCTTTCGTCGATAAAACACCGGGGGCTCATTTGGAAGAAAAAGAGACGGCTCTGGTATGGCACTACCGCGGTGCCGATCAATGGATAGCCGGAATTCGCGAACAACAACTTGTAGATACATTAATATCACCGTGCAGCAGGCTGGGACTGCAGATAATGCGTGGCAGTGATATAGTGGAAATAAAATCCCCCGAATTCACAAAATCTTCCGGCATACGCGAAGTACTAAATAATAACACCTACGATTTCATTCTATGCATGGGTGACGATGTTACCGACGAAGATATGTTCAGAGTATTACCGAACAAAGCTTTCACCATAAAAATAGGAAGTATGTCCGAGAACGCAAGATATAATATGCCGGATCAGTCCGAAGTCCTTGATTTTATTAAAAAAATATCCTCCAAAAAATCCGATGCT
>JALCMP010000031.1 GCA_022648545.1 Bacteroidales bacterium | reverse complement strand
AAATAAGCACTCTCGATCTTAACGATTCGCAAAGCAGCAAGGACGAAGCACGTCAGAAATACATAAACGAGCTTTTTTATTACTGGTACTATTACTATCAGGTTCGCAGTCTTACATTATGGGATTTCGAGCACGATACCAACATAGACGCAGACTTCGATAAAATTGTAAAAAACTGATATTAAATCATTAGTTTTGTAATATGATACTGATTGTAGACGATGACAGTGCAATCAGAAGTTCCCTTCTTCTGATGCTGAAAAGAGCCGGATACGAGCCGATAGCCGCAACATGTCCCAAAGAAGCCATCAATATCGTAAGGAAAACGGAACCGGAGCTTATACTTACCGATATGAATTTTACGCTTACCACCGACGGCGAAGAAGGTCTTTTGCTGCTAAAACAAATAAAAATATTCCGTCCGGACGTTCCCGTAATATTAATGACAGCGTGGGGAAGCATAAAACTTGCTGTAAAAGGCATGAAGGCCGGAGCCTTTGATTTCATAACAAAGCCCTGGAACAATATCGCATTGTTACAAAGGATAAAAACCGCGCTGGAGATATCCGTAAAAAAGAAATCGCCGGCAATTAAAATTTGCGACGGCGACGGTTTCGACAGAAGCAACATAATAGGAAAAAGCGAAGCTTTGACAGATGTTCTTTCAACAATAAAAAGAATTGCGGCAACGGATGCATCAGTCCTTATAACGGGAGAAAGCGGAACCGGAAAGGAACTGATAGCACAGGCCATACACAACAACAGCCCGAGAGCCAACAATCCGTTCGTAAAGGTTAATCTTGGTGGAATTTCCAGTACGCTGTTTGAGAGCGAAATGTTCGGACACAAAAAAGGAGCCTTTACAGATGCTTATTCGGACAGAAAGGGACGTTTCGAAATGGCAGACAAAGGAACGATTTTCCTCGACGAAATAGGAGAACTCGATCTGGGATGTCAGGTAAAACTGCTAAGGGTCCTTCAAGAACAGACATTCGAAGTTCTGGGCGACAGCCATCCCAAAAGCGTAAACATCCGCGTAATAAGCGCAACAAATGCCGATCTGCCACAAAGGGTTCTCGAACATACTTTTCGCGAAGATCTGTTTTACAGGATAAATCTTATTACGGTAAAAGTTCCCGCCCTGAGGGAAAGACGTTCCGACATTCCGCTTCTTGCGAGACATTTCGCGAAGATGCAATCGTCAAACAATAAAACAACCATTCCGGAATTTTCAGATGATGCAATGGAATTTCTCTGTCGGCTCCCTTATCCCGGAAATGTCCGTGAACTCAAGAATATGGTAGAAAGGACCATTCTTGTTTGCAATAAAAACGTCCTTACAGCAGGAGATTTCAGAAGCCAGTACCAGCAAATGCCTTCGGGCAATAAGCAAACTGCAGAAATTCCGCAAAACATGACACTCAACGAAATAGAGCGGCAGGCAATACTTCAGGCTATGGATAAATATAACGGAAACATATCCCAAATAGCCAGATCTCTCGGTATAAGCCGCACCGCCTTGTACCGCAGGCTCGAGAAATACGGAATCAATACAGAATAAGTGAAGTATGAAAGTGAAGGTTAAATATTATTTCTTCATCTTAGCAACACTTCTCATTGCCCTGATGTTACTTGTATTCGCATCCGGAATACAAAAAGAACACCGGATTATCTTTTACTCCGTGGAACTGCTTGCCTTCCTTATTTTCATCTATCTTATTTTTTTTTATCACAAGGTCATCAACCCTTTCAGATCAATAAACAACGGAATGGACCTTCTTCGCGAACAGGATTTCGGGAGTCATCTTATTAAGGTAAACCAGATGGAAGCCGACAACATGGTTGAAATATTCAACCGCATGATGTCCCAACTCAAAGACGAACGGCTGAAGCTTCGCGAACAGAACAACTTCCTCGATCTGCTTATTAAAGCGACCCCCATGGGGGTCATCATACTCGATTTCGACGAACATATAACCATGCTGAACGATGCCGCACTAAAGTATCTCGACAGCACGCCGGAAGAAATTTTCGGAAAAGGAATCCCCGCAATACCGGACTCCTTCGGAGAGAACGGAGTCCATGGAAAAAAACTCGGCGAACTCTCCTCTCCCCTGGCAGCCGAAACCGCCGGATTGAAAAACGATGAATCCAAAATCATAAGATCCAGCAGCGCCATGATATACAGATGCTCAAAACTATCTTTTCAGGACAGGGGGGCGTCCCACCCTTTCTTTCTTATAGAAAAACTGACTTCGGATGTAATGAAGGCCGAAAAGAAAGCATATGAAAAGGTCATAAGGATGATTTCACACGAAGTCAATAATACTACGGCGGGAATAACATCCACTCTGGAATCAGTAATAGACGCTCTCGGAAACAAGGGAGATCTATGCGGATTTATGCAGGTCTGCGTAGACCGCTGCTACGGCATGAGCAAATTCATAACCAATTTCGCAAACGTGGTAAAAATACCGGAACCTAATTTTGAAACGGTATCCCTAAACAAACAGGTATCGGACAATAAAATATTCATGGAAAACATCTGCGGAAAGAGAGAAATAAAACTGCACTTGAATCTTTGCAACACAAGTCCCGATGTTAAAATGGACACATCCCTGTTCGGCCAGGTACTTACGAACATAGTAAAAAATTCCGCCGAAAGCATCGGAGAAAAAGGAGACATATACATAAGCACCACCCGGGAACCGGCTACAATAGAAATCTCGGACAACGGCGCCGGTATAAGCAAAGATGCAGCTGAGAAATTATTCAGTCCTTTTTTCTCAACAAAACCTAACGGTCAGGGTATAGGACTTGTTTTCATCCGTGAAGTTCTTTCAAAACATAACTGCAGTTTTTCCCTGCGAACATATGAAGATAATATAACCCGTTTCAAAATAAAATTCCCGGAAGAATAATAAATCACCATTTTGTTTTTAAATTTGCCAAAATAAAATAGGAGTTTCTTTTTAGCAAATGGTCACCTTTAAAATAGGTTTGGATATAGGATCCACCACAATAAAGGCCGTAGTTCTCGATTCAGCAGGAAATTCGGTCTTCACAGATTACGCCCGTCACAACGGAGACATAACAAAAAGCATTTCTGCATTATCTGATAAAATACGCAAGACGCTGGGCGAAATTAATTTTAAAATAAACATAACAGGATCTATCGGAATGGGCATCGCGCAACGATGCCGTTTTTCGTTTGTCCAGGAAGTTGTGGCAGCATCGGAATTCGTAAGAATAAAATATCCGCAAGTCTCTACCATGATAGATATCGGAGGAGAAGATGCAAAAATCGTATTCTTCGGCAAAAACGGAACTGCCGATTCACATATGAACGGAAACTGTGCGGGAGGGACAGGTGCTTTTATAGACCAGATGGCGGTTTTATTAGGCATAAGCGTAGGACAATTAAACGAATATGCTGCAAGAGCTAAGACCCTATACCCCATTGCCTCACGATGCGGAGTATTCTGTAAGACTGACATACAAAACCTCGAAGCAAAAAATGCATCCTGTGAAGATATATCGGCATCTATATTCCACGCGGTTGCCGTACAGATCGTAGCAACTCTTGCTCACGGATTCGACATAAAACCCGTCATACTTTTTTGCGGAGGTCCGCTTACTTTCCTGCCGGAATTAAGGAAGGCATTTTTGAGTTATCTCGAGTTAAATGAAAAATGCGCCATCCTTCCGGATTGCGGGAACCTGGTCCCTGCATACGGAGCGGCACTTTACGCCAATGATTCGGAGACGGTTTCGCTGTCGGATTTTACGGCCGCGGTATTTAAAAGATCGTTCACATACGATGCAGGGAAAAAACATACGGAAGCCCTTTTTTCCGATAAAGAAGATTATCTGAACTGGAAAAAAGATAAATCCGCCAACGGAATGAAAAAAGGCTCTCTGAATGCAGGGAACATGAAGATCGCCCTCGGGATAGACTCCGGATCTACAACCACAAAAATAGTGGCTCTCAATCAAAACGGAGAAGCGGTATTCAAGTACTATTCGCACAACGAAGGAGATTCGCTGTCGGCCGTAAAAAAGGGACTGTCGGAATTCGAAGAAAAATGCAGACAGGCCGGAACCATACCGGAAATAAAGGGAAGCTGCTCTACCGGATACGGGGAAGACCTCATAAAAACCGCATTCAAGCTTGACGGAGGAATAGTTGAAACCATGGCGCATTATCTTGCGGCAAAGACTCTTAATAAAAACGTTTCCTTCATTCTCGACATAGGCGGACAGGACATGAAGGCCGTATTCATAAAGGACGGAATAATAAACAGAATAGAAATCAACGAAGCCTGTTCATCGGGATGCGGATCGTTCATAGAAACTTTCGCAGGTTCAATGAACCGCAGTGCAGAACAATTTGCCGAAGAAGCATGTACATCCGACTCCCCTTGCGATTTGGGAAGCAGATGTACCGTATTCATGAATTCCAGAGTAAAACAGGCACTCAGCGAAGGAGCTGAAGTCCGCAATATTGCTGCGGGGCTATCGTATTCGGTAATAAAAAACTGCCTGAACAAGGTCCTCAAGCTAAACGATGCCGGGGAATTTGGAGAAAACCCTGTCGTACAGGGCGGTACGATGAAAAACGACTCCGTGGTAAGGGCCTTTGAAAAAATAACAGGGAAAAAGGTATTCAGGAGCAACGAACCGGAATTGATGGGGGCCTACGGATGCGCATTAAGCGTACTGGGAAAGACGTCCGGACAAAACGGCAAAAAAGGCACCACACTCCCCGATATGATAAACAATGCAGATTACACTTCTTCCGAACTTCATTGCCGCGGATGCGAAAACAAATGCAGCGTAACCAAATACACATTCGGGAACGGCGACATATTTTACTCGGGCAACCGATGCGAAAAGGTCTTCTGTAATTCAGGAAAAAACTCCGTAAAGGGAGATGACGCATATTCCCGGAAACTCGGGTTGCTGTTCGACCGCAAATCGGAAATAAAAAAGCCTGCTGCAACACTGGGAATTCCGAGATGCCTCAATACCTTCGAAGACTACCCTTTCTGGCACACGTTGTTCAGCGAATGCGGAATACGGCTTTTACTTTCCGATCCTTCGACAACTCCCGAATATGAAAAAGGAGCAAAAAGCATAATGTCCGACAACATTTGCTTCCCCGCCAAACTGGTACACGGACATATTTTGAATCTTATAAAAAAACATCCCGACAGGATATTCATGCCCTTCGTAGTATTCGAGAAACCCGACGGATATAAAAACAGTTATAACTGCCCCATAGTAACAGGTTATTCCCAGGTAATAAAAAGCGTAGGAACGTCGGTCCCTGTAGATTCCCCGATATTTACATTCAAGAAGAAAAAAGATCTTTACCGCCAATGCAGAAAATATCTGTCGGGGTTCGGAATAAAAGAATGTACAATAAAAAAAGCTTTTGCAAAAGCAGTTGAAGAACAAATCTGTTTCGGCAAAAAATTAGCCGGAATGAATATGGAGATACTGCGAAAAAGCAGGGAAAAGCATATACCGGTACTGCTTATCGCCGGACGCCCATACCATGCGGATCCACTTATACAGCACAAATTATCGGGAATGGCAGCATCCCTGGGAGTTTCTGTAATAACGGACGATATAGTACGAAATATGAATATAGACATCTCGGATGTTCATTTCGTTCCGCAGTGGTCATATCCTAACAGGATATTAAAAGCTGCGAAATGGACCGCAACGGAAGGCAGTGACATACAATTCATGCAAATGACATCGTTCGGATGCGGACCCGACGCGTTCCTTACCGATTCGGTAAAAGAACTGCTCCATCGCCATGGAAAAACAATGACGCTTCTTAAATTAGACGACGTCAACAACATAGGATCGCTCAAATTACGCATAAGATCTTTCATAGAAAGCAGGAAGATGCAGGACGAACAGGCGGAAATTAAAAATCTTCCATTTGAAGATACTCCGGCATTCGATATAAAGTCGGCGAAAAAGAAAATACTGGCTCCATTTTTCACCCCTTTCATATCGCCGCTCATACCGTCGATAATGAAAATCGCAGGATATGACGTAGACTCGCTCCCGTTAAGCGATGAAGAATCCTGCGAAAAGGGATTGAAATATTCAAACAACGAAGTATGCTTTCCGGCCACCCTTATAGCCGGGGATTTCATAAAGGCCTTCGACAGCGGGAAATACGATCCGCATAATACGGCCGTTGCAATCACGCAGACGGGGGGACAATGCAGGGCTAGCAATTACATTTCCCTTATTAAAAAAAGCCTGGTAGGAGCCGGATACAATGACGTACCTGTAATATCACTGACCTTTACCAAGGGACTGGCAAAAAACCAGCCGGGCTTCCATATAAACTGGCTGAAAGTGATTCCTATAACTTTCGATTCGGTTTTATACGGCGATTGCATTTCGAAATTCTACCACGCCTCGGCCGTAAGGGAAAAAGAAGAAGGAGCAGCGTTAAAACTAAAGGACAAATATCTCAACGGAGCCAAAAAAATCATAGAACAAAACGACAGAAAAGCGCTGCTCCGTCTTCTGAAAAAAGCAGCTTGCGATTTTAATGAAATATGCAACGACTCCGAACATTCCAAAATAGGAATAGTCGGCGAAATATATCTCAAGCTTAATCCCTTCGCCCATAGGCACATAATTGAATGGCTGGAAAACCGTAAAATAGAAGTCATACCTCCCCTTCTGTCGGATTTCTTTATGGAAGGATTCGTAAACAAAGTTGTAAAACAAAAAACAGGCGTGGAAAAAAGTCCGGTACCGCTTTCCATAATAAAAAGATTATACAATATTGCGGAACGCGAAATCGACCGTATAAATGAAATAGGAAAAGGATTCCGGCATTTCATCCCTTTCGCAGATATATTCAAGCTGGCCGAAAAGGCAGGCAGGATAATTTCGCTTAATTCGCAGTTCGGCGAAGGATGGCTCCTTTCGGGGGAAATAGCCGCCATGGCCGAATCCGGAATAAACAGGGTCGTAAGTCTCCAGCCGTTCGGATGCATAGCCAATCAGATAGTTTCCAAAGGTGTGGAAAAACGCATAAAGGAATTATATCCCGACATGAACATATTGTCGCTCGATTTCGATAGCGGAGTAAGCGAAACGAACATAACCAACAGACTTCTGATGTTCGTAAACGGAATGTAAGGGCTGAAAAAAATCCGGAAACTAATGATATTTACAATAATGCGAAGGATCTACAATTTCGCGATACTTATCTATTACTTTCTTGAAGTCGTTCCACGCATCGCGTTTTAGCCCCGGATTTCTCAAAAGAGCCGAAGGATGATAAGTAGGCATTACCAATTTACCTTTCCAGTCCAGCCACTGTCCTCTGAGCTGTGTAATTCTTGCATTAGGATCTATAAGCCCCTTAAGGGCGGTAGCACCAAGCAGGATTATAATTTTGGGATTTATAAGTTCGATCTGACGATAAAGATACGGTATGCACGCTTCCCGCTCTTCAGGCTTGGGATCTCTATTTTCAGGAGGCCTGCATTTTACTATATTTCCTATGAATATATGAGTCTGGCGCGAGAATCCGCAGGCCGCAAATATCTTATCGAGCAACTCTCCTGATTTCCCCACGAAAGGCCTCCCCCGCATATCTTCATAATATCCGGGTCCTTCCCCGATGCACATTATAGGCGCATGCCTGTTGCCTTCGCCGAAAACTACGTTATGTCTTGTCTCGCAAAGAGTACATTTCCGGCAGTTTTGCACTTCTTCGCGTATACTTTCGAACTCATCCATAGTGCAGAATTAGCAAAAATTTACGAATAATCATATATTTACAATTATATAAACGCAATTACAACTATAAATGGAAATAATTTTTCTTATAGACAACAGACTTTACGATAAAAAGTTATTCTCCGAACACGGATTATCCATCTTGATAAAAACCGACGCCGGAAAAACCATACTGTGCGATACCGGACTAAGCGGCAGATTCGCCGATAATGCGGAAAAACTGGGCGAAGACCTGCAAAAAACCGACTTTGCGGTAATATCCCACGGACATAACGATCACATCGGCGGCCTTGAAAGATTCCTGCAGACCAACGGAACGGCACCGGTATACATGTCGGATAAAATTACCGGCAGCTTGTATTATTCGTCCAGAGGCGGAAAGAATCATAAAATAAGCATAGACACGTCAATTCTGGAAAGCACGTTCCCGGAAAGGATTGTTAAAGTAGAAAAAAGCCGATGGCTTTCGGAAGATACTGCTTTGGTTTTCAATACATGCTATAAATATCCGGAACCTGCGGGAAACAAATTTCTTACCGCAAAAAGCCCAAAAGGAACATGCGAATATCCCGACGACTTCCTGCACGAAATGTCTCTTGTATTCCGTACTCCGAAAGGAATCATAATAATATCGCCATGCTCCCACAACGGAATTCTCAACATAGCGGAATCATGCAGAAAATTCGCCGGCACGAACGACATATTCGCATTCATAGGCGGTTTCCATCTTCCCGACGGAGGAGGTGAAAAAGAAAAAGATCTGGCTGAACTGTCGGGAATGCTTGAAAAATTATATCCGGAAATGCTTTTGTACACGGGACACTGTACCGGGGAAACGGCTCTTTCGTATCTATCCGAATCCCTTCATCGCGGGATGATGCACGAATTTTACACGGGACTTAAGATTTTTTGGCAGTTTTAAGCAAAGTTTTCTTATTTTGCTACGAAAAAAAATTTGATATGAGAATAAGATTATCTGCAACGGCTGGAAAAGTTATCGCAGCCATATTGTTAATTTTCATGTGCGAAAGCACTTTCGCAGGAAACAGAAAATGGATTACTGCAAACGACAAATATGCTTCCATAACAAAAGAAACCGGTCCGTTTACAAGCATAAAGATACTCGGGAGCATACATCTGAAGGTAACCCAGACGACCGGCGAAAGGAAAGTGGAAATTTACGGTCCCGACAATATCGTTCCGCTTGTTGCAACCAACAGAATGGGCTCTACCCTTTGGGTAAGACTCAAAACGTCTTCTTCAGTAAGACTGGACGGAAAAACTCTTGAGGTTAGAGTCTATATGCCTAATATAAAATCTTTGTCAATCAACGGTTCGGGAAACATAATACTGCCCGGCGAAATAAAATCTGCAGGGGAAATTTCGCTTAACGTAGCAGGATCCGGAAGACTTACCGGAAGCAAGGTAAAATGCGGCAAACTGAATATTGCCACAAGCGGTTCCGGCGACCTTTTCCTAAAAACCGCCGAAGCTTCGGAAATCAAGGCAAAAGTGTCGGGCTCCGGAAATATGGACGTTTACGAAATAAAATCCGTTTCCATTTCCGGGACACTCGGAGGATCGGGAAACATAAGGTTTTCCGGTAAAACTGTAAATGCAAATTACAGGGTAGCTGGCTCCGGAACAATAATGGCCTCCGATCTTAAGGCTCAATTCGTAAAGGCAAGAACCAGCGGCTCGGGAGACATCGACTGTTACGCTTCCGAAAAGATAGAAGGATCATCCATCGGCAGCGGAAGCATAATATATAAGGGAAAGCCAAAATACGCATCGGTTAAAAACAAATAATTATGGGACTAAGATTATCAAAAACTAAAAAAGACACCTTTTCTGTCTTAGCCGTCATGTCATTATCATTTATGATAAGCACCGCATGTGCAGGTAACAGAAAATGGATAAAGGCAAGTAAAACATATACCTCCAAAACAATATATGCTGAAAAAATACAAAGTGTAAGCTCGCGCGGCAACATTGACATAATACTTACGCAAAAACCAGGGAAACCCGTAATAGAAATCTACGGTCCCGATAATATAGTTCCGCTTGTGGTAACGCAAATAAACGGAACAGACCTCGACGTAAGCTATAAAAGGCACACCAGCATAATAATGCAAAACCAGACGATAGAAGTGCGAATTACGGTACCGGATCTTGAAAAAGCATCATTATACGGTTCAGGAGACATAAAATTCCATTCGGCCTTCAAAAACGATCACAAAATGGAGATCGGAGTAAACGGTTCCGGAGATATTATAGGGGAAACACTTTCATGCAGGGAAATAAGCCTGAGAACAAACGGTTCCGGAGACGTTTCCTTTAAGGCTTTGGAATGCTCTGATCTTAAAATAGGCATAGCCGGTTCAGGGGATGCATCTCTGGAAAACATCTCCTGTGATAATTGCAGAGCGAATATTGCAGGTTCAGGAGACATAGAACTTTCAGGAAAATGCGGATCGGCCGTTTACCATATAGCCGGATCCGGAGACATAAACGCAAAAAACCTGCATGCCGCAAGCGTAACGGCTACGATAGCAGGTTCGGGTGATATCGATTGTTTTGCTTCTGAAAACATAGAGGGACATATTTCAGGCAGCGGAGATATAAATCCGTTCGGAAACCCAAAACGGGTTTACATAAAATAAAGGTTACATAAATGAAAAAGTAAAAGGCTAATTATCTTACGAAATTAGTCTTTACTTTTTTTTCGCCGTCCGGTCTGTCCGGATTTGCTGAAAAGCTTTTCAGCATCCATGCCATATTATGTCCTAGCATGCGCATTACCTGCATGCCTTCCTTATCCTGAAAAACTTCTTCGGGAGTATTGCCGTGTATGCCGTTCCAATATGTAGACGGAACTACGGGCATCTGACTTACGGTAAAATATTTATTAAGCCTGTCCATGGTAGTTTCGAGTCCTCCTCTCCGGCAGCTTGCGATAGCAGCCGCGGGTTTAAGGGCAAATCTGCTGCTTCCGGCACTGAAAACCCTGTCGAGAATAGTACAAAGCGCTCCTGCAGGCCCGGCAAAATAAACCGGTGAACCTATAATAACGCCGTCTGCGTTAAGCATGGCATCCAGAAGATCATTGGCAATATCGTTATCGAAAACGCATTTGCCCAATTCCTTGCATTTCCTGCATCCTATACAGGGATGCACGGGATCAGTCCCTATATGAAAAATAGTACTTTCAATCCCTTCTTCCTTTAAAATTCCGGCTATTTCGGAAAGTGCCGTATACGTACAGCCTTTGGCATGCGGACTGCCGTTCACCAATAATACATGCATTAAAATTCCTCCTCTGTTACTTTATTATACGGCAAAGATAAGAATTTTGTATCTTGGGAAAAAGATAATACAATGGAAAAAGATAATACAAAAAGAATAGCACCCAACATTATAAAATCTCTCGCTCCCGATGAAATATTCGTTTTCGGAAGCAATAAGGACGGAATGCACGGAGGGGGAGCAGCAAGAATCGCCTATCTCAAATTCGGAGCCGTAATGGGACAAGGAACAGGATTGCAGGGAAAAAGCTACGGAATTCCCACTATGCAGGGAGGAACCGACAAAATAAAACCTTATGTAGACGAATTTATAAAATTCGCAACCGAACACCCGGAATTAAAATTCCTGGTAACAAGGATTGGATGCGGAATAGCCGGTTTCAGGGAGAAGGATATAGCCCCTCTTTTTGAAAAAGCAGCAACCGTAAAAAACATATATCTGCCGGATTCTTTTTGGAAAATTTTAGACAAATGAATCCGAAAGTTGAAAAGCATCCTTTAAAACCCTTTCTTCCTCATAACGCCGGATTGCTAATGCTCGGAAGCTTCCCGCCGGATAAAAAACGATGGTCGATGGACTTTTTTTACCCGAATTTCATAAACGACATGTGGCGCATAATGGGAATTGTCTTTTTCAATGACCGGGAGCATTTTATCTTATCCGGAGAAAAAAGATTCGATATTAAGGCGATAACTGAATTCTGTAACGGACACGGAATTGCAATTTACGATACGGCATCATCTATAATCAGACTTAAAAACAACGCCTCCGATAATTTCCTGAAGATAGTAGAACGCACCGACATAAGGAAGATACTGGAACAGATCCCGCAATGCCGGGCAATATCCGCCACCGGTGAAAAAGCCGCTGTGGCACTTAGCGATATTCTTGATTGTAAAAAGCCCGATATGGGCGGATACGTAGAATTTATGCAGCATGAAAAACCCATAAGATTCTACAGGATGCCGTCTACATCCAGGGCATATCCACTGGCCATGAATAAAAAAGCCGCGTATTACGAAGAAATGTTCAAATATGTCTTCGGAAATACGGCTACATATAAACAACCATAAACAAAAAATATGAAAAAGAAAGAAATAAAGAAATTCATTCTTTCATCGCTGCTGCTGATTACAATGTGCCATGTTCCGGAAATTTACGGACAAACGCAGCACAAGGGTCCGGAATGGCTGAACAATGCCGTTTTTTATCAAATCTATCCTTCATCCTTCAAGGACAGCGACGGAAACGGCATAGGAGATATTCCAGGCATAATCTCAAAGTTGGACTACATCAAATCATTGGGTGTTACTGCATTATGGATCAACCCGGTATTTCATTCCGGCTGGTTCGACGGAGGATACGACGTAATAGATTTCTATAAAGTCGATCCCAGGTTCGGTACCAATACGGATTTGGTAACGCTAACGAAGGAGGCTCATAAACTCGGAATAAAAGTATGCCTCGATCTTGTAGCCGGACATACCAGCGACAAGTGCGCATGGTTCGAACAATCCATGCAGGCCGATTCCAATCTGGAATACAGCAACTACTACATATGGACCGACAAAATTTCAGAAAAGGAAAAACAGGGGATAATAAAAAGGCATATGCAAAAACATCCCGAATCAAGCACTATAGGATCTTTCGTAGAAGCAAACGCACCACGTGCAAAATATTATAAAAAGAACTTTTTCGAATGCCAGCCGGCGCTTAACTACGGTTTTGCACATCCCGATGCCGATAAGCCCTGGGAACAGCCGATAACCGCTCCGGGCCCAAGGGCAGTCGTAAGGGAACTTAAAAACATAATGGCATTCTGGATGGATAAGGGTGTTGACGGATTCCGCGTGGATATGGCTGCAAGTCTGGTAAAAAACGATCCGGGGCACAAAGCTACGATAAATCTTTGGCGCGGAATACGGAAATGGATGAATTCAAATTATCCCGAGAACGTATTGATATCCGAATGGGCAAACCCGGCGGAATCCATCCCTGCAGGATTCAACATAGATTTCTACATCCATTTCGGATTAAAAGGCTACCCTTCCCTGTTTTTCGCCCCCGACACACACTGGGGAAAGAACAGAGGATATGACTTCTGTTACTTCGACAAAAGCGGAAAAGGCTCAATGGAAATCTTCCGCAATAACTACACAGTGGCTTATGAAGCAACGAAAAATACGGGATACATAGCCATTCCTTCTGCAAATCACGATTACCAGAGGCCCAACATAGGAACAAGGAATACATTCGAACAGTTAAAGATTACAATGACATTCTTCCTTACTATGCCGGGAGTACCTTTCATATATTACGGAGACGAGATAGGCATGAAATACCAGACCGGACTTCCATCGAAAGAAGGAAGCAACCACCGCAGCGGTACACGTACCCCGATGCAATGGGGAGCCGGTCCCGATGCCGGATTTTCAACATGCAATCCCGACAGTCTGTACCTTCCTGTAGATACCGGGCACGGAAAAATAACGGTTGCATCGGAAGAAACAGACCCGGGATCCCTGCTGAATTATGTGCGCAAATTAATTGCGCTGCGCAGATCCTCTCCTGCTCTTGGAAACAACGGAGACTGGAAACTGCTAAACGACAAAGACCAGCAATACCCTATGGTATATGAAAGATACACTTTAAAAGAAAAATACCTTGTAGTACTTAATCCTTCAGAAAAGAAGCAGGAAATTGAAATAACGGAAAAGACAAGCGGTACGGCAAAGGCAGAAACCGTAATATCTTCCGGAAAGGTATCTTTCAAAGAAAGAAAAAACACACCGCAGGGAATAAGATTCATAATAAAAACAGCTCCATTCTCGGCGTCGATAATTAAGATAGATTAAGATCAAATGAAAAAATTATTAGTTGTATTTCCGGGACTTGGATATTCATCCGACAGGCCCCTTCTGTATTATGCAAGAAAAATAGCCGGCATTAAAAACTACGATGTTATCAATGCCGACTATGCCGGCACAATAAAATTCGGAAAAACAAAAATTTCTGAAGAAACGGCACAAAACGGCTATATCGCATGCAAACCCATTCTTGACAAGATAGATTTCCGATCATATGACAAAATCCTATTCGTTTCCAAAAGTATCGGAACGACAATAGGAAAAATATCGGAAAAAGAAATCCTTTCATCCGGCAAAAATCCGGGTATGAAAATAAGACACTGCCTGCTCTCCCCGCTTGAGATGACTTTCAAATACGCAAATGAAAACGATATCTACATGTGTGGAACGGAAGACCAGTTCACATCCATGGCTGCGATAAAAAGATTCACAGTATCCAACAAGGTGAAATTTTATCTATATGAGAGGGCGAATCATTCCCTGGAAGTTCCCGACGATATTGATGCTACGCTTAAAATAGAAAAAGATATAATATCAATATACAAGAAGATAATAATATAGCAGCCTTATTTCCGCGGAACTGCCGAAAATTTATAATAAGTAATCTGACGGTATGTTTCTCCGGGATTCAGCAATGTGGAAGGGAAATCAGGATTATTTGGACTGTCGGGATATTTCTGCGCTTCAAAAACCATCGCCCCATGCTTACTGAAAGGCTTGCCGTTCGTGCCGCAAGTCGTTCCGTCGAAAAAATTTCCGCTATAAAACTGAACCCCGGGCTGATCGGTATACAATTCCAAGCGTCTTCCGCTTTTCGGATCATATACTCTTACAGCCAATAAAGTATCACCGGGAACTCTTTCCTGATTTCCGGACAGAACCCAGTTATGATCATATCCGTTGCCGTTTGCAAGCTGGATATTTTTATCTTTTATCCTGCTCCCGATTGCTTCCGGAATACGGAAATCAAAAGGGGTCCCTCCTACTGTATCCAGCGTTCCCATAGGGATAGAAACAGAATCGATAGGCGTATACCGGCCGGCATTTATTTGCAGGATATCATCCAGTACTGTCCCGTTGCCTTCGCCATTAAGATTGAAGAAAGAGTGGTGAGAAAGATTTACCACGGTAGGCTTTGTAGTAACTGCAGAGTACTCTATTTTGAATTCGTCTTTATCTGTCAGCTTATAAATCATTTTCACACTAAGCTTACCAGGAAATCCTTCCTCCATATCGGGCGAAACATAAGAAAATACTATCATATTTGACGAAATGGAATCAATGTTCCAAACCTTCATGTCAAACCCCCTTATACCTCCGTGAAGACATTGTCCGTTATTAAATGCAGCAAGACGGTATTCGTTCTCGCCTATGCGGAAACGGCCCCGTGCAATTCTGTTTGCATAGCGGCCGACAACCGCTCCGAGAAAACGCTCACCCTTGTTATGTACATATTTATCCAGACTATCGTATCCCAATACTATATCGTCGAATTCTCCGTTGCTATCCGGCGTCCACAGATCAACCACCCTTGCACCGAAATTAGTAACCTGCATAATAAGCCCGTTCTTATTTTTAAGGGTATAAAGAGAAACTTCCTTTCCGTTTATCTTACCGCTGAAAGCCCCTTTGTCCAGCAATTTTATTTCTTTATGTCTATTACCGCATCCCGCAGCTAATATTAAAGATACTATCGATATTGTAAATAATAACTTATCTTTCATCATATTATTTATTTGCTGCTATTGGAATATCCTTCGGGAGTCTTGGCAAATATGTCATGAATCCGTTTCATATCAAATTTTTCAGAACGATCATAATTATATATGCCGTTCTGCTCCTGTTCCACGTCTGTAAACTGCGTATAACAATATCCGCATACGTGTTTTGCACCAAGGATGGCATCTGTAAGCTTTTCAAGCCTCAAATAAAATTCTTCCGGAGAACGAGGAGGACGACCGTATCCCCACGATTTTTCGGAGAACTTTTGCCCTTTTATCCAGCGCAGACCTCCGTATTCGTCTATCAAATACGGCTGCCCGTTATAATCTGCTTCTCTTTTGGGATCCTGCATAAAAAGCCGACCGTCCTTTCCGGAAAGCAGCGCCGAAAGTTTTTCAGGATCCTGTTCATAATTATGAACCGTCCATAAATCGGTAACGACGTGATATAATCCGCTTGCATCGTTCACCGGACGATAATCCAGGTCATGGGTAACCTTATATACATCTCTTATGATTCTTCTGGCCTGCTTTGCCCTTTCCTTATCGGAAGGCATCTCCCATGTTTCGTTAAATGGAGTCCATGCTATTATGGAAGGATGATTCCTGTCCCTCTTAACAACGTCCGTCCATTCCGGAAGGAAATTGGTTTCTGTTTCTACATAATTAACATCGGCTCCCCAGTTCGGAAATTCATCCCATACAAGATATCCCAGCTTGTCGGCCCAGTAAAGAAATCTTTCGTCGAAAACTTTCTGATGGAGGCGGGCACCGTTGAAACCTGCAAGCAATGCAAGTTCTATATCATGCTTCATAGCTGCATCGGAAGGAGCCGTCCATATTCCGTCGGGGTAAAAACCCTGCTCAAGAACCAATCGCAAATAATAAGGTTCGTTATTCAAATATATCCTGTTGCCTATAATACTCACTTTCCTCATCCCTGAATAAGATCTTACACTGTCAATGATCTTTCCGGACGAATCCATTGCTTCGAAAACGAAGTCATAAAGGAACGGGGATTCCGGAGACCATAGTTTTGCATTCCTTACAGGCAGGATAACGGAAGAAGCATCCGAAGCATCTATTGTTCGTACACAAACTTTCTTTTTACCGTCATATACTGTAACCCTGAGCTTCTCCCCCCTGTAAAGAGCATAAAAAGAAGGATCAGCAACAAATCTTCCCTGATCAGGATCAGGCTTTATATATACTCCGCTCAATCCGTAATTTGAAACGGACTCCATCCAGACGGTCTGCCATATTCCGGTAGTCCTCGTATAGGAACATCCGGAAGAATAATAATCCGACGACTGCTTGCCGCGGGGAATATTATTGCCTCGTTCATCGTCTTCGACACGTACTACGAGATCATGATTTTTTCCGTCGGCATACGCACTTATATCCGCGGAAAAAGGCGTGCTCCCTCCCCAATGCTCGGCTACACACCGGCCGTCGACATAAACACCGGCAAAATAATCCACGGCCTGAAAATGAAGCAATATCTTCCGGCCTTTCCATGAATCCGGAACGGTGATGATACGGTGATACCACATGCCGGAAATAAAATCCCTGTATCCGACACCGCTCAATTTGCTTTGAGGGCAGAAAGGTACCATTATTTTTTTATCGAAGCCCTTGCTTTCAAACAACTTCCTGTCCATTCCCGATCTGGCGAAATCAAAAACATATGACCACTCTCCGTTAAGATTCTTCCACTCCCTGCGCTCGAACTGCGGACGGGGATAATTGTCTCGCGGAATATTTCTTACAGAACAATAGGAATGAACGGTAAAACCGCATGATATGATAACGGCCGTTATCAATGAAACTATCTTTCTCATAATTCAATTGTTTAGATTTTTATATAAAATAAATAAAAATAGACAATATTTGTATACACAATTTTACCGCCATAATACGAAAAGAGGGTGGCTCCTTAACGGAAACCACCATCTTTCAATAACTTACAAAGCCTTTAATTATTCAATAGATATCAATTTGTTATCAGGTTTCGCTTCATCGGCCTTATATTTTGGAAGAAATATCTTCAAAACGCCGTTATCAACCCTGGCAGATATTTTTTCCTTGTTTACGTTTTTAGGCAAAACCATTGCCTGTTGGAATTTTGAGTAAGAGAATTCGCATCTTATGTAATGTGTGTCCTTCTCTTCATCTTTTTTGTCGTTTTTCTTCTCCATGGTAATTACCAAATCATTGTCCTCGTCCAGACGAATGTTGAAATCTTCTTTCGTCATTCCCGGAGCAGCAACTTCAATAAGATAATTTTCTTTGTTTTCCTTTACGTTTATAGCCGGAGCAGAGTAATTTGCATGCTCGAGCCAATCATTGTCAAAAAAGTCGTTGAATACGTCCGGCAACCAATTTTGCTGTCTTCTGATTAATGATGTCATGATTAAATCCTCCTATTTTTTTATTATTAATTCATTTCTCGAATCCGTCCGTTTTTTCTTATCCGCCGTTCGGATTCATTTTCATATACGACAAACTGCATACCAGGCTAAAATAAAGGCCCGCATTGCCCATAATACGGACAAAATGGCATTAAAAGTCTGTTTTACTGACATTTAGGCACCAAAATAGCAGTTCCGGCAAGACAAAAAGTCAGGAGGGCCGGACGTGTTCATTTTAGACCTCTTCTTTTGCGATATGACTTGGCAACGGAATATACGAAAGGAGCCGTAATAAGAATAATTATGGATAGGCCGGAAAGAATCAGCGGAAAGTTTTCGCTTCCCCCGGGAGTCAGAAAAGCCTTCCCTATTATATGATTAAATAGAAAATTCCCACCCAGCGCAATAAAGATGACTATCGACAAGGCCGTTCCCGCATTTCTCGTATAGATTCCTCCCACATAACTGAACAATATTGGACATATGGCTCCGGTTCCGAAACCTATAAGGAACATTGATATTCCGGCCGCTATAAAAGAAAGTGCATTTATCTGCATATAAACTATGCCTGCCAGGGAAACAAGACAATAAAAAATAAGGACTACGACGTCGGCCATGCGCTTTAGGAACCACCCCATTGCAACTCTGCCGGCCAGCATTCCCACGGTTAAGAAAGTCAGTGCCACAGAAGCATTCGATACGGAAAGGCCGTTGGAAGTATAGTAAAGCTTTGAGAAATTTGCAGTAGCTCCTTCTATCCCTCCCTGGAAAAAGAGGACCAGTGCACATATAAGCAAAACGGGACTGAACAAAAGAGCACCTATGGATAATCCTTTTCCTCTTCTGCCGGTAGCCTGTCCGGCATCTGCTGAATCGGGAGTATCGGGATCGTCTTTACCTGCATAGTCGGCGGACGGAAATTTTATAGACATGAAATATATTACACACAAGGCCATCATAACAGCAGCTCCGGTAAGAGGAATCTTATAATCGGGAACGAACCAGCATACCACGGTCCATAGTAATGCACCAATACAATAAAAAGCCCCCAGAAGACTCATACGCTCGGTTCTTTTATCATCTCCGAAGATTTTAGCAACTATTGCAG
This sequence comes from Bacteroidales bacterium, assembly GCA_022648545.1. GTDB lineage: Bacteria > Bacteroidota > Bacteroidia > Bacteroidales > UBA932 > Egerieousia. The sequence continues at coordinate 3,433 of JALCMP010000031.1, read as the reverse complement.
ACGTTTCTCCGTTTATGACTCCGCCGCCGAAGCCTATCATTATTATTCCGGCTTCAAGAAAAACGGCTTCCCTTGAATATGCCAGACCCAGCAATCCTGCTATTAGAAAAAGGCATGACATAACAAGCATGAACTTGTAGCCGAATTTGTCCGTTACCGGACCGAAAACCAAAGTCCCCGCTATTATGCCTATGGAAAGCAGCTGCGGAAGCATGGCTGCTTCATGAAATACTTCAATCAATTGAGGAAGTATCGTCCCCAGAGAAAGGAACGTTACGCCATAGAACATTATCCCCAAAATAGTGGCGAGGTAGACCCTCGCCGTAGAATAAGCCTTGTGCATGTTTAGAATTTTAGTAAGGCAAATTTAATCAATCCGACGAAATACCCAACTCCTTATCGGTCTTGATTCCAAGTTCCCGGAGTTTTTCAGCTTGTCCTACAAGATTGCCGTTGCCCGTACTCAGCTGTTTGAAAGCAGTTTCGTATTTTTCCCTTGCTTTATCTATACCATCCCCGACAGCCTTTAGACTTTTTACGAAATTAGAAAACTTATCATACAAAGCCGCGCCTCGTCTGGCTATTTCAAGGGCATTCCGGCTTTGATTTTCCTTAACCCACAGATTTTCCACAAGCTTGAGAGCTGTAATAAGATGGGTGGGACTCATAAGCAATACCCTTTTTCCGTACGCAAATTCCCACAGGGAGTTATCATATTGAAGGGCCAGCAAATAAGCAGGCTCGTTTGGAATGAACATTATCACGGCATCGAAAGTTGTAGTGTAATTCCAGTAATGCTTATCGCTAAGTTCCATTATATGCTGTCTTACAGATCTCAGATGTTCCTGTATGCTCTTTTTCTGAACGTCGGGATCGTCCGATTCGGCAAATCTCGTATATGCGGTAAGCGAAACCTTGGAATCAATTATGACCTTGCGGCTGTCGGGATATGTTATAACGGCATCTGGTTGCATTCTGTTCCCCTGTTCGTTTTTAAGATAGTTGCCGTCGTCGTCCCTTAGAAATTCCTGAAGTTCATATTGTTCGCCTTTTATCAGACCGGACTTTTCCAAAATTGAAGCAAGTATCATTTCACCCCAGTCTCCCTGAGTTTTTGCCTCGCCCTTGAGCGCCTTTGTCAGATTATTGGCATCCTTGCTTATCTGCTCGTTAAGGTTGGCCAGCTCCTTCACCCTCTCGCCAAGCGAAAACCTCTGTTTGGATTCCCTGTCGTAAACATCGTTTATCTGCTTTTTGAAATCTTCGAGCTTGAGATTAAGAGGATTGAGTATCTCGCCTATTTTTTCGCTGTTCATGCGAGTAAACTTTTCCGAATTATCCTTAAGTATATCGGCGGCCATAACCTTAAATTCGTTTCTGAATTTTTCTTCCATCTTATCATATTCAGCCTTCTGCCTTTCCAGTTCGTCCAGCCTCTCCCGGTGCTCTTTTGCAAGCGCCTTTTCGGAATATTCCCTTTCGGAAGCAATAGCCTCTTCGGAAGCCTTCGCACGCTCTTCGGCCTTTTGTTCGGCCAGTTTTCTTCCCGTTTCGGATTCGACCCTGGCTTCCTTTTCGGCATCAAGAAGCCGGGACATTTTCATATGAACGATGAATGCGGCAGCCAATGCTCCGATAATCAGACCCAACAATAAAAAAAGGATATTCATACGTAGTTTCTATTTATGTATCAAAGTTACACTATATTTGATTATATTTACAAATCCAAGACTTAAAACTTTCCGAGATGGCTGCCAATTACGATGCACTAAAAAGATATAAGACCATAGATGCATGCCTGAGAGACAGAACGACTTCTTACACTCTCAGGGATCTTATTGACGCATGCATCATGGCCGGAGCCCGGGCTTCTGTCAGAACCGTCCAGCTGGACATTCAGCATATGCGGGACAAAAAAAACGGATACGGAGCCCCGATTAAAGTAATAAAGAACAAATATTACACCTATTCGCGACCTGATTTCAGCATAATCCGATCCGGCATAAAAATGAACGTGCTGCAGGAAGTAGCAGCTCTTGTTGAAAAACTTAAATTCTACGGCTCATTCGAAAGCCTGAGCGATGTAAATTATGCCATAGAAATCCTCGACGAGGAAGTGACGGCGAAAAAGGAAAAGAGAAGGCCGGTAGTTTCATATCAGGTACGCGCCCATGCAATAGGAACGAAGTATTTCAAAAATATAAAGGATGCCATACTCAAAAAGCAGACACTTTGCATAGGCTATCATTCTTCCAGGTCGAACCGCACGATGCAGATAATATTCTATCCGATGTTTCTTAAGGAATTTTCCGGACGCTGGTACGCTCTTGGATACAAGGAAGGCATGAGCAAGGTCTACAGGCTGCCGCTCGACAGAATCACCGAACTGTCCGATTCAATACTACCCTTCCCTGCAAACCTGAGCTTCGATGCCAAAACATATTTCAGGGATTTCATAGGAGTTACGAAATTATCGGGCGAAAAGCGCAAGATAATCTTCATGGCAAGGAACAAACTGGCCTGTTACCTGGAAGTCAACCCTTTGCATCACTCACAGAAACTTCTTAAGAGAGAAGAAAACGGCGATTGTGAATTTTCCATAGAAATAATACCTAATGCCGAATTTTTCAATATAATATATGCTTACCAGCCGTATATAACTATAATTTCCCCAAGGGAAACCGGACTGGAAGTAAATTCGAGAATCGCCGGCATTGCGGAGCACATGCCCGACTACAACTACAACAAGCAGGAAGACAAGGTAAGCATAGAGGAACAGCTCGACAACATGCCGAACCTTTTTTCGGATATCAAATAACAGATCCGAGGAAAAGCAGAGCCATACCCGCAAGTATAAGCAGCAAATCCAGAGCCTTACTGCCTATATTCTTTTCTTTGAACAGCAGGGCCCCGCATGTAAAGGAGACAAGGACGCTGCCCCTCCTTATCATAGAAACTACAGAAATCATTGATCCGTGGAGCGATAACGCATAAAAATAAGCAAAATCGGCGACAGAAATAAACAGTGAAATCAATAGTATGCTCCATTTCCACTTGAATTTTCCGTCATGATTCAAGGAAGAACGTTTACGCCTCATCCCCCATACTATGATCCCCATCAATATGGCCTGATAAATATTAAACCGGCTCTGCACGTAAAGGGGAGGAAGCATTTTCATTATATATTTATCATAAAGTCCGCTGACGGCCCCCATAAGCGCAGCTGCGAAAAGCACCAATATCCATTTGTTTCCGGCAAAATCTATACCTTCCTTCTTCCCGCTCCTGCTAAGAAGAAAAATAGAAAATAAAGAGACAAGCACTCCCGCCCACTGAAGGACATTGAGCCTTTCTCCGAAAAAAAGGATAGCCCCTAATAGGACGAATACAGGCCTCGTTGCATTAACGGGACCTGCAATAGTCAGCGGCAGAT
>JALCMP010000030.1 GCA_022648545.1 Bacteroidales bacterium | reverse complement strand
CAATGGCAACTCGAACAGCGGTGTAAGGTTAATGTCGTGCCAGGTATTCGACAACAACGATGATGATCAGGGAAACGTCCCTGCGGCTATAAAATACGCTGCCGACAACGGAGCCGTAATCTGCCAGAACAGCTGGGGATACGACAATCCTTCAGTATTTCCGGAATCGGTAAAGGATGCCATTGATTATTTTACCAAATATGCGGGAACGGACGAATACGGCAATCAGTCCGGCCCCATGAAAGGCGGCATAGTAATATTTGCGGCAGGAAATGACAATTCCAACGAAAATGCATTGTGCAATTACGACAAGGTAATGTCGGTAGCTTCAATCGCTCCCAATTACAAGAAAGCATATTACTCAAATTACGGAACATGGGTGAAAATAACGGCTACGGGGGGAGATCAGAAATTATCAGCCACATACGGAGGAATCCTGAGTACCGTAACCAACAATAGATATGCCTACTACCAGGGAACATCAATGGCTTGTCCGCATGTTTCTGGCGTAGCGGCTCTTGCCGTTTCATATCTTGGAGGTGCTGGCTTTACGAACGACATGTTATGGAACAGACTGGTTTCCAGTGCAAACGATATAATATATGATTATAATACCGCTTATGCCGGCATGCTCGGAAGCGGACTGATAGATGCATACAAGACCCTTATCGGCAGCAGCAGCGAGCCTCCGGAAAAAATATCCGATCTGGAATTATCCGCCAGATCGAACCATATCTATTTATCGTGGAAAATCCCGGAAGATCCTGATAATGACAAGGCTTATGGTTACAATATATACTACTCCGATTCTCCTCTGGACGGTTACGATCTTAGCAATATAACTGGTAAAGCTTTCGTAAAAACGGTAAAGACAGGAAAACTTTCAGCCGGAGACATAATAAGAGACACATTATCCGGCCTTGAATTTAATACCAAATACTATATCAGAATAGACGCATTCGATTATTCCAGGAACCATTCCGGTCTGTGCGACCAGCAAAATATTACTACCGGAAGCAACACGCCTCCCGTTATCGAAGCACTTAACGGAACAAACATCTCCGTAAAATCATTCGGCAAAGAATATCTAAAATTCCTTACATATGACCCGGACGGACATGATATATCAATGGCTTTTGTTTCTGATAACAGAGCCGCCTATGCAAAAATGAGCGGCGACACCATAACCGTTTCCATAAGCGGTCCGCTGTCTGATCCGGGAACTTATCATGCAACCATAACGGTTACGGATTCATACGGAAGTTCCACGGTTTTAAAAATAACCTACACCGTCCTTGAAAATCGACCTCCGGAGGTAGTCGCCGTTCCTGACAATGTGGTATTAAACGGCAGCAGCGATTCAAAAACCATAAATCTTGCAAAATATATAAGAGACCCCGACGGAGAACTTTTAAAATTCAATATCATTTCTTCATATTCCGGATACATAGCAAACGCTGTACTGTCGGATTCCCTGCTAACCATAACACCAAGGAATTACGGCGAAACTACATTTACCATAAGCGGATCCGATGCAAAAGGTAAAAAAGCTTCCGTATCTTTCAAATTGCTGTACAGAAACGGAAAAAAAGATGTGGAAGCATACCCTAATCCGGTTAAGGAGACCTTGTATCTAAGAACCGGATCCGAAAAGGAAATACACGTAACCATATTCGGAATTTCCGGCAATAAAAAATACGATAAGGATATTACGGCGTCTCCGTTTTCTCCCGGGAAAATAGATGTTTCCACCTACGATGCAGGAACGTACACCATAGTTATAAACGACAACGGAACAGAAACAAAAAGCAACATAGTTAAGATATGAAAACTGAATTCAGAAAAAAAATATATATGACGGCTATTTTAATAGCTTTTTCCACAGGAGGAATATATGCCCAGAAGACTGCCGGCAATTTTATGAACGTCATAACGGATGCAAGAACTGCCGGCATGGCCGGAGCCGGCAGCGTTTCAGAAACGGAAACATCTTCCTTCTGGACAAATACGGCCGGTCTTGTTTTTTCGGGTAAAAAGGCCGGCCTGTCGGCTTCCTATTTAAAATGGCAGCCTGATTATGCAGATTGCAGCATTTCGGCCGCAAACGGATTCGTAAGGATTTCCAGAACACTTTTTATTTCCGCAGGATACAAATATGCAAAATATAGATCTATGGAAATTCTGGATGGAAAAGGCAATGAAACAGGAACCTTCACACCCAATGAAACTACGGGGGGAATTGCAGCGGGAATAAAGATATTCCCAAAATTGGCATTCTCTGCAAATTTGAGGTACATATCTTCCGACATCGCAGATTCTCAAAAAGGGACGGCGGTTGCAGCCGATGCCGGACTGCTGTATCACATGAACAGCCACCTAAATATAGGTATGAAGGCCTCCAATATAGGAACGAAGATAAAATACGACGAAACAAAATATTCTCTGCCGGCAAAATTGGAAACGGGACTAAGCATATCCGAACGCTATGCCGGAAAAAGCGTTATCTCCGCCGATATAGCAGGAGGCATGCTTGTAAACCACCCTTCGTTTTTTGCCGCAGCCGGCATAGAATATTTCTATAACGGCACTGCAGGCATAAGATGCGGTTACCACTACGGAAATAAAGACAAGGGAATTCCGTCGCATGAAAGCATAGGGATAACTCTGAGACATTGGGGCCTTTCCATTGACGGCGCATATCTCATATCCAATGCCGAAGCCCTTAAAAACACTTTTATGATAACCGCCGGATGGTCTCTGTAAAGCATATAAATAAAATAAATTGCAGTAATAAAAAACAAAATAATATATTTGCCGCGGCGGAACGTTCTATCGCTCGAAAGAGAGGAAAGTCCGGGCAAGAAAGAGCATTGTGCTGCGGAAAGCGCAGATAGGCGAAAGTTTATGCAATGGATACAGAAAACAACCGCCCGCAAGGGTAAGGGTGAAAACGCGAGGCAAGAGCTCACGATCATATGCAGCAATGCATGCGATGACACCGGCCACAACTTGCAAGGCCACATATACCGGTTTAAGGGCTGCTCGTCCGTTCCGGGGGGTAGGCTGCACAGATAAATGATAGAAACCGACTCGTTCGGTACAGAACCCGGCTTACAGGTCCGCCATAAAATATAAAAGAAGGCTGCTGGAAATTACCAGCAGCCTTCTTTTTTTTGAGTTAACAGACAGTCTAATTTGCGGCCGTTTGTTTTGAAACCATTATATTCAATATCATTTTATCGGTCTCCTTCATTCCTTCGGATCCTATGGCTCCGATATCGGAGATGGTTTTTTCTATGTCGTCGTTTATTATACCGTCGTTTGATGATGCGGATATGCCGTTAAGGGCAAGCAGCGCCGATTGAATTGCAGAAGCTACTCCCGAAGCCACTTTTAGGGCGCACCCGGTTTTAGCACCGTCGCAAACCATGCCGGTTATACTTCCGGCCATGTTCTTTATTGCGGAACATATCTGATCGTATCCCCCACCCTTGAGAAAAACCATGCCGCATGAAGATCCCGCCGAAGCAACAACACAGCCGCAAAGAGCCGATAATTTACCCAGCCGGCTCTTAATGTGGATTGCAACCAGATGCGCCAGCGCCAGAGCCCTTGCCAGCTGCTCGCGGGGACAGTTCATGTCGTCTGCAACAGAAACAAGCGGCATTGTAACGGTTATTCCCTGATTCCCGCTTCCTGAATTACTCATTGCGGGGAGCACGCAGCCGTCCATCCTTGCATCTGTGGCAGCCGCTGTTGCGGACATGGCACGTGCCAGAACAGTATTCCCGTATATCATATTATGCTCGGCGGCAGCTATGGTTTTTCCAACCTTTAATCCGTAATCACCTCTAAGGCCTTCGGCCGATAAAGCCTTATTTAATTTTTTAGATTCCAATATAAATTCTATGCGGTCGAAATCCACGGAATTAACGAAATCACAAATCTCTCTTATTGTAATATCCCCGCCGCTTATTATATCATCTTTACGGACGGATCCGGCAGACTTCGTCTCCGCAGACGAATGAGAGCCCTCCGGGGAAGCAACATCACGACCGGACAGATTTACACCGTCGAAACCATATGATTCTATATTGTCATGGGAACCGGACACTACGGCCGTGGCGTAATGGTTTCCGTTCTCTGCATAATCTCCTCCCTTACGGGATGAAAATACGGTAACTTTTATATAAAGATTAAGTTGCGTATCGGCTACGGAAATTTTTATTTTTCCGGCCGCAACAAATTCTTCCGCTCTTTCAAGAGCTTCGGAGGATACATCCTTGAGAACTTCCAGTTTATATTCGGATTTTCCGCACGCTACGGCAAGGGCTACGGCTATGGGCAATCCTACTTTTCCGGTACCGGGGATACCCACACCCATGGCATTCTTGAGTATATTAGCACTTACTTCGACTTCTACCTCAAAAGGATCGAAGCCCTTCAGACGCAAAACCTCGCAGGCCTTGCTTACGGCAAGAGCTACTGCTACCGGCTCGGTACAACCTACGGCAGGCTTTACTTCGCTTCGCAAGAGTTTTATAATTTCATCTTCTCTTTTACAATTCATATAACAGATATTTTTAACAGATAAGTCAGATTTAAAGCTGCCGTTCGGTTTCGAAGAATCTCAATATCTCCCCTATCAGTGCTTCCACTTCATTATCGCCGCAAAGAGTTTCGATCGGAAATCCAAGATCAACGACCTTGTAATCCGTACCTCCGTATGCTATACCGGCGGAAATTGAATTCGAATATCGGAATATGGTAAAGACATCTTTTCCGGACGGAATTATGGCATCGGGGCTTTCCACATCATACATCTTATCGTTAAGGGTATGATTATAAACATATTTTCCAGAAAAGCCGAACGGATTTGAACATGCCTTTACAACACCGTCGCGGCTGGCATAATGAGTCATGTATTTGAATTTGAGAACTTCGCTTGCAAATTTTTTATTATCGGCCCTGTTTTCAGGACTGTAGAAAAGATCGGTAGCTATATAGGCGCCGGAGACTATAAGGTTTCCTCCGCTTTTGCAATAATCCGAAATCACTTTCCGGAAAGGAACAGGAAAGACCTTGTATCTGACCGGCATTACTCCGCGCCCGTCTTTTATCTGGCGCTGCTTCCCTCCTATTATATCCATTATATCATAATCGGAATAGTTTACATTTATCGAAGAATCCGACAGTGCACCTTCGGATACGGAAACGAAATTATAACCGTGCCTGAGGAAAGCTCTTCCATGTATGAACGGATAATCAAAAGTATTGCCCGCTATGACCTTGTCTTCGTAATTGCTGTATGAAGAACCGAATCCGGGAGCATCGTCGTCCTTCCACGGAACATTCCGGCGGAATTCATATTGCCGTCCTATGAATGATATATCCTTTATATATCCTACGCCATTGTCCTCGTCGTTGTTGAATCCTGCAAATGATGTATCCCTTGCAGAAAAAAGAGCCGGTCCGGAAATTCTATAAAAGTCATTGACTATCATAACGGTCTTTCCTTTTGCAAAAGATCCGTCGGCAACTCCGGCAGACAATATCTCGGAAGGAAAACTCTCTCCGCCAGCATTTACCGCAGCTACCTTAAAACTATAAATTTCGTTCGTTTCCAAGGGAACGGAAAGCGTCGTATCTGCAGTAACCGTTCCGTTATCGAATCCCCCGTCCCCGGTTCTCTTATATACTATATATTTATCCGGAGCGGCAGTCGGTTCTAGCGTATCCCTTACCGGCTTCCACGACAACTTTACGCTGCAACGTCCGTCATTCTTTTCCAGCAGTGCCGCAAAATCCTTTACGGGAAGAGGTTCCACACAATAAGGAACCTTGTAGCGAAAACTGAGATATTTTAATATGCCCTTGTATATGGCCCTGCTTACCGTAAAGCGGAACGCAGGATCGAGCCCGTAAGTCATATCTGCAAAATTTTCATGCGAAAGGAACTCAAGAAGCATACCCGGCACCTGCGGAGTCCTTGATTCGGAATAGTTCCTGTCCCACAATTGCCGTCTTGTCCACTTAGGTTCAAATTGCGCTCTTACATCTTTCACCAACTGGGTCTGTACAATATCGGCAAGGTACCTTCCGTTCATACGGCTTTCGCCGTCGGGGTACTTAAGAAGACCTTCGCAGCTTCTGGTATATATGGAAAGGGTCCCTACTATCGAATCCGTCTTAAAAGTTCCGGCATCCGTGTGAAATCCGAGGGACATGTCCACGGGAATGCCGAGCCCCTTATAAATTTTATTTACGGAAGAGCTTCCCGACAGATAATTCACCCAGCGTCCCCTTGATACGTAATCGTCGTTATAATCGTTAATATTATGCGAGTAGGAATATACCGTATCCGGAAAGCCTGCGGTCTGCAGCCAGTATCTCGATCCTTCGGTATATTTTGGATAACCGCTCGTAATGGCATCTATAGGGAAAGTTATGTTATATGCTACGTGTGAAGAATGTTCCGCAGGTTCTTCACATTTTACGAATGCCGATGAATCGGGCTTGCGCGCAACATTGCCCATACCTCCTCCGAATTTTACGGCATCGGCCGTAACTACTTCTTTTTTATCTTTTCTCTTTTCCGACCAGTTTACGTTGGAAAGGTAAACGCCTTCCGACGTACTGCCTTTGCTGAACATGAATGTTCCGATATACATCCAGACTCCACCGCCTATTTTCTGATCGATTTTGAAACGTGCCTGGCCGCCATCATATTTTACAGTATAATATGCGGCATCAGTACTGTTGGGAAGTGATTTCCATGAAAGATAAACTGCATATTCCCCTTTTTCCGGAATATCGGGATGCCAGATTGCGAAGCTCTCTTTCTCCTTATTCCTTTTACCGCTTACAGAAGAATACGGCAGTGATTTTACAACCCTGTAAGTTCCCATCTCAAATGGATTCTCCCCAAAGTGATATTCTTTCCTGGCATTTTTAAAACCGCACGAATCGCCTGTTTTCCAGATCCGGCTTCCCGCTTTTTCTTCATAGCCCAGGAACGGAACATCGTTGTCTACTATGACTTCCTCTCTCCTCGTATCGCGTTCTCTGGGCAGGAATACCACGGCGCCGGCCTTTTCCAGCATCGGAGCAAGAAAAGGCAGCACGTAACTCATAGGATAAAGATCTTCCACGGTTTCGAACATACGAGCACGCTGCCACTCCCACCTCTGCAAAGTAGGTTCGTAATAACGACCATGACTATGCCAAAGACACAGCTGACGGTTCTGCAACCCGCGCGTTATCTTATATGGTACGGACAAACGCTTTATAACCACCGGCCTGTCGGATGCGGCAGATCTTCTCCTTTTATATTTAGGTATGGGAGATCCGAAGAATCCGGTTATCATGTCACCTAGCGGTTGCTCTCCGGTATATATTTCTATTTTTTTACCCCTGTAAAAATTCCGTGCAATTGAATATACGGAATCGGCGGACGCCATGGTAAACGGATAATCCTTCATATTTGGAGAACAGTACAACAGTGCCGAATCCGAAGCGAGCTTTACCGAATATACATGAATATGTTCGTGTATGCTCGACTTGCGCATAAGGAAGTCTGTAATATCTTCACCCAACTTTATTAATGAAGAATCCGTTGTGGAGGAAATGGTCTGTGCCTTAGAAGAAACGGCCATAAATAATAAAACCGTCATTAAGACGGATATTTTTAGTTTGTTCATGTTTTAGGATGGTTAATATATTTAAAAAGTTCTTTTCAGTATAAGAATCTTTATTATTTCAGCTATATCCTTGGCCTTATCGGTCGTATCTTCCAGAGACTGCATGATATTTTTGTTCTTGGTAAGCAAAATAGCATTCTTCTCCACTTTAAAAAGATTCGACATGTAAAATTCATACATCTCATCCACATCATTCTCTATGTCCTTTATCCTCTGGCATTTTTCAGCAAGAAATTTTGACTTTCCCTTCATGTCGGAAAGATCTTTCACCAGTCCTGATATTATTATGGTATCCTCCAATATGGAATCTCCGACTTCCACCCAGGCGGGATCTATGGAAACGGCGTCATATATAACTATCTTCCTCGAAGAATCGTGAATAAAATCAAGAAAGGTATCTATACGTGAAGCAAGTTCCTGGATATTTTCCCTGTATACTGACGCAAGTTTCGATTTATATAACTGGGCGTAAAGATAATCGGCCATTTCGTCCCCCTTCTCTTCCAGATCCTTGATCTGCCTGTACAGGTCTTTCCTTTTTTCAGGAACGTCCTCTTTAAGCAGATCCAGAAGAAGTTGAGCTGCATTCTCCACTATATTAGTCTGTTGTACGAGCAACGGGAAGAACGGCTTTGCAGATGCGAATAAAAAATCAAACATATTTCTAAATTATGATATCCGAATTCCAAATGTATAAAAAAATATATAAAATATCGCCGTTTCACGGCATGGTCTTCATTACTGTTCTTAACTAAAACAGGTAAAAAAGTAACATATTTTTACCAGTATTGCATACAGCATTTCATACAGAACGTTTTTTTGATGATATCATTTTAATCCACCTGCGTAACATATAGATGTAGAGCCTATTTTAATTTCGGTGCTAATTTTAAAAAAAGTAACAAATCATTATGATATATTAAAAAGTTACTTACCTTTGCATCATTGAAACGAAAAAAATGAATTTCTTTAATCACATTAATAATACGATTCACGCATGGCTGTCGACTTCGGACTTTTCCGTCGTCGTGGTTCTGGTTGTGCTGGTGCTGTCGGTCATTATTATACAATAGTGATTAAGGAATCCATTATTTATAAACCAAACCTGTTAAATGGATTCAACCATTTAACAGGTTTTTTTTTAATGCATAATGAAACAGCTTAGAAGCGATACAACAACAAAGCAAAGAAAGATGGCCGGCGCAAGAGCTCTTTGGCTGGCCGACGGAATGAAAAAAGAACAAATGGGAAAACCGGTAATTGCAATAGCAAATTCTTTTACCCAGTTCGTCCCCGGGCATACTCATCTGCACGAGGCCGGACAGATGGTAAAAAAAGAGATCGAAAAACTGGGCTGTTTCGCCGCGGAATTCAACACTATTGCAATTGACGACGGAATAGCCATGGGACACGACGGAATGCTTTATTCCCTTCCATCGAGAGATCTTATCGCCGACAGCGTAGAATACATGTGCAACGCACATTGTGCCGACGCACTTGTCTGCATATCTAACTGCGACAAAATAACACCGGGAATGCTTATGGCCGCAATGCGTTTAAATATTCCTGCGGTATTCGTATCCGGAGGACCTATGGAAGCCGGACATGTAAACGGAAAAGATACGGATCTAATAGACGTAATGATAAACGGAGCGGATAATTCGATTACCGACGAACAGCTTAAAGAATTCGAAAACAACTCGTGCCCTGGCTGCGGATGCTGCTCCGGCATGTTTACCGCAAATTCCATGAACTGCCTCTCGGAGGCACTGGGCCTCTCCCCCGCAGGAAACGGTACTATCCTGGCAACACATGTATTAAGAAAAGACATGTTCCGAAAAGCTGCGGAACTCATAGTAAAAAACACCTTCGATTACTATTACAACGATAACGAAAATGTGCTGCCGCGCTCTATAGCAAACAGAAGGGCCTTCCTCAACGCCATGTCAATGGATATAGCCATGGGAGGATCCACCAATACCGTACTTCATCTTCTTGCAATAGCGCACGAGGCTGAAGCGGATTTTACCATGCAGGACATAGACGACCTTTCACACAACATTCCGGTCCTGTGCAAGGTTGCTCCGAACAGCAATTACCATATTCAGGACGTAAACCGTGCCGGAGGCATAATGGGAATACTTGGTGAGCTGTACAGGAGCGGAGCAATAGATGCCGGAACATACAGAATAGATTATCCGACTCTCAAAGATGCCCTTGAAGCCAACGATATAATGAATCCCAAAGCCGATCACGAAAGCACCGAAAAATATTTCGCAGCACCCGGAAATAAATTCAGCATAGAAATGGGTGGACAGAAAAATTATTATAAGGAACTCGACAGGGATCGTGCCCGTGGATGCATAAGAGACTTCGAACATGCATATGCGAAAGACGGCGGACTTGCCGTGCTTTACGGAAATATCGCCAAGGACGGATGCATCGTAAAAACGGCCGGAGTCGATGAAAAATTATGGAAATTCAAAGGAAAAGCGGTAGTCTTCGAATCACAGGAAGAAGCCGTAGAAGGAATTCTGGGAGGGATAGTAAAAAAGGGAGATGTAGTCGTAATAAGATATGAAGGACCGAAAGGCGGACCGGGAATGCAGGAAATGCTTTACCCTACATCATTCCTAAAGAGCATGAAAATAGCAAAAGACTGCGCTCTTATTACCGACGGGAGATTTTCCGGAGGATCATCAGGCCTTTCGATCGGCCATATATCTCCGGAAGCAGCTGCAGGGGGAGCCATCGCTCTTATAAAGGACGGAGATAAAATAGACATAAGCATCCCCGACAGAAAAATAATGCTGATGATTTCCGATAAAGAAATGTCGGAAAGGAAAAAAGAAATGGAATCGAAAGGGAAAAAGGCATATATGCCGGCCGCAAGAAACCGCCGGATAAGCAAAGCTCTCAAGGCTTATTCAATGACCGTAAGTTCGGCAAATAAAGGAGCGGTAAGAATAATAGAATAACGGATTAATATCAATACTATGAAAAAAAGAGTAAAAGGTTCCGAAGCTGTTTTACTGGCTCTGATGCAGGAAGGCTGCGATACTATTTTCGGTTATCCCGGCGGAACGATTATTCCCATATACGACGATTTGTACAGATATGCTGATAAAATAAAACATATACTCGTAAGGCACGAACAGGGAGCGGTCCATGCGGCCGAAGGATATGCAAGGAGTACCGGAAAAACAGGCGTTTGCATGGCAACTTCAGGCCCTGGAGCAACAAATTTCGTTACCGGAATTGCAGATGCAAAACTTGATTCTACCCCAATAGTTTGCATTTCCGCACAGGTAAACGCAGAAAAACTGGGAACGGATTTCTTTCAGGAAGCCGATATAATAGGCATAACACTTCCAATTACCAAATGGAGCCATCAGATAACCAGTGCATCCGAAATATGCGAAACGATTGCCAAGGCATTCTATATAGCAAGGAGCGGAAAGCCGGGGCCCGTAGTAATAAGCATCACCAAAAATGCTGAAACGGAACTCACCGACTTCGAATACGACAAAAAAGAACTGCTCAAAGAAATTATTAAAGAACCGGCCATGCCGGACGAAAGATTAATAAATAAGGCTGCTTTTCTTATAAATAATGCAGAGAAGCCTCTTATAATAGCCGGTCAGGGAATAATCCTTTCCGGAGCAGAAAAAGAACTTGCGGAAATTTCCGGGAAAGGGAATATCCCTGTAGCCACAACTCTTATGGGCCTTTCCGCCATACCTACTTCAAATCCGATGTTCGTAGGACGCGTAGGCATGCACGGAAACCTGGCCCCCAACGCAATGACACAGGAAGCCGACGTAATAATTGCTGCAGGCATGAGATTCAGCGACAGAGTTACCGGAAATATCAAGGGATATGCCCCAAGAGCAAAAATAATACATATAGAAATAGATCCTTCCGAGATAGACAAGAACGTAAGGGCCTACCTTCCGTTGACGGGCGACGTAAAGGCCATTCTTGCCTCCATAATTCCACAAATAAAAACGACGGACAGAAGCAGCTGGATGGATTTCGCAAAAAAGAAAAATAAAGAGGAATTTGCAAAAATAGTAGAGCCGGGAACAACGGAAAAAGGCTGCGGAGAAATTCTTATGGGACAGGTAATAAAGGAAATTTCGCAGAAATCAGGCGGAAAATCCATAATAGTTACCGACGTAGGACAAAACCAAATGTTTACTGCAAGATACCTGTCTTTTGAAAAAGAAAGGAGCTGGATAACCTCGGGAGGCCTCGGGACAATGGGGTTCGGACTTCCGGCGGCAATAGGAGCAAAAGCAGGCAATCCCCACAGGGAAGTAATAGCAATCATAGGCGACGGAGGATTCCAAATGACCATGGAAGAACTCGGAACAATAATGCAGTGCCACATAAATATAAAAATAGTCCTTATGAACAACAGCTTTCTGGGCATGGTAAGACAATGGCAGGAATTGTTCTATGATAAGAGATATTCGAATACGGAACTGGAAAATCCCGATTTTCAAGAAATAGCACAGGCATACGGCATACGGCACAAAAGAGTTTCCGATTGCGGCAAGCTAAACGAAAGCATAGACGATATGCTGGCTTGCAAAGGACCGTATTTTCTTGAAATAATAGTAAAAAAAGAAGAAAACGTATTTCCGATGGTTCCGGCAGGAGCCGATCTAAATAATATAATATTAGGAAAGACTACAAACGACAAATAAAATGGAAAAGAAAAATTTTACCGTAACGGCCGTAGGTAAATACGGTCTCGAAATCCTAAACAGGATATCAGGTTTGTACCTGCAAAAAAACATCCCTGTTTCTTCTCTCCTTTTCACCCGCGGGGAAAACGGAACCGGCAGCTACCGTCTGGAAGTAGAAGCTCCGGAAAATACTATGGCAAGGACAATCCTGCAAATGAAAAACATAGTGGACATAAAGGACGTAAATTATTATACCAATAAATAAAAAACCAATTAACAAACCATAAAAAATAAAAAAATGGCAAAGATAAAATTCGGAGACACGTTGGAGAACGTAGTCACACACAAGGAATTCACTTTAGAGAAAGCGAAAGAAGTTTTAAAAGGAGAAAAAATAGCTGTACTAGGATATGGTATCCAGGGACCCGGACAATCTTTAAATCTTAAAGATAACGGATTCGACGTAATCGTAGGTCAGAGGAAAAACTCCGGAAGCTGGGACAAGGCCGTTTCAGACGGATGGGTTCCCGGTAAAGACCTTTTCGAAATAGAAGAAGCATGTGAAAAAGCCACAATAATAGAATATCTGCTTTCCGACGCAGGACAGATATCCGTATGGCCTACCGTAAAAAAACATCTTACAAAAGGCAAGGCTCTTTACTTCTCGCACGGTTTTGCCATAACATACAAGGAAAGAACGGATATCGTTCCTCCTGCCGACGTAGACGTAATAATGGTAGCGCCAAAAGGTTCCGGAACATCTCTCAGACGTTTGTTCAAGGAAGGACGCGGAATAAACTGTTCATATGCTATCTTTCAAGATGCAACCGGAAAAGCATATGACAGAACCATCGCCCTGGGAGTAGGAATCGGAAGCGGTTATTTGTTTGAAACCACATTTAAAAGGGAAGTTTACTCCGATCTTACAGGAGAAAGAGGAACCCTTATGGGTGCCATACAGGGAATTTTTGCCGCACAGTTTCAGGTACTGAGAGACAACGGACATACTCCATCCGAAGCATTCAATGAAACTGTAGAGGAATTATCACAAAGCCTGATGCCGCTCATCGGAGAAAAGGGAATGGACTGGATGTATGCTAACTGCTCAACCACGGCGCAACGCGGAGCCCTCGACTGGTGGAAAAAATTCAGGGATGCCACGCTTCCCGTATTCAGGGACCTTTATAACTCGGTTAAAACCGGTAACGAAGCACAAATTTCCATTGATTCAAACAGCAAGCCAGATTACAGAGAAAAACTTAACGCAGAGCTCAAACAAATGAGAGAAAGCGAAATGTGGAAGGCAGGAGAAGCCGTAAGGCAATTACGTCCGGAAAGAGATAAATAATATTCGAAACGGTTGTTGTTTGCCGGGGTATTTTATTTGCTAAATTTGCAAATAATTTCAATTCGACATTAATAAAAAAAGAAATGAATATAGATTGGAGTAATTTGACTTTCGCCTACACGAAAACAAACACGATAGTGTGCGCTTCGTATAAAAACGGAGAATGGAGCAGTGTTGAAAGCCGTAAAAGTGATGAAATTTCCATGAATTCATACTCCGCATCACTGCATTATGGAGTAGAATGTTTCGAAGGCCTTAAGGCTTTCAACGGAAAAGACGGCAAAATAAGGATCTTCCGTCCGGATGAAAATTTTAAAAGGATGAAAAGTTCCGCCGATTATCTGGGCATAGAATGTCCTTCGGAAGAAATGTTTCTGGATATGGTTATAAGAGCCGTTAAGGAAAACAGGGAATTCATACCGCCTTACGAATCCAGAGCTTCATTATATATAAGGCCTCTGCTTATAAGTCTAGCTCCGCAGCTGGGAGTCAATTCTCCTTCAGATTCTTTCTTTTCTATAATGGTATCACCGGTAGGAGCATATGCAGGCGGACTCGACAATGCAGCCAAGGGTGTTATTGCAAGGCAATTCGACAGGGCTGCGCCAAACGGAAGCGGAAGGTTCAAGGTAGGAGGTAATTATGCATGCTCTCTTTACGCAGGACGTCAGGCTGCAAAAGAGGGCTACAACGCCGTTCTTTACCTTGATCCGGCAAGCCACAAATTCATAGATGAATTTTCTTCCTCCAACTTTTTCGGCATAAAGGGAAATACCTATGTTACACCAAAATCCGAAAGTGTTCTTCCGTCGATTACAAATAAATCCCTGGAACAGGTTGCAAAAGATAACGGCATGACGGTAGAGAGGAGACAGATCCCCATAGAAGAGCTCGCTTCGTTTGAAGAAGTAGGCGAATGCGGAACTGCAGTCGTAATAACCCCCGTAGGTCAAATCGACGACAAACCTTCCATTGAAGGGAAGATTACGAAATCTTATTTTTACGGAGACAAGAATCATTGCGGTCCCAAAAGCAGAAAGCTGTACGAAACCATTACGGGAATCCAATACGGTGAAATTGAAGATAAACACGGCTGGTGCACGATCCTCTAACGGACTTTGCCGGAATAATTAAAAGGCGGGACATTATGCTCCGCCTTTTTTATTATCTTAATATGAAAATTTATAGTTAATATTGTAGATATACAAATCAACCGAATCTATCTATGAAAATCATATTGACAAACTTCGTTTCCATGTTCCTTTGCCTGGTTACCCTCGCAGGCGGAACTTTACATACTCTCCCTGACACTTCAAAATGCAGATATTCTTCGCAGGATGTGGAAATTTTTAATAATATAATGCCGGAACTGCTTAAAATTAAGAACGAACCTGCTTCCGAGCTTATCATAAAGGCGGCAATGCTCCGGCTTGGAACTCCCTATGTAGCCGGAACGCTGGAAAAAACACCGGAAAAGCTAACGGTAGACCTTCACAGAACCGACTGTATTTTATTCGTAGAATCCGATCTTGCCCTTGCTTTAACGGCAAAAAGCGGGAACCCTTCATTTGAAAATTTCTGCAATGTACTAAGGGATCTGAGATATCGAAACGGAAGAGTAAAAGGTTATGCCAGCAGACTGCATTATACTACCGAATGGATAAATCAGGCCGAGTCCCGCGGTATACTGAAGGATATGGACAAGACATGGAAATGCGCCGTGTGGGATAAGACTTTTTCTTTCATGAGCACGCATCCGTCGAGGTACAAACAACTTTCTGCCGGCAAAGGGCATGCAGAACAACTCAGGAGAATAGAAATGGCGGAGAGCTCCCTTAATAAATTAAAATTATATTATATTCCCAAAAGAATGGTGCCTGATTATCTGGACAAATTAAAGAGCGGAGATATAATTTTCCTCTGTTCTTCAATAAAAGGACTTGATATAGCGCATGTTACCATATGCTACAAAACCGATAAAAAAACAACATTCATAGACGCTTCCATGAGAGCGGAGAAAGTAGTAATAGAACCGATTTCCCTTGTAGAATATATAAATTCGCGAAAAAGTATTTCAGGAATTAAGGTTGCCAGAGCGATTTTCTAAACCTTTTTGCTAAATTTGGGTATTAAAAGGAAATTAACCGCCCGTACACAGATGAAAAAGATTCTGAAAAAAATCATACCGTTCATAATTGCAGTATGTCTTGTTTTTCCATCCGTAAGACTACTGGCGGAGAACCACGGGCAAATTTTCATCATAAGTTCATATTCCTACAACAATTTATGGGGGGAGGAAATATGCAAAAACATACGTGAAAGCATAAGGAAAAATTTATCCCGGGAAAAAATCCGGACATTTTATACGGGCATAAATGATAAAGACGTCTTTTCCTCCGACCTGTTCCGTATGGATTCCGATAGGAGGATAAAAGACAATACTCCCGATGTCATGATTTTCATAGGAGAAAGAGCCTGGACGGAATTCATAAAAACCTTTCCGGATAAAATCACTTCTATCCCTTCCATAATCGTGGACGGAAACGATTCTTTAAAAATAGATCCCAAGTACAATGCAACTGCAATAATATTGGCCGGCCAGATACGCAATACTCTTGCTCTGGCTGATAATGCCTACCCGGAGAAGGGTAATTTCATATTCATTTCCACCGGATCACATTCGGACAATCTTGCCATAACTAAAATAAGAACTTATATAAAAGAACGGTATCCGAACAAAAGATTCTCATATCTGGTAAAAAGGAACTTCAATCCCGAATCCCTGCAAAAAGAGACAAGTAATACAAATAAAAAGAAGAACGATATAATACTGGTAAACGACCTTTACAACTCTCACGGAATAAGGAACGGATATTCAGATAACGGAAAGCATACTGTTCCCGTCTTTTCAATAAAAGACCAGATAAAAAGTTGCGGCAACATAATATCAGGAGCAAGCATCACACCCAATGCCATAATAGCTGAAGCCGTAGCTTCGCTAACCAAATCCGCGCTTTCGGGCAAAAAACTCTCTTCTGTTCCGCCACAAAAATTCTCCGCGACGGTAAACATTGTAAATAGATCTGTGGCGGGGAATTCCGAACTAAAAAAAAGAGGGATCCCCTATGTAACCATCCCCAAATGCTTCTACGAATCAGACGGGACACGAAATATTGCAATTCTTGCTTCGATTTTATTGCTGGCCTTTATAATATTTTCCATAATATATTCCTTTATAATAAAGAAAAGACAAAAAGCTGCCACCGGCGATTTAAACTACTACATGAGTCTGTCCAAGGAATACAACACTATTCTGCATACTTTCCCTTTCGGATTTCTGATTTTCGACATAGACGGTAATTATATAAGGGGTAACGCTTCCGGAGAAAACCTGTTGAAGAGCCATGTGCCTTCTTTCGGAAAAGCGAGGAAAGACTTCAACCTTTTCCGCTCCATTCTAATGACTGATAATATATCAACTCTTTTACAAAAAGGTAAAAAAGCATATTGCCAGATAAAGTTCAAGGGCGAGAATCCAATTTGCCTATGCCGGTTCATATATTCTCCTTTCAGGGACAACGGCAGGGAATTCTTCCTTCTTATAGCGCATGATATTTCAAAGAATTATGCTAAAAGGGAGAAAAAAGAAGAAATAGAGTCCATGACCATAAAGGCTCTCAATACCGCCAATATAGGAATAGGGGAATTTAATATAATGAATAATACCGGCATAGCCACAGATGCATGGTACTCGAATCTGAAAACGGAACCCAACACCAACTTCAGAAAATGTTTCGACTATCTGATAGGAGAAGATAAAAAGGCAATAGACACCTTTATGGAAAATGCGTTGGAAGGAAAATCCAAAAAATTCGCAATGGAAGCGAGGGTAAGCAACATCGACTACTCCTACCGATGGATAAGGATTTCTGCCACAATAAATACATATTATCCGAAAGAGGGACGCATAATATGCTCAATGATAATAGAAGACATAGACATACAAAAGAAAAAGAATGACGAGATTGAAGAAGAATATAAGAAAATAATGAATGCCAGCATTGCAAACAACTCTTTGATCTCAAATATGAGTCATGAGATAAAAACGCCGCTCAATTCAATAGTAGGATTTTCGGAACTCCTTACCGAATCCAACGACGATAATGAAAAGAAAGCATTATTTTCATATATAGAAGAGAACAATGAAAGACTTCTGGACATCATTTCCAACCTGATAGAAATTTCCAAGATAGAATCCGGAAACATGGTATGCTCCATGAGCGAGGTCGACATAAATCAGATGATTCTTGTTCTAAAAGACATATATTCACATAAACTGGAAGGCAAAGATGTGCAAATCATTTATGACAACGAAGAAGGTCAATGCATCATATACTCCGACGGAGAACGCATAAATACAATAATATCCAATTTTATGGATAATGCCGTAAAATTCACTGAAAAAGGAACTGTAACCGTCGGATATAAAATAGAAACCGGAAAAATAGCCCTTTACGTAAAAGACACCGGAGTAGGTGTTCCCTATGCTGTAAAGGAAACCTTATTTAAGAAATTCAACAATCCCAACAACAATTACCTCGGATTGGGACTGCAGCTGTCGGCTTCGATCGTAAAGCTTCTTAAGGGAGAAATAGGTTACGACCCCAATCCCGAAGGAGGTTCGATTTTCTGGATCAGGATCCCGAGCGAATATATAAACAACTCTCCTGAAAAAGACACGAATGCCTCCCTGGAAATTGCTTCCGCAAGAAATCCTCGGCCTCTGGAAAATATGAAAAAAATAATAATAGCGGAAGACAATGACAACAATTTCCAGCTGCTAAATTACATGTTGAAGGGGCGTTATTCCATTTACCATGCAGAAAACGGAGCTGAAGCGCTGGACCTGTACAAGAATGTAAAGCCGGATGCTATTCTCATGGATATAAAGATGCCTGTTATGGACGGTTACCAGGCGACTGCTGAAATAAGGAAATTATCCTCCGATATTCCCATAATTGCCGTTACTGCATATGCCTTTGAAAAAGACAGGGAAAAGATAATGAATAGTAATTTCTCCGATTTCATTTCGAAACCGGTTATGGAAAAAGAACTAATTAAGAAACTCGATTCATTTCTTAAAGACTAAATAAGTAATGAAAAAATATATATCCATAATCATAGCCCTTATGTTTTTCGTTGAAGGTTTCGCACAGGGCGGAAATTCCAAAAAAATACTGATTTTGGATTCATATACTACCGACGTACTTTGGGCCGACAGCTTTGTGGATTCCCTTACGGAATACATTTACAATTACGATCCCTCGCTATCAGTATATACCGGAACGCTCGATTCTGATATAGATCCTTCCGAATATTCCCTTAAAAGAAAATTCACGGATATAATACAGGGAATAATCACAGACGATAACATAAAGGACTTTTCCGCAATAGTAACCATAGGTGAAGAAGCCGAATATATCCTCAACAAATACGGATTCTACAAAATAGCAGGAAGAGTTCCGGTGATATATGCAGGAGTCTGCGATTCCGTAAACATAAAGGACAGCAGCTTGCCGCCGGATTTTTATAAATATTTCAATAATGCTGCTTTGGGGAAATCCTTCCGTATAAAATTCGGTATTCCGCTGGAAAAAAACATGGATCTGATTTTCAGTTTTTTCCCTAAAACATCGGAAATAATCTGGATAGATTCCCCGTCCATAAGGAACGATTATTGCAGGAATCTCGTTTCCGAATATCTGGACAAAAGAAAAATAGAACTAAAAAGACTCGATATGGATTCCGGGCATGCGGAAAAGTCTGTTTCGGCACTATTGGCGGAAAGGAAACACAATGCCGTAATCCTTACCTATTCATGGAACTTCCATTCGCCATATATACCTTATACGGCACAGAAAATAACGGATAGCCTGTCAAGGTATGTAAATATACCGATGTTCAGCATTGCCGGTTCATCCATGATGAACAAATTCGTAATAGGCGGATACAATCTGTCCTCCATGTTCGGAGCCAAAAAGGCGATAGATAAATTAAAAGTCATACTGGATAATACCGACAACGGAGAAGCAAAGTCCGAATCCGTAGCAAACGGCGATTACATATTGAATTATTATGCAGTCGCTAATTTCGGGGTGAAGGAAACGGCAAAAAAAATATTCGGCACCATCTATATAAATAGAAATAAAAATTTCCTGCAGAAAAACAGAATTGCAGCCGGAATCTTGCTATTTCTTGTCCTTGCCGCTCTAATTTACCTTATTAAATTGATTTCATCATTGCTGGCAAGCAGTAAGATAAACAGATACATAGAAGAAAAAAAGAAAAAATACGAATCTCTGAAGGCTACCGTAAGTTCATCCAATTTCAACTTCGGAATATTCAATGCCATGGGTATAAAGCAATTCCAGCTTATCGACCCCGATAATCCGGAAATGGGAAAAGTTTTTGATATAATTTTCCCCGACAATATTTACGAATCCATGCTTCTGTCCCAGGAAGATATAAAAAGCATAAAAAGTAAGGATACGATAGAAAAAGAATTTAATCTCAGCGATCTTAAGCCTTTCGCCAACATATCTTCGGAAAACAACAGACTTATGCACTGCATTATAAAGCCAATACAATATTTCGAAACGGCTAACTATAAATTCATGACCATATTGTCGGATATCTCTTCAATAACAAGCAACAGGGTATATAAAAACAAAATAAGACACATTCTGGATTATGCGGAAAAATACACTAATATAGGAATAGCCATATACGCCCCCGTTTCATTCGAAGGGCTGGCGACAGATCAATGGTATGAAAATTTCTCCGAACACAGACCGGAATCCGGCCTGCTTCCCGAATATACCCATCTCGATCAGGATGATAAAAAGCAGATCGCTGAATTCAGAAAGAAAGTATCGGCAGGAGAGGCTACGTATTTCTGCAGAGATATAAACATTTCCGACGATACTACAGGCATGAACAACTGGATAAGACAAATAATAATATCTTACGGAGAAGAAAAGGAAGGTAAAAAGATCCTTGATATGAATTATAACATAAACTCCGAAAAGATACAAAACGAAAAACTATTATTAAAACGGAACAAGGCCGAAGAGACACTCAAGGACGGCGAA
Organism: Bacteroidales bacterium; assembly: GCA_022648545.1. Classification (GTDB taxonomy): domain Bacteria; phylum Bacteroidota; class Bacteroidia; order Bacteroidales; family UBA932; genus Egerieousia. The sequence goes on along the minus strand of JALCMP010000030.1, from coordinate 2,328 downwards.
CGTTTCGTAAGTGCGATAAACCACGAGATAAGGACTCCGCTCACTTCCATCGTAGGTTTTTCCAAAATTCTGACCAGTTCGACCGGAGCCGAGGAAAAAGTTGAAATAGCGAATATAATAAAGCGCAACAATGTACAGCTTATCGAGCTGATAAACAATATTTTCACACTCTCGAGATTAGATTCTCTTTCATATACTGCCGAAAAAAGCGATGTTAATCTAAACGAATTATTCGAAGACCTGAAAAGCTCTACTGAACACATGCTTGCAACAAGTTCATCTTCCGTCAAAAAAGATATTAAAGTTATAACGGAAGTCCCTACCCCGCCCGTAATTTTGAATACGGAGTTATGGAACCTGAGAAAGGTTCTGACTAATCTCATATCTAACGCTATTAAATTTACTGATTCCGGGAGCATCACTTTCGGTTACCAGAAACAGGAAACAGGCATCTATTTCTTTGTAAAAGATACGGGCACAGGAATAAGTCCTCAGGATCAGACAAGAATATTCAAACGTTTCGAGAAAGTAAATCCATATGGCAAGCCGGGTTCCGGCCTGGGATTATCCATAGCAAAAAGCATAGTTAACCGTTTGAACGGCAATATAGGTGTAATATCAAGAGAAGGCGAAGGATCAACTTTCTGGTTCACGCTATACGACAGATAGGTTATGGTTCATTCGGATTTGATTATAATTATATCGGCAATTTTTACCATAACGGCATTCCTTATTACGATATCCTGCATTAAAGCTAAAAGGAAGCTCGGGAAACTGTCGAAGTCATTATTAATAAAACTCGACAGAATATCTTCAATAAAAAAGAATTTTCCCGTAGAGCATTATATCCTAGACAGCGGGGGACATATCCTTGAAAAGATAGGCAGGGAAGAGGACATGCATCCAAGAATAAAGCAGGACAATAATTTTTTCCATGCGGCACACCTTATGACAGGAGAAATAAGGACTCTTGCATCTACAGGGACTCTGGAAAAAAGAATAATCAATCTTCAATACGCATACGAATTAAAATTCGAACGTTTCTACAATAAAGAAAAAGAATTCTATGTCTGCAGAATAAGGGATATAGGAAGCATTCTAGATAAGGAAAGAGCAAGCGATTCCCTGAAGAAAATAATACACGGAGGCTTTGGACTGGCTAAAATAGGATTCTGCGAATACAATTTATATGACGATAAGATCCTGAACGCCTCCGACATTTGGAAAGATGATCTTCACATCCCCAAAAACGCCACAATAGAGGAATCTTTCGATAATCTGTCGGAAAACGAAAGAAAAGAGATATTAAATAAAATCGATACCATAAGGAATGCCCAGTTCAACGAAGAAAGCTACAAATATTTCTCCGAAAATTACACGCGCGAAAAATCATCCTACTCTATATCTGTTTCAAATCCGGGAACAAAGGTCATAAGATATTACCGTTTTTTTCTGGAAATAAAAAAATATGATCCCGATGCCGGAAAAATAATATTATACCTGTCTTTTTTTAATATGGACGGTCAGACACGGCATAATAAAATGCTGGAGGCTGAAAATGAAAAGATAAGGCACAGCGAATCCATAAAGAGATATTTCATAGACAACATAGGGACCAGCATGTACTCCATTTCCGGAGAAATAACATCCAGCATACAGAAACTCTTAAAAAGCGAAACAGAAGAAAAATCAATTTCCGCAGCAAAAAAAATAGAAGAGGACTCTTACAATCTCATCTCTATAGTTACCAACATAATAGAATTCGCGCTTGATGAAAAGCACGGTGATGCGGACAGCAACCTTAAGGGTAGAAAAAAGAGAATCCTTATTGCTGAAGAAGATCCTTCTATAAATAAATTCCTGCGCGAAATGCTTGAAACCCAATATGACATATTAATTGCCACAAACGGAATAGAGACTCTGGATTACTTTAAAAGGTTCAGACCAGACTATCTGCTGGCGGACAACAGCGTATCGCTGATAAACGGAACGGAAATAGCGAATATCATAAAAAAAGCTGTTCCCGATTTCCCTATAATAGGATTAAGGATGAACAGTTATTCCGATTCCCCGTCTATAAAAAATAATTTTGATATGACCGTTGCGGATCCTATAATCCAAAGCGAAGATATTATCAAATATTTAGAAAGAAATTGATTTTATGTACAACGCATTTTTAATAATATCTTCCGGATTATTGCTTTTCGTTTTCTTTTATAAGAAAAAATGCCGCAGCAATATAGAAAAAACAAAAAAAGATATAAAAGAAGCCGACGATAAATTAAAGGATATTCCATTTTATATAAAAACCGCTAAAATTACCGCGGC
>JALCMP010000029.1 GCA_022648545.1 Bacteroidales bacterium | reverse complement strand
GAGGTTCTTCTTCCGTTGAAGGGCGGAAAGTGGAAGGGTTGCTTCCACGTTCCCAGAGGTCTCTATCAGGTTTGGAAAATGCTGGAAACATTTAAATAGAATATTAATTTCTAAAGATTGATCTATGAAACGAACTAAACTTAAAATTGCATGTAAGTCATGCGTGGTGAAGATGTTCGCCATTTCGCTTTTGCTGCTGTTCGGATCCCTGACATGTGCTTTTGCACAGGGAAACGGCTATAATGTGGTAAAAGGCGTCGTGACTGATAATTCCGGCGATCCGCTCCCGGGCGTGAGCGTTTTGGTTAAGAATGGTGCTAATAACGGTGTTTCTACTGATATTGATGGAAAATATCGTTTAGAAGTGAAATCCGACGGTGTTCTGGTTTTTTCTTTTCTTGGGATGAAGACCGTCGAGATGCCTGTAAATGGCAGGAGTATTATAAATGTTAAGATGCGTGACGATGCTGCCGCACTGGATCAGGTTATTGTCGTAGGTTACGGTACACAAAAAAAGCAATCCTTAACGGGTGCCATCTCCGCCGTAAAGGGCGGCGAATTGCTTAAAGCTCCGTCGACCAATGTCTCAAGTCTGCTTGGAGGGAAACTTCCCGGTATTTCTTCAATACAGACTTCCGGACAGCCGGGTGACGATCAGGCTGCCTTGCGAATAAGGGGTGCGATAGCGGGAGTTACGTATATCGTGGACGGAATTCCTCGTTCGATAAATGACATTGATCCAAATGATATAGCCAGCGTTTCCGTTCTTAAGGACGGTGCTTCGGCTGCGGTCTATGGGCTGAATGCTGCCGGAGGCGTTATTATAGTAACTACGAAAAAGGGGGAAATAGGCGCCCCCAAAGTTACGTATGATTTGCAATACGGCGTTTCCATGAATGCCAATTTCCCTACGTTCATGAACGGACCCCAGTTCGCATATTATTATAATATGGCCGATATGATGGATAAGCTTGCCAGCGGTGCTATTTCCAGCCGCGACGAATATACTCCCGTTTTTACGGAAGATAATTTAGAGTCTATGCTTAACGGCGATCCTTCTGACGGTTGGGATAATGTCAATTATATTAAAAAGGTATTCGGTGTCGGAACGAATATGAAGCATAATCTTACATTACAGGGAAGTACAGGAAAACTAAAATATTATGCATCACTCGGATATCTGGATCAACAGGGGAATATAGATAATTTTACATACAGACGTTACAATTTGAGAACTAACTTTACTTCCGATTTGGGGAACGGTTTTAAGGTTACTCTCGGCGTATCCGGTAATGTGGGAAAACACAGGACTCCCGGATATTCTTCGGGCGGAACCGATGCGGGGAATTCAGAAGAGGGATTCCTTTCCATTGCCCACCAAACCATAGCAATGCATCCATATCTTCCGGAAAAATACGAAGGTGTTTATACATCCTCTCTTTCTAATAATACGAGCCTTGCAAATAGCCCGCTGGCTGCCATATATGAGTCAGGATATAAGAAACACGACAGTTTTGACCTTTCTTCCAATCTTACCGTGGAATATAATATTCCATGGATAAAAGGCCTTTCTTTAAAGGGTACTGGCTCTTATGATTACGGAACATCGCATGATAAAAATCTTGATACCCCGTATTCTACATATACTTACAGTTTATCAAAGGGATCGTATACGGCAGCGCCGGATCCCAGGGGATATACCGTAAATTATCTTGGCGAAGGACAATACAGTACACAGCAACTCGTAGGGCAGTTAAGCCTCAATTACGTTAATTCTTTCGGGAAACATAACATGGATGCAATGGTGCTGACGGAAGCAAGAGACTGGAAGTGCAATTCTCTTTCCGCATATGCCAAGGATATTCCAATTCCTTCGCTTCCGGAACTTGGTTTCGGGAAAGCTGCGGACAGTCCTATCGGAGGATGGAGCAATGCTACCCGTACTGCCGGTTACGTTTTCCGTGTAAATTACGATTACGATAAAAAATATCTTGCGGAGATTTCCGGACGTTACGACGGGTCTTACAAATTCTCTGGTAATGTTTCAAACAAGCGCTGGGGCTTTTTCCCTGCAATATCGCTTGGATGGAGGATCTCCAAGGAAAACTTCATGAAGGATATAAACTTTATAGACGAACTGAAATTGCGCGCATCAGTGGGATTGCTCGGAAACGACGATGTTTCCGCATATTCCTATCTTAGCACCTATTCATTCGGGGGAAAGCGCATAATCAACGGTGAAACGGCAAGTTCCATGTATACTTCTTCCATCGCCAATCCGAATCTGGGATGGTCCAAGACCCTTTCTTCAAACGTAGGATTTGATCTTACCATGTGGGACGGACTGCTCGGAGTTACTGCCGACGCATTCTATAATTATACTTATGACATCCTTACCTATATGGGAGGAAACGTAGCTCCTTCGATGGGCGGATATTATTTCACATATGAAAATTACAATAAGATAGATGTAAAGGGATTTGATTTGTCCCTTACCCATAAAAACAAATTCAATTTTGCAGGGAAACCGTTCAACTATAATTTGACGGCGAATATATCTTATGCACGTAACAGGTATCTAAGGTACCCCGACAGCCCTAATACCCAGAATTGGAGAAAAGTAACCGGAACATGCGTAGATAAAGTATCTGGATGGATTGCGGAAGGATTGTTCAGGTCGGAAGAGGAAATAACCAATTCCGCCTGGTACGGTACACGTCCGAACGTAGGTGATATAAAATACAAGGATCTCAACGGAGATGGGATAATAGACGAACTTGACAAGGCCAGGATAGGCCGGAGCAATCGTCCACAACTTACGTTCGGATTCAACATAGGGGGCACTTGGAACGGTTTTGATTTCAACGCCCAGTTTACCGGAGGGGCTTTGTTTGATGTGTCGCTGACGGGAACATATTATAATGGATACGATGATAACACAATATGGACACAGACTTTCAAGGAAGGGGCAAATTCACCGCTTTATCTTGTAAAGAAGGCATATAGTATAGATAATCCTAACGGTACGTTTCCTCGTATTACGTTGTCACAGACCGGTCACGGGGGTGACAATGGACTGGCTTCCACATTCTGGTTTAGGGATGGTAAATACGTAAGATTGAAATCGGCACAGATCGGTTACACTCTTCCTGAAAAATGGATGAAGATGGCCGGTATAGCTAAAGTGCGGATATATGTTGAAGGTTCCAATCTATTTACGATCGACGATCTTCCGGAAGGAATAGACCCTGAAGCTCCAAGGGTTAATAACGGCTATTATCCTCAGCAGAAGACCATAATGGGAGGATTTTCCATTACTTTTTAATCTTAAACACAGACTAAAATGAAAACTAAATTATTAAGTTTAATATTATCGGCTGCAGTTGTGTCGGGGATATGTTCCTGCAATGATTATCTTGATATGACCCCTACCGATTCGGTATCTGATAAACTGGTATGGTCCAATGAAACATATGCCGATATGGCCGTGAATTATTTTTACGGCGACATTCCTTATTTCGGATCGTTCGGAACCGGGCAATGCTACGCCGGAATGACCGAAGGTTTGACGGACGAATTTAAGTATGGTTCTACTACTTATAATTCATTTATGTATATCCCTAATGAAATCTCATACGGAGGTTCGGTTCTCGCCGCTTCATATGTAGATGTTTATATGGGAAACTGGGGGACCTTGTATGATGAAATAAGAAGGGTCAACGAAGCTTTGAGCAATTTGAAGAAATATGGCGGCTCCCTTGGTGAAAAGGCTGGAATACGTCTTACTGCGGAATTGAGATTTTTCCGCGGAATGTATTATTTCGAGTTGATAAAGAAATATAAACAGGTCATAATCTACGATGAAGATCTTTCCAAAATGAATACCAATATGGCTCTCAGTACCGAAGATCAGGGCTGGGATTTTGTAGAAGCGGATCTTGAGGCAGCCGGGAAGGATCTTAAAATAAGTACTGCTCCCAACGGAAGAATTACCAGCGGTGCCGCTTATGCTCTGCTTTCGCGAGCCATGCTTTATGCAAAACGTTGGGATGTGGTAAAATCCGCAGCCGAAAAAGTATTCGATATGGGATATCTTCTTACCGCCGATTATTCCGATTCATGGAAAGCAGGCAGTTCGGAAGCCATATTGCAATATAGTTATGATGCAACCTCGAGCGTAACACATGATTTTGACAGCTATTATTCACCCGCCGGCGATAAAAAATACGACGGAATGCTTACTACGGGAGGCTATGGAACTCCTACTCAGGACATGGTCGAAAGCTACGAACTTGCAAGCGGAGGATATCCCGACTGGTCCGACTGGCATATGACTACAGGAACTAACGATACTCCTCCCTACGATAAACTGGAACCTCGTTTTGCTGCAACCGTATTATATAACGGATCTTCGTGGAAAGGACGTACCATAGAACCTTATTCAGGGGGCGACGACGGATGGGCCACATGGCTGACAGACGCTAATCCGGAAGGTAAGACGACAACCGGATATTATTTGCGCAAGCTGGTGGATGAAGCTCATAATTTTGCAACCAGACAGTCCAGTACACAGCCATGGACGGCAATAAGACTTGCCGAGGTATATCTAAATTATGCCGAAGCTTGCCATGAGCTTAAGGATGACAAGACTGCCAGGACTTATATAGACAAGGTACGCACGCGTGTGGGATTACCTACCGTAGGTTCGGTAAGCGGAGATGATCTCATGGCAGCCCTAAGGCATGAGCGCAAGGTAGAACTTGCATATGAAGGTCTGTATTACTGGGATATGCGCCGCTGGGGCCTTTCCGAATCGGCATTTACGGGCATAAGACGCCACGGGTTGAAAATAACGAAAAACGACGACGGCTCCTTTACGTACTCTTATGTAGAAGTTGACAGACAAAATCTTAATTTCCCGTCCAAGATGTACGGTTGTCCTCTTCCGCAGTCCGAGCTGGAAAACAATGCTCTTGTCAATCAATTTAAAGAGTGGAATTAATTTAAATGTAAACATGTCATGAAAAAAATATATTTAATCCTCATGATAGGACTTGCAGCCGTCCTTTTTAATGCATGCGAATCTCCGGATTATGTGGATCCTACGGTTACCCGTAAGGGTATAACAAGTCTTAAGGCATATTTTACTACCGGAGATTATTCCGGGAAAACAGCCGCAAATTATGTTATCTCCGATGCTTCGGAGGTAAGCGATTATGTAATACCGGTACCGTATTATTATCCCGAGTCGAGCGATAATACAACCGATGATTATATGCCGGCAATGAAAATTGTGGCTTCTATTGCCAATAACTGCAAGATTGAACCGGAATTAACAGTTCTTGATCTGACAAAGAAGAATGAATTTACTTTCTTCAGTCCGGACGGAACTTCAAGAAAAATAACCATAACCGGCAAGCAGGTACATTCCGATGCATGTGCAATAAAAAGTTTCATATTACCCGATAACGGAATAACAGGCGTGATAGATGAGGATGCAAAAACGATATCCCTTATATCCGCCGATGATTTGTCTGCTTGCAAGGCGGAAGTTACTCTGTCGCCGCATGCTACTATTTCTCCCGATCCTTCGAAGGCTCTTGATTATAGTTCGGACGTTGATTTTACGGTTACGGCCGACGATGGGACGACTACTGCCAGATATACCGTTACCAAACAGATTCCCGACAAGATTCCGAGCGGTATCCGCAGCGGAAGCGACAAAGAGTTGTATACTATAGATATAACTGATTTCGGAGGGATAGCGGACGCCAATGCGATACATCCTACGCTGGCTTCAATAAGTAATTACCTTATTATTGATTACGGCGACGGATCTACTCCTATATACCTTAATAAAGCTACCGGAACAAAATTGGGGACTATCAGTCTGGGCAGTGCCGACCCTTCCGGAGCCGTGGTAAGCGACCTTGGCGGGAATATGCTTATTTGCAATTATGCCGCTTCGGGTTCTACATTCAATATATATAAGACTAATTCCGTAACAGCTGATCCGGAGCTTTATATTAGCTATAATAATCAATCCGGTCTTCATGTAGGATCCAGAATGCATATACAGGGTGACCTTGCTTCAGATGCAATTATAACCGCAACTTTCGACGGCCCTTATTCGCAGAACTTCCTGCGCTGGGTTGTTTCGGGAGGTGTTGTAGGTGAGCCGGAAATGGTAACTGCCGGGACGCCGTCGCAGTGGAGTGATATGGATGCAAACTGCAAGGTAGCAGCATGTACTACGAATGCAAACGACGGATATTTCCTGGGATATTATGACAGTGGCAACGATAACGTTTATTACTTTAACGGCAATAATGTAATAGAAAATACGGTCGGTCCGAAGAGCGACGGCTCTGCATGGGGTTATAACAACAGTTTCGTAGATGTAAGAACCTTCAACAATATACGTTATCTTATGGTGTATACTCAGGGATATTGGCCCGACTGGGGACTTCCCGCAACAATATACCTTTATGATGTTTCCAGCATGTCCAATTTTACCGGAACGGTAGATTCTTCACCTGCTTTGTATTATTCCAAAGTATTGGGTGCTTATACCACCATAGGATATGCAGCTTCTCCGAGAACCGGAGATATACTTATGCTTCCGTCATCCGACGGATTCAAACTTGACCTTTTCTATGTAGATAATACGAGTCTGGGACTGGGGTGTGTGGAATTCGACTGCATAGATAAATAATAGTAATTAATACATTTAAAATTCAGAAGTATGTTTCTAAATAATAAACTTAAATTTACGGATGTGTTTTTTTCCGTTGCGGTTATTTCTCTTTTTTCCTTTATTACCTTATCATGTTCAAAAGGAGAGAAGGATTCTGCATGGAAAAACTGGCCGTGGACCCGTGAAGAAACAAACCCGTCCATAGTAACTCTCGGATGGACGAATATGGATACTGCATATATGCCTCTGCCTAAATATATAAGCGTTTACAAATCTCCTGAGACACTGCAAAACAGGACTGCCACCGCTTTCATAACCGTTGCGGATATGTCCAAAGCTACGTTTAATATCTTAGGGGATGTGTCCTGGAACGATAAAGCGCAGGGATTCGGAGCTCCTACCGTTAAGACCCCGTCGCAGTTTTATGCGGGCAATAAATCTTATGTTATTGTTAACGGCGGATTATTCTTTTGGGATAATTCTGCCGTTTCTTCCGGCTTTTATTATTCGCAAAGTCTTGCCGTAAGGAACGGCAAACTTCTTGCCCCCAATCAAAATTATTATTCCGAAGATTGGGTAAATTTCTGGTATCCTACCGTAGGAGCCTTTTGTCAGATGAGCGACGGTTCGTTCAAAACTACATGGACTTATTATACGGAAGCCGGGGTAAATTATTCTTATCCGTCTCCGGCTGCTAATGACCTGGGCAAAGAGCCTCTGGAAGTGCCTTCGGCGTCATTCCCGGCAGGGGCGGAAGAATTTGATGCCAGGCAGGCCATAGGAGGAGTAACCGTCCTGCTGAAAAACGGAGAAATAGTAAACAGCTATAAAGAAGAGATGCTGGATGTTTCTGCGGATTCTCCTCAGCCGAGATCCGCTATAGGTATAACTTCGGATAACAAGATGGTTATTTTCGTATGTCAGGGCCGCGAAGTTGCCGGAGGAGGTTCCGGCTTTACTACTGCCGAGGAGGCTGCCATAATGAAAAGTCTGGGCTGTACTGATGCGCTTAATCTCGACGGCGGAGGATCGAGCTGTATGCTTGTTAACGGCAAGGAGACGATTACTCCGAGCGACGGTAAGGAAAGGGCTGTGCTTACTGCGGTAAGCATAAATTAAAGATGAAAGCCGGGATAGGGCTTATCAAATATCTGCTTTTATCCGCCGGCATCCTTTTTTTATGGGGGTGCAGCGGCGGAGGAAGCGATAATATTCCTACATGGCCGTGGGGGAAAGATTCTACCGGTATATCGTCTGAAAAGCCCAGATATATATGGATAGATGCATGTGCCAATTTCCCCGAATATGCAGACAGCAGGAGCAACATAGAGAGGGATCTTAAGAAGGTGAAGTCTGCCGGGTTTACGGATATAGTTGTTGACGTGCGTCCTGTTACCGGAGATGTCCTTTATAAAACCGATTATGCCCCGCTGGTAACAAAACTCGATTATTGGGACGGCTCAGTTTATAAGTACTACGAAAGAACCTCATCTTGGGATTACCTGCAGGCCTTTATAGATGAAGGGCATGAGCTCGGTCTAAAGGTGGATGTCTCCTTTAATACTTTTGTGGGAGGAGTCCTTTATTGTCCTTACGGAGAACTTGCGGGACAATCGCAGGGAATGCTTTTCCGTGATGCATCCGCTAAAGGCCATGCTACTGTACTTAATCTTTCTTCCGGACTTATAAATGTTATGGATCTCGATTCTTCATCCGATCCGGATTACGATCATTCAGTTAGATTCCTGAATCCTGCCGATGACCGTGTACAAACTTATATACTTAATTTGTTGGGCGACCTTGCCAAATACGATGTGGATGGAATATTTCTGGACAGATGCCGTTATGAAAGTTTGCTCGGCGATTTTTCAGATGTCTCCAAAGAAAAATTCGAAGAATATACGGGATGTAAAATAAAAAAATTTCCCGAGGACATACTTTCTCCGGGAACTTCTTCAATTCCCGCGGTGCAGCCGGAGTATTTTAAAAAATGGCTGGAATTCAGGGCCAAGGTAATACATGATTTTATTGCAGGGGCTTCAGAAAAAATAAAGAGCGTCAACCGCAATATAAAATTCGGAGTATACGTGGGTGGCTGGTATTCTACTTATTATGAAGTAGGAGTAAATTGGGCTGCTCCCACATACGATACATCATATTACTATCCTGAGTGGGCTACTGCCGATTATAAAAATTACGGTTTTGCAGATCATCTGGATTTTCTTTTGCTGGGAGCCTATGCAGGTTCCGATTCCGTTTACGGGACCGGCGAATGGACCATGCAGGGGTTCTGTTCATGCGCCCGCAGGGAATTGAACGGCGCCGTTGAATTTGCCGGTGGCCCGGATGTGGGAAATGCTTCCGGTTTTGAAAGCGGCGGATGTTTTTCGGAGGTTGAAAAATCTGTAGATGCATGTATAAATGCATCAGACGGCTATTTTATCTTCGATATTTCACATGTCCGAAAATATGGATACTGGAATGCACTTAAGAACGGAATAGATAATTATCTTCAGACTTTAAATAAATAATAATTTGATGAACAAACGTGCCTTTTCTCTTGATGCTTTGCGCGGTTACGCTATATTGACCATGGTCCTTTCGGCGACCATAATAGCCGGGATTTTGCCGGGCTGGATGTTCCATGCCCAGGAACCGCCTCCCGGGCTTGTTTACGATTCTACCATAACCGGAATAACATGGGTGGATCTTGTCTTTCCCTTTTTTCTTTTTGCAATGGGGGCAGCCTTTCCGTTTTCGATAGGGAAGCGTGCAGAGCGCGGAGAATCACGTATTCGTCTTATTTCGGATGCAATTGCAAGATGTCTTAAACTTACCTTTTTCGCCATTTTTATACAGCATTTTTACCCGTATGTGCTTAGCACGCCGCAGGATTTGCGTTCATGGCTGCTTGCCATGGCCTGTTTTGCAATTCTTTTTCCAATGTTCATGCGGATGCCGTCGAAAATGCCGCATTGGGCACGATTTTCCGTAAAGGCGGGGGCATACTGTATTGCCACGGTAATGATGCTTACATGTCATTACGCAAACGGCAGGACTTTCAGCTTGGGATACAGCAATATCATAATATTACTTTTGGCGAACATGGCCATATTTGCATCTCTGTTATATATATTTACCATGCACAACAGAATGGCAAGGATAGGAATCCTTGCAATTGTTGCAGGTATTTTGCTGGGGAGTCATGTCGAAGGTTCCTGGACCAGGGCTCTGGCCGATTTTACGCCCGTGCCATGGATGTATCACTTCGAATATCTGACTTATTTGTTTATAGTAATACCGGGAAGCTTTGCCGGAGAATATGTAGCGGAATGGATGAAATCCCGCAGAGAAAATGAAGATTTTTCTAATGACGGCAAAAAGGGAGAAGCCTTATTTCTGGCATTTCTTTCCATTGCCGTCATAATCTTTAATTTGTACGGGCTTTACACAAGGAAATTGGTACTTAATCTTATGGTTACCATAGCTTTGCTTTTTGCCGGATATCTCTCCGTGCGGAAAGAAAAGGAAGGAATTCCGCTGTTATGGAAAAAACTTTTTATTGCCGGGGCTTTTCTTCTCCTTTTAGGACTTTGTTTCGAACCTTTTCAGACCGGAATAAAAAAAGATCCTCCGACTTTCAGCTATTTATTTGTTACTTCGGGACTTGGCTTTATGGGACTGCTTTTCTTTAATATAGTCTGCGATTATTTCCGTTGCATTAAAAGTACCAGATTCCTTATAATGTCGGGTCAAAATCCCATGATAGCTTATGTTGTATGTGATTTGCTCATATATCCGCTGTTTCATATCCTGGGGCTTTATAAATATCTTGGGGCCTTTTATGCTAATCCGTGGCTCGGATTTTTGCATGGCGTGCTTCTGACAACCCTAACAGTTTTTGTTACTATGTTTTTTACTAAGATAAAATGGTTTTGGAGGACCTGATATGAGAAAATTATATTTATCTGCAGCCGCGGTTCTGTTTTTTATTGCGGCTGTTTCATCTGCGGCATGTTCTTCCGGCGCTCCGGAAAAAACGTCCAAGCCTGTAATGATGTGGATAGATGCCGAGGCTAATTTTAACAGGTTTTCAAATAAGGACTCCGTGGAGTTCTACATGCGCAAACTAAAGAACAAGGGGTTTACCCATGTAATAGTAGATGTAAGGCCTATTACCGGCTATGTCTTGTTCGACAGCAAAATTGCTCCGACCATGTTCCCTGTTTCCGGCGGGCAGGGAAACGGCTGTGATTATCTGGGCGAGTTTATAAAAGAAGGGCACAAAAATGGCCTGAAGGTTTTTGCTTCCATGAATGTGTTTGCCGGAGGAAATACCTTCTCCCGCAGTGGAATATTGTATGACGGTCAGTCTTTTGCAGCAAATGTAGAATATACTCCCGATGGTCTGCGTTCTATACTCGATCAGCAAAATGATTACAATGGCATGATAAGTCCCTGCGATACCTCTTACGGGAATTATTTTATTTCACTTCTTAAGGAACTTATAAGCAAATATCCGCACCTCGACGGAATGATGTTCGACAGGGTCCGTTATAACGGTATAAATACGGATTTTTCAACTTTGTCAAGGAAAGAATTCGAGAAGAAACTCGGGCATAAAGTGAAAAATTTTCCGGAAGATATTTTTACATGGAAAAAGAGCGGATCCGGTTATGAGGTTGCTTCCGGAGAATATTATAAAAAATGGATCTCATGGCGTGCCGGGATAATACATGATTTTATCATGCGTTTGCGTAACGTGGTAAAAACATACGGACACGGAATGACGATGGCTGATTATACCGGAGCGTGGTATCCTTTATATTACAAGGTAGGAGTGAACTTTGCCAGCAACGATTATGATCCGGCACGCGATTACGGTTGGGCCGATTCTTCCTATATGAAAACAGGCTATGCTTCTTTTCTGGATATTTTAGCCGTGGGGAACTATTATAAGGACATTACGATAAAGGCTTCGGAAAAAGACGACGGTTCGGTGTGGATAGAAACGGATAATCCACAGAAAAGAGATTCATGGTACAGCGTTGAAGGTTCGTGTAAAAATCTCAGGAATATAATGTGCGGACATCCTTTTGTTGGGGGAGTTCTCGTATCTCAATTTTATGATGATCCGGCAGGAATAGCCGCCAGTATGAAAGTTAATATGGAGTATTCCGACGGTGTCATGCTTTTTGATATTTCACATATTATCTCCCATAATTTATGGGAAAGTATTCCTTCATTATGAAAAGGATCTTATCGGTCTTTTTCTACATAACTTTTGCAGCGGTTTTTCTTTCGGATTGTTCTTCGCACGCACCTGAGGATGAATTTGATGTAATTGTTACCGGCGGGAGTGCAAGCGGGATTTGTGCTTCCCTGCAGTCCGCCCGTTGCGGAGTCCGGACCCTGCTTGTTGAAGAGACCCCGTGGCTCGGCGGCATGCTTACATCGGCTGGAGTAAGTGCGGTTGATGGAAATTATAATCTAAGGAGCGGAATATGGGGGGAATTTCTGGACTCCCTTGTTTCCCGTTACGGATCTCTTTCGGCTCTTAAAACCAATTGGGTCAGCAATGTTTCTTTCGAACCTTCGGTCGGCAATGATATCTTCCATAATATGGCTGCGGCGGAGGATTCACTTTGTGTTATGACCGGAACTTCGATAATCGGAATCAGGCGTGTGAAAGACGGATGGGCTCTGGATTTAAAAAGAAAAGGAAAGACCGTTGTTGTGTTTTGCCGTATGCTGATAGATGCTACCGAACTCGGGGACGTTGCCGCAGCTGCCGGATTGAAATATGATCTCGGTATGGCTTCGGACAGTACGGCGGGGGTTGTGCAGGACATGACATATGTGCTTACTTTAAAAAAGTATGATAAGCCCCATCTTATTGATAAGCCGGCAGGATATGATCCTGTGGAATTTGCAGATTGCTGCAGGAATAAATACAATACTGATTCCTCCGCGGCTGCCAAACTGTGGTCTCCGGAAATGATGATTTCTTACGGTCGTCTTCAGAACGATAAGTATATGCTTAATTGGCCCGAGGACGGGAACGATTATTATCTTAATGATGTAGAACGTACTGCACGCGAGCGCGCGATATTGCGCAGGTCGGCAAAGGAAAAGAGCCTGCGTTTTCTTTATTTTATCCAGCATGAACTGGGATATCCCAATCTTGGAATAGCGGAGGGTGAATATCCTACGGAGGACGGTCTTCCCTTTTACCCATATTTAAGAGAATCGCGTCGTTTTAAAGGAAAGGTACGATTTACGCTAAATGATATAATTGCTCCTTATGAAAACCCCGATAAGTTATATCGAACCGGAATAGCGGTTGGCGATTACCCTATAGATCATCACCACGAAGCATATGATGGTGTGGGGAAGATTCCCGAGATGAAGTTCCCCGAGATTCCTTCATATTGTGTTCCACTGGGAGCAATAATTCCGCAAGATGAAGACAGGCTGCTTCTGGCCGGGAAATCTATCTCTGTAACAAATATTGTCAACGGAACAACCCGGCTTCAGCCGGTTGTGATGCAGACAGGGCAGGCCGCCGGAGCCCTTGCTGCTATTGCGGTAAAGGAAAACCGACCGCCGGATAGCGTAGGGGTAAGACAAGTACAGGATGTTTTGTTAAATTCCGGCGGTTATATAATGCCTTTCTCCGATGTTTCCGAATCGGACCCTGCATTTAAGCCGGTGCAGCGTATAGGAGCGGCCGGTATATTGCGCGGAAGTGTTCTTCACGACGGATGGCGTAATATTACATTGTTCCGTCCTGATGATCCTTTATCGTTTAAGGAATTGAACGACATGATGGATCTTTACGGAAGAAAAGATTTGCTCAGGGGAAAGTCGGGGAATGTTACCGTCTATGGCCTTATTGAAATTTTAAACGAAACGGGTCTCCGGAAACTTGTTACTGAAAGTGATGCAGGTGAAATTTTCAAACAATATGGTATGGGGCTGATGCACCACGGACGGTTTATTACCAGAAAACAAGCCGCGGTCCTTATTGATGAGTTTATCGATCCTTTTCACGGATATAAAGTGGATTTGAACGGAAATTTTAAATAAAGACTTTCTAATAGCTTTATCGTATAGGTGTTATTTTCTAATTATTTTTACTCTTGCTTTATTTGATTATTAAAATACTTTACTATATTACTTGTAAAGTAATAAATATTTATATATTTGTGATGTGATTTGTTAAAAATTTATACTAACTAAATAAATTAATTATGAAAGCAAAATGGTTGAGAAAACTTTTTTCCGAAACGGTAAAAATTCTTATGGCCGTTTCCTTTTTTTTCTGTCCCGGTATGCTTCCCGCATCAACATTCTATAGTACAGTACAACAGAATTTTACTGTAAAAGGGAATGTTACCGACGAGAACGGACAGACTTTTCCCGGTGTTAATGTAGTTGTGAAAGGAACGACAAACGGAGTGCTTACCGATGAAAATGGTAATTATTCGATTAATGTTGCGGACAGAAATACCGCAGTACTGATCTTTTCCATAATAGGGTACGAAACTCGTGAAGAGGCTTTATCCGGAAGAGCTGTCATTAATGTTAAACTGCGCCAGTCTGCCGAGAAATTGCAGGAGATTGTAGTTACTGCATTGGGTATAAAACGCGAAAAAAAAGCTTTGGGATATGCTGTTCAGGATGTTAAGTCCGAGGATATTACCAAAAGCGGAACTCCCGATGTTACTACTGCCCTGCAGGGCAAGATAGCAGGTTTGAATATAAATACCTCGGGAACCGGAGCCGGCGGATCTTCAAAAATCGTTATACGTGGAAATTCTTCTTTGGCAGATAATAATGCCCCTTTATGGGTAGTTGACGGAATTCCTTTTGACAATTCTACGGAAACAGGTAATTTTTCATACGGCGGTTATGACAGGGCCGGCGGTGCATTCGATCTTAATCCCGATGATATAGAATCTGTTTCGGTTCTTAAGGGACCTGCAGCAGCTGCTCTTTACGGATCAAGAGCCGGTAACGGAGTTATTCTTGTTACTACGAAAAAAGGCGGTACAAACGGAAAACTGGGAGTGAATTATACTTATAAAATGAGTGTTTCTCCTATTGCTTATTCTCTTAATCTGCAGGATGTTTACGGACAGGGAACGAACGGAGAATACGATTCTAATGCAAAAACTTCGTGGGGCGCTAAAATGGAAGGCCAGTCTATTCCTGCATGGTGGGATGAGACCAAACAAACTGCATACGGAGCTCAAAATAATACTATGGATAATTTTTACAAGAATTCGCGTCTGCAGTCGCATAATGTGTCCATCAGTGGCGGCAAGGACGGCAATACTTTTAGGTTATCTCTTGGGAATGACTATATAAAAGGCAATATGCCTGATCAGACTATAAGTAAAACGAGCGTTGATTATGTGGCAAGGCATCGCGTCAGCAAGTTTCTTGATGCGAGCTTTAAGGCGAATTATGTGAATACGGTAGGCCGAAACAGATCATTGCTGGGCTTTTACAGTACAATGTATTATTTGTACACAATGCCGAGGAATATTCAATTGTCTGATTTGTCGGCACACAGGTTCGACGAGGCACAATTAGCTGAAAACAATAAACATGTTGAAGGAAACTGGACGACTTCAAGTGCTTTGTACAGAAATCCTTATTTCCTTATCAGCCAGGAACATAACAGAGATCAGCAGAACAAGGTTTTCGGCTTTGCGCAGTTGAATTTCCATATTGCAAAGAATTTGAACCTGAGATTAAAACAGGGGCTGGATTATGACGATACACAGTACCGTTATAATTATAAATATGAAGATGCCCGGGAATCTTCATGGCCTATGATGGAGATGACGAAAAGTACCCGCAAGGAATTGAATTCAGAATTCTTGTTGAATTATAAGAAGAGTTTAGGGGATTTTTCTTTGGACCTGAGTTTAGGCGGCAACAGAATGTATAATCTTCAGGAGTCGATATACGGCGGTTCGGGCAAGTTTTCAGTTCAGGGAGCTTATTATCTTAGCCTGGGAACCAGCCAGAAATGTCAGAATACAAAATATGAAAAAGAAATAAATTCGCTTTACGGTTTTGCCAATATAGGATATAAGAATTATCTGTTTTTGGATATTACCGGCAGAAATGACTGGTCTTCGACTCTTCCTGCCGACAATAGATCTTATTTCTATCCTTCATTCAGTTTTAGCGGAGTAGTTACCAGCCTGCTGGACGAATACGGGATTTATTATCCTAAAGATGTGATCTCCTACGGAAAAATAAGAGCTTCGTTTGCTCAGGTAGGAAAGGATACCGATCCTTATCAGTTGTCACAGACATATTCTACACAAAACGGAGGGTTCGGTTATCTGTATGCGTACGAACCTACAACTCTGGCTAATATAAAATTGAAACCGGAAATAGCCAATTCTCTGGAACTTGGAACCGAATGGAAGTTCTTTAAGGGAAGATACGGATTTGATTTTACATATTACAAGACGATAACAAAGAACCAGGTTCTTGATATTCCTTATATATTTTCTGCAGGCTATACAAGCAAGACCGCAAACGTCGGTAAAATTTCGAACAAAGGTATAGAATTGACTCTGTCAGCTAATGTTATTAATTCCGACAAGTTTAATCTCGACCTTAATGCCAATTTTGCCAAAAATGTTACTAGAGTCAACGAGCTTGATGCTTCTGTTAATATGTATGAATTCGGAAACATGCAAAACGGGCTTAAGGTTGTTGCAATAGAAGGCCATAAGCTGGGTGAAATCTATGATAACGGATACAAACGCGATTCAGAGGGAAATAAAATCATAGGTTCTGACGGATTACCTGAAAAGACTGATTCTCAGAAGGTGCTTGGCTGCATACAACCTGATTTTACAGGATCATTTTCTATAGGCGCCGGGTATAAAAGATTATCGCTGTCGGGATTGTTCTCTTTTCAAAAGGGCGGAGATGTTTATTCATTCACCGAAGCAAAGGCTGCAAATGCAGGTACTGCCAAATGTACGGCCGACAGGTCCAACCGTGTAGTTACGGGCGTTACGGAAAACGGACAGGCAAATACCATGTCCATAACCGCTCAGAATTATTGGCAGAACGGTGTTAATTCCGAGGAATTCATATATGATGCTTCTTTTATAAAATTGAAGGAATTATCTTTGAATTACAGCTTTTCTAAAAAGACTTTGAAGATATTGTCCCGCAATTTGATAAACAGCCTCAATGTTTCCGTATTCGGTTCCAATTTGTTCTATCTGGTCAAGCATACTCCGGGTACGACACCGGATGGCAGTGCAATTTCTTCGAATATATTTTCACAGGCGGTAGATTTTTCTCCGCTTCCTAATTCGAGGACATTCGGCTTCAGTATAAAAATAGGGTTTTAAAGGTAAAACAGATAAATCATGAAAAATATAGTAATACCATTCATAATAGCAGGTGCGGCATTATTAACAGCTGGCTGTACCAAAGGGTTTGACGAGATGAATACGCCGTCTACGTCACTTACGAAAGAAAGCCTTTCTCCCGAATTGCTTTTAGGGACCTCCATAAACAAGGGAACATCGGCGGAATACCAGAGGAATTATAATTTGTACGACGATATGTATGCGCATTATCTTTCAAATTGCGAGCCTTCATTTTCTTCTGCAAATTATGTTTATAATGATTCCTGGGCTTCCTGCGGATGGGAAGAGTTTTATACTGAAAGGCAAAAGGAATACAATGATATAAACGATATATGCGGAGATCAGCCTAGTTTTACCAACATGAAGGCTATAAACGATATATGGAACTGTTTTCTTAGCGAGCGTGTTACCGACAGATGGGGCGATGTTCCCTATTCCGGTTCCTCTTTGGGAGATGCTGTTGCATATGCTTCGCAGGAAGATATTTACAAGGATCTTCTTAAACGCCTGAAAAAATCATGTTCTGCAATAGGGTCAAGCAGCGAGTCTCAGTTTACTCCGGGAACGAACGATCTTCTTTATAAGGGAAATGCGGAAAAGTGGAAGAAATTCGGTTATTCTCTTATGCTTAGAATGGCCATGAGAATTTCAAACGTTGATCCCGAAGATGCCGAGAATTATGCAAAAATAGCCATTGCCGGAGGGACAATGACATCTATAGATGATGTTGCCAAGGTAAAATGCGATCTTTCGGGCAACGGATATTATGATTATTACAATTATCTTATAGTTGAATGGCGCTCTTCTATCTCGGACCGTAATTTTATGAATTACATGCGCGGAGGTACTCCCGGTTATCCGAGGGCTAATACTCTTGATCCAAGGACTTCTCGTTGGTTCCTTCCGGGGAACGACGGCTATGTGGGGTTCCGTAACGGAATGGCTTCCGCCTCATATCCTACCGATTTTAACTGGGAAGATTATGCATGTATAAATTATAAGGAGAACGGATATTTTTATTTTGTGGAAGGCGACGGAGAAAACAGCCGTTTGTACTACCCGGTAATGAATTATGCCGAAGTCCTTTTCCTTAAATCCGAAGCAGCTTTGAGAGGATGGGGCGGAGATGCAGAAAATCTTTATGAGGAAGGAATAAAAGCGTCCATGGAAGAAGTCTCCGAAATTTCGGGGAATACTATTTCCGATTCCGAAATGCAGAATTATATCAACGGACTTCCTTCATGGTCCGCTGCTGCTTCCAAAGAACAGAAACTCAAACTTATTGCAGTACAGAAATGGATAGCCGTTTTTCCTAACAGTTGTGAAGGATGGTCGGAATTTAGAAGAACCGGTTACCCGGACGATCTGGATTATCCTGAAGTTAGTTCGAGCGCATCTGTGCAGGATGGCAACTGGATACAGCGTATTTCCTATCCTTTCAACGAATATTCCTATAACGACAGCAATATTCCGGAAAAATACCGCAAGGGCAGTTCATCATATACTTATCGCGAGCAGTACGGGGTGTGGTGGTCATTATGTGGCAAGGACAATACCCTTCCAAAGGATTATGTTCCCCAGAATAAGTTTTAAAGATAATGAACCGGCGTAATTTTATAAGAACACTGGGAATTTCCTCGGCGGGCATGATGTTTTCTGGAAACATTATGGCCGGACTGCCGGGATTCCCTGCCGGTTCTGATAATAAGGGAAAAGGCAACGTAATAAAACCTATAACCGGCTCGTGGATCGAATTTCAGCATCATCTGTCTTCCGAGAGCGAGTATTGGGACGGATCTCTTGCAAAGTTTTCGGCTGCACAATGGCGTGAAAAAATATTCGAGATGAAGGGGGCGGGAATGAAATATCTTGTTCTTATGAGCGTTGCATTGTTCGGAAAAACCCTTTATCCTTCCAAATTGCTTCCTCAGATGAAATTGGGGTGCGACGATCCCCTGGAAGTTGTCCTTTCCGCTGCGGACGACTGCGGCATCAAGTTTTTCATAAGCAACGGATATTGGGGAGATGTCCATGAGGTGCACAGGCTTATGGTAGATCCCGAAATTATGAAGATCCGTTTTGCCTCTATGAAAGAAATAGCCGAAAAATATGCGCATCATAAAAGTTTTTACGGCTGGTATTTTCCAAACGAAGTCTATCTGCGTCCTTATTTCCCTGAATCATCAGTAACGTATATAAACAAATGTTCGGAATTTGCACGCAAGATTACTCCGGATTGCGTTAATCTTATTGCTCCATATTATATAAAGGCGGCAAGGAACGACGATACGTTTGTAAAGCAGCTCGAAGGTCTTAATATAGATATAATAGCATATCAGGACGGAGTGGGGGTGAAACATACGGAATTGTCCGAGTCCGGAAAGTATTTTAAGATATTGCATGATGCCCATCAAAGGGCATGCAGGTCCAGGATATGGGCTGACATGGAATTGTTCTATTTTGAAAATGGGGATCACGGGAATCTTATGCCGGCCGATTTTGATAAACGTATTAAAATTCAGATGGCGAATATTTCCCCGTATGTGGATAATATTTTATGCTATCAATATATAGGACTTATGAACAAGCCGGGGACGGATGTGGTGGCCGGGACTAAGGAATCCATAAGATTGTATAACCAGTATATTTCCTGGCTTTTGAAATGAATAAGTGTTGTTTAGCTCTTGTAAATGGTAATAAATTAACATAAGGGAATGATAATCATGACATGAAAAGAAAGTATGCTGTATTTCTCCTGCCGTTGTTTATCTTTTGCGCGTCATATGCACAGAACATAAAACTTTCAGGTTGGAAAATAAAAAATTCTTCCGAAGTAAGGGTGCGTTCCACAATTGTATCCTCACTTTCTTTTACACCTTCGGGTTGGTATGATGCAAATGTTCCTGCAACCGTTCTTGCAACTCTGGTAAGGAACGGAGTATATCCCGACCCGAGGACAGGGCTGAACAATTATAAGATTCCCGATATGTCATATGCCTTCAACCTGCGGAACGGCCTCGGCAAATACAGCTATTTGTGCGGCGGCCGTAATCCCTGGGCCGATCCTTATTGGTACAGGACGGAAATATTTATTCCACGCAATTATAAAGGTAAGCATGTATGGCTAACCTTTAACGGAATAAATTACAGGGCAGAGGTATGGATAAACGGCCGTATGGCGGCAGGACGAGATTCTGTTGCCGGAATGTTCAGACGATTCAGGCTGGATGTTACCGGTTATGTAACTGCCGGACAAAAAAATTGCATTGCCGTAAAGGTATACGGCCCCGACCATCCGGGAACGCCTTCTCCTGGAACTCAGTTTAATGTTTTCGGCCCTCCGCGGGGGAATTCCGCTGACCTGTTTAAGGATGTAACTATGAAAATGTCCGGCGGGTGGGACTGCGCACCTGTCGTAAGGGACAGGAATACGGGGATCTGGCAGGATGTGCTGCTTTCGTGCAGCGGCGACGTGATTATGGACAGGCCTTATGTGGTTACTTTGCTTCCATGCGGCGATACTTCGCTTGCTTCGCTAAGTGTTTCTGTACGAGTGAAAAATCTCTCCGATAAAGAGATCAATACCAGTGTCGGCGTTAAGATCTCCCTTCTGAACGATATAAAGTTTCCTTCATACACCAGGCATATGGAAGGATATATGAAGCCCGTAGTAATTTCGAAACGTGTGCATCTGGCACCCCGACGGTCGGCTCTCATTTTGTTCTCTCCGAGGGATTATCCGCAGCTCCTTATAAGACATCCCCATCTCTGGTATCCGAACGGTTATGGTGAACAATATCTGCATAATGTAGATATAAAGGCATATGCCGGGAGAAAATTGTCGGATGAAAAAAATTTTGATTTCGGCATGAGGGAAGTTAAAAGCGGATTTAAAAATAAGGAAGGGGAATACGGGCGCATATTTTATGTGAATGGTACGAAAATATTCTGCAAAGGAGGCTGGATACAGCCCGACATGCTGCTTGAAGATTCAGATAAGAGGATATATGATCAGGCCAGGCTTATTGCGGAAGCAAATATAAATCTTGTAGGAAGCGAGGATATGCCGGCGCCTCCCGATACCTGGCTGGAAAGTTTCGACAAATACGGGATAATGTGGTGGCATGTATTTTACCAGTGCTACAGGATGTACCCCGGAACGGATACAGAGCATAATCCTCAGGATCATGATCTTGCCCTGGCTTGTGCGCGTGACGAAATGTACAGATATCGCAATCATCCCTGCGTGACGGCATGGTTTGCGGCAAACGAGGTTTTGCCGGACAGCGACCTTTACATGCGTACGAAAAATATGGTATGCTCTATAGACAGTACGCGACCGTTCGTCCCCACGACAAGCATAAGCTGGGATGTGGACAAGCTGACCCCTTATGTTAAAAATGATCTTCCTTTAGGTACTACCGACGATGGAGCTCCGGATTACGGATGGGCACCGTCGGGTTACTTCTTTGATAAAGTGGAGCAGGTACATCTGCAAATGTTCAGGAACGAGCTGGGCATGCCTTCGGTGCCTGTTTATGAAAGTCTTAAAAAGTTTATCCCTTCTGCATGCGACAGCAGCGGAGCATTTACTCCTTATTTTCCGCTCGACAGCACGTGGGCCGAACACGGGGCGTGGGATGTTGATAATTATTGTTACCGTTCTTATGATAATGCCGTAAGGACACTTTACGGCGACCCCAAAAGCGTGCGCGAATATGCCGATCATGCACAGTTCGTTAGTGCGGAAGGCTACAGGGCCATGTTCGAGGCCGCCAATCACAGTATGTGGGATATAACTTCGGGAATAATGATATGGAAGCTCAATTCATGTTGGCCTGATGTGGGATGGCAGATATACGACTGGTATCTTGCCCCGTGTGCTTCTTATTTTTTTACGAAGAAGGCTCTGGAGCCTGTCCATGTGCAGCTTAATGCCAACGATATGAGCGTATCCGTCATAAATACGACCGGAAGGGCTCTGAAAGATGCGGAAGTCAGCGTAAAAGTTATAGGGGACAGCCTTAAAACGTTATGGAGCTGTACCCGAAGGGTTTCCGCGGACGCATCTTCATGTATGAAGGTAGCCGAAGTGCCGGACAGCGGAAAGTTTTCCTATAATTATTTTGTGGTCCTGAAGATTTGTGATGCCGCCGGAAAGGTGGTTTCCGATAATCTCTACTGGCGCTATTCGCAGCATGTGGCTTTTGAAATGCCTGCGCTTATGCACGGTACTTCTCCGGAAAGCCATGTTGAGGCGGAGAAAAGGCAGGGAGAATTTATTCTTAAAATAAGATTGCATAATACTTCCGCCGGGCTTTCGTTCTTTAACCGCATGGCATTATCGGATCCTGCGACAGGGGAGGAGATAAATCCGGTATTCTGGAGCGATAATTTTGTTACGCTGTTTCCCGGCGAAGAAAAGATCATTACCGCAAAGGTCGCAGTTTCGGATGCACGGGGGGAGGTCCCTGATCTTAAGCTGGAAAGTCCGGAATGATCCGTTGAAAGGATCAAAATGTTGATTATTAAAATAAAAATGGTTTTAAAAATGAAAAAGATATTACTATTAATGGCATTTTGCCTGTCTGCATCATTAAATGCCGGTGCGCAGGATGCTAATCTGAGATTCCGTAATGGCAAATTTAAAATATTGCAGCTGACGGACATCCATTGGCAAAAGTCCGAACAATACAGGGCGGAAGACGACAGTACGGTCGCTCTCGTACGTTATCTTATAAAAGAAGAGAAGCCCGATCTGGTTATGATTACCGGGGACATGATTCTTTCCGGCGGAAAAAGCGAATGGATAAAATTTACCCGCCCTATGGTAGAAGCCGGAACTCCTTTTGCCGTCGTTTTTGGAAATCATGATGCTGAGGCGGGAATAAGCGAAAAGGAAGCAATGAAAATTCTGAGAGGAATAAAATACAATATAACATACGATGCCTCTGAAAAAGTATCGGGGGAAGGTAATTGTATTTTTGATATAAAATCTTCCGACGGCAGGAGCAATAAATGGATATTATATCTTTTTAATTCTCATTCGGAGGTTGCTCCGCGCGACAGCTCGTTCGGCTATTACGACTGGGTGCATTTCGATCAGATTAAATGGTATAGGGAGCAAAGCGCCGCACGACTTGCCCGTAACGGGCACTTGTTGCCGGCCCTGGCTTTTTTACATATTCCTTTTCCCGAATATGAAACTTTAAAAGGCAAATCCGTTAAGATTGGGAATGATGATGAGGCGGTATGTTGTCCTACCATGAATAGCGGCCTTTTCGTCTCTTTTCTGGAGGCGGGAGATGTGATTGGAGTTTTTGCGGGTCACGATCATAATAACGATTACCTGCTGGACGTGCAGGGGCGCATTTGCCTTGCTTATGGACGCAAGACCGGATATGTACCGGCCTATAAGGAGGTTCTGCCGCGCGGAGGACGGGTAATAGTACTTGACGAGAATTCACGCAGTTTTCATACTTATATTATAGACATGAATGGGAGGCATTTCCCGTACGATTTTAAAGTTAAATAATTATGGAAAACAGAAGACGATTTATAAGAAAGGGTATTATGGCGGCAGCGGCAATGACCGTCGGAAGCAGGCTTTCGGCATGGGGAAAAACTCCGTCGGGTTTTTCAGGCGATTTAAAACATGTTCCGGATGCGGATTTTGCAACTCCGGATCGTTATGCAGGAATGCCTATAAAGGCTACTTTCCTCGATGAAATAAGCTGGGATATCCCTCATCAGAACTGGGGAATTAAAGAATGGGATAAGGATTTCCGCGCCATGTCGGCCATAGGAATAAATACCGTTGTAATGATAAGGGCCGGACTGGGAAAATGGATAACGTCGCCTTTTAAGTGTCTTCTTAAATCCGAAGATGTTTATTATCCCCCCGTTGATCTTACCGGGATGTTCCTTACGCTGGCCGATAAATACGGAATGCAGTTTTTTTTCGGGACTTACGATTCCGGCAAATACTGGCAGGAAGGGCTTTATCAAAAGGAAATAGATCTTAATCTTGCGCTGATAGACGAAGTCTGGGAAAAATACGGACATCATAAATCTTTTGCCGGATGGTATCTTTCGCAGGAGATAAGCCGCAGAACCAGGAATATGTCCAGGATATACGCCGGTATGGGCAAACATGCAAAAGAAATTTCGGGCAATCTTACTACCATGATTTCTCCATATATACACGGAGTTAAGACGGATCAGGTAATGTCCGGCAAAGACAAGCCTCTTTCCGTAAGAGAACATGAAGAGGAATGGAACGAAATATTGGGGAATATAAAGGAGGCTGTGGATATACTGGCTTTTCAGGATGGTCAGGTCAACTATAATGAATTGTTCGATTATTTGAAGGTAAACAAGAAACTTGCCGACAAGTACGGAATGAGATGCTGGACCAATCTGGAGTCTTTCGACAGAGATATGCCCATTAGATTTCTACCTATAAAGTGGGAGAAATTATTGCTTAAGATGGAGGCTGCCAGAAAGGCCGGAATGGATAATGCCATAACCTTTGAATTTTCACATTTTATGAGTCCGAATTCTGCTTATTTGCAGGCGGGCCATCTTTATGATCGATATAAGGAACATTTTCATATAAAATAATAGAGTTGTTTAAAAATAAGGAGGGACGGAACTGTTAAAAGTTTCGTCCCTCCTTATTTTTTGTGCTTACTCGTCTTTATCCTTTTGTAATAAGTTATTAAACTGTTTTTAATATTTGTGCTAAGTTGTGCAGAATGTTTATAATGTTACATGCGCATTATTAAATGGTTTTCGTCTTTTTAGAATCGTTGATAAAGATTTGTATAATTTTGTATGCAGAGAAAAAACAATAGAGATAATGATAGATTTCAAGGAAATGAATAGCCGCTACAAGACAGAATTACTGGAGAACGTTTTACCCTTTTGGCTCGGTAAATCCCAGGATAAGGAATACGGCGGATATTATACATGTCTGGAAAGGGA
>JALCMP010000028.1 GCA_022648545.1 Bacteroidales bacterium | reverse complement strand
TTTAAGTGCGAAATACCCCAATATCCAAGAAGATAATACGATACATGATTTTATAAATACAAGGACATTGGCTCCGGCCGGATTCGATAAATACGTTCCGTAAAGATTTGCATCAAAAACGGAGCCGGACACCTTTTCGGGAGCAAAATGAGAAAAGAGTATCAACGGAAGAAATATCAGTGAACAGAAAACGGTATTAAGCAGCAAAACCGCAAGTACGGAATTGTCTTCGAGCGATTTTTTTTTTGCCACGTCATAAAAACCAAGAAAGAATGAAGAAACCAGAGCAAGAGCGATCCACAACATATTAAAATCAATTAAAATGTCGCAAAGATAACTGCTTGCGGTAAATTATTTTGCATTTTCACAAATTCTTCCCTATGTTTGCGGAGATAATTAATTGAAATGAATAAACAGTTTACCGGTCATCATATTTTTTTCCATCACCATCATTCAGACAATGAGGGCGGTTTTCTTATATGATATGATGTAAGGTTACGAAATATTAATATAAAGAGGGCTCGCCGCAAAGGACGAGCCCTTTTTCGTTAAAAAATGTAAAATGTTAAGAATAGCGCTACAAGCTAAAGGAAGGCTGAACGAAGACAGCCTGAATCTTTTGAAAGAATCGGGAATAAAAGTCGAGGAAAGTAAAAGAAAACTCATTTCCGTCTGCGAAGGGTTCCCCGTGGAAGTCGTTTACCTTAGGGACGATGATATCCCGCAGGCCGTATACAACGGAATTGCCGACATCGGCATAGTGGGAATGAACGAAGTCTCCGAAAGAGGATTCAAAGTAGAAAATTTATTCGATCTCGGTTTCGGCAAATGCAGACTGTCGCTTGCAATTCCCAAAAACGAAGAATACACGGGGAGCGATTATTTTCAGGGAAAGATAATAGCTACTTCCTATCCGAACATCTTAAAAAAATATCTTAAGAAGAACGGAATAAATGCGAAGATCGAAATAATAACCGGAAGTGTGGAAATAGCCCCTTCCATTGGTATGGGAGACGCTATTTTCGATATCGTGAGTACCGGAGGAACACTAATTTCAAACGGATTGAAAGAAGTGGAGCCCATACTTAAATCCGAAGCGGTTCTCATTGGCAATCCCAGGATATCCAGAGAAAAAAGGACTCTGGTGAAACAATTGATATTCAGAATAGAATCGGTACTCCGCAGCAGAGGCAAGAAGTATATTCTTGTAAATGTGCCGAACGACAGGATAGAAAAGGCCCTTAAAATAATTCCAAGCATGAAAAGTCCTACACTGCTCCCTCTTGCCGATAAGGAATGGAGCGCAATACACACGGTGATAGATGAAAAGGATATTTGGGAAAAAACCGAACAGCTCAAGAAAATAGGTGCGGAAGATATATTAATTTTGTCCATGGAGAAAATGATTCCGTAATATGGAAGGAAATATCATAAAACTTATTAAAAATCCCCAGCGCAGATACTGGAAAAGCATTCTGAGAAGCGAAAGGGAATCACTGAACGAACTCACAGAAAAAAGCGTCCGGAAGATAATAAACGACGTAAGGGAAAACGGTGATTCGGCAATCATAAAATACGAAAAGCTTTTCGATAATTTCGTTACAACGAAATCGGGGTTATCTGTTTCAGCAAAAGAATTCAGAGATGCGGCGGCACAAATTTCGCCGGAACTCGCAGATGCCATAAAAACAGCCGCAGCAAATATCAAAAAATTCCATAAGGCCCAGAAAATAAAAGACATCGAAGTTGAAACCTCTCCGGGAGTAACATGCAGGCAAAAGAGCGTTCCAATAAATCACGTGGGACTTTATATTCCGGGCGGTACCGCCCCGTTGTTCTCCACGGTAATAATGCTGGCCGTTCCGGCAAAATTAGCCGGATGCAGAGAAATAACCCTTTGCACTCCAGTTAAGGAAAACGGCAGGGTTGCTCCGGAAATCCTTTACAGCGCTTCTCTTTGCGGTATAGATAAAGTTTTTAAAATAGGAGGAGCCGTTGCAATTGCAGCAATGGCATACGGGACATCAACGGTTCCAAAGGCCGACAAGATCTTCGGCCCTGGCAACGGATATGTTACGGCTGCAAAGAAAATTGTATCCTCTGACGCATGTTCGATAGACATGCCGGCCGGTCCTTCGGAGGTAATGATAATTGCGGATGAAACCGCGGTGCCGAAATTCGTATGCGCGGATTTTCTCTCGCAGCTCGAACACGGCCAGGACAGCGAAGCTGTCCTGCTGACCACATCGGAAAAACTTGCAGGCGAAGTTCTTGAAGAATTCAAAAAACAGAGTGTAAAACTGTCGAGATCCGAATATATAAACGGTTCGGCACGCAAAAGCAAGATAATTCTTCTTCCAACATACGAAAAGATGGTTGATATGGCAAACGAATATGCCCCGGAACATCTGATAATATGCACAAAAAATTACGGGACCCTCGTTGATAAGATTACTAATGCAGGCAGCATATTTCTGGGCAACTATTCTCCAGAATCGGCGGGTGATTACGCTTCTGGAACAAACCATACGCTTCCTACCAGCGGATGGGCGAAATCATGCAGCGGAGTAAATCTTTCCTCCTTCCTGAAAAGAATCACCATACAGGAAATAACCCGCAAAGGGCTTGAAGGTCTGGCTCCTGCTATAGAAGTTATGGCTGAAGCAGAAGGGCTCGGAGCTCATAAGAACGCCGTTGCAGTAAGAATGGAAAGCAAAAACGAATAACCTCATTTGATGAAAAACATACAAGACATCATGGGACTGGCAAGGAAAAATATACTGGAACTGGTCCCTTATTCCACCGCCCGCGACGAGTGCAGGCGTAAAATGGAAATTTACCTCGATGCAAACGAAAATCCGTTCGAAAACGGCGTAAACAGATACCCTTCCCCCAAACAGCCCGAATTAAAAAAAGCCGTTGCGGCAGTAAAGAAATGCGATACGGAACATTTGTTCCTCGGTAACGGCAGCGACGAACCCATAGATCTCATATACAGAATATTCTGCGAACCCGGGAAAAGTTCGGCTATTGTTGTTTCGCCTTCTTACGGAATGTATTCTGTAGCCGCACAAATGAACGATGTCAGGCTCATAGAATGTCTTATGGATGAGGAATTCAATATTGATCCCGATAAAATCCTGAAATGTATCCAAAAAGACACGAAAGTCATTTTCTTGTGCAGTCCCAATAATCCTTCGGGCAATCTTCTCAATGAAGAGGACATGGAAAAGGTAATAAGAAAATTCAACGGCATAGTAGTAGTTGACGAGGCATACCTGGAATTTTCAGGAAGAAAAAGCCTTTACGGAAAACTTGACGAATATCCCAACCTTATTATCCTGCAAACCATGTCAAAGGCATGGGGCATGGCAGGGCTGCGCATAGGGCTTGCGTTAGCCCATCCATCGATAATACATCTGATGAGCAATCTGAAATACCCTTACAATATAAATATACTGGCACAGAAAAAAGGAGTTGAAATATTGTCGGACTGTACTGATGCCGTAGAAAAAATAAAAACTATAAGAACCCAGAGAGATAAGCTGCTGGAAATCCTCCCGGGGATAAAAGGCATAACGAAAGTCTTTCATTCCGATGCCAACTTCATTCTGGCAAGGTTCGAGGATGCTGCCGGAACATACGATTTTCTTCAGCAAAGAGGAATAATAGTAAGAAACAGATCAAATGTTCCTAATTGCGAAGGCTGCCTGAGGATAGCCGTCGGAACGCCGGAAGAAAACGCAAGACTTCTTAATGCCTTGTGCGAATATTCGGGAACGGAAAAAAACAGAATGAAAAACGAAGGCTCCGGAATACATAACGGCAGGACAGCCGCCATTATTAGAAAAACAAAAGAGACATCCGTTCAGGTACGTGTCGATTTAGATAAGTTTTCCGAACCATACATTTCCACCGGCCTGCACTTTTTCGACCATATGCTTGAACAAATTGCATATCACGGAGCTATAGGGCTCGATATTATATGTTCGGGAGATCTCGAAACAGACGATCACCACACAATAGAAGACGTGGCAATAGTGCTTGGCGACACATTATCGGAAGCTCTCGGTTCAAAAAACGGCATAGAAAGGTATGGTTTCTCTCTTCCAATGGACGAATCTGACGCCACCGTATTGCTGGATCTCGGAGGCAGAATAGATTTCAGCTGGGATGCGGCTTTTACCACCGAAAAAATAGGAGACGTAAAATCCGAAATGTTCGAACACTTTTTCAAAAGCCTCTGCGAACATCTTAAATGCAACCTGCACATAAAGGCAAGAGGCAAAAATAATCATCATATTATTGAGGGCATATTCAAGGCTTTTGCAAGAACACTCAAATGCGCAGTAAGAAAACAGGAAATCGGACAGGTAGTACCGAGCAGCAAAGGAACATTATAAAAATATGAATCATGACAGGAATAGTCGACTATAAGGCAGGCAACCTCAAATCGGTACAAAATGCCCTGAAAAGGCTGAACGCCGATTTCATAACAAGCAACAAAGCTTGCGAACTGGCCAAATGCAACAGGATAATAATCCCGGGCGTGGGTGGAGCCGGATGGGCCATGGAAAATCTAAAAAAGAATAATCTGGTAGAGGTAATAAGAAACCTTAAATGTCCCGTTCTCGGAATATGTCTCGGACTGCAGATCTTATGCAGCTATTCCGAAGAAGACGATACGGAAGGCATTGGCATCTTTCCCAATATGGTTTCCCGTATTCCATCATCAGAAGAAATAAAGGTTCCGGATACGGGATGGAATACCGTTTACGACCTAAATACTCCCCTTTTCGACGGAATTGAGGAAAACTCGTTTTTTTATTTCGTACATTCGTACTCTGCCGAAATAAACGGCTATACTTGTGCAAAAACCGACTACGGCATAAAATTCAGCGCCGCACTCAAAGAGGATAATTTCACGGGATGCCAATTCCATCCCGAAAAGAGCGGACGAATAGGACAAAAATTTTTACAAAACTTTTTAACAAAAGAAATTTAATATGATAGAAATAATACCGGCAATTGATATAATAGGTGGAAAATGCGTAAGATTATCGCAGGGCGACTACGACAAATGCAAGGTTTATTCCGAAAAACCGGTTGACGTAGCAAAGGAATTCGCCGACAACGGAATAAAAAAGCTCCACCTTATAGACCTCGACGGAGCCAAAAGCAACGAACCGCAAAACCTCGACCTTCTTAACGCAATAGTTACGGAAACAGGCATGAAAGTGGAATTCGGAGGCGGACTGAAAAGCAAATGGTCGATAAGAAGAGCATTCGACAACGGAGCGGAAAAAGCAATATGCGGTAGCATAGCATTTACAGAACCGACTGTTTTCTCATACTGGCTCGATTGTTTCGGTCCTGACGTCCTTACGCTTGGAGCCGATATGAAGGACGGAAAAATAGCAGTAAAAGGATGGAGCAGCTATGTAGAAAGAAATTTCGACGAATTCATTAAGATATTCCTGCAGGACGGACTGAAAAACGTAATAATAACCGATATAGACAGGGACGGAATGCTGGAAGGTCCTTCCATCGAATTGTACGAAGGCATCTCGGCGAAATTTCCGCGGCTGAATATAACCGCAAGCGGAGGTGTAGGCAGCATGGAAGATATCATGGCTCTCGACAAGGCCGGTTTGCATTCCGTAATAGTAGGCAAAGCCATATACGAAGAAAAAATAAAATTAAGCGATATAGTCGATTATTACAAAGATGCACGCTAAAAGAATAATCCCGTGTCTCGACATTAAGGACGGACAAACTGTAAAAGGCATAAATTTCCTTCAGCTCAAAAATGTTGGGGACCCGGTTGAAATGGCCGAATTCTATTCTAACGAAGGAGCCGACGAACTGGTCTTTCTCGACATAAGCGCCACGCTTGAAGGACGCAAGACATTTGCCGGACTTGTGGAAAAAATAGCAGAACGCATAAACATACCGTTTACCGTAGGAGGAGGCATATCATCTCTGGATGATGCGGAAACCCTTTTAAAGGCAGGAGCGGACAAAATCTCAATAAACAGCGCTGCAGTAGCAGACCCTTCTCTAATAAAAAGACTTGGGGAAAGATTCGGATCACAATTCGTAGTAGTGGCGATAGATGCCAAATACATAAACGGCACCTGGACGGTTACTACTCACGGAGGAAGCCGTAATACAAACAGGGAATTATTCTCATGGGCCGCCGAAACCGAAAGGCTCGGAGCCGGAGAAATATTGTTCACCTCCATGGATCACGACGGAACAGAGGGAGGATACGCCTGTGATGTTTACAAAAAACTATCCGGGATTCTCAGCATTCCTGTAATTGCGTCGGGCGGAGCAGGAAAGATTTCCGACATCGCAGACGTATTATCACGCAATAAGGGCAATGCAGATGCAGCCCTGGCCGCATCCATATTCCACTACGGAAAAATAAGGATCCCCCACCTTAAAAGGGAGCTCGGCAAAGCGGGCATTCCCGTAAGAACCACATTATAAGAAACGAAAAAATAATAGGACAACATAAAAAACAAGATATAAAGTCATGTCAGAAAAAATAAAGTTGAATTTCGATCCTGAAAAAATAGATTTCAAAAAGAATGGAGACGGACTGGTTCCTGCAGTTAT
Organism: Bacteroidales bacterium; assembly: GCA_022648545.1. Taxonomy (GTDB): domain Bacteria; phylum Bacteroidota; class Bacteroidia; order Bacteroidales; family UBA932; genus Egerieousia. The sequence continues at coordinate 18,666 of JALCMP010000028.1, read as the reverse complement.
ACAAGATTATACGACATTAAAGGTGCTGATGCTCGGTTATATGAACAAAGAATCCTTTCAAAAGACCTTAAAAACCGGAAAAGTTACATTTTACAGCAGAAGCAGAAAGACATTGTGGACAAAAGGAGAAACAAGCAATAACTTCCTGTTCCTTAAATCCATTGATCTCGACTGCGACGGCGATACGCTGCTCGTAAAAGCCGATCCTGCCGGTCCGACATGCCATCTGGGCAATACGAGCTGCTTCAATACCAACGATACTGAAGGTTTCATAAGAAAACTTGAGAAAATCATAGAAGGACGCAAATACGAACGGCCCGAAGGTTCCTACACCGTAAAATTATTCGATGCCGGGGTAAACAGGATGGCTCAAAAAGTAGGAGAAGAAGCAATAGAGACGGTAATAGAAGCCATTGACTGCAATGACGAAAGGTTCAAATATGAAGCATCCGACCTTATATACCATCTGCTGGTACTGCTTTGCAGCAAGAACATGACCATTTCCGATATTGAAAAAGAATTATATTCCAGACATAAATGATATGAAAAAAAAGAGGAAAATAGTAGCGCTCGTATATGATTTCGACGGTACGCTGGCCCCAGGAAACATGCAGGAATATTCCTTCATAAAGGCCGTAGGCAACGAAACTGAAGAATTTTGGGCCGAAGCCAACGACATAGCAGCAAGTAACGACTGCGACAATGTTCTTGCATATATGTTTCTAATGCTTGCAAAAGCCAGGGGAAAAAACTTTCCCATAAACAAGAGCTCCCTCATGAAATACGGCAACGACATAAAATTCTTCAAGGGCGTGTCCTCGTGGTTCGAAAGGATAAACGCTTTCGGAAAAAGCGAAGACGTTGATGTCGAGCACTACATAAATTCCTCGGGAATGAAGGAAATAATAGAGGGTACGGAAATATCCGACCGGTTTAAGGCTATCTTCGCCAGTTCATATATTTACGATGAAAAAGGAAATGCGATGTGGCCTGCTGCAGCCGTAAATTATACAAACAAGACACAATTCCTTTTTAAAATCAACAAGGGGATTTTCAGCATAAGCGATTCCGTTAAAATAAATGAATCCGTACCGGAAGAAAGAAAGCGCGTGGCCTTCAACAATATGATCTATTTCGGAGACGGAGAAACCGACGTGCCCTGCATGAAGCTTGTAAAACAACTCGGAGGAACATCCATAGGCGTTTTCGACCCCGAAAACGAAACTAAAAGAGAAATTGCAAGAAAACTGTTCAGACAGGAAAGGGTTAATTTTATTTCTCCGGCCGACTATTCGGACGGCAGCCCTCTGGAAAAACTTATCATGGCCCTTATAAGAAAAATGAAAGCGGATATGGATCTTGCCGACATAAGAAAAAATATCAGATATTAACGTTGAACCGCGTTTCCACAATCCTGCTTATTATCTCAACGCACCCCTCTATTCCGAATTTGGAAGAACTGACGCATAAATCATAATTGCGTGCGGCTCCCCATTTGCGAAAAGAGTAATAATCATAATAATTCGCACGTTTTTTATCCGCCTTAAAAAGCAGCTCCTTTATCTCCTCATCCGATTTCGTATCCGCATCCTTTATTCTCTTATCCGATCTGATCCGGCCTATCCGGTCAGACATATCGGCTGAAATAAAAACGTTAAGACAGCGTTTTTCATTCCTCAATATATAATCGGCACAACGTCCGACGAATATGGCCGAGCCGAACGCGGCGGCATTACGTACTGCATCGCTTTGTATCCTGAAGAGTTCCGAATCATCCACTATCGAAGCCGAAAAGAAATCGGATATGGAAATAGAATTGAGATTGATTCCGAGAAAACTTCTGGCCTTCACTCCCGCAGGAGATTCATCGTTCCTCTCAAAAAACTCACGAGATATTCCGCTCTCTTTTGAAGCTAAAGACAGAATCTGCTTATCGTAAAACGGAATACCGAAACGCCGGGCAAGATTTCTCCCTACGGTAACGCCCCCTGCTCCGAACTGGCGTCCTATTGTAATAAAGTAATTTTTATTTTGCATTTCCGATCTTTTTAAATTTCTTATATGAATTTACGAGCAAAATTGCAGCCGCAACTGAAGCAGCAAGATCGGACAACGGCATGGCCATCCAAACGCCGTTTACTCCGAATATGCGTGGAAGTATTATTACCAGAGGAAAAAGAAACAGCATTTGCCGCGACAGCGAAAGGAAGATGGCTTTCCCGGCCTGGCCAATGCTTTGAAAAAAGTTTGAAGTCACCATCTGGAATCCTACGATAGGGAAAGAGACCATTATTATCCTTATCCCTTTTTCGGCGACCTTTATCAACTGTATATCCTTGGTAAATATTCTTATAACTAAGTACGGACATATTTCCGCAATAAGGAATCCGATCGTCATAACCAGGGTCGCCCAGGAAATAGTCGTTACCATAACCTTGTTAAGACGACGATATTCTCCTGCGCCAAAATTGAATCCCGCAATAGGTTGCATACCCTGATTAAGCCCTATTACAATCATTGCAAAAATGAAAGAAATCCTGTTTATTATGCCGAAGGCCCCTATCGCCAGATCGCCTCCGGTCGAATACAAGCCTTTGTTTATCATTATTACTATAAGACAGGATGCCATATTCATAAGAAAAGGAGAAGCTCCTATCGCCATTATTTCCTTTACTATCCTGGGAACTATCTTATATATGCCTTTTTTGAAACCTATGGGAATATCCTTGCGCATGAAAAACTTAAACTGCCAGCACATGGATGCAAACTGCGACAAAACGGTTGCAACGGCAGCTCCGCGTATGCCCCATCCGAACCCGAAAATAAAGACGGGATCCAGGATGGTATTCAATATTACCGTAAATATCGTAGCATTCATAGCCTGTCGCGGTTTCCCTATGGCCCTCAATACGGCGTTCATGCCGAAATACATATGTGTTACAAGATTACCAAGGGTGATAACCGACATATAATCGTATGCATATTGTATGGTAGCATCGCTTGCACCGAAGAAATACAGTATGGGTTTAAGGAAACACAGCACCATAGTCATATAAGACAAGCCGACTATGAAATTCAACGTTATTACATTTCCGAACACCTTTTGAGCCATTTCGTAATTTTTCTGCCCGAAAAGCATGCTCAATACGGAAGCCGCACCCACGCCAACAAGGGATCCGAAGGCGGCCGCGAGATTCATAAGCGGAAACGTTATGGCCAGACCGGCAATCGCATATGTTCCTACGCCCTGCCCTATATATATGCTGTCTACCATATTGTACAGAGAAGAAGCGGTCATGGCGATTATAGACGGCCATGCGTATTTCGACAATAGTTTGGAAATCTTTTCAGTCCCGAGTTCCACGGGAATTCCGTTATTCATATTCATATGGCGCAAAAATACCAAACTTTTTCCTAAAGCATGATAGGTTGATTTTTTTTATTAACTTTTCGGTTTAAAGATATTCACATATGGAACTGGTAGATCAGAAAAAATTATCGTCACTTCACAATAACGCCGATTTCAACGAGCTCATGCAGGACAGGATAAAGAAAATCCTTATGATATGCAGCAGCTACGACGCATTCAACCTCGAAGAGGACGGACAAATTGAAGAACAGATAACCAGGGAATACATAGATCTCAACATAAGCAACCCTCCTGCCTTCGAATGGGTAACAAATACATCCGAGGCCATGAAACGGCTTATGAAAGACTCTACCTACGATTTGATTATAACTATGTTCAACATTCAGGATCCCGAAATATTCAATCTGTCGGGATTCCTACGGAAAAGGAAGGAACATATACCAATAGTAATGCTGACACAGTTTTCAAAGGAAATATTCAAAAGAATAAAGCAACTCGACAGCCACTCTTTTGATTATGTTTTCAGCTGGAACGGAAATGCCGATCTTATAGTCGCAATAATAAAACTTATAGAAGATAAGAAAAATGCCGACGCCGACATACGGTCTGCCGGCGTACAGTCCATTTTGCTGATCGAGGACTCTGTTGTATACTATTCCACCTATCTTCCGGCCATATACAAGCTTATTCTAAAGCAAAGCGCCGAGTTCCTAAAGGAAGCACTTAACGACGAACAGCAGAAGCTAATGAAAAGAGCACGTCCCAAGATTCTGCTTGCTACGAATTATGACGATGCCGTAAACATTTACAAAAAATACAAGGATAATCTGCTTGGGGTAATAAGCGACATAGGTTTCGTAATGCACAAGGACGATCCTCCTGAAAAGGAAAATCTTGAAGCCGGCCTTAAGCTGGCGGCTATGCTTAAGAAAAACAACCCCTACCTCCCGATACTGCTGCAAAGCAACCAGAGCTCGCTCATGGAAAAATCGAAAAAGATAGGCTGCGGTTTCATTCTTAAATATTCCCTCACGCTGCTCATGGAATTATCGGAATATATAAGCGAAGAATTTGTTTTCGGCGATTTCGTGTTCAGGGACCTTAATACAAAGGAGCTGATAGGCAGAGCCAAGAATCTTAAGGAAATGCAATATCTCATAAACGATATTCCGGAAGACGTGCTGGCTTACCACACTTCCAGAAACCGCATTTCCAAATGGATGTTCTCAAGAGGCTTGTTCCCCATTGCAAAGGAAATACAGGAACTTAAGATAGAGGACTTCGGCAATATGGAAGAAGTAAGGAAATTCATATCCGAAAAAATAAAGGATTACAGGATGATTCTCGGACAGGGAATAGTTGCCAAATTTACTCCGGAGACATATCACAGATACGTATGGTTCGCAAAGATGGGGGAAGGATCCATGGGCGGAAAGGCCCGCGGCCTGGCTTTCGTTAACAAGATACTTAACAAATATGCCATGAATACGAAATATCCGGGCATAAAGGTAATGATACCGAGAAGCATTGTAATTGCTACGGATTATTTCGACGAATTCATAACAGAGAACGGACTTCAATATGTTATAAATTCTGATATAACAGATAACGAACTACTCTCTGAATTCGTAAGTTCAAGACTGCCCGAGACACTGAGCCGACAATTGAAAACATATATAGAAACCGTGCGCAAGCCACTTGCGGTAAGATCGAGCTCAAAGTTGGAAGATTCGCATTTCCAGCCATTTGCAGGAATATATTCAACATACATGATTCCGGTCACCGAAAACAAGGACCAAATGATGAGGCTTCTCGAAAAAGCCATAAAAAGCGTATATGCCTCAATATATTTCAAGGAAAGCCGGGCCTACATTCACACTACCGGAAATTTGCTGGGAGAGGAAAAAATGGCCATAGTAATTCAGGACATATGCGGATCGGAGGACGGGGGCTACTACTTCCCCACCCTCTCCGGAGTAGCGAGATCGCTTAACTATTATCCGCTGGAGGACGAAGACCAGAAAGACGGCATAGTAAATATGGCATACGGCCTTGGCAAGCTTATTGTCGACGGTGGTACGGGGCTGAGGTTTTCCCCCAAATACCCTAAAAAGATTCTTCAGCTCTCTTCCTCGCAAATGATATTGAACGACACTCAGAAGAAAATGTACGCACTCGATCTCAAACCGGAAGAATTCAAGACCTCTCTCAACAACAGTATAAACATAAAGGAATTCTCTATACAGGAAGCTTCCCGTTTCCATACTCTTAAATATGTTGCATCCACATGGGATATACACAACGACAGGCTCGTCCCCAATTCGGAAGACATGAAGGGACAAAAGGTAATTACATTCGCTAACATCCTGCAGTACGGACAAATTCCGGTCGCCCGTATATTAAAGGATCTTATAGACATATGCGAAAAAGAATTGCGTACCCCGGTCGAAATAGAGTTCGCCGTAAATCTTGATGTTGCAAAAGGATTGGATAAAATATTCGATGTACTTCAGGTAAGACCGATATCGGATATAACGGAAGAAGATGAAGAATACGAAATAAACGACGAATCAATAAAAGCGTCGCTCGTTTATTCAGAAAAGGCAATGGGACGCGGAAGAATAAACGGCATAACCAACATCCTGTACGTAAAGGGAAAAGATTTCGACAACACCCGGACAATGGAAATCGTAAATGAAATAAATGCAGTAAATATCAAAATGACAAAGGATAAGCAGAGTTATGTCCTTATCGGCCCGGGGCGCTGGGGCTCCAGCGATCCTTTTTTAGGTATCCCCGTAAAATGGAATAATATCTCCGAGGCGAAAGTAATAGTAGAGGCAAGCCTTCCGGATTTTCAGATAGATCCGAGTCAGGGAACTCACTTTTTTCAAAACATAACTTCACTGGGCATAGGCTATCTTACCGTAAATTCATCTATCGATATGGGTTGCTTCGACGAAGCAACACTAAATTCCATGCCGGCTTCCCATGAAGGTAAATTCATAAGGGTGGTAAAATTCGATTCTCCCCTTACCGTTTACATAAACGGCAAAAACAACAAAGGAATAATATTATGTCAAAAAAAATAAATAAGACCAACGCCGCACGCACGCTGGATCTGAAAAAAATAAAATATGAACTTATCCCTTACGAAACCGACGATTTCGACCTTGGAGCCGGACACGTAGCGGAAAGCCTGGGGGAAAATATAGATCAGGTTTTTAAAACCTTGGTTTTAAAAGGAGAAAAGTCAGGTCTTTTCGTATGCGTGGTACCAGGCAATAAAGAAGTAGATCTCAAAAAGGCGGCCCGTATTTCCGGAAACAAGAAAGCGGATCTTGTTCCGCTTGCGGAATTATTGCCGGATACGGGATATATAAGAGGAGGATGTTCGCCAATAGGGATGAAAAAACTTTTTCCCACGTACATCAACTCTACATGTATGGATTTCCCATACATTTTCGTAAGTGCGGGAAAAAGAGGACTTCAAATAAAAATATCGCCCCTGGACCTTGTAAAAACAGTAAATGCAAAAACCGCAGATCTTGTTTCTGAAATATGATCAGGCCTTTGTAACGCATCCGGAATCTATTTCGAATTTGAAAATAGAAATACCGTACTTATCGTAAGGAAGCGTTACCACTCTGTCATATTCAAGTATGAACGTCATGCTGCGGCGCGGATCAAGCACATCCGTCAATTCGTACTCTCCCTGTCTTATATTCCAGAAATCAAAGAAATGTCTTGGAATAAAAAACATGGCTTTCTTTTTCGTCATGGAAAAATCCACGGAAACAAAAATTACCGAATCGCGGCAATCTTTTCCTTTTTTCCCAAATGATTCGGCATCAAACAGCGAATCACATGAGCAGCTCCTTCTTGCAAAAACGAATTCTCTGTCGCCATCGAAATAAGGCCTGCCCTTATTGCAATATTCCAGATCATACAAATATCCGCTTCTTATGGCCCTTTCGTTCATAGCCACGGCCAGCAGCCTGCGATATACATGGTATAATTCATTAAAGTCGAAGAATTCTTCCTTTACTCCGTTCGCAAGAGCGGAAAAATATTCAGCAACAACAGGTGCGGAACAAAAATCATAAATGGAGGTACGTCCGTCGGCTTTGCCGAAACCGGAATCGGACATGCCTCTCTCTCCGAATTCCTGACCGAAATAGAGCATGAAAGGCGAAGAATCCAGCATAAGAGAAACCGTAAGCTCGGGAACAGCCCTGAAAGGATTGACCAAATTAAAATCCGAAGCTATTCTTTGCTCGTCATGATTTTCCAGAAAATTCAACATGGAGTCCTTCATATTGCCCAGACTCTGCCAACAACCGGATATGGATTCCGCAGGTTTCCTTTCCGCAGGTTTCATGCCGTCGGGCATGAATGATCCGGATACGGACCTGAGAGTATCATAAAGGCCCACCTTGTCATATAAATAATCGAACCCTCCGAAATCCCTGTATGAACGGTATAGAGACGGATCATAAATCTCGCCTATAAATAAAAGAGGACGGGACGCGGACTTTTTTGTTTTTCTTATAGCATAATGCCAGAATTCCACGGGCACCATACCGGCCATATCGCATCTGAAGCCGTCGACTCCCTTTTCAGTCCAAAACTCAAGAACGTCGGACATCATCTTCCATGTCTTCGGCACCGGATCGAAATAAGAGTTCCTGCCGTTAAGATAATCCACACCATAATTGAGCTTTACTGTTTCATACCAGTCGTCCGGACCGGGGGATTCCGAAAAACAATCGTTTCCCGTAGCTTTTGCGGGAAATTCCCAGTACGGTTCGCTTTCAGACTCTTTTTCTCCATAAGAAGGTTCCGGTATCCGCGATAAATCAAGATTTTTCCCCGTCAGGTAATAAAAATTATTGTCAGGAGAAAAAGCCTTTTCCGTATCATCGCTTTCTCCAAAATTTTCGCACCCCGACGGCATTCCGTCGGAATCATATTGTCTTGCAAGATGATTAGGGATGAAATCTATTATGACCTTAAGACCGGCATCGTGTGTTCGTCTTACCATATTCTCGAATTCCGACATTCTCTCGGCCGGGTTGTCCGCAAGATACGGATTAACATCATAGTAATCCTTTATTGCGAACGGGGATCCGGCCCTGCCCTTAACAACGCGTATATTGTCCCTCTTTATTCCAAGAGAAGAAAAAGCTTCTCCCGTAGCATGTTCTATACATCCCGTATACCATACATGGGTTACGGAAAGCTTTTTAAGGTCAGACAATACTTCTTCGCTCACGGATCCGAATTTGCCGGAACCGTTTAAAAACAAAGAGCCGTTGGAAACACATTTGTCGTTTTTGTTTCCAAAGACTCTAAGCAATATTTGGTAAATAATAAATTTTCTCGGCATCGGCAGAAAAACCTACCAATTCAGGATTTTTCTTACATCGTACTCTTCGGGATCCTTAACATACTTCCTTGCAGCCTCGTAATCGGCAGGTTCGATAAAATTAAGAATATTATCGAATATCTGTGCTACCTTATCCGTATTTATATCTACGAGTCTCGGAGGAATCTTGCCTGTTTTAGGATCCTGTATGTCTTCCAGATACAAAGGCTTTATGGAACCGTCGATATCCTGGAATACCATGCACCCGCTCGATCCCGCTGCAAAAAGCTTGTATACGCCCATTCCAAGCTGGGAACAATATGCAAGATCATATGCCGTAGGAGTAACACATCTTACTTCATACCCTATTTCAACGGGACGCGATTTGAATTTTATTCCGAGCTTGGACATTTCCTTGTCCAGCATTTCATTGAAGAGCTGAGCCTTGGAGACCTTTCCCAATTCCGGATGACCGTGTTCGTCATATGTAAAATGAACACCGGTAGCCTTAAGTTCTTCGTCACTCAAGGCATGGAAGACTCCTTCGGAAATCATTACGGCACCGTAGGATATTCCCATCAATTTACGTTTCAGGACCGAAGAAACAGCCATATTTACAATCTTGCGAGCCGTTATTTCGGTTTTGTTGAACATTTCCGGAATAACTATCATGGGATAATGGCAGGTTTCGCCAAGTCCGAGAGCCAGATGGCCTGCGGATCTTCCCATGGCGGTAACTACGAACCAGTTTCCGCTTGTTCTTCCGTCTTCATATACGGTAGTGGCTATCCTGCTTCCCTCAGCAAGGGCGGAATGGAATCCGAACGTCGGAATAGAATGAGGCAATGGAAGATCGTTGTCTATGGTTTTCGGAACGTGAATGTTTGCAATATGATAGTTCTTTTCCTTAAGGAATTTAGATATTCTGTTAGCCGTTGACGCGGTATCGTCTCCACCTACGGTAACCAGAAGCTTTATATTGTTGTCTTTAAAAAAATCCAGATTGAAATTATTATCAAAATCTTCCTGGGTGGGTTTGTAACGGCTCATCATAAGATAAGAACCGCCCCTGTTGAAAATCGTATCCGCAAGGACGAAATTCATATCGCAGAAATTCGGATCGGGAGAAAAAAGTCCGGAATAACCTCCGTGCAATCCCAGAACCCTGTAACCGTGTTGTAAAAACGTCTTTGTTATGGAACCTACGACGGTATTCATACCAGGAGCAGGCCCGCCGCCAGTTAAAATTACTATTGAATCTTTCATGAAAATATTATTTAACTTAATGAATTTCCTTTGCAATCAGGAGGCAAATTTAGAATTTTTATTTAATAATCGAAGTGGAATTTTATCAAAAATATTAAGTATTTTTGTGTAATTTATACTTATGACAAATAAACAGGCTGCAAAAGAGAAGATTGAGGATTTGCGGAAGCAGATAGAGCTCCACAACCGGAATTATTATGTCCTTAGCAATCCGGACATAACGGATTTCGAGTTTGATATGATGATGAACGATCTCATGGTCCTGGAAAAAAAATATCCCGAATTCGTTACGCCGGATTCCCCCACGAGACATGTGGGAAGCGATATAGAAGGAGAAAAAAGCGGAGCGTTTTTCAAACAGTTCCCGCATAAATATCCGATGCTTTCACTTGGAAATACTTACGATATAGGCGAACTGTATTCATTCGACGAGAAAATAGCAAAATCCACCGAAGGAAATTACACTTATTCCTGCGAACTTAAATTCGACGGAACGGCTATTTGTCTCACTTATGTTGACGGGACATTATCGAGAGCGCTGACAAGAGGCGACGGTCTGGTGGGCGACGATGTTACAGAAAACGTAAAAATGATTCCTTCCATCCCCCAAAGACTGAAAAAAAACAGCGGATACCCTCGCGAATTCGAAATAAGGGGGGAAATATATATGCCTTATAAGGCCTTCGACAATCTGAACAGGCAAAAGGAGCGCGACGAAGAACAGCCGTTCGCAAATCCCAGAAATGCAGCTTCCGGATCTCTAAAACTGCAGGATCCCCGTCAGGTTGCCGAAAGAGGGCTCGAATGCACACTGTATCATTTTATTACCGACAGAAATCCTTTCGGGCTACACAGCGAAGCCATAGCAAACGCCGCCGAATGGGGCCTTCCGGTTTCCCCTTACGCCAGAACGGTAAACGGAATAGCAGATGCCGTGGAATATATAAAGTACTGGGACACGCAAAGGAAAAGCCTGCCGTTTGCTACTGACGGAATAGTTATAAAGGTAAACGAACTGGCGCTGCAGAAAAGTCTGGGATTTACCGCAAAGTTTCCCCGGTGGGCTACCGCATACAAATTCAAGCCTGAATCCGCACTTACAAGACTTTATTCGATAGATTATCAGGTGGGCAGAACCGGAGCGGTAACACCCGTAGCAAATCTTGATCCGGTCCAGCTTTCGGGAACCATGGTAAAAAGGGCCACTCTGCACAACGCAGATCAGATGGATCAACTCGATATACATATAAACGATTATGTTTATGTTGAAAAAGGCGGCGAAATAATACCGAAGATTACCGGAGTGGACAAGAGTAAAAGGACGGCCAATGCCGTAAAGCCGGTTTTCCCTAAAAACTGTCCTGCATGCGGAACGCCTCTGGTAAGGGACGAGGACGAAGCAAAATATTTTTGTCCCAATTCAGACAACTGCCCTCCCCAGAGAAAAGGAAAATTCATCCATTTCTGCAGCAGAAAGGCCATGAACGTAAACATCGGAGAAGCAACCATCAATCAGCTGTATGAAAAGGGATACATAAGCGAACTCGGTGATCTTTACAAACTAAACAGGGAGAAACTGCTCACTCTCGACAAATTCAAGGAAAAATCCGCGGACAATTTGCTGGCATCGCTTGAAGAAAGCAAGAAAACGCCATTCGGGAAAGTTCTGTTCGGCCTCGGAATAAGGTTCGTTGGAGAAACGACGGCAAAAAGCCTTGCAAAGAAATTCGGAAACATAAATAATCTGGCCGGCGCAACCCGCGAAGAATTACTCGATACTGAAGACGTAGGAGAAAAGCTTGCCGATTCTCTTTTGAATTATTTCGGAATGTCCAAACACCGCAGGATAATAGAAGAGATGAAATCGGAAGGACTGAATTTTGCAAATGAAGTAAACATCAGCGGTACTGCATCAGAAAAATTAAAGGGGAAGAATATAGTCATAACCGGTATTTTTTCAGTTCCCAGAGAAACGCTGAAAGAATTCATAGAATCGCACGGCGGCAAAAATGTTTCTTCCCTGAGCGGAAAGACCGATTTGCTGGTAGCCGGAGAAAAAGGCGGCGGATCAAAATTGAAAAAATCAGAAAAACTGGGAATAAAAATAATTTCTGAAGAAGAACTATACAAAATAACAGGAGCAAGGCCATAAATCATGAACGACCTTTTAAAAGAAATACGCAGTTTTTACAAATGGCTTGTAAAATTCCTCACTTTCGATATCTGGCATATAAACCTGGAAGATTTCGGAAAAGCCAAAAGGAACTTGATAAGGTATATTAAGGTAGCCATAGTAACCGTAAAGGAAACGAAAACCGTAAGGCTCGGAATGTTCGCAGTCAATCTCAGCTATTTTTCCGGGATGGCGATAATACCGTTTGCCGCCGTAGCACTGGTGCTTACGAAGGGGGTGGGAATAGAAAATGTGCTCCAGTCTCTCCTGATGAAAGCTTTTTCAGGTAACCAGGAAGTAATAAAATATGTACTTCATTACGCCGACAATATAATAATATACAGCAGAAAAGGGCTCTTCGGCGTAATAAGCTTCATTACCCTGCTATGGTTCGTAATGGCACTTATGATGAACGTCGAAAAAAGCTTCAACCGAATATGGAAGGCGGAAAGACGCAGACCTCTTGGAAAAAGAGTCCTGTATTATTTCGGCATACTTCTGGTAGCGCCGTTCATAGTACTGATATTCCTAACTCTGTTCGTCAGCTTCCTTACTTCTGGACTGGCTCTTCTGGGAATAAACAGAGAGACCGGAAAAGTTGTTCAATGGCTTATATTCTACGGAATGATAGTATTGGCATTTACAGGTATGTTCAAATATATTCCTAACGTTGACGTACATTTTTCGGCGGCATTCAACTCCGCGCTTATTACTGCTTTTGCATTTACTGTCCTGCAATATTTGTATATTGGCACCCAAATAATGGTTTCCAAGATGAATGCGGTTTACGGAGCTTTCGCCGCCATCCCTCTGTTTCTTATATGGAACAATATAGGATGGACCATAATACTCATAGGAGCCGAAATTTCTCATGCTTTCCAATATGTTAAAGAAAGAAAAGAAGATTTATGTTTACAGAACAAGATAACGAGCAAATAGACAAAGCTTTCGAACCGCTAAGGCTGGCCAGTCTCAAACGATGCGCCAATCAGGAAGAATACGAAACCGTCCTCAGGGCGTTCGAATTCGCAAGAAAGGCACACGACGGAATAAGAAGACGTTCCGGAGAACCTTATATACTGCATCCGATAGCCGTGGCAAGAGTAGTAGTTCAGGAAATAGGGCTGGGATATAAATCAATAGTAACGGCTCTGCTTCACGATATAGTCGAAGATACCGATTATACTACAGAAGATATTTCCAGATTGTTCGGACCCAAAATAGCTTCCCTCGTTGAAGGACTTACAAAAATAAAATCCACTCTTGACGCAAAACATTCGGAAGGAAAGGGAAAAGTAAGCACCGGCAACGAAAACAACTTATACAACTTCTCCAACACCCTGAGCGAATCCGACCTTCAGCAAAAATCCATGCAGGCTGAAAATTTCAAGAGGATTCTTCTGACTCTAAACGACGACGTTCGTGTAATCCTTATAAAACTGGCAGACAGACTGCACAATCTGAGGACCATAGACTCCATGCCGGCCAGGAAAATGGACAAGATTCTCAGCGAAACGATGTACATATTCATACCTCTTGCACTGCGTCTGGGCCTGTACAGCATAAAATCTGAAATGGAGAACATCTGGCTGAAATACAAGGAACCGGAATCATATGTTTCAATAAACAAACAGATATCCGGACTTCTTTTAAGCAAAGGATGCGACATTGATAATTTCATAATACCCCTCGAAGCTCTTCTTAATACGGCAGGTTACACTTTTACCATTTCGAAAAGAGTAAAGACCCCCTACTCCATCTGGCGTAAGATGACCTCCAAAAATATAACGTTCGACCAGATATACGATCTTTTCGCCATAAGGATCGTATTCGAATCAAAGCCGGATAAATCCGAAAGGATGCAGTGCTGGGACATATATTCTCTCATATCCGAAGATTATCCTTCCAAACTCGACAGGCTGCGCGACTGGGTAAGCAATCCCAAGTCCAACGGCTACGAAGCGCTACACTGCACCCTGATGAGTCCGCAGGGAAATTGGGTAGAAGTACAGATAAGGAGCGTAAGAATGAACGACATTGCGGAAAAGGGCGTAGCGGCGCACTGGTACTACAAGGGAATAGGAAAAAGCGATTCGGATATGGACAAATGGCTGAACAGGATAAAGGAAGTCCTGCAAAATCCAAATACCAACGCTTTGGAATTTCTCGACCAGTTTCATGCCGGTCTCGTATCTTCCGAAATATTCGTATTTACCCCAAAGGGACGTTCGGTAAGAATGACAAAAGGTGCGACGGCTCTCGATTTTGCATACGAAATTCACAGCGAAATAGGAAACAAGGCAATCGCGGCCAAAGTAAACCTTAAACTGGTATCGCTTTCATACGTACTCAGAAACGGCGATCAGGTGGAAATAATTACTGCGGAATCACAAAGGCCGAAACGTGAATGGCTGAATTTCGCAGTAACTTCAAAGGCAAAAAACTACATATACATGGCCCTTAAATCGGATATAAAGAACGCGATGAAAGAAGGCCAGTCTACTCTGAAAAAGAAGCTTAACGAACTTGGAGTAAAGCTCCAAAGCCGGGTAATCAATAAACTCGACACATATTACAATCTAAACAACAGAGAGGAACTGTATACGAAAATCGGCACCGGTCTCATAGATTTGTCCGATCTCGACAGCGTCTTAAAGAAAAACAGCGCCACAAAATTCGTAAAATTCTGGAAACTGCAGTTTTTCAATTCGGACAAAAACAAGGGCAACGAAATTCCTGCGCACAGCATAGACATAGGCAAGGACTACCTCCTTACGGAAAATTCCCTGAATAAAACGCTTTCATATAAAATTGCAGAGTGCTGCAATCCGATACCCGGAGATCCCATAACTGGATTCATAGGAGATAACGGCCAGGTAATAATACATAAAAGAAGTTGTCCGGTTGCAATGAAGCTCGGCAGCAACGAAGGGAGCAAGATAATAAATGCCAAATGGACCAAACATACCGTGCTCTCTTTCCTTGCGAGTATAGAGCTCAAGGGGATAGACAGAATAGGGATAGTAAATGACATAACGAAATATATAACGCTGGCATTAAGCGTAAACATAAGAAAAATATTTTTCGAAACCCACGACGGAATATTCTCAGGATATCTGGAATTATACGTCCATAATACCGAAGATCTGGAACTGCTCATGAAAAGAATACAAAAAATCAACGGAGTAAAAAGCGTAATACGCGGAGACATAAAGGAAAACGAAAAATGAGATTCGAGAAAAAAGACTATATGATATTGCCGGTCCTTATTCTTATCGGCATGTATTCGATGCATATGAGCTCCTGTGCAAGCACAAAAGAGGTACCGGACGGAGGACCGAAAGACACCATCCCGCCGGTAGTTGTGTCCGTATATCCCGATTCCAATTCAACGAACGTCCCCGTCAACAAATCAAGAATAGAACTTAACTTCAACGAATACATACAATTAAAAGACGTCGAAAAAAACATAATCCTCTCCCCGCCCCAAAAAGAAAAGCCCAAAACCAAAATAAGAGGGAAAAGCCTTATAATAACATTCCCTCATCAACTTGACAGCTCCAAAACCTATTCCCTGAATTTCGGACAGGCAATATCAGACAACAACGAAGGCAACATCCTTTACAACTATTCATATAGTTTTTCAACCGGCAAAACGCTGGATTCAATGCTTATAAGCGGAACGGTAGTGGACTATGCAACACTCGAGCCTCTGGAAGGAATAACCATAGCCCTTTATGCACAGCCAAAGGATTCTTCCGTGTTCAACACCCTGCCGGATGCTGCGGCCATAAGCGACAAATGGGGCTATTTTTGTGTAAGGAACCTTAAACCTGTTCCTTATAAGATCTATTCATTCAAGGATGAAAACGGAAATTCGATGTATGATCCGGGAATTGAAAAGATAGGGTTCATAGGTAAGATGGTAACGCCTGAAACCGTAATGAAAAAAGGCATTCCGCAACTGGCAGGTTACGATATGAAGGATACGGCTTCATGTCTGGCCAGAAAAAGCGAGTTTACAGTTTATATGTTCAGGGAAAAACCTTCAAGGCAATTCATTTCAAATTACGGAAGGACCGATTTAAGAGCATGCTTTATAAAATTCAATGCAGGAGAAGCACAAATAGATTCATTTTCCATTAAGGGAATAAGGAATTCCAGGATAATCAGGCAGTTCAATGCTACGCACGACAGCATGTGCTTTTGGATAAACGATCAGGGGAAAATAGCCGATACGCTATTTCTTGGCATTAAATATAAAAAGACCGATTCACTCGGAAATCTCGCAAGCATGCGGGAAGATCTGAAATTCATCGTTCCATATGACAAGAAAATTGACAAAAGGACTCTGGAAAGGAACAGGCTGAGAGAAAAAAGAAAAAACGCAGCATATAAAAATCAAAAGACTTATACGCAAAGCCTTTCTGAAATAAAAGACAAAAAAGGCAGGAATTCGGAAAATACATATAATGAAAACTTGGGAAAGATAAAGCCGAAAGACAAACCCAAAAGAAAAGATCTTCTGGAATTTACTCTCAACACAAAACCTTCGGAAATAGAACAGAACGGATTCGTCTTCACGTTCCCGTTCCCTCTTGTCAAAGCCGAGTTCGATTCCATAAGACTGACTATGAGTACTCCGAGGCATATAGTCTCCAAAATGGATTTCGGAGTCGCACAAGACAGTACGGAAATAAGACGTTATTCCATGTTTCCTAACGAACAATTCAGGAAAGGCAACGATTACATACTTATAATACCCAAGGCCGCTTTCCGGGATATAAACGGCTACACTAACGATTCCACATATAAAAAAGTATCTCTTCCGATAGACGACAAGCTGAGTTCAATAACCCTCGAAGTTTCCGGGACCGATTCTACCAGATACATAATAGATCTTGTAAACGAAAAGAAAAACAAGCTATATAGATCCTATACTATAAGCAGGGACTCCGTTCTTGTCTTTCCATATTTGAACAAGGGAAATTATTCCGTAAGAATAACCCAGGATTCCAACGGAAACGGTATGCTGGACCCGGGATGCGTTCTTTCCGGAAAACAACCGGAAAAAGCGAGGATGCTCAAACTAAAAGGCGGAAGCAGCATAATAAAATTAGAAGAAAGAATGGATATTACCCAAACTGTCGATTTAGAAAAGATGTTCGCATCAGACGGCAATAATTAATAACGAATACAAGTAAAATGAAAAAATATATAGCCGCCATTATTCTGATTTTTACCTCCTTCGGGTTATCATTTGCACAAAATACAGACTCAACTGACATTTACAAGGAATTCGACGAAAACTCATTTAAAGGAGCACAATTCAAGAAGGTGGACAGCAGTTATGTTACACAGCATCTTATAGGAATAAAATACGGTCTGGCAATGACAGATCTGGCCTTCAGTCAGGATTATAATCACAAATCTCATTTCAAGCCCGTAAATATAGGCCTGTATTACTCTTACCTTCATTCCCTGTGGGGAGCCATGCCCTATTTTGGAATCGAAGCCGGCGTCGAATACAACGGATTCGGCTTTTCACAATTCAGCGGTGAAGGGGAAAATGAAATAGAAACGAAATATGATTTTACTCAAATACAAGTTCCAGTGCTGGCATTATTCAGAGGCGAATTCAAATATTTCAGACTATACGGACAGTTGGGATCATATTATTCATACCTTAAATCCACAAAACTTTCGGGAGGATTTCCCTCTACCATAAACAGATCCGGAGCAGGTATAATGGGCGGAGGCGGAATAGCCCTAAAAATACAGCCCGTAGAAATACACATAGAATGCAATTACAGATATACGCTTTCCAATTTATATAATCCTAAAATATATTCCGACGAATACTGGCTTTATACCCACGCCAACCAGCTCATGTTTTCCATAGGATTGTTTTTCAGGCTGGGTAAATAAATATTGACAGATGATAAAAAATCTTGCTTCCTTTCCGGTAAGAGCCGGAAATATCATTATAGGAGGGAACGGACACATATCCGTTCAAACAATGTGCAATACCCACACGCAGGATATAGAAGAATCACTGCGGCAATGCGTGCGCATGGGTGATGCAGGTGCGGAATTAATCAGGCTTACAACGCAGGGAGAACCGGAAGTCGAAGCTCTTAAGGAAATAAAAAAGCGTTTCAGAAACATGGGATATGAAATACCGCTGGTCGCCGACATACATTTCAACGCGGATGTGGCAATTGCTGCGGCATCGGTTGCCGACAAGGTTAGAATAAATCCCGGAAATTTTGCAAGAGAAGAAAGGACCGCAACCGAAAAACTGGAAACTTTTTTGAAAGAATGCAAAAAATACGGTACGGCCGTAAGAATAGGTCTCAACCACGGTTCACTCGGAGAACGCATAACTTCCACCTACGGAGATACGCCTCTCGGAATGAAAGAAGCGGCCATGGAATGGCTGGAAAAATGCATTGCATGCAATTTTTATAATATAGTAATATCATTGTA
>JALCMP010000027.1 GCA_022648545.1 Bacteroidales bacterium | reverse complement strand
CCAGTAATATCCATCGTCTGCAACATCCTTGTAGGCTCCGTCATACAGTTTCCCTCCTATTTTATATATAAAATTAAGGCTGATGTCCAGCCCCCGGAAAGACATATCGGAACTGAATCCTCCTCTGGCCAGAGGCATTGCATTGCCTATTATTTTATAATTTGCATTATGATAGTCATATGTGGCGCCGCGTCCGTTATAAAGGAAATCTCCGGATTTAGGATCGTTGGGATCATTTACGTAATAAACGCTTTTTCCGTTTGTCTTGTCTACTCCCGCCCATTGGTATCCGTAAAATGCAAGAGTCGATTCGCCTTCGCGGTATATGAATTGCGCACGATGATCACCACCCGTAGGATCATACCATATTATGTCTGATCCGTCATAAAGCTTGGTAACCTTGGATTTAATAAAGGAAATATTTCCGGATGCACTCCATGTGAAATTCTTGTTTTTTATGATATCCCCTCCTACTTCGAGTTCTATTCCCTTATTGTTTATTTCTCCGATGTTTTCAAGAGTAGAGGTAAAGCCTGTTATTCTTGAAATCGGGACATCCTGAAGCAAATCCTTTGAGTTGCGGTTGAAGTATTCAAGTGTTCCGTACAACCTGTTGTTGAATAATCCTATATCTATTCCAAGGTTTGTAGTATAGCTTGTTTCCCATGTAAGGTTGTTGTTTGCAAGAGTGGTTATTGTTCCTCCCGGATTTCCCATATAGGAATTTTCGTAAGTCATAAGATTGATATATCCATAGTTGTCTGTGGGCAGTGTACCATTTATTCCGTATGAAGCACGTAATCTGAGATTACTTATTGTTGGATGATTCTTAAAAAAATGTTCTTCTGATATTCTCCATGCTCCTGCAACCGACCAGAAATTACCCCAACGGGTATCCGGACTTAACTTGGATGAGCCGTCGCGTCGGAAAGAAAAAGAAGCGAAATATTTTTGGTCGTAATTATAGTCGAATTTCGAAAGTACGGACAACATCGAATTTCCCCAGTCATATCCTGCGGAAAAATGTGTTCCGGCCGTTGAAACAGTGTGCAGCTTGCTGGTCGGAAGATCTTCTCCGGTTGAGCGTATGAAGTTATTTTTGTTCTTTTCGGCTTCGAATCCGGCCAGAACTGCAAAATTATGCAGCCCAAAGGATTTGTTGTAGTTGGCAGTTGTTGACGATACCGTTTTTTCGTACGTGGTTCGCATTTC
Source organism: Bacteroidales bacterium (assembly GCA_022648545.1). GTDB lineage: Bacteria > Bacteroidota > Bacteroidia > Bacteroidales > UBA932 > Egerieousia. Next base: position 24,121 of record JALCMP010000027.1, on the reverse strand, counting down.
GGTTACACTTCCGTTTGTGGATGCTCCCTTGAAGTGTTTGGCACTGTAATATAGGTGATCCTTTACGGTGGAATTATCATATGATAAAATCGAGCGCACGTTAAGTCCTGAAAGAAGATGAAGTGTTACGGTTTCTGCAATAGAGTTGTTGATATTGCTGGAATTGTTGTCCCACTGTTTATCATAATATACTCCGTTCTGTGCGTAACTTCCATATCTAGCGGTCCAGGGTTCGCCGGTTTTATAGTTGGTCGGCCAATACATTCCCCATAAAAGATTTCTTGTTTGCATGAAATAGTTCGAGCCGGTATTTCTGGTGTCGTTGTAACCGCATTTTTCTGTTTTTGCAAGACTGATCCTTGTTCTGAATTCAAACAGTTTTCCTACTTTCTGATTGAGGTTTACAAGTCCTGATGCGCGGTCGAAATTGTTTACTTTTAGACGTCCTTGATTGTCCGTATAAGAAAGAGAAGCGTAGTAGTTCGTTTTTGAGGTTGCTCCGCTTACGGAAAAATCGTACGTCTGGTATACCGCCGTGCGGAAATAGGCCTTGTCCCAATCGAAGTATTTGCCTCCCCTTCCCGAATCGTCGTATTCTGAGATTTTTACTTTTGCGTATGCACCAGTGTCGTCGCTGCTGAAAGTATATCCGTGCATGTTGAATTTGCTTTTCAATTTATTTACAGCCCATATGCTGGCCTGGGCATCCGTGTCCCCCTTCTTTACAGTCCTGTAATTATGGAAAATCGTATATAGCATATCAACCTGCTGATTTATTCCCGCCGGTTCATAATTATCGGTGGCCCATGTCGGGGTAAAGCCTACGGATATCTTTAAATTTACTACCGGTTTACCTTCCCTGCCGCTTTTTGTGGTTATAAGTATTACACCGTTTGCCGCACGCGAGCCATATAGGGAAGATGCTGCAGCGTCCTTTAAAACAGAAATGGATTCGATGTCTTCGGGATTGATCGTATTGAGCATATTATTCGATGTGCATGTGTAATTGCTCATTTGTCCAGCGTCGCCGGAAAAAACGGGAACTCCGTCTACTATATAAAGAGGTTCGTTGCTGGCATTCATAGAACCGTTGCCTCTTATTCTTATGCTGGGAAGAGATCCTGCCTGTCCGGACGTTGTTGTTATTTGCAGTCCCGCTACCTTGCCGTTTAATGCATTTTCGAAGCTTGTATTAGGAAGATCTTTTATTGCATCGGATTTTACAAGTGCTGCAGATCCTGCGTAGCTGCTTTTCTTTGCGGTTCCATATGCTACAACCATAACCTCGTCGAGCTTTTCGGAATCGTCCTCCATGTATATCGTCATTTGTTTTTTTATCGGAACCGTTATGGTTTTCATGTTAATACATGAAATTTTTATGCGTTTGACAGTTGCCGGGATACCGGATAATGTGAATTTTCCGTCCACATCAGTTGTGGTACCGAGTTTGGTACCTTCAGCTTGTACAGAGGCTTCTATAACCGGGCTCTTGTCGCCCCCGGCCAATACTCTTCCCGAGATCGTTATCGTCTGTGCGGTTAATGCCGTTCCTAAGAACAGACAGACGATTGATAATAACAACTTGTTTTTCATAAACACATGTTTTTTAAACCATTAAATATTAAAATTTTAAATACTACCGTACAAAGGTAGAAAACTTTTAAAAAGTTCCTACCTTAAATTTCAATATTACAGGTTGTTAGATGCATTATTTTTTAGCAAATTGTTAATATAGTTACAGATTGAAACTATTTTATAATGCAATGTTTGCCGGCGGAAGGCTGATAGTATCATAATGCTATGTTTATTACGATATTAAAAACACTAATTAGATTTGTAGTAAGATTTGAAAAAAAACACTACCGTTCGTATTTCCTGAAATAAAAAAGGCGGAAATCATGTTGATCCCCGCCATTTTAACCGAGTTGCATTATGTATTTCTTAGATCCTCCGACATGATAATCCTGCCATTCTGATTTTTTTTCCTGATATTCTTATGATGTGAGTTTTATCATCCATATTTACTACAATGTAGTTTTTCTTTCCTTTTTTGTCGGCCCATATGGCTGCCATTACAACATGAGTTGATTCGTAACCCGGTATATTTAATACTGGATTGTCACCGGATGGAATTAACTCGCCGAGAAACCGCCCGTAAAGAAGCAGATCGTGTTGATTACGCCTGAAGTCGGTGCATTTTTTTAGGAATGCGGCTTCTTTTATGGCTTTCGGGTCCATTATGCGGTATGGCTGTATCCATCCCAGTTCCGCTCCCCACAAAAGGCTACGCATCGTTATGAATCTGAACGTACCGTTGCATATATCGGACGGCATATATGAATATCCGCAGTATATTGCTCTGTCGGAGTATACAAGCGGAAAGAGAGGAACGGTTTTCATTCCCGGACCGTGTTCGGTATTTACCGTAAGCATCATGTCGAATAAATCTATATAGCATTCTGCATTTTCTTCGGTTGTTAATGCCTTGTGTTCTGGTATGGAATTTCTTATTTTCGTTATAAGGCTCCTGTATGAGTATGGCCACCAGCTCCCGCCTCCCATGGAGTGTCCGTGGTTTGTTGCGTAGCATGGTTCGCTTGCGGCCGCTCCAACCTGGTCTATATAAACTCCGCTTGTACCCAGTTCGAAGATAATACTGTCAACCAGTTTTTTTTGTATGTCCTGCCATATCGGGGAAGCCGGACACGTTACGGTATTAATTACTTTAGATCCGTATATTTCGGAATATAATGTTCCGTCGGGTTTGCGGCATGATGCCAGAGAACCCTTATCTCTTTTATATGAATCAGTTGACGGATCCCACAGTCTTCCGTTTATATATGGGGTTACATATCCTCCCATTGATTGCGTCTCTTGTACGAATTTATAAAAATCGTTGCGCGGAGGAAAATATTCCGGATATTTAGTATCATACGGAATTTTGTGCCACCAGTACCAGTGCACCCCGACGGGACTTCCCAGAAAATCAATTGCCTTGCGTACGGCATTCATTGTTGAATCCCCGGTCCCCTTGGGACGTATCCATACATCTGCGTTTTTTATCCAGTCCGTTATATTTTTTCTTTCGCCTATGGTTTTGCAGCCCCACATGGTCTCGAAGGTAAAGGGACGGTACCATTTTTCCACTGTGTTTTCCCATGAAGATTTATTATATCCTATTATGGTGCTCCAGGGAAGGGCGAATCTGCCGTCTGAACTCCATGAATACGAAGCGGCTGTTTTTGTATAGAAAAGTACGCCGTCTTTTTTGCTCTCTATATGAAATTCCTTTCCGCAGGCATTTTTATCTCTTGTTGAGTAAAACAGCGTGCCCTTATTGTCATACATCATAACCAATTGCATCCCTCCGCTATAAGAAGGATACACCGAATGTATTTCGGGATTCTTTACCATATCATATTCTATTCCATATCCATACGAAGTAATAACTTTACAGTTCCCGTTCTTTGCAAAGGATATGCGCGGGAATTCTATTTCGGTTATGACCCAGTCTTTTGGAAGTTCGGCATTTATATTCCATTCAGGTGTTTCAGAGTCTTTTTTTAATGTAATCCTCATCCTTACGGGGAACGGACGGCTGTTGTCAAGATGCATGTCCCATTCTATAATTAAGGATGAAGAATTACTGTCGTTTATTGCTTTTATACCCTTATATTCGCCCATGGAGGGAAATAAACGCGGGTTTTCGCCGTTGACTCCCTTATATGTTATTATCCAGGGAGGGGTATTATCGCCTCCTTTTGATAGAAGTTCCCTTCCGGACGAAAGCATTTCCTCTATTAGAAAATTCTTGCCGTTATCCGGGATTTTTATTCTTATATTTTTATTTTCCAGAACATAGTTTTTCTTTTCATATCCGGCATGCGCGCCATCAGCAAAAAGCGATGTTGCTGCAAGAGATGAAAGTAGAACGGTTATACAGTAAAAGTGAAATTTTTTCATTTGAATATTATTATACAGCTTCCGCAGTCTGCAGATATTATATTTATTGAATTATTTTTCCATTCGGGATGTATCTTAATGCCTTTGTCTTTTTGCAATATAGAAAATCTGCGTTTATTATATTCGTCCGGCAATACTAAAATAGTATTGCTTTTTTTCTTGCAATCTATAAAAATTACCTCCCTGTCATTTACAATTCCTCCGTAGCATAATATCTCGGCGTTGTCCTTTATAGCTTTAGGAAACCATGTATATACGCCTTTCCAGTAGTCGGTATCTCCTTTTTTACGTTTGGCGTCAAATATAAGGGTATGGTAACTCTTTTTATATGAGTTGCCTATGAATATAATATCATTATCCGATATTTCATTGTGCTTTCCCAATCCTTCGTTCAAGAGGAATGAAGACTGATAGGCATTTCCCCTTTTTTCTATAAATCTCCTGAAATACGGATATTCGCCTTTTTTGAATCTTGAAACTTCAGAAACAGGAGTCCAGTCCCTGTATTTTCCTTTGGGTGTCATTATTTCGGTTTCATTCTCGAACATAGATTGCATTCCGTAATATTTTTTTATAACTGCAGGAATTTCATTATCATATTTATGCCTTACGGTTACTTCTATATTATTACGTCTTATATTATAGGTTACATATTCATGACAAAGAATGTCTCCCGATATTTGGTCCCGCGTATCGGGGGACGGATTATAAATTATATTGGTTACTTTTATGTCTATTTTCCCAACAAGCGCGGATGTGTCTCCCCTAACCTCTCTGTCGTTAAGATATATATTGTATTTTATATTTTTAGCCGTTTCTTTTTCCCTTTCGCCTTTATAAGAATGATTGCCTCCGCACCATCCTCCCCCGGAGATATAAAACGGGCCTATATTGTCGCTGTAAGCTAAATTTAGAATATCTCCGGATCCTTCATATTGCGCAGGAAGAGGCTGCCGATCATTATTTGGGACGAAAGTTACGCTATAGAATGTAAAGAGTTTATTAAACATGCATTTCCTGAACAAATAGCATATGTCGGTTACGCTATCTGCTTTTGCTGATATATAAAGGTTTTCTCCCGATATTTTTACACGCTGCAAATCCGTTATGTTTTTCTTTTGCGAAGAAGCGTTTATACTAAGAAACATAATAATTGCCAGGAATGCCGTCCTCTTCCTCATGACTATTTTGTGGTTTTTAACCTGTTCCGTCTTTCTGTTACGTGCCTTGCGAGGTCGTCCATTATTTCCCTGTCTTTAGTATTATTTGATTCGTACATTTTCAGAATGCCGTCTCCTCCGCAGTAATAAGCTATTGAAGAGCTTGCGAACACGCCTGTTTCATCAAAACTGTTTATATAATCCTTAAAACGGCTGTAATATGAATCGGTGGTGTCATGCAGCGATCTTTTATCGAATTCCATTTCCATGCCCATGTTGTATTTTGAGGCCGTATCGCATGCCTGTTTTAACCTTTCTATAGAAATTTTCTTGTCGAAATAATAATTCGGCTGTTGATATGCAATATCAAATCCTAATTCTTTCCATTTTTCAAAACCTCTTGCTTTCCAGTATGGTATCCAGCAAAATAATTTGTTTTTGGAATGGATGTAACTGCTTATCGGAACGGTTATTCCTTTGCTGGCTATATTATCTTCTTCCACCCAATAAAAGCCGTAAAGCTCCAGATTATTGTATTTTGCAGAGTTAAAACGTTTTAGCAATTGGTCTATATACCAGTATTCTGCTTCCAGCTGATCCTGACGCAATGAAAAAGAAAGTTTTTTGCCGTTCAATTCCCCCCAGTCCTCCTGTCCGCCGCGCGGCATTGGAAGTCCCAATACAATCTTATGTTTGAATCCGGGGGTTCCTATTTGATTTTTTATGCTGTCTATGCATCTGTCAAGGGCGGACAGGGATTTGCCCTTTTCAAATATTCTGTCCAGCAGCCATTCCCAGTCTGTCTTTACAGCACTTTTTGGTGCATAGCCGGTAGCATACGATACACCTTGTCCGTTGGCGAATTCGAGAAATAAAAATCCGTCGAAAAACCAATCCTTATGTCCGTCCGCAAAAGTGTGCAAGACATAGGGCGCGAATTGTTCTTCTGTCCAGTCGAGCCTGTTTGTGCCTCCCTGATAAATTAGAACGAGATCGTTTATACTTGTTCTTGCATATTTTTTTTGTTTGCCGCAGGAAGGAAATAATAAAAGTCCGAATAAGCTGATGAATGTTATGGAAAACAGTTTTCCAAATGATATTTGTGAGATTCTTTTAATTGTCATGCTGAATATTGTAAAAAAGTGTTGAATCAAATTGATAAAATAAGTAAGAAGAATAATTTCTATTCTTCTTACTTACCCTTTCTAAATTAATTGATCTATGATTATTTTAAAAAGTTTCTATTTGTATCCCTCGTTCTGCTCCAGATTCGGATCCTTATCTATTGCAGACTGAGGTATTGGCCACAATGAGAATGCCTGGTCCCAATAGCGATTAATGTCTCTAACCTTTAGCTTGCTCTTGAACGAATCAAATGATGGAATATCATTTAAATCATGACGTTCGTCTGTTTTAAAATCAGGTATGTCTTTCGGGCTTAGTCCTTCGTATCTTATGGATGAAAGCGGCGCTCCGTAGCTTGGCGAATCATTTTCTATATCACCGATCTGCCATCTTTTCATGTCTATGAAATGTATCCCTTCCATAATCAATTCCACCTTGCGTTCCCTGCGTACCAGCTGACGCATTTTATTCTGATTACCTTTCCTGTCTTCGGAAACGGACGGCATTCCCGCACGGTTCCTTACGGCATTTATTGCATCGTATACAGACTGATCCAGTTCGTTGAGCTCTATCTTTGCTTCTGCATAAGTAAGCAGGACTTCTGCATAACGCATTAATGCAATGTCGCATGTTTGAGAGCTTAGGGCTTCGCTGACTTCATCCCCGTATTTATACCATAGATATCCTGCACCGGCATTTATAAAGCTTGCACCTGAAGTCGTACCCACTACATCCTTGTTCGTCCCTTCATACCATTTTCCGGCAGATCCGGAATAGAACATGGTTGTTGGTTCGTATGCTTCTACTATCATTTTGTTAACGCCGGAAGTTGTGTAATACTCAACAGTATCTCCTTCTGTTTTTAAGGTAACGGAGAAGCGAGGATCCCTGTTCTTGCTGGGATGTCTTGGATCGTATAAAGTAGATTCATCTATTCGTTTACCGTCGGTACATTCGTATGTATTTGCAAGCATCAGGCTTGGATAGCGTACAGATGAACCGTAATTTCTTGAAGACTGTCCGTAGGAAGACCAGTGCCATTTTCTAGTTCCCTGATTTGAGTACATTAGTTCCCATAACATTTCGTCCCTTACTTCGCTTTTAGCCTGTCCTTTAAGATTAAACAAATCGGAATAACGTGATGCAAGGTGTCTCTTCCCTATTACTTTAGATGCTGCGTCGGCTGCCGTCCTAAAATACTTTTGACCGTTTCCTCCATAGTTGAGGCTCCCTCCGAGAAGTGCGGCACGGGCTTCGAGACCGTATGCAACAGCCTTATCTACACGTCCTCTGTTAGCTGCCGTCCATGGCATATATTGTGCGGCATCTTCCATTTCTGCTATTATGAAATCCAGAATTTCCACCTTGGAAGTCTTTTTGGACTGGTACTCGTCCACGGTTACCGGAGCAGTAAAAAACGGTACGTCTCCATATGTGGAAATAAGGTTGTAGTACGCATATGCCCTGAGAACCCTTGCTTCCGAATAATATTGCTTTGCAATGTCGCTCATGGTTCCTATCGTAGGCGAAGCTCCATATATTACGGAATTAGCACGTGCTATAAGCGAATACAATCCCGACCACCATGTGGAAACGGTTCCGTTGGAAGGATTTAGTCCGCCTCCTGCACTTATAGTTGTGTTCTGAGCATTTTCAAGCCCGAGAGGTGTGTAGGCGTCCAATACTATAGGGAAAGGAACGCTCCAGTTTAGATTGATATATAATAAAGGGTAAATGCCGGTTACTCCGTCGCGGAGTCCTTCTTCCGTATTATAAAAGCCTTTGGATGTATAAGAATAAGGGTGTTTATTCAAAAAATCGGAACATGAAGCAACTATGCAGCATATAAGGATTGCCGGCAAAAATATTTTTATGATAGATTTTTTCATCTTTTTCATGTTTAAAAGTCTATATTTATTCCGAAGTTGTAAGTTTTCATTATAGGGTAAAAATTGCCGCTGGAAATGCTGCTTTCAGGATCATATCCTTGCAGGCAATTGCTTATCGTAAATAAGTTGCGGCAACTGAGATAAAGTCTTACGTTGCTTATTGTAAGTTTGTTCACCAGTTTCTTCGGAAGTGTATATCCTACAACGAGGTTCTTCAGGCGTAAATAGGAACCGCTTTTTACCCAGAAATCGGATACGATGTTATTTTGATTCGATCCTGTTGCATCAACCAGCATAATAGGATATTTTGCATTTCTGTTGGTCTCGCTCCAGGAATCCAATTGGTTTTCGTAAAGCGTACAATATGAGATCAACGGTCTTGCTCCGGCTCCGGCATAGAATATGTCTTTCTTACCTATGCCCTGGAAAAATAATGATAAATCGAAATTTTTCCATTCGCCTCCCAGTGTAAAGCTGTAGCAGTATCTTGGTGTGGGGTTACCTATGATCTTACGGTCTTTTGAATTTATAAATCCGTCGTGATTGATATCCTTGTATTTTATATAGCCGGGTTTTATATTAGCCTTGTTCCCTCCGTATACGCATTTTGCATTGTCAATTTCTTCCTGTGATTGAAAATAACCGTCGGAAACATAGCCATAGTACGAACCATAAGGATCACCTTCTCTTGTTATTGTAGAATATCCGATATATTCATTTCCGTACAAATCGGTTACCTTGTTTTTAACATCTGATATATTTGCATTTATATAATAAGAAAAGTCATTTATGGAATCTTTCCATGAAACTGAAAATTCCCAGCCTTTGTTTCTCATCGAGCCGGCATTTTTCCATGGCGAAGACATTCCTACAAAAGAAGGGACGGCAAATTTTTGAAGCATATCGTATATTTTGCGAACATAATAGTCGAATTCGAGCGATAACTTTTGATTGAACATTCCTACGTCGAGACCTGCGTCGAATTGTTTGGATTTTTCCCAACTTATCATTTCGTTTGCCAGCTGCGTTTGTGCAACTCCCGTAGTTTGTTTCTTGTCAAACCAGTAGCTATAACTGGAAGATGAACTTATGGTTGCTGCATATGGGTAATACGAAGATATGGATTGGTTCCCAAGTATGCCGTAGGAAACCCTGAGTTTCATATTGCTGATATATTTCTTAAGAGGTTCGAAGAATTTTTCCTGGGATACTCTCCATCCCGCTGAAGCGGACGGAAAAAATCCCCATCTTTGACCTTTCATAAATCTTGATGTTCCGTCGTATCTACCGTTGACTTCAAGCAGATATTTGCCTCCGTATGAATAGTTCAGCCTGTATAAATATGACATCATGGCCCAGTCGTAACGGCTGCTGCTGTTTGACATTGTACTTATATCTCCATTTGAAAGTTCGCTGTAATCGCGATAACTGAAATTTTTCCTTCCTGCACCTATATATTTGTAATTCAGCTCTTCGGTCTGCATGCCGGCCAGAACCTTAAAATAATGTTTTGCAATTTCTCTTTCGTATGAAGATTGTAAATTGAATTGTTTAGTAATACTTCTGCCCCTTTGTTCCGCCTTGGATGATCCTGATGATGGATATGACATCTTAAATACACCCATTTCATAGGTATCATACGGATATACGAACGCATCGGTTATTGATTGCAAATCCTTATAACTATAGCTGCCAAGTATGTTCAATCCTTTTAAGGGGGTTATTGTTACGGATTCCTTTAAGCTTGCTTCGGGAGACGTATCGTTGCGTATTCCTCCTACTTCTGCCATTGCTATTGGGTTTATGCCATTTATTCCGTATCCGTAGGTTCCGTCGCTATTGCGTCCGGACATAAGAGGAGTCATTGTTAGTGCGTATCCTATTATGTTTACCGGAGTATCCATTACCGGACGTTTGGCTTTTGCCTGACGAAGATTTATGTCGGTTCCTATCTTGAGCCATTTTCTTAGTTTGGCATCGGTGTTTACCCTGAAATTGGTACACGTAAATGAATTATTTTTTATTTGTCCGTTTTGGCTGTAATAACCGGCATCTGCAAAATATTTTAATTTGTCGGTTCCTCCGCTGATGCTTACCGAATGATGTTGAAGCATTGCGTTGTTTTTTATTACTTCTTTTTTCCAGTCGGTGTTATAGTAATTATTGTTGTCAGCTCCTCCGTTCTTATAAATGTCAATAGTCTTGTCGGAATATATATGGTCCTGATTTGCATTATCGCAGGCAGTGTTTACGGCTTCCATGTATTGGACTGCACTTACCGGTTTGGGGAGGCATGTAGGAGTATTTATTCCAACGTATCCGCTGTAGTTGATTTTTATTTCGCCATTCTTCCCTCGTTTTGTCGTTATTAATATTACGCCGTTAGATGCTCTTGATCCGTAAATTGAAGCCGATGCAGCATCTTTCAGAACAGAAATGGACTGGATGCTGTTTATGTCTATTCTGTTCATGTCGCCTTCTACTCCGTCAATCAAAACAAGAGGACTGGTTGAAGAATTAAGAGATCCTTTTCCTCTTATTTGCAGGGATGCGCTCGCTCCCGGTTGTCCTGATGATTCTATAGCCGTAAGTCCTGGGACGGCCCCTTGAAGAGCCGTAGATACCATGGCGGTGCTGGTTCTGGAAAGATCATTGCTGGATACGCTCTTGACGCTTCCGGTCAGGTTTACTTTTTTCTGTACGCCATATCCGACTACTACCAGCTCGTCGAGATTGATGCTGTTTTCTTTTAATACTACGTTTATTACCCGTCTTTTTCCGGTTTCTACGAATACGTCCTTATATCCTATATAGGAAAAGATAAGCGTAGGGCTGTCTGTTTCCGCTTTTATAGAATAAGTGCCTTTTTCGTCAGTAGTTACGGCTTCTGCAGTTCCCTGCAGCAAAACCGTTACCCCCTGGAGGGGACTTCCGTTGCTGTCAGTTACCCGTCCGGAAATTATAATACCTTTCTTTTCGGGTGCTTTTTCCTCCGGCGATATTTTTTTCGGAGACAGATAAATTATATTATCTACTATTTTGTAGGTAATATCTTTTCCGGAAAGTAACTTTTCCATAGCTTCTGTTATGGAAACATCTTTCAGATCAACATAATTTACCGTTCTTTTTGATAAATCGTCATTATAAAAGAAGTGGTAATTAGATTGCGAACTTATTTTTTCTATTACAGATCCAAGGTTGTTGTTTCGGGAAGATATGGTTATCTGCGCCGAAAGTTTTTGCAACGGAACTGCCAGTAAAAACAATAAGAAAATCATCCGGTACGTTTTACGGTACCTCCCAAACACATGTTTTTTCATACTCGTTTAGATTTGAATATAATTAATGTTTTTTGTAATTAGTTATAGGTAATACAAACCAATGTTAAAAAACACTTACGCTTTGGCAAAAACATTATTAAATTTAAACTATTTGATAAAATAGTTAATTAATTAAGTATTACCTTAAAACTGATGAAAGATATAATGTATCTTTTATTCTGCTTATTCTAAAAGGAATAGAGTAAGACATCTGGGTTAGTACGGAATCGATGCTTGATCCGTGCCTTATGATTCCAGAATAGGTGGCTTTTTTATTTACTTTAGATGAAATTGAAATTCGGACGTTGTAGAGACGTTCGAGAGTCTTGGCTATTTCTTCTATATTTGAATTGTTAAAGGGTATAAGATTGTCATGCCATAAAGCATCCAGACTTGCGTTTACCTGATGAACTGTCATTCTACCGCTTCTTTTATCAAGCGAAACTTTTTGGTCGGGAGATAAAACTATAAGCCCTTCATGTCTGTTCCCATATGCTTTTACTGTTCCGCGTATCAGGGAAACTTCCGAAATATCTTCCGATTGTTTACTCTTAAAATTGAATATGGTTCCAAGAACTTCTACGCTCATTGCATTGCCCCGGACGATGAACGGTTTGTGCTTATCCGGTGTAACTTCAAAATATGCTTCTCCTTTCAGGGTTATGAGTCTTTTCCCTCCATCGAATTTCAAGGGATAGGTTAGTTCTGACGAATGATTCAGCCATACTTTCGTACCGTCCGGCAGAATTATTTGTTTCACCCCAGCCTCTCCGGTGCATGCTGTTATGGTTTCAACGGACAGCATATGCCTGCGGACCTTATATGTAACGGTAAATCCTATGGCTATCATAATTATTATTACGGCTGCATATCTGAACCATCGCAGTGTCCCTCTTCTTGAAATGATTTTATTTTTTTCTTTCCCTATTCTTTCCAACAGTGCGTTTTCCGCTATGGATTTTCCTTCTGTATTTTCGTAGCGGGAATATTTTCCCAGGTTGTATATCTCCTCCGCCCTGAATAAACTTTCGGCGTTTTCCTTCGACTCGTTTATCCAGATATCTATTTTTTTTAGTTCCTCTGCAGAACATTCATCTTTAAGAAAATGTTCCAGGATTTTATCGTCCAGTTCACTCATGATTCTTACTGATAATACAACCTAGTTAAAAAAAATACTTACACAATAGCTTAAAATCATTGTTAAATACTTCAAACGCTTTCTCAAATACTTTAAGGCCTTGTACATATGAGCTTCTACGGTTTTTAACGAAATTCCAAGTATTATTGCTATATCTTTGTTTTTAAGATCGTACAAATAGCTCATCTTAAAGACTTCACGACGTTTGGCCGGCAATTCTTCTATTGCAGCGTAAATATTATTGCGCAGGCTGATGTTTTCCATATTCTTAATGGGTTCATCGTTATCGGGTCTGTAATAATCGGCTCTTTTCAGGTCAATGTCTTTCCCGCTTTCATCGTATGTTCTTGAGAAAGATCTGTGTTTTATAATGTTTAGAGAACGTGTATAGATAGTGCGAAATAGAAAAGCTTTTATATGTTCCTTATTTTCTTCATCCTTCATCCTTTTCCAGCATTCGAAAAAAGCGGTTTGAATTACATCTTCCCCATCGCTTTTTCCTACCAGACGAGTAGCATAAAAAAGCATCTGCGAATAATATTCCTCAAAAATTTCTTTGATGATATTTTCGCTCATTATTTATTTTATTTATAATTAACAAAATTAATTAATTTTTTATTTTTTGGCTTATCTATCCGATTTAACCTATATTTTGGTCGTTAATAGTTTTTCTTTCTATCTTTCTTTACAAATTATGTATTTTTGCCGATGAATAGAAATCCTTATTTATGGCACGAACAGAGGAAAAAGAATGGGAAAAGGTATCTAATGGGGTTGTTAACAAGTATATATATATTTATGGAGCCGTCTTCATACATTTAATCGTTGCGGTCTTAAGATGTTTGTACGTAATCTTCGGCCCTTTGCGGCTTCAGGGAGATGAAGCGCAATATTGGGCATGGACAACGCATATCGATTGGTCTTATTACTCAAAACCTCCTTTGGCTACATATCTGAATTATCTTTCCCAATGGATGTTCGGTCATTCAGAACTTGGGGTAAGGATAAATGCCATAATATGCGGAATGCTTATTGGCTGGATTACATATCTATTCGCTTATAAAGTATACAATTCTCATCTAAAAGCCTTTTGGGCATCGATGCTTGTTCTTGTAATGCCATTTTATAATGAAGTTTCTTTCTTTTTCTCAACTGACAGTATACTTATTTTATTATGGCTTCTTGCATCGTATTTTTTATGGATGGCCTGTGAAAGTGATAAGATATACGAATGGGTGGCCGTGGGAATTTGTATAGGAATAGGAGCTCTAGGCAAATATTCCATGTTGTTTTTTATTTTAACTATGTTCCTGTATCTTTTATACGGAGACCGCGAAAAACTGAAACATCCCGGACCTTATATTGCCGTATTATTGGGGCTTATACTCTTTGCTCCGGTTGTTTTCTGGAACATAGAACATGATTATGCCGGATTACACCATCTTTCCTTTCTGTCAGGACTGCATAATTCCGAGCATATAATTACATGGAAAATCATTAACGTAATCATATATGTAACCGGACAATTGCTAATTATATCACCCTTGTTCGCGGTTATGTATTATAAGATTGTAAGAAACAGCAGGCACAACCAAGAAGGGATTAACGGTAAACTGTCGAGGTTCTTTCTTATACCTATAGTATTTATTTCCCTGATATTTATTTTCCTTTCTATAGCAAGAAAGCATGCCTCCAATATAAATTGGACCATGTATATATATGTAGGACTTCCTATATTGCTTGCTGGATATATAGTGGATAAAAGGAAACAAATCACGGCCGTAATATTGTCGGGGATTACTATTCTTCTTATTATGACATCGTTGACGATTCCGTTATGGCGGAACGAAAATATTCGTTCCGTTTTTCCTGCGAGAGCAGATCCTCTAAAAAAGTTATGCGGATGGGATGAAATGGCGTTGGCCGTGGACAGCGTATATAAGGCCTCCCCCGTTCCTCAAAAGACCATTATCATCTCCGATCAATATATGCTGGTGTCTGAATTGATGTTTTATTTATATCCTGCCGACAATATATTTTATTTAAGGGATAAATCGAGGATGTGTGAATTTGATTTCTGGGACGATATAAGGAAATATGAGAATAAAGGGTTCGACGCAATTTACGTGCATTATACCGACCTTTATAAAAAGCACTTACCTTGCAGACAGCCGCCTGTTAAAATAACATCGGCTTTTAAAAACGAAGTATTCAGCGCCGGCAAGATAATATATTACAGGGCGGAACCTATTTGCCGGCTGGATATTTACAGGATGACGGATTTTAAAACTTTTCCCCCTTTTTCCGCATCCGGGTATTAATCAAAAACGTATTTTAGACTATATGGTTAAGGCTTTATTTTTTGATATAGATGGAACTCTTGTGAGTTTTAATACGCATGAAGTTCCCGAATCCACCGTCAGGGCACTTGAAGAAGTACATGAAAAGGGTGTTTTCATAATAATCGCTACCGGAAGGCACAGAAAAAAAATAGATAACCTCGGCCAGTTGGAAGACAGAGGTCTTATAGACGGTTATATTTCAATGAACGGTGCATTTTGTTTTGTAGGTAAAGAAGTCCTGTACAGACATCCGATCAGAAGCAAGGATGTTATATCCATGCTTTCCTATGGCCGGGAATTCGATATTACAACTGTTTTTACTGGAGAAGATGAAATAATGGTGGTAAATCCTACGGGTGTATTCAAAGATGCATATTATAAGGAACTTAACATCTCCCCTATAGGTGAAGCTTCTCCTGAGCATGTTTCCGGATGCAGAATTTATCAGATGACATCTTTCCTGTCTCCTGAAATGGAGAAAAAGGTAAGAATCAATATCCCCGACTGCGAATTCAGCCGCTGGAATCCTGCTTTTGTTGATATAAACGCATCGGGCTGTACCAAAAGCACAGGAATGGATATAATGTGCAAATATTTCGGGATATCTCCTGCGGAAAGCGTCGCCTTCGGCGATGGAGGGAACGATATAAGCATAATAAAGCATGCCGGTACCGGTATAGCCATGGGACAGGCTGGCGATAATGTGAAAAGAAGTGCTGATTATGTTACTACCTCCGTAGACGAAGATGGAATAAGCAATGCCCTCAAAAAACTTGTGCTCTGATTATTCCATTCCTGTAAAAAAGCGTTTGGGCCTTTTCATGTTCTGTTCGAACACGTTTCCTCTATCGTCGGTAACCCTTATCCTCAAGGTAGAAGAAGGAGAAGATGCCTTAACTTCGAACATATGCGAAATCTTCGGTGTCCTGCCGACTTTTGAGGGATCGTTTCCATGAGAGATCATCTGCATTTCATATGATAATATATGAAGAGGATCCTTAGCCTCAATACGTTTTACCGGTAATAATTTCCCCTGGTCCCAAACTTCTATTTTCCAATCGGGATTATAGTTGAAAACATTTATAAGAACCCTGTTGGAATTCTTTTTCCCAAAATACCTTCCTGCAATATCCTTTATTTCGTCGGCGCGCGGAGACTTTTCCGAAAAATATGTTTCATTAAGATCATATGTCCTGAACTGGTATGACCGAGCATAATTGACGCTTTTGTAGTAAGAACATGTTTTCTTGATCTTTCCGTTTTCAGTATCAAATTCCCAAACATCATATCCTGCAGGACTTCCGTCCTTGCATATATAATTACCTGCATTCCCCTTTTTACTGGTCCACCACCACGTCGCACATATGGCAGCAATATTATGTTCGCGGATATTACCGTCGAGAGTATTATAGTTAGTATGGATATGGCCGCTTAAAAAAGTAACGTCTTTATAATCTTTCAGCAGGGAAACGACTTCTTCGGCATTTTGGAGTGCATACTTATGTTCATACCCGTTTTTACCGGAAGGCCTTTTGAAAAGAGGAGCATGCATTGCTATTATCAAAGGTGTGTCTTTATTCTTGAGAGTTCCCAGATCCTTTTCCATCCACACAAGCTGGGAATCGGTTATCTTGCATATATAATTTCTTTTCCCGTTCCTGTCGGCGCAGGCACCATCATTTATATAAAAGATATTATCGAGTACTATGCAGTGAACGGGTCCCATGTTGAACGAATAATATGTAGGGCCAAACGATTTAGAATAAACAAGAGAAGCCTTAAAATCATCGTTTGAAATTCGTGGATTATTATCATGATTCCCCATGCAATTGAATACGGGGCAATCTATCATATCAATGTATTTTTTTACAGTGTCAGGAAAGAAGGAATTTTTATACCAGAACTTATCCCAGCTTATGTCGCCCAGTGTTAGTCCGCATACCCTTTTGCCTTCCGCTTCATATTCTTTAACGGTTCTGTTTATATCAACAAGGACCGCTTTTTTATAGCTTTCGGTATCGTTGCATCTTCCGGCGATATGAAAATCCGCCATTGCAAGAAGGACATAGTCAGACTTATCATCTTTTATAAGGGGAAAATCATGTCTTTCAACGGATTCCGGAGAATATCTGTCGGTTTTACAGTAAAATGCAGGAGTATTTCCCTCTCTTTCTTTAATAATATACCCCGACGGAATACTAAGGAAAACATAGCCTGTTTTTTTGTCGGATGCCAGGTAATAGAATCCGTCTTTATCCGTTTTGGCAACAGAAAAGCCGTCGGAAACTACGACTCCCGGAACGCCCTTTCCTTCGCAGGACACTTTTCCCTTAAGATTCATTACCGGCTTGTCAGGTGTGATTTTGCCGAATGCAGGTACTGAAGTTGCAAATATGACGATAGCGGCACATGACGCCGCTATTGCTTTAAGAACTGTTTTAAATATGTTTTTCATTACGTGATGCTACGCTATTATAAGTTCAACCCCCATTTCCTCTATTGCCTGCGCCATCGCCCTGGATATTCCCGAATCTGTTATTATAACGTCTATTTCGTCCAGATCGCATACTTTTCCGAATCCTCTCCTGCCGAATTTGGAAGAATCGGCCAGTATTATTGTTCTTAGTGATGATTTTATCATTTTCCTGTTGAGATTGGCTTCCTCTATGTTGGAATTGGTAACGCCGTGTTCGGGATCTATGCCGTCTACTCCGAAAAAGAGTTTCGAGCACGTTACTTTGTCGAAGAAAATTGCCGTATAATCCCCTATTACAGAAAGAGAATTTTTCCGCAGATATCCTCCAAGCTGTATTATATCTATGGTTTTATACTTATTCAAAAGAAGAGAAATCTTCAACGAGGCCGTAACTACGGTAAGCTTGGGATTTTTTGCCGCAAGACAATCAGCAAACATATATACCGTCGATCCCGATCCTATTATTATAGAATCGTCGTTTTGCAGAAGTTCACAGGCTTTTTGAGCGATTATTTTCTTTTCCCTTATATTTATTTTTTCTTTTTCCTCTACGTTAAGATCGAAAGCCTGCGGATTGACCGGGCTTGCGCTTCCGTGGGATCTGTAAAGCATTTTTTTATCTTCCAGATATTTGAAATCCTTTCTTATAGTAACCGGCGTAACATCCAGTTCGTGAGCCATATCGTTTACTTTGACGAATCCATCTCTGGCAAGACAATCGAGAATATGCTTTCTCCTTTCCGCTATGCTTATCATAAAATTTATATTATTTATATTCAAATATAGCAAAAAAAACGATTAATATGATTTTCCTTGCCTTTTGGCAAAAGGAGGCTATATATTTTACATACGAAATATAGACTTGTCTAATTAGAAACAAAACGAAATATATTATTTTGTTTATATAGACTTTAGTCGAGATGCGTATCTACACGCGAATTCCATTATTATTCTCCCTATCTATCTAATGTACAATTGATAAAATAGTCACAAAAAAATGTAAAAATTTTGCTTTATTTTACTATTATTTGTAAGTTTGCTTTAGATATGAGAATAAAATGAAACATTAATGATACAAAAGAAAAGCTCACCCACAATTAAACCTTAAAAAAAAACGTTATGAAAACAAAAAAAAATCATGTGTCCATGATCCTACTGTCGGCAATGCTTCTCTCCGCCCCGGCTTTTTCCCAGACAAAAGCAGGTGTAGAAAAGTATATGCCCGTAATTTCCGGTTATGCTCAAATGGGATATTTAAACCAGCATAACCAGACTGTTGATAAATCCACCTTTCAGATCAACAGATTAAGATTGATTCTCAACGGTGAGATCAATGATATCTTCGACTATAAAATACAAATGGAAGGGTGGTCAAATTCTCATGACTCCAATGACAAGTCTCTTATTTCCATACAGGACATGTTCCTCCGTGCCAAAATCAGCCCCGAGCTGGTTCTCCAGGTCGGACAGTTCCCTATTCCGTTGTCCATGGAAAACTTTGACATCTCTCCTGCAACCCTCGAAACGGTGGATTTCTCGTCGGTCGTATATAATATAGTATGTAAAAATCCCGTAACGAACTTCTCGCATTACGGAAGGGACTGCGGACTTATGGCTTCGGGCGGATTCTTGCACCGTGACGGATTTGATATATTAAATTATAATCTGGCCGTATTCAACGGATCACAGATGAATCAGCAGGACAACAATAAATCCAAGGATATAGTAGGACGTTTGACGATAAGGCCCGTAAAAAATCTCAGGATTTCCGGATCCTTTAGTACCGGAGAATCTTATTTTACTGCAGCCGAGCGTTATGCCAAACTTAATAAATATGTAGTAGGTGCATGGTATAAAGAACCGGAAGGCCTTATGGTACGTTCAGAATACGGCCATATTAAATGTGATGATTATACTCTCGATATAGACCAGAATCTATTTTATGCAACACTGGGATATAATTTCAAGGGAAAATATATGCCTATCCTGAGATATGATACATATGAAGACTCAAATATAGATGATTCCAGGGTAAACAATTATCTTATGGGCTTTCTATGGACTCCTTACAAAAAATTAAGGGTTCAGGCAAATTATACTTTCTCCAAGTACGGTGATTATTTTACCGATTATATAAATGGGAACAAACTGCAACTTATGGTAACCGTATTTTTTTAAATAAATTCAAATCAGATAAAAAATAAACGAATTATGAAAAAGATGTTTTTGACCTGTGCCGTTCTGCTATGCAGTATGGCTGTAGCCAGTGCTCAACATCCGGGTACTCAGTACCGGCTGAAGAAAGTTATTCCTGTAGAAGGCAGACAGGGAATAGCTGCGGACGCGGAATATTATTATGTTTCCGGCAGCAAGGCTTTATACAAGTATGAC
This sequence comes from Bacteroidales bacterium, assembly GCA_022648545.1. Lineage (GTDB taxonomy): Bacteria > Bacteroidota > Bacteroidia > Bacteroidales > UBA932 > Egerieousia. Next base: position 4,317 of record JALCMP010000027.1, on the reverse strand, counting down.
AAAACCGGGAAATTGTTGATGGAAAATAAAAATCCGTTTACAGGTCTTAAAAAACCTGCAAATCATATTGGCGACATAGATGTTTGGAAAGGAGAACTTTATTGCGGTATGGAAACTTTCGTAGATGGTCACGGAACCAATATCCAGGTTGCCGTATTTGATGCCAAAACTCTGAAGTTCAAACGTTCGCTTGCATGGGAACCGGCTTCCGGACAGGTAGAGTGTTCGGGGCTTGCCGTGGATCGTCTGCGTAATATGGTATGGATGTCCGATTGGGTTGACAGCCGCTATGTTTATTGCTATAGCCTGGAAACGGGAAAATATTATACCAAGATGCAGTGCCATCCTACTCCTTATTGGTGCCAGGGTATTACAATTGCCGATGATACCATGCTCTTTACTGCCGACGATGGCGAATCCACATGGCAGATTCCGGATTGTGTTTATTCTGCCGATATAAGCAATGTAACATATTCCGGATTAACAGATGACGGTATTGCAGCAGGCGCAATGGACGGCAGGGTTAAATTGCTTCGCGCAATGACTGATTTCCGCAGAGCCGGAGAAATAGAAGGATTAAGCATAGATCCTTCGAACGATGATCTTATAGTTTTAAACAACCGCGGAGTGCAGATTCTTCTGGGCATGCCAAAGGGCCCTTTTACAAAGGAAGGCTATACTAAGGAAATCCACGAGCTTTATGTTTATGAAAAAATAAAATAGATCACTAACTTAATCATAATAAATGCTGGAGAGGACGACAGGAAATAATCCTGCCGTCCTCTCCTTTTATACTTAAACCGGGCTCCTTTGAAACAGGAACGCCCGGCTTTATTATATAGCTGACTATTAGATATAAAAAGAGAAGAGGAGTGGCTCTTTAAGAACCACTCCTCTTCATTTTCAACCAATAAAGCTTTATTATTTACATTTTTTTCAACTGCTTTCTATTCCAGTTCCAGAATCTTAATATCGTCCAGAAATATCCTGTTCTTTATTCCTGTCCCAAGAGCGTTTCCATAGGCTCCACCCATAAAGAAAACTTTCGTGGATGCCTTTGCATTCTTTATTTTGAATCTTCTTTGGGAAACTTCCGGTGCCCAGACGGAGACCGCAGAACTTTCTTCTTTAGGATTTGGATAATTATCTATGGTAAAGGCAATACAGGAATATCTTGTTCCGTCGTATTCGGCCGAAACGATGCTGGAGTTCTGATCCTCCTCGGTCTCAAGTTCTCCGTCTCCGATTACGCCTACATAAAGAGTATTGAGGTCTTTTGTCCCTTTCGAAGAAATATAGGGAGTTGCCTTAAATACTACTTCTATATCTTCGGTTCCGGATATGCCTAATTCGGGAGAAACGATATCCCCGCCATATGAGGTCTTCCCCAATTTTATGAAACCCTGTCGTGCATAAACGATTTCAGTACCGCTTGTCCAGCCGGTGTTTGCCTGTTCGGATGCCGTCCAATTGTCCCATCTTGTTTCTCCGGTCGTTTCCCACTGTAATGCGGATCCGTAATTAAGCCAGCTGAAATCCTGATAGATAAGAGCTCCCAACTGTGTGATTCTTATCTGTGTCCGGATGTCTGAATACTCTCCCTTGCCGGTGAGGGTTAATAACGCTGACCAGTATTCGCCGTCTTTATTTATCTGGTCGGCTGATACTTTTATAGAGTCTGATGTTATACCGTTTATTGTAAGGAAGGAATTATCCTCTATCGTATAATCCCAGTCTATATTTGATGAAACGCCCAGATCAAGTGATCCTCCGACGCGGGGAATGGTATATTCGCTTTTGTTTCCGGTTCCTATTCTTATAAAAGGCTCGCTCGCTTTCTGTTTTACGGTAAAAAGAACAGGCCTTTCCGTTTCTTCCGAAATAAAGGCAAAGCTCATGCTTCTTGCTTCCAAAGATGTATTTTCATCCACGGAAATTCTTATTATTCCGTCCCTGTCACCTTCCATAGGGAAAAATCTCGCCCAATCATCGTCGGTTTGGGATTCTATGGCCCATTTCGCATTTGATCTTACAATATACGACTGCTCGGCGGTAAGTCCCTTCTTTATTCCGCTGCTCGAAACTTCAAGCGTGTTTGGAAGATCAGTTATGCTGAATGTCGTTTCCGTATTGTTTTCATCTTTGCTGCATGAAATTGTTCCGGCAGCTGCAACAGAAAGTCCGGCAATCAACAGAACGGATCGTATTATATTTTTTTTGAAAATATTATGTCTCTTTTTCATAATAGATTTATTATTAAAGATTATTTTTCAATGGCCTCTTTGCTCCACCAGAGAGGCGTATGCATATCGTTTTCTCCGCCCATACGTTTCAGTGCAGCCTGAGCGTTTGTACTGTTGGTCGCCAACGTTACGGAAGTATAGCCGAAGCGCGAAGGAAATTTGTAATCATTATAGATCGTCCCGCGTCCTATCTTGAGTACGGGATATCCCGTTCTGCGGTACTCGTGATAATCTTCCATTCCAATCCAGAAAAGCGCAAGGAATTTCTGATCGGCTATTAGTTTCTCTTTGTCGTAGGCCCTGTCCCATGACCCCAGGTCAGAACCGAGAAAAGAAAGGATATCTGAATCCGTAATAGCCGCCGGGGCTTCGCTGTAAGCTCCGTAAGGAGACCATTTTTCCATAGATGCCGTTACACCTGCTTCATAATAAGATTTGGCAGCTGCTTCGCCTCCTGTAATATAACCCTTATAAGCTGCTTCGGAGAGTATGAATTCAACTTCCGAATAGTCCATGAACGTAGATGGGAAATCAAGCCGGCAGAATACCGGATAATTAAGATATGCGGCTCCTGCGTCGGCTGCACTTTGTTCTTCCACCGTACATCCGCTTATGGTTCCTTTCCAGATATTATCCGGATTGGACGTCTTGTTTGTGTTTTTCCTTCCCCATATAGGCAGACGGGGGTCTACATATATTTGATTACCGGTGTTATCCGTTATTACGGTCATGCTTATCAATTGTTCGGCGAGTTTTCTGCCGCTGGTAGTAAAGGAGTTTTCCGTATAGTCGCCGAACTGGCTTTGATAAGGATCCGTTCCGGAAAATATAACCGTTGCATTATCTGTATTAGAGGTGAATACCGGATATTTATCGGGATTGTCTATTATTTTCTGCATTTGACTACCGGCATTCATTTCACTTCTGCCGCTTATACGGCATAACAATCGCAGATGCAATGAATTGTTGAACTTGCGCCATTTATCCATGTCTCCTCCGTACATGCCGTCCATTGCCGGATTTAGAAAAACGGGGCTTTCCGAGTAAAATGTGTTGGCGCTGTCGAGTTGTTTCATCATTGTTTCATATACTTCTTTCTGTGAATCAAAAACAGGCTTGGTGTTTCCGGTGCTTTGTGCCTGAAAAGCTTCTGAATAAGGGATATCCCCGAACATGTCGGTGAGATTTTCCATTACAAGAACCTTGAGGGTTAGCGAAACCGCCTGCATTGCCTTGTCTTCTTCCTTAACGGCCAGTTCATACATATGATTAATATTGGATCCGTATCGGGCATATGTATTCCATACTGAGAGCCAATTGGCATCGGTTATCTTGTATCTGTGCTCTTCTCTGGTCGTTCCGCCTGTAAAAGCTGTAAATTGAACCAGTTCATTATTCCAGTACCATGTGTAATACATCCAGAAATTTGCAGATCCGTAAAGGGCCGGTTCGAACATTGCATAGGAATCCACCTGTCCTACCAGCATCTTGTTGGGGTCGGTATTAGTCTCCTTAAAGTCTCCGGTGCATGATCCCGTTAGTATGAGAGCCGTGAAAATGCAGGTGAAATATATTATGTTTTTTATTATTTTTTTCATTGCCTTTTGTCTTAGAAGGAAAGTTTTACGTTAAAACCATATGAGCGTGTCATAGGGTAAGACATGGATTCTATTCCGAGATGTATGTTAGAACCATTCATCATTGCTGCCTCCGGATCATATTGCGGAAAACTCGTAAGACAGAAAATATTTGTTACGAAACATCCCAGATTTATCCCTCTTATGAATTTTACGTTGCCGAGTATTTTATCGGGAATTTTGTAATCTATCCTCAATTCCTTGAATTTAAGGAAACTTGTGTTGAATGTGTTTTCTTCCGTGTTATTCCTGTTCCAAACATAGGAATTGTAATATGTTTCAACATTATTCGTTACCGTTGAGTTTTTGGTATAAACGGTATTGCCTCCATTATCGGTGCCTGCATTTACACCATCGACCACAAGTCCGTCGTAACGCCCGGCAAGAGAATTCTTTAGTTTACCCTGATAGGAAAGTGCGAAATTAGTTACCGAGAA
>JALCMP010000026.1 GCA_022648545.1 Bacteroidales bacterium | reverse complement strand
AGTTACTGCAATGGTAAATATGAACCTTCCGGCTGCAACTGTTGAACCGTCCATACTTTCCGTAAGTCCGGCATATGCAATATTCCAGTCTATGATAATTGCCGGGATAGTCGCCACAATCAGGAGCAACATGCCTTCTGTTATCTGTCTGATGAATATTGATTTCTTATTTCCCCCCAGGGCCATCATAAGAGCTATTTCTCCCTTCCTTTCCTGAGTCCTGAACCAGAAGGTTCCGAGAAGACCAAGAAAAATGTTGAGCAAAAGAAATCCGAGGCCCAAAATGTAGCTGCCTATGGCTTGTCTCTGATCTATTTGGTAGGAACGTCTTATATCTCTGAAAGATCGTACGTCATACACGTATATATTATTTACCGTTAATTGCTTGTCGAAATCTTCGGATATTCTCTCCATGAACCCTTTGTCTTTATCTGGTTTTACGCGTACGCATAATTCGCGGTATGCCCTGTATCTTTTTTGCGGTAAAAGACAGATTACGGAGCAAGATGACGAAGCTTCGGTATAGTCCGATATTCTTGCCGGTATATAAGTTGCGGCAAGCTTGTAGTTCGTTATGGTGTCAAATAGCTTGAATTTCTTACCTATCAATGATTTAAGTGATATATTATACTTCTTTTCAAAGATATTGTCGGATGCAATAAAATTATTCCCGTCTTCGGACAGGAGAGATGCCAGTTCCTCCGGTGTTTCTCCCCTTGTTCCCTCGTATCTGAAAACACTTAAGAATCCCGGGGTAATTCTGCGGAGTTCCAGGTATTTGCCCGATACAAGCGAATCATAACTCAGGGGACTCATGCCTCGACTGCTTTCGTCATACGGATAGCCGCTTTCCGATATCCCTGCGGCTTCTATATCCGGCCTTCTTTTTAATCTTGCAAGCAGTTCAGCAACATCATTTGAAGGCAGGCTGTCGGTTGCCACATAGCCTTTTTCTCCCTTTTTTATGGTTCCCATTTTCAAAAGGTAGCAATGTGAAATGTCAAAACCTCTGGGCTGATTGTATATGGAAATCTTTACATACATGGAATCTACTATGTACCACAGTATTATACTCACCAAAAGCAGTTCTGCAATTATCCATATATTCGATTTCCATTCGTTGATTATTTGTCTGAATAATTTTTTGTTCATCTTTTTCCCTCCAGCGCGTTTACTATGGCAGTACGTGATGCGGCCCGTGCCGGGATATAACTGAAAAGGAAATTCAGTATGAAGCAAAATATTATTGCCGCCGCAAAAGTAGATTTGTGCATAATTATTGACAAGTTTACCGTAGGCAGGTTAAAGGTTTCGGAGTAAGGCTGTGAGAAAAGAAGATCTGCTCCGAGATATGCGAAAGCTACGGTGAGAGCCAAACCAAGTATGCCGGCTATAAGTGTTGTTATGAAGTTTTCCGTGATTATGTCCGTTATGATTTTTCTTCTGGTACATCCGAAAGCTCTTCTTATGCCTATTTCTACGGTTCTTCGTCTCAATCTTCCGTGGGCCATGCTTCCCAGATTGATTGCCGGAACAAACAGAAGAATGAGAAATATCAGTATCTGTCTTTTATATACCGGCCATAATTCGGCTTCCTTATTCGAGTAATCCGTAGCCAGATACTCTTTTTTCTGATCGTATGGCCGATTGCAGGTGATCAGCGTTATTCCCCTTTTATCCAGTAAATTCGACAGTGTCGCCGCCTTCGCCTTGCATTCCTTCCTGATTGCCGGAAAGTCTTTTCTGTTTTTGGCCAGTATAGCGACGGAGAAAGGTCCGGAAAATTGTTCTGCCTCTTCCTCGTTTTTATAGTTGGTTGAAGTATATGGTATCCAGATTTGTGCATATGCCGTGGTTGCAAGCGTGGATACGGTTTTTACAACGCCGGATACAGTATATATCGAATGATTTAGGTTTATTTCGTAACCTTCAGCATCGTCCGTTCCGAACAGCCTGCGGGATATGCCTTCCGAAATTACGGCTTTGTGCAATCCGGAAGCAAAAGATACCGAATCGAAAGGTTTGCCGTGAATGAAGTCGAAATCAAATATTTTCCAGAAATCCGCATCAGTTTTAAGAAGGTCTGCGACAAAAGATTTTTTGCTTTCCGGAGAAGAAACTGCCGTTTGGCTTACGTCGCAGCTGTAAAGTGTAACTCTTTCCGGTGTTTTTAAGGATTTATAAAGGGTTTCAGCCGTTTTTTTATCCATAGGGCCTGAAACCGTCCATTTTTTTGTTTTCGTGCTTATATATTTTGCATGCAGCATTCTTCCGCGGTTGCTTTCCGGAGGGAAAGGTTCGTATTTGACCTGCTGCAGCATTACCACCAGCATTATTAGAAATATAGCTATGGCCGTACCGACTATGGTTATGCTTCCCACCAGCGGTTCCTGACGCAAATGCGCCCATGCCTGTTTTATATATCTTAAAATCATATGTGTATGAGTTATTGTATTATTTTATTATTCGTCATGCAACGCGACGGCCGGTTGTGTTTTCATTGCCCTGAGGGCGGGAAACAGGTCTCCGGCAATGATGGTAAAGGCGCTTATGATAGATGTCATTGCGACTGTTATGATAAACCGTCCGGTTTCCAGCGTAACTCCGGACATTGTTTCGGTAAGGCCGGCATAAGCGAGATTCCAGTCGACTATTACCGCAGGAAGTGTTGCAAAGACCAGAAGGAGCAATCCTTCTGCTATTTGCCGCAGGAATATTCCTCTTTTGTTTCCTCCCAAAGCCATCATCAGTGCGATTTCGCCCTTTCTTTCCTGAGTCCTGAACCAGAAGGTTCCGAGCAGTCCGAGGAATATGTTTATCAGAAGGAAACCGAAACCGATCGTATAATTTTTCATTTTGTCCGAATTTTCCTTTTGTTCATCCGTCCTTATATTTTCGAACGATTTTATTTCGGAAATGTAAAGGTTGCCGGTATTTATGTTCTTTTTGCTTTCCTTCCACAGTTTGCTTTCGAAATCCTTGTCTGCTGAGGCCTTTGCACGAATACAAATACAAATATTCGATGGATTGTAGAAAAACGGACCGAGGAGGTCGCGGTTTAGAAGAAACATTATGGAAAGAGCGTTTGCCTTATCATCGTAATCGTTTCTGCGGGCCGTTTTATATGTTGCGGAGAGGCGCATCATTGATGTGGTGTCATTCATCAGATCAAATTCTTTTCCTATGAACGAAGTAAGCGGAACCCCGTATTCTTTCTTGAATATATTTTCCGAACCGAGGAATGTATTTCCGTTTAGAAGGATCGAAAGCTGTTCCGGTGTTTCGCCTCTGCTTCCTTTGTATCTGAAAACTTTGAAAAAATCCGGCGATGCGTAATTCTGGTGAACGTTGTCGGTTTGCAAGGTATCGTATTTGAATGTGAAGGAAGAAATGGTTTGGGAATAAGGATATGCACCCATAGAGAGACAAACCGCTTCTATGTCGGAATTGCGTTTCAGTCTTTCTGCAATTTCGATCATATCGTTGCAGGAAGAGGTGTCTTCGGCAACGTAATTGGGATTGTCTTTTGTCAATTCACCCATCCGCAATAAGTAGCAATGAGAAATATCGAATCCTTTCGGCTGGCAGCGTATGCTAATTTCAACGTAAAGGAAATCTACGATGAACCATATGACTATGCTTGCTATGAAAAGTTCGGCAATCAGCCATATATTGGAATGCCATTCGTTTCTTATTTGTGTATAAAGTTTCTTGAACATTTGTTTGCGGTTTATTTTCCGGATATTCCTTCGATTGCATTGATTATACTTATTTTAGAAGTTTTCCATGCCGGAATTATGCTGTAAAGCATATTAAGGATGAAGCATATGCCTAAGGCATACAGGAATGTGGATATATGCATTATCATTTGTGCGGTTATGTCTTTGCTGATGTATTCGGTTAAAACACCTAACAGCCATCCCGTTATTCCGGCCGCAACGGTTGTTATGAAATTTTCCGTTATTATGCCTCCGAATATCTCGGCGCGGGTGCATCCGAAAGCTCTACGGATGCCTATTTCCAAAGTTTGCCTGCGCAGCCTGCTTTGTGTCATGCTGCTGAGGTTGATTGCCGGTATTATAAGCAAGATAAGTATGATTATAGCCTGCCTGCGCCGCACCGGGGCGAGTGACGGTTCGGAACCGTAATAGTTCGTAAGTGCTATGATTTTTTGGTCGTACGGTCCGTTGTTTTCTTCAATCTTGTAACCTGTTTCTGTTGCCTTTTTATTGTAATCCGCTATCTTTCTGTTGCATTCGTCTTTTATTGCTTTGAAATCCCTGCGGCTGCGGGCGAGGATGGCTGTCTTGAATTTCCCGTTTACACCAAACGTTGTCAGTCCTGCGAGATTTGTCGTAGAGTAGGGAACCCATACGTCCGCACAGGTTTGTTCGGCAAAGGACGATATATCCTTTACTATTCCGCAGACTTTGTATTTGAAATAATTTATTTCTATTTCCTTTCCTGTAACCTTGTCGGTGCCGAACAGTTTAATTGCAATGCTCCTGCTTATTACTGCTTTTTTTATCCGGGAATCCAGATCGGCTTTTGTATATGGCTTTCCATAAATGAAATCGAAATCGAATATTTTCCAGAAATCGTCGTCTGTTGCAAGCATGGTTCCGTTTGAAGCGGAACGTCCTTCCACGGAAAGCGGGGAATGCTGGGGATAGGAATGAATTGTTACAAGTTCTGGCGTTTCCAGCGATTTGTAAATTTCTTTTGCAAAATTAACGCTCATCGGTCCGCACCGTCTTGCATTACCCGATCTGGAATTTACGAACATGGCGTATAACATCCTTCCCCTGTTGCTTTCGGGTGCGAACGGCTCATATTTGACCTGCTGCAGCATTACTACCAGCATTATAAGAAATATGGCTATGGCAGTGCCGAAAACGGTTATGCTTCCTACCAGCGGTTCCTGGCGCAGATGCGCCCATGCCTGTTTTATATACCGTACGATTTTCATCAAGAGGCTATTTTTTAGTTTTAAAATCCAGATAGTATGTCTTGTTTGGATGATATCCTTTTTCGTTCATGAAAAACTGGTATGGGAAGCTCAGGGAGTAACACTTGTCAGGTTTCAATATTACGTGTATAGTCCATTTGCATTTTGTCTCATCCCATTCAGAGGCCTTATTTTCGTCAAATTCCGGAAAATAGTCCTTTCCCTTTTTCCCATATGATGTTCCATGCCTTTTAGTATACATGGGCCGGTCGAAAGTGACAGTAATAGCTCTTTGTCCAGGGAGTACGTTCTGCGAGCCGTCTTTTATGCTTACCGACAGGATTTTAGGAAATCTTGATTCGAAATCGGTACCTTTAAGCTCTTCGGGAATTTTGTTTACGAGCTTGACTATTTCCGGCATGAAATCCTTAAGAGTAGGGTATAGATCCCTGTTCTTTTCATATTTGAAGAGACTGTCTACCAATTGATCTATCCATATGAAACCATTCGAAGTTTCTTGGGCAACAAGATGCCCGAGTTTTTCCTTGTCAGGTTCATTCCGTTGTGAATACATTATTACACATGCTCTTACCAGTATTTCATAGTCCATTGTTTTGGCGTCTCCGTATCCTATATTTTCAAGGGTGTTTTTTACGATACCGTTTATTTTTTCGGTGGCATCTTTCATTGAAGGATAAAAGGCGTCTATTAAAGGATTGCAGAACGAATGGTTATATTCGTGCACTATTACCGGTACTATTTTTCCCGAGTAAGAAGGGAGTCCGGATTTGTCTGCCACGCAGCATCCTATTACTGGATATAATTCTTCGCTTCCGTCTTTGAATATTACCTTGAGTCCGTAATTTCCTCCTCCGTTGGGGATGCTTGGAATAAGATTGAATTTGTAATTTTTCCCTTGCTCTCCGTAAAATTTGCCGAACCATCCGAAATCTACTTTATTGAGAATTTCGGAAATTCTCTTTTCCGTTATTTCGTATAAAGGCTTGTTCTTGGAAAAAAAGTTTTTGAAATTCGTATCGAAATAGAAATCGTTAAGAAGTTTTACAAAATTTTTAATGCTTTTGGGATCCCAGCGTTCGTCTATGCTTGAAGCCGCTATGTTATCCTTCAGACGTACGGAATCGGTGATGTTGAGATGAACCGCCAGGGACATTACGGCATCGAAAGCTACACCGCGTTCGCTTCTTACTTTTTGTGCGAATTTTACGGCAGGATGTTCCTTGTATGGTGCGAAATATTCATCTATTTCCTTTTCATAAGAGGGGACGTTGTAGTTTACATATTCTCTTGCTCCGGCAAGCCTGAAAACTATACTTACCAGTTCGGTGTTTTGTTCCACTTTGGGAATGAGATTGCTGCCTGCAAACGCGATATTCGCCGTCAGGATCATAATGAATGTTATTATCTTTTTCATAAATGTGATTTTTAAATATGTTTTGTCAGTCTTCGTGCAAAGCTTCGGCCGGCTGTACCTTCGTCGCTTTTCTTGCCGGGAACCAGTCTCCGATTATTATCATGATTGCAGATATCAGAAATGTGGCCGATACCGTTATTATAAATCTTCCGGGTTGTAACGTGGCGCCATGCATGTATTGAGTCAATCCTGCATATGCAATATTGAGATCGATTATTATTGCAGGAATGGAGGCTAAGACGAGAATTATTATACCTTCGGATATCTGCCGCAGGAAAATCTGACGTCTTGTGGATCCCAGTGCCATCTGTAGGGCTATTTCGCTTCTTCTTTGCTGCGTCCTGAACCAGAAGGTTCCCAATAGACCGAGGAAGATATTAAGCAGCAGGAAAATTATGCCGGTAACGAAATTCCTTATTTGATTGCTCTGGTACTGCTGGAATTTTTTACGTACGTCTTTGAACGATGTTATATTTGTGATATATACGTTTCCCGTGTTTATGTGCCTTTCGCAGTCTTTCCATAATTTTTTTATAAAATCGTGATCCATGGAAGGCTTTACGCGTATGCAGAGTTCCAGATTATTATCTGTTGTGTACCAACCTTCTGGAAGTTTATATAACATAGAGTAGGAGTGGTATGCTTCGCTGTAGTCGTCGTATCTTACGGGTGTGTATGCAGCTGCCAGTTTATATCTTGTTGTTGTATCATCTCCCCATATTACTTTTTTCCCTACCAGCGTGGTTAGTTTTATATGATATTTTTTTTTGAAAATATTATTTGAAGCCATAATACTCTTATTATCCATCATGGAAGCCAGCTGCGAAGGAGTTTCGCCGCGAGAACCTTCGTATTTGAAAACCCTGAGGAAGTCGGGCGTTACCAAACGTCTTATAAGCCAGTTGTTGTTTTGCAGGGTATCGTATCTTATGGATGTTGAACTGTTGCTGCCATTGTAAGGGTATGAATTCGCCGACAAACTTGCTGCTTCTACTTCCGGTCTGTGCCGTATGCGTGTTAGAATATTACGTATATCTTCGGATTCGGTCGTGTCTTTTGCCATATATTTCGGACTCTTGGGATCCAGACGACCCATTCTCAACAGATAGCAGTGAGATATATCGAATCCGCGCGGTTGGTAAAATATGCTTGCCTTTACGTAGATGAAATCCAGGATATACCACATCACCACGCTTATAAGCAATAATTCCGCAATAAGCCAGAGATTGGATTTCCATTCGTTTCTTATCTGTCTGAAAAGTTTCTTGTTCATTTTCTTCGTTTTAATATTATCCTTAATGATTCATACCTCCGAGAGCGTTGATTATGCTTGTTTTTGAGGCTCTCCATGCGGGGATATAACTGCACAGCAGATTCAATATGAAGCAGAAAACTATGGCATAAATAAAAGTTGAAGCGTGTAACAATATGGATGTATCTATTGTTGGAGAGGAAAGACTATTTGAAAAAGGCTGGGCGAAAAGTATGTCCGTTCCCCAGTATGCGAAGGCTATGCTCATTATAAGTCCCAGAGCTCCGGCAATTAGTGTTATTATGAGATTTTCGTTTATTATGTCTATTAAAATTTCCCTGCGGGTGCATCCGAATGACCGCCTGACTCCTATTTCCGCGTTTCTGTGCTGCAGACGGCTTTGTGTCATGCTGCTCAGGTTTATTGCCGGGACCAAAAGCAATATGATCAATATTATGTATCGGTCTCTATGTTTGGCCTTCATGTTAACTTCGTGGTTTGCACTGAAAGTGAAAGCTTCCTTTTCCTGAATGTAGGGACGGTTGCGTGATAAGATTTTCCATCCGGATTCTCCTATTTTTTTATTATACAGTGCCAGCAGTTTGCCATATTCTTCCCTTATCTTGGGAAAATCATCGTGCCGGCGGGCCAGAATGGTGGTGCTGAAGGATCCTCCGCAACGGGACCATGTGTTTTTTTCGACATCGGTGCAGGTATATGGAATCCATATCTGGGAATAAGCTTTACTTGCAAGTGTGGATACGTCCTTTACTACACCGGCTACTTTATATGCGGTGTAGTTGATCATGAACTCCCTTCCAGCTACGTCAGGCGTTCCGAATAGTCTTAACGCCAAGCTTTTTATTATAACGGCTTCCTTTATTCCGGCATCAAAATCAGCCTTGCCGTACGGAGCTCCGTTTATGAAATCGAAATCGAAGACTTTCCAGAAATCGGCATCGGTTTGAAGTATATCTGCAACGAATGTGGTTCCTCCTGCTACGGATGCCACCGCTGGATTATCATTTGCATACAAAGTAACCGCTTCCGGCGTTTTGAGCGATTTATAAAGTGCCTTTGCGGTTTCGATGCTCATGGGGCCGTTACTGCTCCCGTCTCCCCATTTTGCATTGGTTACGCTCATGAATCTTGCGTGCATGAATCTGTCGCGGTTGCTTTCAGGTGAAAAGGGTTCATATTTAACCTGCTCTATCATCACAACCAGCATAATAAGAAAAAGGGCAAGAGCGGTTCCTATTATGGTGATGCTGCTTACGAGTGGATCGTGGCTTAAATGAACCCATATTTGTTTTATGTATTTTCTCATATTATACGATTTGTCTTCCGTCGAAAAATCTTACTACCCTTGATGTCTGTTTTGCCTGTGCTTCGTTATGGGTAACCATAACTATGGTCCGGTTTTCCTCCTTGTTGAGTCTGTGTAGTATATCCATAACCTCTCCGCCCATCTTGGAATCGAGGTTTCCGGTAGGTTCGTCGGCCAGTATTATTTCAGGATCTCCTATAATGGCGCGTGCTATTGCCACGCGCTGGCATTGTCCTCCCGAAAGTTCGGAAGGCATATGATGCAGCCTGTGGCTGAGCCCTACTTTCTCCAGAACCTCGGTCGCCAGGCGCGTACGTTCTTTAGACGATATTTTCCTGTACAGCAGGGGAACTTCCACATTGTCTATTACATTGAGAGAATTAATGAGGTGGAAGCTCTGGAATACGAATCCTATCATTTTGTTTCTGAATGCTGCGAGCTGCCTGTCGCTCATTCCCTTTGTCTGCGTTCCGTCGATTTCCACCGTACCGGCGCTTGGAAGGTCGAGCAGCCCTATTATATTAAGCAGAGTGGATTTTCCGCACCCCGACGGTCCCATTATACTTAGGAATTCTCCTTTTTTAACGTTTAAATTCACATTTTCCAAAGCCTGGGTTTCTACTTCCTTGGTTCTGTAGATCTTGTCTATGCCGTTTAGCGAGATCATGATTTTGTTGTCCATTTTAAAAATTTTTATTATTTGATCGTTATTTCATTTTTGTTTTTATAATCGCTCATATCGCTGATAACCACCTGGTCTCCCTTTTTAAGGCCGCCAGTTACTTCAACGTATTCGAAATTGCTTTCTCCCAATTCTACATTGCGTCTTACAAGCTTTTTACCGTTTTCGAGTACGAATAGATTATAATTTCCGGCCCCCATGTAATAAGAATCATTGCCTATTCTCAATACGTTGTCCTTTATGGCGCTCATTACATATACGTCGGTTTTCAGACCGGAACGGAGTATTTTGTTGTTATTGTCTTTGAGCTGTACTGTAAAATCTATTACGCCGTTCTGTGATAGAGGCGTAACGTTGCTTATTATGCCTTCGAGTTTGCTCGATCCGCTTCTTATTATGGCTTTTCCTCCGACCTTTACATGATTGCCGTATGTGTCCGCAATTTCGCAGTCTACCTTAAAGTGTCTCAGATCGGAAACTATGGCTATTTTGCTCCCCTTTGAGACCCGGGCTCCTATCTGGTTGTTTATGTAAGTGAGAATAGCCCTGTGAGGGGAGAGTATCCTTGCCTCATCAAGCGTGCGCTTCATTTCCGCAAGACTTTTGACATATATGTTGTAGTCGAGTTCCTTTACCTTCAGGTCTGCATCCTTAACCTGTTTCTCGTTTTCATATTGCTGTCTGAGCTGCTCCAGCTGAAGAACGCCGGTGTTGTAATCAAGTTCTGCCTTGCGTACCTTGTCGGTGGTTCCCGAGCCCAGACTGTCGAGGTACTTTTCGTTGCGCAATTCCACCTTCATGCGGTTGACTTTCATCTCCGATATTTTTATGTTCATGGCTATGTCGCTCAGAGCAGTACGATTGTTTATCTCCAATTGTTCGAGCTGGCATTTTTTCATCTGCTCTTCGTCCAGCATCTTCCTGTAATCGGTTTCGGTGCTTTGCAGATCCAGTTTCAGAAGGGGAGTGCCGGCATCAACGCTGTCTCCGCTTTTTTTGTAAACTTCCACGATTCTCGAATCTATCGGAGAATTTATTATCTCCTCGAAAGCCGGAACAACCTTACCGCTTGCACTGTAGCTAATTTCCAGACTTCCGGTTTCCGCCGTAGAAAGCGTGAGGTCCTTTTTGTAAATTTTGTTTCTGAAAGCAGAAATCATGATAGAAATCAGGATTATTATGCCGACGGAATATACCGAAGCTTTTATAATCCTGATATTTCTTTTTCTGTTACGTTCTTGTTTAGGAATTTCCCTGTCCATGTTTTTGGATATTATAATTTTAACATGAACAGGCAAAAAAGCTGCCTTTTAGCTTAATATGTTAGAAATAAGCAATTTGATTATAATAAAAAAGTGTCCGTTTCCGAACACTTAATGCAAAAAGGTACAATTTTTTAATGAGAGCCGCATTTGCAGATGTTGTTGCTGCCGGAAAGAAATTCATCCAGGAGTTGGCGTGCCTCGTTCCATTTTTCCGCATTTATGCAGTATTTGGTCTTAGGCCCTTCTATTTCTCCCTGTATGAGGCCTACTTTCTTGAGTTCCTTGAGATGCTGTGATACCGTAGCCTTGCACAGGGGAAGATCCTTTTTTATGTCCCCGAAATAACATTGGTTCCTGTTTGCCAGGAAATAAAGGATTTCCACCCTTACCGGATTTGAAATAGCGTTTGCAAATGCCGCAACTTTTTTACGTTCTTCGATATCCATTTTCATAGTTACCAAAGATAAGCAAATTTCTACAGTATTATATTGAACAGGAACCCCGACAGAATAATGAATATTGTAATTATTCCGAAAAATATAGCAATGAGCTTCCATGTCATTACCTTCTTCAGGAGGGTGGCTTCCGGAAGAGAAAGGCCTACTACCGCCATCATGAAGGCTATTGCAGTACCTATTGGAACCCCCTTAGCTACAAAGACTTCTATTACCGGAACTATGCCGGCGGCATTGGCGTAAACCGGAACCGCAAGTATTACGGCCGACGGTACGGCATACCATTTGTCCGCCGAAAGGAAGTTTTTAAAAAATCCCTGTGGTACGTAGCCGTGCATTACTGCGCCTATGGCTATACCGATAATTACATAAACGATGACTCCGCGTACTATCTTCCACGAATCACGCGTTATGCCCGGCAGTCTTTTTAAAAAAGGAGTTTTTTCAGCCTCAAACATTTCGGATTCGGAATTTTGCTGCTCCTGTATCTTTTTTACCCAGTCGCTCAACAGCGGACGGAGGTTAAGCTTTCCAAGTATGAAACCTCCAAACATTCCCAGTATTATGCCGCTTGCTACATATATGGCCGTTATTTTAAGTCCAAAGTATCCCAGGAACATAGCAACTGCTACTTCATTAATAAGAGGAGAGGTTATAAGGTAGGCGAAGGTTACTCCGAGCGGAATCCCTCCCTTTACGAAACCAATGAAAAGAGGAATGGAAGAACAGCTGCAGAAAGGTGTTACGGCACCGAAAAGCGATGCCGCAAGATATTGCAGTCCGTAAAGTTTTCTTGTAGCAAGATAATGACGTAGTTTCTCTATGGGAAAATAAGCGTTTATAACTCCCATTATTGCGCTTATAATGAAAAGGAGAAAAAGAATTTTTACGGTATCGTAGATGAAAAAATCCAATGCTTTTCCCAGGGCCCCGGAAGGGGAGAGTCCCATAGCTCCTAAGACAAGTTTGTCGGCTATTTCCTGAAGCATGGACGTTTATCTTAATTTAGAGAGTATATCCTTTGCTTCCGGTACGGACAGGACCTTGCCGGAGGATAAGACCTTTTCATCTACCACAAGGGCAGGCAGTCCCATTACATTGTATGAAACTATGCGGGACATGTCCCTTTCGTCGATTATTTCCGGATTTAAGGCAAGCTCTTCGCATGCCTTTCTGATATTGGCTTCCAGTGTCTTGCATCTGGAACATCCCGAACCTAAAATTTTTATTACCATCGTAATTTGTTTTTATGTTTATTACGATGCAAAGATAGCAACTGTTCGTAAAAATACAAACAATGATATGCTATTTTCCGTGTCTGAATACGGAACAGATTATTGCCGTAGCTATAGCAACGTTTAAGGATTCGGCTCCTGATCCGTGGGCGGAGGGGATGAGCAGCCGGTCGGTTACCATTGCTGCCGTATTATCGCTGATTCCGAATGATTCGCTTCCCATTATAATAAGTCCGCTTCCGCAGAGTTTTTTTTCATAAATATTTTCTCCGTCAAGGAATGTTCCGTATACGGGAAGTCCGGCGGACTTGAAGACAGCGGCTGTATCAGCAGCATTCCCGGATATTATTTTTACTCTGAAAACGGATCCCATGGTTGCCTGTACGGTCTTGGGATTATATATTTCAACCGAATCGGTAGAGACGAACAGGTATTTTATGCCGAACCAGTCGGCGAGTCTTATTATGGTTCCCATGTTGCCCGGATCCTTTATGCCGTCGAGTTGAAGGCAAAGGAAGTTGTCTTTTTTTATAATAGCGTCCGATACTTCATTAAGAATCTTCAAGGGCTTTTGTTTTATAACCGCCAGAACCGGGGACGGGGAGGACAGGGAAGAAATTCGTGACATAGCTTTTTCCCCTATATCCGAAACCCGATAGATTTTTTCTATTTCGAATTCCGACCTCATTGCCTCGTCAACCATCTTTTCGCCTTCGACAACAAATAATCCGGTGTCCTTCCTGAATTTTTTTTGCGACAAAGATCTAATGCGCTTGATTTCGTTATTTGAAATAGTTTCCATCTTTATATGAGTTTAATATCCGAGTATTTTCAACATTGATTTGTAACTTTGTTCCTTGCTGAACAATTTGGTGGTATATCCTCCGTCCTTATCCTTATCTATGAGAACTATCTTTGGCGAAGGCTGCAGGCAATGCTTTATACCGCCGTAGCCCGAAATCGCTTCCTGATAGGCCCCGGTATGGAAAAAGCCTATGTAAAGAGGATCTCTTCTGTCTTTTATTATAGGAAGGAATATGGCGTTTGCATGTGCTTCCGCATTATAGTAATCCTGGGAATCGCATGTTAGACCTCCGAGGAATACCCGCTGGTATTCGGAATCCCATTTATTTATAGGAAGCATTATAAAGCGTTGTTTGATTCCCCACGTATCCGGCAGGGTTGTCATGAAAGAACTGTCTATCATATACCAGCGTTCCTTGTCATTTTGTTGCTTATAGTCGAGAATCTGAAAAATGGTAGCTCCGCTTTCTCCAACAGTGTAGTTTCCGAACTCGGTATATATGTCGGGTTCCTGTATTCCGCGCTGCTTGCATATGCTTTTAATCTGTCCGATGATCTCTTCGGCCATGTAATCATAGTCATAATCATTAAACAGGGATTTCTTTATTGGAAAGCCTCCGCCTATATTTAAAGAATCGAGACTCGGGCAGATCTGCTTTAGATCGCAGTAAACGTTTACGCACTTGGATAGCTCGTTCCAGTAATATGCGTTGTCCCTTATTCCGGTATTTATGAAGAAGTGCAGCATCTTAAGGGAAAATTTTTTACTGGGCTGCACCTTTGCTTCGTAAAATGGAACAATGTCTATATACCTTATTCCCAATCTTGATGTGTAAAATTCAAAATTAGGTTCTTCTTCTGCTGCTATTCTTATTCCTATATTCGTGGGTTCTTTTATGCATTCGTCAAGATCGTCGAATTCGTTCATGTTATCCAGCACGGGAATAATATTCTTCCACCCGTTGTTTCTTAGGTTTGCAATATTTTCTATGTATATGTCCCTCTTAAATCCGTTGCATACGATCATGGCATCGTCGTTAAGTGCACCCGATTCGTTAAGGGACTCAATAAGATTAAGATCGAAGGCAGATGATGTCTCTATTGATATATCGTTCTTGAGGACTTCTTCCATTACATATGAAAATTGCGAACTCTTCGTACAGTAGCAGTAATGATATTCTCCCTGATAGTCTACTTTTGCCATTGCAACATTGAACATCCGTTTGGCACGTTGTATCTGGCTTGATATTTTGGGCAGATATGTTATTTTTAGCGGTGTCCCATACTGATTTATTATATCCATCATCGGGATATCGTTAAAGAATAGATTATTATCTTCCACCCTGAATTCTTCCTGTGGAAAATCGAAAGTCTGTTCGATCAAATCGATGTACTTGTTCTTCATTTTTTAAATGTAAATGATTCGGATACTGTTTTTAAATGCAAAGTAACTTACTTGGAATACACTAAATTCCAATAACGGGCAAATGTATGAAAATTTTGAAAAAATTAGCTTACTTTTGTAAAAACATAATCTCCGGTATGATCTTTTTTAAGCGCTGTAAATTAGCCTTATTAATGGCGGCTGCGGTTTCGGTCGTTTCCTGCGGCACAACCAGGATCCTCAGCGAAAGCCAGAGCCGGCTGAAATCCAATAAAATAATAATCCACGGAGATTCCGAGTACGAAACTTCGGATATTCAGCCATATATAAAACAAAAACCTAATTCTACATTTATTCTGGGCTGGAATCCCTTCATTATAATATATAACTGGCAAAACGGAAAGGGCAGAGGCTGGGACAAGTTTGTGCATAAGCTGGGGCAGGCTCCAGTAATATTCGACAGCACGCTGGTAAAAAGTACCATATCCAATATAGGCAATCATCTTACATATAACGGTAATTTCAATTCCGTAATAACCGATTCGGTTGTTAACAGGAGGAAAATCACAAAAGTTATTTATTATATAAGACCCGGAAAACATTATGTTATTGATACAATAATATATGATATATGCGATCCGGGGATAGAGAGAATATATAAGGAAGACGAACCTGCCCATTTCGTTAAACGCGGAGATTTTCTTTCCGAAAATATTCTGGAACAGGAATCTTCCCGTTTCGCCAGGGTCTTGAGGAATAAGGGGTATTACGGCTTCAGCAAAAATAATTTCTTTTTCGAAGCTGATACCATGGGACGTGACGGGAAAGCTCGCCTATATACCCGTATAAGAAATTATACCAGAAATGAAACCCCAAAAGATGCAAAGCAGTTCGGCCTGTTCAGGTTCGATTCTGTTTATGTGGTTCCTGTACGCAATTATAATTTATTTTCTCTTTTGCCGGAAGATGATTCTCTGTTGCTTGATGCGGGGCGTTTGAAATTACTCGATAAGAATATTCGTAGGGATACGTTATCGGAAGACGGGATTAGTATAATTACTTCCGGAAGGCATAATATTTTAAGGCCAAAGGTTATTGCCAGGATAAACCGCATAAAACCGGGTATGACATATTCCGATGATGTAGTTTCAAATACATATAACAGGTTTGCTAACATGGGATTGTTCGGCAGTGTTAATATACAGCTGGACGAAACCGATTCGAACAAGGTCAAATCCATTATAAAGTTAACTTCTTCAAGTCTTCAGGGGTATAAATTGAATTTGGAAGCTTCCAGTAATTCCTCCGGTTTGTTCGGTGTGTCTCCGGAAATTTCGTATTATCACAAAAATCTTTTCAAAGGAGGAGAGATGTTGACTGTAAGTCTGATGGGTAATTTCCAGTTTAAATTCAACAGCTCGGTTAATTCTAATGAATTTGGCGTATCTACTAATCTTAGTATTCCTAATTTCTGGTTTATAAACGACAGGAAGTTTAACCGAAATCTTCCGAGAACAGAAATCAATCTTTCTTATAATTCCCAGGAACGTCCGGAATATGAAAGATATATAATCTCGGCCAAATACGGTTATTCATGGAATGTAAGGAACCGGTTATTTTACAAGATTAATCCACTGCAGATAAGCATAGTAAAAATATATAATTTGGACCATGCATTTTATGAACAGCTTACCGATCCTTTTCTGATAGATTCATACAAAAATCATTTTGATATAGGAATGGGAACCAGTTTCTACTATACTACTGATAATTCAGCCCGTCCGAAGCACAGTTTTTATTATTTGAGATGGCAGAATGATATATCTGGAAATATTCTTAGTCTTTTCAACGGTGTGCTGAAGGAAAATTCTTCGGGGGATAAAAAAATATGGGGGGCCGTGTATTCGCAGTATTTCAGGACGGAAGTCAGTTCCGTCTATACGTGGCATATGGGCAGTAAGAAGTCTTCATATTTGGCATTTAGAACTTTGGCAGGAATAGGTATAGGGTATGGCAATTCTTCCACCCTGCCTTTTGAAAAATTGTTCTGGGCCGGAGGTGCCAATAGTCTTAGAGCATGGCAGGCCAGAAGCATAGGACCTGGATATGCTCCAAGGGATACGGCCTTTACAATTGCTAATCAAACCGGAAACATGCGTCTTGAAATGAATTTGGAATACAGATTTCCAATGTTCTGGCAATTTGAAGGGGGCGTTTTCGTTGATGCCGGAAATATCTGGAGAACAAAAAAAAGCGGCGGCACCAATGACAGTGAGGCCGCTCTATTTAAGTTCGATAATTTTTACCGTCATATTGCAGTAGACTGGGGAGTCGGCTTAAGGCTTAATATGGGATTTGCCCTGATAAGACTGGATATGGGGATGAAAATATATGATCCTGTTTCCAATAATTCCTACGGACCGCCGCAATGGCTGAAACGGAATAATTATACACTTCAATTCGGCGTCGGTTATCCGTTCTGATAACTTTTGTTTATTCGAAATAAAGCGTTCCGAAAAAAGCCGGAGTATGGAAATTCGGAGCGGGGCAATCTATCGGATTCCAGCTTAGATAATGTTTTTCCGGCATTCCGTCTCCGCATTTATAAAAATTAGCGCGGACTTTTCTTCCTTTTAATGGTTTTACATTCGAAAGTGAAAATAATTTTATCGGTAGCGCTATCGTTATGGAATATGTAAATGGCTTTCCTTCGGATGTTTTAGTCCCGAAGGGTTCCGAACCCAATGAAGAATATCGTCTGATCTGTGAAATAACATCGTTTCCGAAATGCTTTCTGTCAGGACCCGGAATACCTCCGCTAAATGTCCCTTTTGCTATGCAGTTAAGCTCCATATTGTAATAGATTCCGTCTCCGGCGGGATCTATAAAAAATTCGCAGCAGGAATCTGTATATGGAGCCGAGCCGAAGTCATATCCATAATCTGCCTTTACGCATTGTTCCGATACATAAAATTTGATATATATTTCTTCTTTTCCGTAAGCTGTTTTAAATCTTACGTCCGGATGATAAGAATCGTATTGTTTCCAGTTTACCTGGTTTATTTCCGTAAACGGTATATCTGTATTATCGAACATAGAGTCGATTTGCTTTAATGTCGGCTTTCCTTTACTCCCGAAATCAACGAAAGGGACTTTTAAAATCTTATTATTTTCCATTTTTGATTGTGCGTATAAATAAGAAGCCTCTTGTGATGCGGCGGAAAGCAGCAGGCACAAGAGGCTTGATAATATTCCTTTATGGAAATTCATGCTATGATTTTAGTCGAATTTATATTGTACGAACAATTCGATAGCCTGATATTCCGCCATTCCGAGTTTGTCGAAAAGAACAGCTGTATTGTGATTCCTTTCTTCCGCTCTTACCCAGAATTCCCTCATATCAGTCCCCGGGAACAGAGGCAGATCTTTTTGGGACTGGTGTTTGAAAATGGCCTCTCTTTTTATTTTTACTTCCTCAGGTGATAGAGGAACCGCCATCTCTTCTTTTTCAACCGGCCATTCCTGCCATGCGCCTCTGTACATCCAAACGCGGCAGTCCTTGAACCAAGGTTCGTCCCTGAGTTCCTTGCATGCGGTAATTACGGCTACGAAACAAACCCTGTGAGTTCCGTGCGGATCGGCAAGATCCCCGGCCAGAAATATCTGGTGCGGCTTTACCCTTTGAAGCAGGCTTTTTACTATATCTATATCTTTTCTTGTAAGAGGATTCTTTTTAACTCCGCCGGTTTCGTAGAACGGAAGTTCGAGAAAGTTTATTCTTTCGTCCGGGATTCCCAGAAAACGGCATGCAGAGCGTGCTTCGCCTCTTCTTATTATTGTTTTGATCTGTCTTACATCCATAGGATCGGCTTCTCCGGGATGTTTCTTGGCAAGTTCGGCAACGACTTTGTGATAATATTTTTCAGCTGTTTTCTGATCGAAATTATATATGGGAGAGGATTCTCTTATAAAGTCCAGATATCTTATCACATCGTGGTCGAAGACTGCAATATTTCCTGAAGTTTCATAAGCCAGATGTACTTCATGTCCCTGTTCGGACAGACGTGCTACGGTCCCTCCCATGGAAATTACATCGTCATCGGGATGCGGGCTGAATACTACTACTCTTTTCGGATATGGTTGGGCTCTTTCGGGCCGCGTGGAATCGTCGGCGTTCGGTTTGCCTCCCGGCCATCCTGAAATAGTATGCTGAAGGTCGTTGAATACTTTTATGTTTAATGCGCTTGCCGGTCCTTTTACGGTAATGAGGTCGCTCATTCCATTATCATTGTAATCGCGATCGGTAAGTTTGAGAATCGGCTTGTTTAGTTTCATGCAAAGCCAGAATACGGCTTTTCTTGTAAGATAATCGTCCCATTCACATGTATCGGCAAGCCACGGAGTATCTATTCTGGTGAGTTTAGCCGAAGCAGATTCGTCTATGAATACGTTTACATCAAGATGCTGGAGAAGGAATGAAGAAGGGTTCTGTGCCGAGATTTCTCCTTCCACCAGATTCTTTACTGATTGTGCAGCTCCGTCGCCCCAGGCCAGAAAGTATATTTTTTTTGCTTTGAGGATTGTGGAAATGCCCATTGTCAGAGCATGAAGAGGAACGTCCTTTATTCCAAAGAATTCGCTTGCCGCACCAAGTCTGGTATTGTAGTTTAATGTTATCTGGCGGGTTATGGAATTTGCAGTGGAGCCCGGTTCATTCATCCCCATCTGGGATTCTATGACCATATCTATTCCGCCGCATTTTTCTATGAGCTTTTCGAATTTTTCGCAATACTCGTTGACGTTTTCCATTTCCTCGCTTTCCAGGCAATGGATATTTTCCATGGGAATATCAACTAAATCGAACAGATATTCTTTCATAAAACGGTAGTGTGTCTGAAGCTCGTTTTTGCCAAGAGGGTAGAATTCCGACATGGTAAACACTACTATGTTTTTGAAACTTAATTTTTTTGCCTTGCAGGCATTTACCATGGCTTCGTAGACCGGAGCACAAGCAGAAGCTGCGCCCAATGCCAGAACCAAATTGTTTTTGTGCAACGCTTTTTTTCTCGATTGCCTTATTATCTCATCGACGATGATTCCTGCGGCATCCGGAACTTCCTCGAAAATTTTTACAGGTAATTTTTCAAAGCGTTTTGCAAAATCTGAAGATAGTCTCATTTTGTAAGAAGATTTTTAAAAAGTTATAATAATTTTTATTGTGTATTTTTAAGTGTGTCGGTGTTTTCAGTGAGCGCTTTTCTCAAAGGTGCCAGAATCTTCAAAAGTCCTTCTACAAGATCCAGCTCAAGCATGTTGGCCCCGTCGGATTTTGCTACGGAAGGATTGGGATGGGTTTCTATAAACAAGCCGTCGGCTCCAACTGCTATTGCAGCTTTTGCCATGGTGTATATGAGATCGGGGCGTCCTCCGGTAATTCCTGAAGGCTGGTTTGGCTGCTGAAGGCTGTGAGTGGCATCCATTATCACGGGATAGCCGGTCTTTTGCATTTCGGGTATTCCCCTGAAGTCCACTATAAGATCGGAATATCCGAATTGCGTTCCTCTTTCGGTTAACATTATGTTATTGTTTCCGAAATATGCTACTTTCTCAGCTGCGAATTTCATTGATTCCGGAGAAAGGAATTGTCCCTTTTTTATATTTACGTATTTGCCGGTACGCGCAGCAGCTTCCAGAAGTTCCGTTTGTCTGCACAGGAATGCCGGTATCTGGAGAATATCCATGTCGTATGATGCGGCAAGTTCGGCTTCGGCAGGAGAGTGTATATCCGTTACTACAGGAACATGCAGGGTATTTCTTACAGTCCTGAGTATAGAGAGGGCTTCCTTATCTCCGATTCCCGTAAATGACGAAATTTTCGAACGGTTAGCCTTCCTGTACGAAGATTTGAAGATAAAAGGTATTTTATATTTGGATGTGAGATCCTTAAGATAAGATGCTGTTTCGAAAGTGATTTTTTCTCCCTCCACGACACAAGGTCCGGCCATGAGGAAAAACATATCGTTCTCGTAATTCTTAAGGTTTTGAATTTTAAGCTGTTGCATTTTAACGATATTATGCTACAAATTTAGCAATTTTTAGCGGATTTACATTATGAAAATATTTATAAAATATTTTCATAGACCGCAAAAAATTTAATTTATATGCATATATATCGTAACTTTATTTATCGTATCCGTATTTATCCCAGTGGGATGACAGTATTTTTCTTATTTCGTTTTCCCTGCGGTTTTTCCCGGGGTCATAAAAAACCGTTCCGGATAATTCTTCCGGCAAGAATTCAAGGTCGGCAAAATTCCCTTCATAAGAGTGGGCGTATTTGTAACCTTCAGAATATCCGAGATCTTTCATTAGTTTGGTAGGAGCGTTCCTCAGGTGAAGGGGAACAGGCAGGTCTCCGTTCTCCCTTACGTTTGCAAGTGCGGAGTCTATTGCCATGTATGCCGAGTTGCTTTTTCTGCACGTAGCAAGAAAAATAGCCGTTTCTGAAAGAGGAATCCTTCCTTCAGGCATTCCTATCTCGTTTACTGCGGAGAAGCACGACTGGGCGAGCAAAAGGGCGTTGGGGTTTGCCAGACCTATATCTTCAGCTGCAAGTATTACCATTCTTCTTGCAATGAAAAGGGGATCTTCGCCTCCTGCTATCATTCTGGCCATCCAATATACAGCTCCGTTCGGATCCGATCCCCTGATGCTTTTTATAAATGCTGAAATTATATCATAATGTTGTTCGCCGTTTTTATCATATAACGCTATATTTTCCTGTAATTTACTCTTTACAAGATCATTAGTTATTATAATCTTTTCTCCTGCAGAAAATCCGGACACTATTATTTCAATTATATTGAATAATTTCCTTGCATCTCCGCCGGAAAATCTTAGCAGGGCCTCATACTCACGGACCTCTATGTCCATTTTCTTTAGGATTTGGTCTTGACTGATTGCCTTGTTTATAAGGATATTGAGGTCTTTTGCGCTTAATTCCTTCAGGACGAAAACCTGACAGCGCGACAGGAGAGGGCTTATCACTTCAAAAGAAGGATTTTCCGTAGTTGCTCCTATGAGCGTTATTATGCCGCTTTCTACGGCTCCCAGCAGTGCGTCCTGTTGTGATTTGCTGAATCTGTGGATTTCGTCTATGAACAGAATGGGAGTTTTAGACGAAAACAAAGTATTCTCTTTTGATTTTTCTATAATTGCACGTACTTCCTTAACACCTGAATCCACTGCAGATAGCGTGTAAAACGGTCTGTCGAGCATCTTTGAAATTATTCTGGCCAGCGTGGTTTTTCCTACGCCGGGAGGGCCCCACAATATGAAGGAGGAAATATTACCGTTGTCGATCATTTTCCTCAGTACTGAATTATTTCCGACCAAATGTTCCTGACCTACATAATCTTTGAGCGTTACCGGCCGCATGCGCTCGGCCAGCGGGACATGTTGCGGATTCGTGTTATTTGACATAATATAAATTGTGTGAATTTTATTCTCTGTGTTTCAGCTGACGCTTGATCTTCTTTATGATTGAATAAACGGATTCGTCGGGTTGTATTATGTTGTAATTTTGCCAGAAATCCTGATTATCAAAATTCGACAGTTTTTTGGCCAGTATATCAGAAGGTCTCAGCTTGTTGCTCTGATATTCTTTTCTGAATGCCTTCATCTTGTCCTGATATCGTTCGGAATCGTTGTATCCGGTAACTGCCATTTCGCTTATAACGGAGTATTTTTTGCTCAGCCATTTTCCCTTGTATTTTCCGGTAAAGTTAAGTTCAATCCTCGAATAATCGAAATGCCATTTTCCGTCGAATATTTTGTAATTGATAATATATTTTGCATTGTTGACTTTGAGAGATACGCCGGACGGTTTGTTTTTAAGGAAATATTTATAGGCATTCGGATATCCGGCTACGTTCATTTCGAATTCGGCTCTCATTATGGCCATTGAGTTACCTTCGATATACAGCTTGCCTTTGTACAACGGCTCGTTCATTCCTGGTTTTTGATTGAATTCCAGAATGTAAACCGGCGTATTGCCTTCTATTATCATCGGATCGACTTTGAAATTATAATATGAGGGGGCTGTTTCTACAGTAGTGGCTAGAAACGGCGACCTTGCAAGGTCTATATCCAGTGAAGAATAAGCTCCGCTTTTGTAAGACATGAAAAGAGTATCCGTTATTCTGTAGTTTATATCGCCCCTGCCTTTGTATATTGCTATCATGTCCGGCAATACGTTGTCATAGAAGTACGGGCGCTTTAATATGTCCAGTATGGCTTCGTTGAGAGTGACGAATTTTGATCCCCGTTTTATGGTTTCCCTGTAAAATGTGGTAAGGACTTCGTTTCTGTTCGGATAATTCTTGGCAATATTGTCCTTGTCGAATACGGCTTTGAATAAAGAAAGACCGTCATGAGGATGTATATAGACGGTATTCAGTTTGTATTCGGTACTTTTTAGACGTATTGTTTGCCTGTGGGTGCCTTCTTTCAGCGAGGCTACGGATATGGTAGTATCGCGATATCCCATGAATCCGAATTTCAGGGAGTCATTTGCCGCCGGTTCCGATATTTTAAATGAAAATATTCCGTCTCCGTTGGTTACGTTTGAGTGATACGAGCCCTTAAGCGTTATTGAGGCAAAAGGAAGAGGCTTTTTCGTTGCGGCATCTATGACCCTGCCTTTTATTACGGTCATGTGCCTTAATGTCTTTTTTTCGTTTTGGCCATTTATGCCTGCTGCGCAAAAAAGAGAGGTAAAAAACACGCAGCATACTAGTATAGTTCTGGTTTTCATAATAATAAGTATTATGGTTTTTTACATTAGCCAATTTACGAAAATAAAGTAATTATTTTGCTATTTTTGCAGAAATTCTTTATGAAAAAGAAAGATAAGATAATATTAAAAGACGTTAATATAGAAACTATTGCAGCCGAAGGCAAGTCTCTGGGCCATGTGGACGGCAAGGTTATTTTCGTTCCGGGAAGCGTTCCGGGCGATGTCGTTGACGTGAGACTGTGCAAAAAACGCAAGGGATACCTTGAAGGTGTTATAGTAAATATGATTAAACCGTCTCCGGTAAGAGTGAAGCCGTTTTGTCCCCACTTCGGCATATGCGGAGGATGTGTATGGCAGTCTATACCATATGAAATGCAGCTTAAAAGCAAGCAGCAGCAGGTGGTAGATCAGCTTACAAGGATCGGCCACCTGGATATTCCCGAAATAATGCCTATCCTCCCCTCCCTCAAAACGACAGAATTTAGGAACAAGCTGGATTTTACATTTTCTAAAAAAAGGTGGATACTCAGCGGCGAGGACCCCGACGGATTGAGCGACACCGAGCGGCTGGGGCTTGGCTTTCATGTTAAAGGAATGTTCGACAAGGTCCTTGACATAAAAACATGCAGCCTGCAGCGCGAACCTTCCAATAAAATAAGACTTTTCGTAAAAGATTATGCAATAAGCCATGGTCTGGAGTTTTTTGACCTGCGCGAACAGACCGGCTTTTTGAGAAATCTTGTAATAAGGACTTCTTCCGGCGGAGAAACAATGGTCATAGTTTCGTTTGCCCGCGAAGACGAACAGGCGAGACACGGACTTCTGGATGCAGTTGCGGAAAAATTTCCAGAAGTTACTTCTATCTATTATTATATAAACGGAAAAGCCAATGATTCGACCGACGGTCTGGAATGTTTCCATTATTCAGGTTCGAGGTATATATATGAATCAATGGAAAATATAAAATTCAGGATAGGTCCCAAGTCTTTTTTCCAGACAAATTCCGGACAGGCATGCAGGCTTTATGATACCGTGCGCAGTTTTTGCGAACTTAAGGGTGACGAGGTTCTCTATGACCTTTATACCGGTACCGGTACCATTGCGCTGTTTTTGAGCCGGGGTGTGAAAAAAGTCGTAGGGATAGAGTATGTTGAAGAAGCTATTGCCGATGCCAAAATAAATGCAGGCGAGAATAATATAGAAAACGCTTCTTTTTTTGCAGGTGATATGAAAGATATACTTAATGCCGGTTTTATTAATGAGAACGGTCATCCCGATGTCATAGTTCTTGATCCGCCGCGTGCCGGCATACATCCCGATGTTGCTAAAACCATACTTGAAGCCGAACCTGCCCGCATTGTGTATGTAAGCTGCAATCCGGCTACTCAGGCCAGGGATCTGGAGGTGTTGTCGCAAAAATACCGTGTGGATAAAATAAGGCCCGTGGATATGTTTCCGCAAACTGCACATGTGGAAAATGTTGCAGCCCTGTCATTAAGGAAATAGAAGAATTACGACATATCGTCGAGCCAGTGCAGGAAATCGGATGAACGCATTCGGCTGCATATGGCATCCCCTTCGTATTCGGGTTTTACCTTTACACTGAGTTTTCCGCTGCTGCCGAGTTTGGATACCGACGTGATGGCATTTACCGAAACTATTAAGCTTCTTGATATCTGAAAAAACTTTGACGGATCCACAACTTCCGCTATTATGTTCAAAGGAGAATCGAGTGCGTATTTTTCGTTGTTTACTGTCATCAGGTGAGTCGTTTTTTCTTCCGAATAGAAGTATGCTATTTCTCCGGTATTTATTATTTCGAATCTGTTTCCAATCTTTATTACGAATCTTTTTTTATAATTCCTGTTTACGAATTCCATGAAATCTTCGCGCAGGCTCCTTATGTCGGAATTCATAGATTCCCTTCCTTCCTTAATTAGTTCGCAGGCCCTGT
>JALCMP010000025.1 GCA_022648545.1 Bacteroidales bacterium | reverse complement strand
TTCCCCGCGCGAAGTATTAATCAATATAGCACCATCCTTAAGTCCCGACATAAAACCTTCATCTACCATACCCCGCGTCTTTGAGGTAAGCGGAACATGAATGGTAACTATATCAGAATTGGCAAGGAGATATTCAAGCGAATAATAAGTTTTGAAATCTTCCAGTTTCAGCTTTCCGGCATTAAATGCAAGTGTCTGTTCCCTCTCCTTAAGAGGATCGTTCCTTAGAACCTTAAAACCCAGATACTCTGCAAAATCAGCTACTCTGGAGCCTACGTGTCCTACTCCTATTATTCCTATTACGCTTTTCCGTCCGGGTGCCGTTCCGTAATAAAGAGGCAGAGACCTGCCGTAAGCAACGGCAAACAAAGCTGTGAACACATATTGTAAAACGCCACCCGAATTGCACCCTGCCGCATTAACGACCTTTATGCCCTTCCTTTCACAATAATCCATGTCGATATGGTCACATCCTATAGTTGCAGTTGCTATCAGCTTTATCGACGACCCTTCCAAAAGAGCGGGGACGCATTTGGTTCTCGTACGTATTATCATGGCATCGGCTTCCTTTACATCCCCGGATGAAATTTCGCCGCCCTTTATATATGAAACTTCCGCAAACGGTTCGAATACTCCTGTTATAAACGGAATATCCTTGTCTATAACTATTCTCATTTCAAAATTATCTTCTTTACATATTCCGCTCCAAGCTCCCCGTTGATGGCATCGGCGATATTTTCCTTTTGGTAATATAACTGATTCCTTATCATGGAGGAATTTATGGTACAGAATAATATTTTATTCTTGTAGAATTTAGAAGTAGTATGTCTGCTTCCTTCGGGACCGACCGTCCTGTCCCAGGCATTAAAGATCTTCACCTGCAAAAGTCCCGATTCCAGATGTCTGTCCTTTACGAAATCCGACAGTAGATCCCCTATGGATGAAACTTTTTGTCTTTTCATTTTGCAATACTATATATTCCTGCGGAAACTTCGAAACTACAATTATCCCCGGATATTTCTCCCAGGATCTTTGACAATCTCACCTTGTTGCTGTCGGTAATGAATATCTGCCCGAATTCCTTTTCCGCTACCAGAGACAGCAGGTATTCCACCCGCTTCATATCCAGTTTATCAAAAACATCGTCGAGTAACAAGATGGGAACAGACGAACGTATTTTTCTCATAAGGGAGAACTGCGCCAATTTCAAGGCTATAAGAAAACATTTCTGCTGTCCCTGCGAACCGAATTTCCTTATCGGCATCCCGCCCATGGAAAAATCTATATCGTCCCGGTGTATGCCGGCAGTCGTATATCTTAGGAAACGATCCTTTTCGTAATTATTAACAAATATACCTTCAAGGGTCTTTTCTCCGGGGACATTTCCACCGGATTCGAGATCGGATGAGTAATCTATTGAAATCGATTCCTTGTCCCCGCTCAATTTAGAATATACCAAAGAAGCAAGATCCATAAGAGACAGGCACAGTTCCTTCCTCTTATTATAAATATAATATCCGTTCGAACTCATTCCCGAATCTATTGCCGAAAGCAGCTCCCTGTCGGGAGCATCGTTCTTCAGCAGCCTGTTCCTCTGCTGAAGCAACTGGTTATAATTCTGAACACGTTTCAAATAGCCGTTATCTATCTGGGAAAGCAAGGCATTCATAAATTTACGCCTTTCCTCTGCAACTCCGTTGATAAGAATCCCGTCCGTGGGAGCTACCATTACAATAGGAAATTCTCCGATATGATCGGAAAGCCTTTTATAAATCTTGCCGTTTTTCCTTATAACCTTGCCGGTATCTTTCTTTGAAACGGCCGTCACCGTTTCCTGCGAAGAATCTTCCATTGTATATCTGCCATTCAGGGAAAAGAAATCGCTGCCGTTTCTATATGAATACGAATCGGACGAGTTGAAATAACTTTTCGTCATAGACATATAATAAATGGCATCGAGAAGATTTGTTTTTCCTTCTCCGTTATTACCGGATATGCAATTTATTTTTTTACCGAATGAAAGGTCGGCTTTTTCAATATTTTTAAAGTTTCTTATGGAAATTTGTTTCAGATACATTCTTGCAACTATATGGGCAAAGATAAGAAAATGTGAAATTATTATTTGTGATTAAGCAAATTATTGTAATTTTGCAACCTGCAAAAATTAAAAAGGAAATGGCCAATAACAAGAAAAAACCAACCAAAAAACAGGCACAGGAAATAGACGTAGTCGAAGCCGTGTCTAAGACCGAAGAGTTCTTCGAAAAATACAAAAAAACGTTGATCTATTCGATTTTCGCAATAATTGCGATAGCTGCAATAATTCTTCTTATAAATACGTTCTACGTAGTTCCCCAAAAGAAAGAAGCCGTGGCACAAACATTCCCTGCAGAACAATATTTTAGGGTGGATTCTTTCGCCCTTGCACTTAACGGCGACGGCAATGCCCTAGGATTCAAAGATATAATAAAAGACTACGGAACCAAGGGTGGAAAAGCGGTATATTTTTATGCCGGCGTATGCGAACTCAAACTGGGTCATTACAAGGAAGCCATTTCCTACCTTAAGAAATATGAAGGGAAAGATCCTATAATAAAAGCACGGGCACTTGCATGCATAGGTGATTCTTATGCCGCCATGAATGACTTTTCTTCCGCCGCTTCATATTACGAAAAGGCTGCCGGCGCTGCCGATAACATATTCGCCGCATCCTACCTTCTGAAATCAGGAATAATGTACGAAGCTTTGAAGAAACCTGCGAAAGCCCTTGATGCATATAAGGAGATCAAGGAACAATATCCCCTTTCAAAAGAAGGCAACGAAATAGACAAGTACATAACAAGAATAGAGAGGCAATAAATATAAAATCGATATATGGGAAGAGCTTTTGAATTCAGGAAAGAACGCAAATTCAAGCGGTGGGGCAATATGGCCCGCACTTTCACAAGACTGGGAAAAGAAATAACGATTGCTGCAAAAACAGGAGGAACCGATCCTGCTGGTAATCCGCGCCTTAGGACCATAATCCAGACCGCCAAGAGCGAAAACATGCCCAAGGACAATATTGAGAGAGCAATCAAACGTGCAGTAGAGAAAGATCAGAGCGACTATAAGGAATTGGTATATGAAGGATACGGACCTCACGGAATAGCTTTTCTAATAGAAACGGCAACCGACAATCCCATGCGCACCGTTGCCAACGTAAGAAGTTACTTTACGAAAACCGGCGGATCCCTCGGAACCTCGGGAAGCGTGGATTTTATGTTCGACCATAAATCCGTATTTAAAATAAAAGACGATCCATCCATAGATATAGAAGAGCTTGAACTCGAACTCATAGATTTCGGAGCCGATGAAGTGTATCGCGAAATGTCCGAGGAAGAAGAAGGATCAGAAGAAATTCCCGTCATAATGATTTACGGCTCTTTCGAATCATTTGGAGCGATCCAGAAATTTCTGGAGGAAAAAGGATACGAAATAATATCCGGAAGGTTCGACAGGATTCCCAATGTGGATTTGAAAACATTGCCTGAAGACCAGCGTGCCGAAAATGAAAAGCTGATCGATCTTCTCGAGAACGATGATGATGTCCAGAACGTTTACCATATAATGAATATGGAAGCAAATCAATAGGGAAAAGATCTAAAAAGAAGAAAAAAGATGGTTGATTTAACTTTCAGCCATCTTTTTTTCTTTCAGCCCAATCATTAATCAAACAGGGACATTGCTTTATCTGTTTTATTTGGTTTCATCACTTCCTGCATGCAATGTATCCGCTACCGAAACAGTAAGCTTATTATCTATAAGTCTGTTCACATATTGCTGTATTATCGCCTTAAAATATGTATCCTGTTTCTTTAATAGATGTTTGTCTATTGCCGGCGAATTTATAAGGTTATTATGAATAAGAGTATCTGTTCTGAACATAAAGATCCCGGTGAGTTTTTTATCGTTCCTTACCAAAAGAGTGTCGCCCTGTATAAGCTGATAACCTCCGGGTCCGTAATTTATGACAAAAGGCTTCGTATCCGCATCATTTATGTTTCTTCCGAAGGCGAAATAAGGTTTATCATATCCCAGAAGCCCCAACAACGTAGGCATTATATCTATCTGCTGAGTTAATCCATGATACTCCCCCGGTTTTATTATTCCGGGCGCATAATAAATAATAGGGATGGAAGTATTCCACAAAGAATTTGCGTACTTCGGATAAACGCCCTGCACTATTCCGTGGTCCGGTGTAATTACGAATATGGTATTTTTGAACCACGGCTGTTTTTTGGCAACATCAAAAAAATGCCGTATTGCAACATCGGTATATGCGGTAGCTTTTTGCATCGGAACCCGGCCGTCGGGAAGGACTTTCTGATACTTTTTGGGAATTTTGAAAGGTTCATGCGAGGAGAGACTGAAAATACTCACACAAAAAGGTTCGTTGAACGAAGTTATTTTTTTTG
Source organism: Bacteroidales bacterium (assembly GCA_022648545.1). Taxonomy (GTDB): domain Bacteria; phylum Bacteroidota; class Bacteroidia; order Bacteroidales; family UBA932; genus Egerieousia. Next base: position 22,833 of record JALCMP010000025.1, on the reverse strand, counting down.
CACAAAAAGGCAGAAAATAATCGTCCCAAATACCCCATGCACCATCGAATTTCGAATCATCGCCGAATTCGTTCATCCCGTAGTAATGTTCGACTCCGCACAAATGTGCCGTAGCGCGTATTCCCATGGAAGTATTGGGAGCTCCGTGCATGAAGGCCGTATAATACCCGAGCGAATCCAGAATTTTAGACATTCCGAACGTTTTATTGGTCGCATAAGGAGTAACCGGAAGCGGAAAAATAAGACACGGAATGGACATTAATATAGAAGGTATGGCTGCAATAGATTTACGGCCGTTCGCAAAAGCGCTCGTACAAAACAATCCCTGCTTTCTTAAGGAATCGAGGAAAGGTGTGAAATTTTTTTCCAGCGAGTGGTTCAAAAAATACATATTCTCCGCTGCAAAACTTTCGAGCTGCAATATTACGATATTCATTCCCTTTAGATTTTTTCTGTCGGGGTCCGTAAATTGTATCGCCTGATACGAATCATTACTTTCATATTTAGCATGAACGGGATCGAAAATCGCATCTGCCGTTTTATAATCCTTAAAAAAATCCTGTGCAGTATACTTATCCTTTCCTATAGTCCTTATAAGACAGAAAGGAGTATTCAGTACGGCGGAGGCATGTATCGCCCTGGTAGTAAAATCACCGGCACGACCGATATTTATAGGCGTCATGGTTGCGGTAACTCCTCCCCTTATACCTACTATTATTACGGGTACGGAGAGCAGGAGCGCTACAATTTGTCCTATATAAAACCGTTTCCCGAAAAAGCGCTTGTTCCTGTATACTACGGAACCGCCGTAATTCGCAGAATGCGACAATTTCAACGGACCGGTATATTTTCCAGAGCATTTTATAAGAACAAGCAGCATGGCTAATCCCGTAAGGGCTATCGGCCAATACAATATCAAACTATCCAGGAATATCCTGAAGAATTTCACATCTCCGGTAAATTCGCTGAAAAACGTCATGCTGGTCCTTCGCATAGTAAATCTGAAATAAACCGTATCGGCAAGATTTACTGCAATGATTATGAAATTTGTAATGACATAGAGCCATTTTACGGATTTCATATAATATTTATTTCTTACGAATGAGAACGGAAGAAAACACAAAAAAATAAACAGGATATTTGTATAAAGAATAGCCGTTGAATCGAACATGAATCCGCCAAGAAAAATGTGATAAAGCTGTACCACCGTAAATGGCTTAAGTATTGCATAATTGTAAATAATAAAAGCCACACGGCTAAGGGTCATAAGAAGAAAAACCAGCAAAATCCTCCATATAACGAACAGATAATAATTCTTTATTTTCATGACGGACGTTAGAAATTATATTTTTTAAAATATTATGCAAAGGTATAAATTTTATTACTTTTGTAAATTTGATAAGCACATTTAGCATTAAAATTTTTTATAAAACTTAAATCTAAAAATAATGGGTCTTCAAGAAGAAAAAGTAAAAGAATTGATTTCTCTCAGAGAAAAAGCCCGCATAGGCGGAGGTCAGAAGAGAATCGATTCCCAGCACGCAAAAGGAAAATACACTGCCCGCGAACGTATAAACATGTTGTTGGATGAAGGGAGTTTTGAAGAATTCGGAATGTTTATTACACATCGATGCACCAATTTCGGAATGCAGGACAAGGTTTTTCTGGGAGATGGAGTAGTTACCGGATACGGTACGATAGACGGCCGTCTTGTATATGTTTTTGCTCAGGATTTTACGGTTTTCGGAGGATCTCTCTCGGAAACCATGGCCCTGAAGATAAGCATGGTTCAGGATAAGGCCATAGAAATGGGTGCCCCAATAATAGGCATCAATGATTCGGGCGGAGCCAGAATCCAGGAAGGGGTCAATGCCCTTAACGGTTTCGCTGAAGTTTTTCAAAGGAACATCCTCGCATCGGGTGTCGTTCCGCAGATATCAGCAATGTTCGGTCCAAATGCAGGAGGATTCGTTTATTCTCCGGCTCTTACGGATTTCAACATAATGGTAAAGGGAACAAGTTACATGTTTCTTACAGGGCCTACGGTCGTCAAATCCGTAACGGGTGAAGATATCACCCAGGAGAATCTGGGCGGAGCCATGGTTCATGCAAGCAAGAGCGGCGTCGCTCATTTTGCGGTGGATTCCGAAGAAGATGGTATACAGCTGATAAAGGATTTGTTGAGCTATATTCCGCAAAATAATATGGAGGAAGCTCCTATTGTTCCTACCGACGATCCCATAGATCGTCTGGACGATTCGCTGAATACTATAATACCGGATAATCCCAACCAGCCGTATGACATTTACAATGTGATAGGAGCAATTGTCGACGAGGGAAAATTTCTCGAAGTACATGCCGATTTTGCAAAAAATCTTGTAGTAGGTTTTGCAAGGTTCAACGGCCGATCCACAGGCATAGTAGCCAACCAGCCTAAAATGCTTGCCGGCGTCCTTGATATAAACGCATCGAGGAAAGGTGCCAGATTCGTTCGTTTCTGCGATGCCTTTAATATTCCAATAGTAACTTTGGTTGATGTTCCAGGATTCCTTCCGGGTTCCCAGCAGGAATACGGCGGCGTAATAGATTTCGGAGCACAAATGCTGTATGCATACGGGGAAGCTACCGTTCCTAAAATCACCATAGTCCTTCGCAAAGGTTACGGAGGTTCGTTTATCGTAATGGGCAGCAAACAACTGAGAAACGATATAAACTATGCATGGCCTTCTGCCGAAATAGCCGTCATGGGACCTTCGGGTGCGATCGGCATATTATACGGCAAGGAGATGAAAAATATGGAAAATCCAAAGGAATTCAAGGCGGAGAAGGAAAAGGAATACATAAAGACCTTTGCAAACCCTTATGTCGCAGCCAGATTCGGATATATAGACGACATAATAGAACCGCGAAACACGCGTTTCCGCATAATCAGGGCTTTGCAGTCTCTTGCAAACAAGAGGCTCACCAATCCTCCTAAGAAGCATGACAATCTTCCTTTGTAAATAAATGTGTTCGAATGAATAAAACAAGGATAATACTTACGCTCGGATTAATTTTCGGCTTTTACTCTATTTCAAATGCACAGAATACTTCCGATATGAGAATTAACGAAGTTGTAGTGCATAATACCAACGGATATGAAGACGAGTACGGACAAAGAAGCGGATGGCTGGAATTGTTCAACACCTCCAACAATATAGTTAATATAGGAGGATGCTATTTGAGTGACGATAGAAATAATCTTCTAAAATACCGTATCCCCAAACGTAATCCGGTAGTAAAGGTACAGCCGTTGCAACACATACTTTTTTTTGCCGACAGCAATTCTCAAAAGGGAGTATTGCATCTCAATTTTAAAGTAACCTGCGGAGGGCACATTTACCTTACCAGCAGCGACGGCAAAATGTTGGTAGACTCGCTTGCGATACCTTCCGCTATGGAAGACGATCAATCTTACGGAAGACTGACTGACGGTAAAGGTTCCTATGAAAGGGAAACATTTATGAGAAGATCTTCCAATTCCGAAAAATGGTTTGCAAAGTACTCGGCCAACGGAGGATGGGGCTATTTACCTTATCCTACTCCGAATGCATACAATACTGTTGAAAAAGGAAATTCTACGGCAAAGCAACTCGCCAAATATGATCCGCATGGTGGAATTATGGCATTAACGGCTATGTCGGTAGTATTTATGGCTCTTATAGTATTATCCATAGTTTTTTATTTTATAGGAAAGAATTCTGTAAAAAGAAACAAAAAGAAAAAAATGAAAACCGAAGAGATATCTACAGTAAAACCTGTTGCCGGCGAATCTTTGCCGGGAGCTATTGAAAAAGAAACGGTGGCAGCCATAGCAATGGCTCTGCATATGTTCCTTAAAAACGACGGACCTCACGATGTAGAAAATACAGTACTTACTATAAAGACCAAAAGCTCTCCATGGAGCTCAAAAATCTTCACATTAAGGCAAACACCCTGTTTTAAAAGAAAATAAGATATAATATGAAAGAATACAAGCTCAACATCAACGGAAACGATTATTCCGTGTCGATAAAAAATTTTGAAAACGAAACGGCCGAAGTCGAAGTGAACGGTACCGAATATAAGGTAGACGTAAAGGCCGGAGCAGAAAAGTCTGCGACAATAAAAAGGCCGTCTGTTACGCCGAAGGTCCAGACCGTTAAACCGACCCCGGTTGTAAAACCGGCGGCAAAACAATCGGGAGAGACCGTTACATCGCCGCTTCCGGGAGTAATTCTCGATATTTTCTGCAAGGAAGGAGAAGATGTAAAGAAAGGACAGAAACTTTTGATATTGGAGGCAATGAAAATGGAAAATGAAATTGCAGCTACTGCCGATGGAAAGATTTCTGCCATTAAAGTAAACAAAGGAGATTCGGTTCTCGAAGGAGCACCGCTTGTGGTAATCGAATAATCGTAATATGCTCTTAGAAGTTCAAGATACAGGAATTACGTCGATGCTCGGCGAAAACCTAAAGAAATTCGTCCAATTTACCGGCTTTGCAAATGCGACGTGGGGTAATGTTCTTATGATATTAATAGGGTTGGTTTTCATAACCCTAGCAATAAAAAAGAAATGGGAACCTTTATTATTGATTCCGATAGGTTTCGGAATGATAATAGGCAATATTCCTTTATTTCCAAATCTGGGCGTGGGAATTTATGAAAAAGGATCCGTATACAACATCCTTTACCAGGGAGTCCAGCAGGGGTTCTACCCTCCTTTGATTTTCCTTGGGATAGGAGCCATGACGGACTTTTCGGCTCTTATATCAAATCCTAAACTCATGTTAATAGGAGCAGCCGCACAGTTCGGTATATTCGGAGCCTATTCTCTTGCCCTTACATTTGGATTTTCGCCAGCGGAAGCGGGAGCCATAGGAATCATTGGAGGCGCCGACGGGCCTACGGCTATATTCCTGTCGTCGAGACTTGCTCCGGATCTGCTTGGAGCCATAGCTGTCTCGGCATATTCCTACATGGCTTTAGTTCCAGTCATTCAACCGCCGATAATGCGTCTTCTCACAACAAAGAAAGAAAGACTGATAAGGATGAAACCACCTCGTGAAGTATCCCCTACGGAAAAAAGGGTATTCCCTATCGTCGGATTTCTCATGACGGCAATGACGGTTCCGTCGGCACTTCCGTTATTAGGAATGTTGTTCTTCGGAAATCTTTTGAAGGAAAGCGGAGTAACACGTCGCCTGGCGGAAACCGCAAGAGGACCGCTAATCGATATTGTTACTATCCTTATAGGTCTGACTGTCGGATGCTCTTCACAGGCAGACAAATTTCTTCAATTCAGGTCGGTTCTCATATTTCTTCTTGGAGCCGGATCATTTATTATTGCCACAACCACCGGAGTCCTTTTCGTGAAATTATTTAACATATTCCTTAAGCCGGAAAACAAGATAAACCCACTTATAGGAAATGCCGGAGTTTCGGCCGTCCCGGATTCTGCACGAGTCTCCAACAATGTCGGTTTGGAATACGATAGTAAAAATTATCTTCTCATGCACGCTATGGGCCCTAATGTTTCCGGCGTCATAGGAAGTGCGGTTGCTGCGGGAATATTGCTTGGATTTCTGGGATAAATGAAAATAAATACTACAAATAAGACCAATTTAATTGCCGGAGGATAACTCCGCTGGCAGGTTTTTTGTAAAAACCATATTAATTTTAATCAAACCAATAAATATACGGGAGGTTACAAATGGAGAATAAACTGCAGGCACTTACGGATAAACTTTATGAAGAAGGTTTGTCAAAAGGTAAGCACGAAGCCGAAGAAATGAAAGCGCAGGCGGAAAAAGAAGCAGATAAAATAATTTCCGATGCAAAAAAACAGGCCGGAGAAATATTGGAAAAAGCCCGCCGTGAAAGCACGGAATTACAGGAAAAGACAGCAAGCGATATAAAAATGGCTTCCGGACAATTATTTACATCAGTAAAACAAAAACTGGAGCAGGTAATACTTACAAAAGCAGTCAAGGAACCAGTTGCCGCAGCTATGGATAATACGGAGTTCATGAAATCCGTATTAATGTCCATAATTTCAGCTTTCAATCCTAAATCATCACAGCCATCGCCCCTGAATATAATTTTACCGGAAAAAATGCAGTCCGACTTGGATTCATTTCTTAAAAATGACATTCTGTCCATATGCGGTAAAGGTACAACAGTAATTTTTGATAAAAGGATAAATACCGGGTTTAAAATCGGACCGGGCGACGGAGGATATGTACTTAGTTTTACGGACAAGGATTTTGAAGAAATCATCTCCGAATTTTTAAGACCGAAAACCAGAAAAATTTTATTTGAAGAGTCCTGATGAGGAATTACGAATACATTATTGCAGGGTTACCGGATCTGGAATTCAAGGAGGACAATAAAAAGTTCTCTTATGAAAAAATAAGAGACATAATTAAGAGCAATTGTCCCGAAACGGAAGCTAAATACATAGACTTGCTTGATTTGGGAAATGATGAAAATAATCTTTCCGAAAAGTTTTACGCCTCTGCATTAGAATGTGAGAATTCCTTCATACGTAACTATTTCAAATTGGATCTGCAAATAAGGAACTTAAAGGTGATTTTCCTAAAACGGCAAGATCTTGTCGTCGTTCCATCAAATTCCAAAATAGAACCCGATCCTGCAGAAGAATCACAACTTAAAATCATTTTCGGAATGACCGATCTGGTTGCAAGGGAACTGGCTCTCGACAAATTCGTTTGGGATCAAGTGGAAAGATTGACGATTTTCAACTATTTTGATATAAACAAAATCTTGGCATTTCTTGTTAAGGCCAGAATTGTAGACAGATGGAACTCCCTGGACAAGAAAACCGGTGAAGAAATGTTCCGAAAGCTCGTAGACGAGGTAAGAGGAACATTCAAGGGAGTAGAATATAAAGAAAAATAAAAAAGTCATATGAAAACCACAGGAAAAGTAACAGGGGTCGTTTCTAATCTGGTGACGGTTGAGGTAAACGGACCTGTAGCTGAAAATGAAATTTGTTTCATTAGCCTGGAAAATACGAAACTGATGTCGGAAGTCATCAAGGTCAGTGGAAAAAGCGTATTTGTTCAGGTCTATGAAAGTACCAGAGGGCTTAAATGCGGTGACCCGGTAGAATTTGAAGGACATATGCTTGAAGTAACCCTGGGTCCCGGGCTTCTTTCAAGCAAATACGACGGCCTTCAAAACAATCTTGCTACAATGGACGGCGTATTCCTCAAAAGAGGGCAATATACGGCACCGCTCGACATGAATCTGAAATGGGACTTCAAACCTTTGGCAAAAGAAGGCGACAAGGTGATGGCGGCCGACTGGCTCGGAGAAATAAAAGAAGGATGGCTTCCCCATAAGATAATGGTTCCATTTACCTACAAGGGAGAATATAAAATAAAATCCATAGTTAGTCCCGGTTCGTACAAAGCTTCGGAAATAATAGCCGTACTTACCGACGAAGAAGGTGAGGATCACAATGTAAACATGATACAGAAATGGCCTGTAAAAATCCCCATTACCTGTTATAAGGAAAAACCAAGGCCTTTCAAGATCCTTGAAACAGGAGTAAGATGCATGGATACTTTAAATCCTATAACAGAGGGTGGAACAGGTTTCATTCCCGGTCCTTTCGGATGCGGAAAAACCGTGCTTCAGCATGCCATAGCGCAACAGGCCGATGCAAATGTGATAATAATGGCGGCCTGTGGAGAACGTGCCAACGAAGTTGTAGAAATCTTCACGGAATTTCCGCAACTAATTGATCACAGGACAGGACGAAAGCTTATGGAAAGGACGACAATTATATGCAACACATCCAATATGCCTGTAGCAGCCAGAGAAGCATCTGTATATACGGCAATGACCATAGGTGAATATTACAGAGCCATGGGGCTTAAGGTAATATTGCTGGCCGATTCCACGTCACGTTGGGCACAGGCATTAAGGGAGATGAGTAACAGGATGGAGGAACTTCCGGGAGCAGATGCCTTCCCCGTAGATTTACCTGCAATAATATCCAGTTTTTATGCCCGAGCAGGCATGGTCAAACTCAATAACGGAGAAACAGGTTCTATAACCTTTATAGGAACGGTTTCTCCTGCCGGAGGAAACCTGAAGGAACCTGTTACGGAATCAACGAAAAAAGCTGCAAGGTGTTTCTACGGCTTAAGCCAAAGCAGAGCAGACAGAAAACGTTACCCTTCGGTCGATCCGATAGATTCATATTCCAAGTACCTCGAATATCCCGAAGTAATAAAATACCTGAACACCAAGATAGATCCTCAATGGGTGGAAAAAGTAAGAAAAGCCAAGAATATAATATTAAGAGGAAAGGAAGCCAACGAACAAATAAACATTCTCGGCGACGATGGAGTCCCTATGGAATACCACCTGAGATTCTGGAGATCCGAACTGATAGACTTCATAATCCTTCAACAGGATGCTTTTGATAAAATAGATGCGAGTTCACCTTTGGAAAGGCAGGAATTCATGCTTACGAAAGTTCTGGAAGTTTGCGATATAGATTTTAAATTTGAAAAATTCGATGATTGCGTAACATTCTTCAAGAAATTAATAAATCTTTTCCGCCAGATGAACTATTCCGAGTTCAAAAGCGAAGAGTTCAATAAATATCTGGATCAAATTAATAAAATGATTGACGATGGCAAATAGAGCTTTTCAAAAAATATATACTAAACTCGACTCCATTACCAAGGCTACGATTTCACTCAGGGCCGAAGGAGTTTCGAACGATGAACTGGCTTCCGTAGCCGGAAAACTGGCGCAGGTCGTAAAAATGAAAGGCAACAGCGTAACATTGCAGGTCTTTGGCGGAACGGAAGGTATTCCCACAAATGCAGAAGTGGTATTTTACGGAGCCCCTCCTACCCTCAAGGTCAGTGATCAGCTTGCCGGCCGTTTTTTCAATGCCTATGGCGAACCGATAGATAACGGACCGGAAGTCGAAGGAGAAGAAAGGGAAATAGGCGGACCGTCGGTAAACCCGTACAAACGTCAGCAGCCGTCCCATCTTATACCTACCGGAATAGCAGGTATAGACCTCAATAATACCATAGTATCGGGACAGAAAATTCCGTTTTTTGCAGATCCGGACCAGCCTTACAATCAGGTGATGGCCGATGTTGCGTTAAGGGCCGACGTGGATAAGATAATACTGGGAGGCATGGGACTTTCGAACGACGACTACCTGTTGTTCAAACAGGAATTCGAAGATGCCGGTGCACTTGATAAAATAATATGCTTCATAAACACGACCGATCAGCCGCCTATCGAAAGATTGCTTATTCCAGATATGGCGTTAACGGCCGCAGAATACTTTGCGGTTGATAAACACCAGAAAGTATTGGTATTGCTTACGGATATGACGCTTTACGCCGATGCTCTATCGATCGTCAGCAATCGTATGGACCAGATTCCTTCTAAGGACTCCATGCCGGGATCGCTATATTCCGATCTTGCAAAAATTTACGAAAAGGCCGTACAGCTTCCTGACGACGGGTCCATAACTATAATTGCAGTAACAACTCTTAATGAAGGAGATATTACACATGCCATTCCGGACAACACCGGATATATAACCGAAGGACAGCTTTTTCTTAGGACCGATTCCGATACGGGAAAGGTAATAGTCGATCCGTTCAGATCACTCTCCAGACTGAAACAAAATGTTATAGGCAAGGAAACGAGGGAAGATCACAGTCAGGTAATGAATACCGGAGTTAGATTGTATGCCGATGCGGCAAATGCCAAGACGAAGCTAGAAAATGGTTTCGACCTGAGCGACTACGATCTCAGGTGTCTCGACTATGCAAAGGAATATTCATCCAAGCTCCTGTCTATAGATGTAAACATAAAAATAGATGAAATGCTCGATACTGCATGGGGTTTATTCTCAAAATACTTCAAGCCGGAAGAATTGGGCATAAAGCAGAATTTGGTTGATAAATACTGGAAAAAACAACAATAGCGGCAATGGCAGTAAAATTTCAATACAACAAAACTTCGCTCAATACCCTCAATAAACAATTGAAGGTGCGCACCAATGCGCTTCCAACCCTAAAGAACAAAGAAAGTGCTCTTAGGATAGAAGTTAAAAATGCAAAGCGCAAAAGCGAAGAATTGATTGAACATCTGAATGCCTCGCTTAAAAGTTATGCCGGTATGGCCGCCCTGTGGAACGAATTCGAACCCGGGCTTATAGCCGTAAAAGACGTTATACTCAAAACCGAAAAAATTGCCGGGGTAAAAACTCCCGGACTTCAGGAAGTAGTATACGACGTAAAAGAATTCGATCCGTTTAAAAAACCGATTTGGTATTCCGACGGAGTAAAGATATTAAAGGAACTTGCCCAAATAGGAATAGAATCGGAAATTTTTACAGAAAAAATGCGCATACTCGATTTATCGCGCAAAAAAACCACACAGAAGGTCAATCTTTACGAAAAAGTACAAATACCGGGCTATCTCGAGGCAATAAGAAAGATAAAAAGATATCTCGAAGATGAAGAAAATCTCTCCAAGGCATCATCGAAGATTGTTAAGACAAGACACGCTATAGAAGAAGAGGAGGAAGAAGCATGATAAGAAAAATGACGAAATACACCTTCGTGCTTTTCCATAAAGATGTCGACAAGTTCTTGTCGGATCTACAGGGTATGGGAGTAATGGATATCACGCGAAAGACACGTGCAGTAGACGATACTTCCAGAAACCTTTTTGATAAACTGTCGAGATACAAAACAGTTATAAAAAAACTTGAGAAGCTTGAAACCGAAGCCGAAAGCAAAAATCTGAAAATAGAAAAATACGAAGGAGACCGTGAAAATCTGCTGGAAACGGTAGAAAAGGAATTTGCCGAAGCTGACCATCTCAAGGAAAAGCTGCGTGATTTGCGCAGGCAATTCAAGGAATCCGAAGAGTGGGGATATTTCGAACCGTCAGATGTAACAAAACTAAAAGAAATGGGACTTACTCCGCATTTTTATTGTATTACGGAAAAACATTTCGAAAACAGATGGGAAGAAACATATCCGCTGCAGATAATAAATAAAAATAAAGGAAAGGTATATTTTGTGGTAATAAGCGAAAACGAAGAAAATTATTCGTTTCCGGCTCAGGAAGCACATTTTCCGCAATACAATACCAAGCAGATAGAATCTTTTGAAGACGAAACCCAAAAAGAAGCTGAGAAAAATTCCAAATTACTATATTCGCTTACCGGAGTTTTACAAATTCTCAGGAAGGAAAGTTCGCTTCTATCAGAAGATTTAGAACTTTATATGACAAAGGAAAATTCCTTGAAGGGTGCAGAAGACAAGATCGTAATATTTCAGGGATTTGCTCCCGCAGATCAGGATTCGCAAATAAAAGCGAAACTCAACGAGGAAGCAGCATATTACACTGCGGAAAAGGCTCAAATAGAGGATAATCCTCCTATATCGTTAAAAAATAATTCTTTCGTGAAATTATTCGAACCTATAGGATCCTTGTATGTTCTGCCCAAGTACAACGAACATGACCTGACCCCCTACTTTGCCGTATTTTACATGTTGTTCTTCGGATTCTGTCTGGGTGATATGGGATACGGTCTGCTTATTCTGCTTACGGGCCTGTTCGTTACTCTAAAGGCCCCGAAATTAAAACAGATAGGCAAACTGATAATGTTGTTGGGCGTAGGTTCGCTGATCATTCCCGCTTTAAACGGATCGTTTTTTGGAACCAAGCTCGGTGACTTTTCATGGATGCCGGCAGGACTAAAGAATTTCTTCTTTTCCGATATGAAAATGTTCTGGTTCGCAATAATATTTGGTTTGGTCCAGATAATTTTCGGGCGTCTTCTCAATGCTTATTTTGCCATAAAGGATAAAGGATTTTTGGCCGGATTACATAATATCGGCTGGTCTCTGGTAATAGTATGGCTCTCCTTTGCATATGCCAGCAGCCAGAACAGTAGTCTGAATTATCCTAAATGGCTTACATATGCAGGCTATCTCGGACTGGCTTTCATTATTCTGTTTACCTCCGATAATAAAAACATATTCAAAAAGATATTCGGAGGAGTAGTAGAACTATATAATATTACCGGTTTCTTCGGCGATATGCTTTCCTACATACGATTATTTGGCCTCGGTACTTCCGGAGGCATATTAGGCCTTGTGGTAGATGCCATTGCAATGCAACTTGCAACAGTACCTTATATCGGATGGGGAATCGCCGTTTTAATGCTCATATTCGGACATATCTTCGTATTGCTTATTTGCAGTATCGGAGCATTTGTCCATCCTATGCGTCTGACATTCGTGGAATTTTACAAGAATGCAGGCTTTGAAGGAGGCGGAAGAGAATTCAGGCCTCTAAAAAAAACAAATAACTGAAATACAAACAATTAAAAATAATTTATTATGGGATCGAATTTACCTTTTATAGTAGCCGGTATCGGCTTGGCAGTAATGCTTACATTTTCATGTATAGGTAGTGCAATAGGTGTAACAATGGCAGGAAACTCACTTATAGGCTCTCTCAAAAAGAATCCTGATATATTCGGAAGAGGAATGATACTTTGCGCCCTTCCGTCTACACAGGGATTGTATGGATTTGCCGGTTTCTTTCTTATGCTAAGCAGACTCAAAAATTACACGGCAGGAGCATTAAGCATGAATTCAGCTGCAACCATATTAGCCGTAGGCATTGCACTTGGACTCGTTGGTTTGTATTCCGGAATAAAACAAGCGTCTCTGGTTTCCAACGGTGTTGTTGAAATGGCTAATGGTCAGGATGTTTTTGGAAAAACGATGATACTTGCCGTATTCCCGGAATTGTATGCCATATTGGCTTTTGCTGCAACATTCCTTGCTTTACCTGCAGCCGTATAATTCTAAAAAAGGACATAAAAAATAAAAAAGAGCAGCCTCAATCAGGTTGCTCTTTTTTATTACAATTATTAAATTTGCGAATACTAAAAACTTAAAAAATGACTCTGATAAAATCCATTTCCGGAATAAGGGGCACTATCGGAGGGAAGCCGGGTAATTCCCTCACTCCCATAGATATCGTAAAGTTCACCACGGCATATGCAGAAGAATTGAAAAAGCGTATTCCCGGTAAAAACAAATATAAGGTTGTAGTTGGAAGAGACGCAAGATTATCGGGAGAAATGGTAAGATCTCTTGTTTGCGGAACTCTTTCCGCATGCGGAACAGATGTCGTTGACATAGGAATGGCATCTACACCAACAACCGAAATGGCTGTAATCATGGAAAAAGCCGATGGAGGAATTATCATAACTGCCTCACATAATCCCAAACAGTGGAATGCTCTCAAACTTCTTAATCAAAGAGGAGAATTCCTTACGGCATCGGAGGGGCAGGCGCTTCTCGACGTTGCGGACAAAGGGGATTTCGAATTCCGCGACGTTGACGATCTGGGAACAATAACAAACACTGACTTTACCGAAAAACACATAAAAGCAGTCCTCTCCGACTCGCTCGTAGATACGAAAGCCATAAAAGACAAACATTTCAAGGTTGTTCTCGATGCAATAAACTCCATTGGAGGAACCACCATGCCAGTCCTTTTGGAAAAGCTTGGAGTAGAATGCATTAAACTCAATTGCAATCCTACTGGCAAATTTGCACACAACCCCGAACCTCTTCCTGCAAATCTAACCGATCTTTCGGCAACAGTAGTAAAAGAAAAAGCGGATCTGGGGATTTCCGTAGATCCGGATGTTGACAGATTGGCATTCATTTGCGAAAACGGGGAACCATTCGTTGAAGAATACACACTCGTTTCCGTTGCCGATTACGTTCTCGATCACAGGAAAGGCCCTACGGTGTCCAATCTTTCATCGTCGAGAGCATTACGTGATATAACTGAAAAACGCGGCCTGCCCTACTATCCCGCAGCCGTAGGAGAAGTCAACGTAACAACCAAAATGAGGGAAAAAGGAGCAGTTATAGGCGGCGAAGGAAACGGAGGAGTAATCTATCCAGCACTGCATTATGGAAGAGATGCCTACATGGGCGTCGCATTATTTCTGAGCAATCTGGCACATAAAAATTTAAAGGTTTCGGATCTTAAAAAGACCTATCCTCAATACTTCATATCCAAAAACAGGATAGAACTGTCGGATTCCGGTCTTATTGAAGAAATTCTTTCGGCAATAAAGGAAAAGTATTCTAAGGAAAAGATAACCGACATAGACGGAGTAAAAATTGATTTCGAATCTAAAAAGAGCTGGGTACATCTTCGCAAATCAAACACGGAACCTATAATAAGGGTTTATTCGGAAGCACCCACACGAACCGAAGCCGAAGAAATTGCCGGGGAAATAATAAATCAGGCGGATAAAATAATAGAAGCCATAAAATAACAACCATAAAACTATCTCGCAATGTTTTCATTTAGGACTACGCCGTTGGAAAAACAAGAAGATCTCGCCTTAAAAAAAGGAAGGATAGCCATTCTATGCAACCAGACGGCCTGGCATACGGAAACGGGTGAATATATATTCGAAACACTTGCGAGGCGATATAATCTGAAACGGGTATTCATCCCCGAACACGGGCTATTCGGCGAACTTCAGGACCGGACGGAGCAAAAAGATCGTCTTTCGTACGGAATAAATTCCGACGTCGAATTCGTATCTCTTTACGGACAAAATGAAGAATCCACATATGCGGAAACGGATAAATTAACGGACATAGATGCCCTTGTCATAGAATTACAGGATGTAGGATGCCGATACTATACTTATATCTCAACGATCTTCAATATTTTCAAGACACTCAAATATAATGAAATAGATCTGCCCGTATATATTATAGACAAACCGAATCCTGCAGGAAGACAGGTAGAAGGAACAATGCTGAGAGCCGGATACAGATCGTTCATTGGCATAGAAGGAATTCCTCATCGTCACGGACTGACAATAGGAGAACTGTCATACTTTCTATACAACGAATTACATGCACGCTTTCCTTTACATATAATTTCCTACAAGGCGTCTCAAAGCAATAAAGACCTAATGCCTTGGAGTATTCCTCCTTCGCCCAATTTCCCCGGCTTCTTTACAGCTCACTTTTATTCGGGACAATGCCTGTGGGAAGGAACAAATGTCAGCGAAGGCAGAGGCACCACCCGGCCATTTGAGATTTTCGGGGCACCCTTCATGAAAAGCCTGATAAACTTCAATTCCGTGCATTCGTATACGAACTGGAACGATAAAAACAATCCCATGCACGATTCCGGAGCTTTCGTCCGCTGGCTCGAATTCGTTCCATGCTACGACAAGTATGCAAACGAACGCTGCTTTGGGTTTCAGCTGCTTGCAACTCCGAATATGCAATATAATGCACTGGCACATAATTTGCGCATTATGCGTTTCATAAAGGACAATTGCGAAGGATTCGAATTCCGCAACGGAAAATTCGAATCGGGGAATGACAAAAGTGCCATAGAGCTCCTTCTTGGCGATAAGGAATTGATAGATTTCGTAAACGGTTCCGGAGACTGGAAAGATATTAAGGAACATATAAAGATAGAGGAACAAAAATGGATAAAAAAAACAAAAAAAATCCTTTTGTATCCCGAAGAACAATTGTTCAGAATAAAATAGATAAAACAATAAAAATCGGAATATTATGAATAATCCTATTTTAAGAGACAAATCATTTGCACAAAGCGGTACGACAATCGATTTTACACAGGCTATGACCATAAAGGGAACTGTCCGCAAGGCTTTGCTCCTTTTGTTTATGATAATTGCTGCCGCAAGTTATACATGGAAGATTTATTACGATGCAACTAATCCGGCATCCATAACGGGATGGATGTACGGAGGGCTCATAGTCGCTTTCGTTCTTGCAATGATAATAAGTTTCAAACCCAGAACCGCACCGGTTCTATCACCTTTTTATGCTGCAGGCGAAGGCTTCGCCCTCGGAGGCATTTCCGCAATGTTTAATCAGGCATTTGCCGCAACCGCTCCTAACATAGTGGTTAACACGGTAATACTCACCATGCTTTGCGCATTGATAATGCTTACTGTATACAGAAAACGCATCGTTCGCGTAACCGGAAGATTTACCCGCATTATGATGCTCGCACTGTTTTCCATAATGGCATTCTATCTGGTTGACCTGATACTTGGCCTCTTCGGTGTAAATATAGGTTTCTTTGCAGGAAATTCGCTATTCAGTATCCTCATAAGCTTTGCAATAGTAGTTGTTGCAGCATTCAGTCTTCTAATGGATTACGATTTCATAGTAAAGGCATCGGAACAGGGATATCCAAAATACATGGAATGGTACGGAGCTTTCGGACTAATGGTAACTCTCGTATGGCTTTATATAGAAATCCTCAATTTGCTTGGAAAAGTAAGCAGGAATTAGTTTGTTAAAATTATTTTTATTATTACCTTTGCAACCCGTTAAAAATTAGATAAGAATAACTAATAAATAAGGACAAAGTCATGAAAAAAGGAATACATCCCGAAGGTTACCGTCTTGTAGCTTTCAAGGATATGTCTAACGAGAATGTCTTCATTACACGTTCTTGCGCAAAGACCAGAGAAGAAATCGAATTCGAGGGAGTTAAATACCCTCTGATCAAACTTGAAATTTCAAACACGTCACATCCGTTCTATACCGGACAGATGAAACTTGTAGATACTGCAGGTATGGTAGAGAAATTCAACAGACGTTATAAGAAAAATAAATAACGAGCACACGTTATACAAAAGACGGTCGGAGTTTTCCGACCGTCTTTTTTTTACAAATAACCAACGTAAAAAGAACAACCGGGCAGATTTTTATTTAACTTTGGAATACGATTAACTATTTATTCCGGTTCATGAAGGGCTATCGCGTAATTTCCATAATATTCATAATGATCTGTTTTCTGTCGGGTTGCAAAAATTCCGGACACACGGGTATAATTCTCCGCAAGACCGAAGCCTTTTGCAAGGGCAATATCGACAGCACCAGAAAAGTTATATCCCAAATAAACATAAATGATATAAGACATAAATCACAAAAAGCAAGATACGCTTTATTATATGCCAGATTAATACCTTACTCCAGCAACGGTTTTGAAAAAATAAGAAGAGATTCCATAATAAATATAGCGGTAAAATACTACAGGAATAAAAAGAAGTATAAAAGTAATTATGCAGAAAGTCTTTATTACCAGGCACATTCAAAAGCCGACATAATGGATTATAAACAAGCACTGGATGCAGAGAAAAAAGCCGAAATAGTTGCCGGAGAAATAAAAGACTACGAATTGTTGGCCAAAATTTACGAACATATGGGAGCCCTTCACAACAGACTCTTATCAGAAGACTCCGTACGTATAGAAAAATACAAAAAGTCGGCAAAAGCTTTTCTTATGGCAAAAGAGCCGGACAAGGCAAACCTAAAATATTCCGTTATAGGATTCTATTATTTAAATGTTCCTGATTACGACAGTGCTTATGCATATATAAGCAAGTCTATTTCATATTTTAAAAAAACGGGAAACAAGGAAAGATTAGAAGGCCGTTACATAATATTGATGAAATATTATGAAGCAAAAGAGAATTTTGAAAAAGAAAGAGTGTTGGGGCTAAAACTTCTAAGGGATTACCCGGACAAAAGAAATTCGGAAACTAAAAGACTTCTGGCATCCACATATGCACATCTCGGAAAGATAGATTCGGCATGGATATATTATAGGGAATACGACAATTTCTCCTCAAATAAAAGCAGGAATAATATAAAAACATTATCCGAAATAGAAGAATTGTCCGGAAATTACAAAAAGGCGATGAATCTCTATAAATACCTGTATACTACAACAGATACGACTTATATGAGAAAGCAAAAGATAAAGGCTACCACAATAGAAAAGAAGTTCGACTATCAAAAATTGATTGCAAACGAAAAGGTAATTGCATATAAACATCATTTGAGAACCTACATACTGATTTCCGCATCCGCAATATTATTCCTTATACTAATGCTCGTTCTTAACATCTCCATTACACGGAAAAAACGCATTATTTCCGAAAATGCAGCCTGTATAGAAAAACTTAGATCGGAATCGGAAGAAAAAGACAATACGCAGCAAAAATTAAAAACCGTCCTCGACAAGAGATTCGATAAACTCGACAGACTTATGGAACTGTCATACAGATATAAAGCTTTTGGCACAGCTTTTTATGAAGGGTTTAAAAATATAGTAGGAAACGGGAAAGTAGATAAAAAAATCCTCTCGGATATTTGTGATGCGATTAATGCCAAACATCACGGTATAATTGATATTATAAGACAGGAACATCCCGAAATCAACGAAGACGACATTTACTTCATAAGTCTTCTGTGCAACGGATTTTCATCTTCCACCATTTGCGCTTTTTACGAATACAAAAACACCAACATGGTTTATGTAAGGAAAAGCAGACTCACACATAAAATGAATCTGGATATTCCTTTAAATACATATATAACGGAATTAATGGATCAACTGGCAGCAGAGAAGGCATGAAAAATAAATCCACCCTCCCCCGCAGAACTTTAAAAACATGGATTACCGCTGTCAGGCCATGGTCTTTTCCGGCTTCCGCAATGCCTGCAATATTAGCAGTATCATATGCATACTGCAAATATGACAATATTTCACCGTCGGGTTACCTTAACGGATTTCTGGCATTAATCGGAGCAATCCTTTTTCAGGCGGCAGGAAATCTCATAAACGATTATTTCGATTACAAAAACGGAGTTGACAGAAAGGATACTTTTTGCTCGAGCCGGATTATCGTGGACGGAATTTTCACTCCGAAGGAAACGCTTGCATTCGGATTATCACTGCTCTCGGCTGCAAGTCTGCTGGGGCTCTTCATAGCATATAAAAGCGGATTTCTCATACTGATTTTCGGAATAGCTGGAATTGCCGGTACATATTTCTACTATTTTATGAAATACCGGGCGATGGGAGAAATTATCATATTCCTTATATACGGGGAACTTATTGCAGAAGGGACCCTGTACGCAATAACCTCTGTTGCCGATCCGTACATGCCGGCTGTCTCTGCCCCGCTGGGATTGCTTATAGTGAACATCCTGCTGGCTAACAATATAAGGGATATGGGAAACGACGACAATGCCAAGGTAAAAACTTTCGCCACATATATAGGAGCCGCAAATGCAAGAAAAGTGTATGTTGCATTTACGTTAATCGCATATGCAGCTACTGCAATTCTCATTATCTGCGGTCTCATTCCCGTGTGGAGCCTGCTTGCCTTTGCAGCTCTGCCGCTTTCCATCAACAATATGAAATCGGTGCATAAGAACGGCAACATGATAGGAATGGATGAAAGAACCGCAAAATCGGTAATGCTTTTCGGCCTCCTCCTGTGCCTGGCCAACGTTATTGCAAAAATTCTGAGATAAAGATCCAGTAATAAAAATATGTTCGGAACATGAAAAAAATATTAATATTATTTACATTGTTTTTATACACAGTCCCGGGATTCTCCCAAATGGGAAAGAGATTCTGGGGCGGCATAGAATTAGCAGCTGGACATATATTTGCGAAAAACCTCGAAGGCGCATTCGATGCAAGCGGAAACACGGTTTCGTTTTCACAGGTTACGGCAGGATACTTCATAACTCTCAAATTGTCATTAGGAGCCGGAATAGGTTTGAAAGGATACGAAAATCCGAAGATAAACGTAGTCCCGGTCTTTGCCGATATAAAATACTACCCTTTCGAAGGAAAATACAACAAAATTCTTTTAGACGTACAGCTTGGGGCTCCGATGTACACAGCCGAAACAGATGATTTTAGAACACGATTCAACACATGCATATCCGCAGGCTTTACTTTATTTTCTTCCCAGAAATTACAAATCATACCAGCAATAGGATATGATTTCGTAAAATATAAATTAAAAGGCAACTATGATCCCCACTTTTTCGGCAACGCTATGTCCAGGAATTCGATATTCTTCAAAATAGGATTTTATTATTGATTCGCTCATCCGGTTTCGATAGCTGATATCGGCTTTCCGGACACAGCCGTTGCGGGCTTGGCCCGGTTTTGAAAATGCGTCAGGATGTCTCGTCCTGACGGTTTTTTAGAAGTCACTCAGGTAAGCCAACTTATTTCAGGACAGAGCACTATTTTCTGAACGACGCATACCATCCCTGCAAGAAAAAAGGGAATGCCGCTATATCCGCCATGCAATTATTTCTCTAATTACCAATAATTTACCAACAAAGTTCCAAGGCCCGACGCAAGATGTTTTCCCTTGACGTCCTCATATTTTTATTATAACTTTATATAGTTGAAAATCAATATGATTAAAAGACGAATAACCTTAAAATATATAAATATGAAAAAAAACATTTTGCTTCTTTTGGTATTGATCGTATCAGCCGGTACTATTTCCGCACAGGCCTTTTTATATCAGCGCTGCTATTATGGTAAACCATATACCCACAGGCCTATCGATACATGCAAATATGTAGTAACATATAATTTTAGATATTACAACGACACTTCTAAAAAAGTGGAGTTACATGATCTTAAGGACCTTGAATTTGGAAACAAAGTAATAAGATATCATAGTATTTGGGCGGAAAAGATGGACTCCTTAGGTCGTGTTTCTGAAGGTTATTATTCTTCCTTTAAAAAGAGGCTCGGACTGACGAACAATCAAAGGCCGGACTGGGAAGATATATACTTAAATTATCCGGAAAAGGGGACCCTTTTTCTCTCTGCTCTTATAAACCGATATGATTATTGCTATGTAGAAAGCATACCAAAACTTAAATGGAAGATAACCCGACGGATAGACACTATATTAGGATATAAATGTTATTGTGCAACAACAGATTTCATGGGAAGAGATTATACTGCATGGTTTTCTCCTGATATCACATTTTCATACGGACCTTACAAATTCAACGGCCTGCCCGGACTAATACTTAAAATTCAGGATTCTCAAAAATTCTTTACATGGACGGCAAAAAGTATTTATACACCGCAAAATCAAAAAATATATCTGGACCAGGCGGAAACAGTCAAAAAGGTAACATACAAGCAATATTCCAAGGTATTGAGCCTCGTATGGAGGGATTATATCTCTTTAATTCAATCACAAGGCGATGCAGTATGGGGTTATACCGGAAAGAACGGTGCGAGAGTTCAAAAGAAACCCGGAGATGTAAAATATCCGCAGATCCCGGCAATCGAAATAAAATAAATAATGAAAAGGATTTCAATATTCTTTTCACTATTGTTAATTATTTCCGGAAGTTCCTGTAATTCCGGAAAAAACGGGAACAGGGAAATCGTAATGATCTTCCATAATGCACCCGCCGCTTCTTTTTATCACACACCCTTCGGAGGAACACTTATGCCAGCCAGCGATGAGTCGGCACATCTTGTAGCGTACGTTGAAAACGGACGGGAAAAGTTTTATGCTCCGGGAATAGGAACGGATACTTTAAGAATCAATATAAATAATAGTAGCAGAAACGGCCACCGTGGCAATTTCAAGGAAGTGCTGCTCAACTACAAAAACATAGAAACATATTATACTCTGCTTAAAGTCGGAGATACGATAGACATCTTTTATGACAAGTATGAATATCCCCAACTCAAAAGCAGAACTAACGATATGCTTACCCAATACTATAATTTCTGCACAAGCATAAAAGACAGGAAATCATACTGGGGCATAGAGGCACTGTCAGGTTTGACTTCACTAAGAAGGATGTTGGAAAAACTTGAAAATACCCCCGATAAATATACTCCAAGGGAGATTTTGAAAATAAAGGAAAAAGAATACGTTCCGGTAGACTCACTGAAACAGGCATTTAAAGAATATATTAAAAATTATGAGCAGCAATTAACGGAATATTCCGGCAATTCTGCCGACTCGAAAACCGAATCAGAATATTTTGAATATGTTTTAAATTTAAAAAGACAAATATCCGATATTACCGATGCGGAATATGACAATGCCCCCTTAGACACTAATATTATTCTCAATTTCATAAAAAACGAACGATTGGATTATATATCATATGTAAATTTCATAAAATGGGAGTTCACAACTGTCTTATTGAAAAACAAATATAATATCCCATTAATAAAAGAGACAAATGGAGGTTATTGGGACTGGAAGATATTCTTTAGAAAGGCAGAAGTCGACAGCTCTCTTACTAAAAATATAAGGAACATCGTACTGTTGCGAAGCATAATGGGAATAAAAGACCTTCCCTGCTCCAACGATACCATTAAAGAATACGTAGATAAATATATTTCCATTACAGGCGACACGGCATATGTAAACAGTCTGAAAATAAAATACAAAATAGCGCAAGCTCCAGCCGATAAACTACTGCTTGAAGATAAAAACAGCGGGGAGATCACATTAGACAGTGTTTTAGTAAGGCATAAGGACAAGGTCATATATGTGGACTTTTGCGCCAGCTGGTGCGCTCCATGCATGGGCGCTATGAAATACGCAAAAAAACTGAGACAAAATTACAAGGGGAAAAATGTGGCTTTCATATACCTGTCGCTGGACAAGAACAACGGCAGCTGGAAGAATGCTGTTCAAGCTTTCGACATCGGCACCATGTCGGAATGCTACAGGATAATAAATCTTGATTCTTCCGATTTCATAAGGACCATAAACGTTCAGCTAATACCAAGGTACATCATCTACGATAGTAAAGGCAATTTTTGCTATACGAATGCACCCGGACCTAAAGGAAAGGAAATTAGATCG
>JALCMP010000024.1 GCA_022648545.1 Bacteroidales bacterium | reverse complement strand
CTCCAAAAAGGAGGTGTTCCAGCCACACCTTCCGGTACGGCTACCTTGTTACGACTTAGCCCCAGTTACCAATTTTGCCCTAGGTCGATCCTTGCGGTCTCGAACTTCAGGCACCCTCGGCTTCCATGGCTTGACGGGCGGTGTGTACAAGGCCCGGGAACGTATTCACCGCGCCATGGCTGATGCGCGATTACTAGCGAATCCAGCTTCGTGGAGTCGGGTTGCAGACTCCAGTCCGAACTGAGACAGGTTTTCGGGATCCGCTCGGCATCACTGCCTCGCCTCCTTCTGTACCTGCCATTGTAACACGTGTGTCGCCCCGGACGTAAGGGCCGTGCTGATTTGACGTCATCCCCACCTTCCTCTCACCTTACGGCGGCAGTCTCGCCAGAGTCCCCAACTTTACTTGATGGTAACTGGCAACAAGGGTTGCGCTCGTTATGGCACTTAAGCCGACACCTCACGGCACGAGCTGACGACAACCATGCAGCACCTCGAAATGCGCCATCGCTGGCCTCGGTATCTCTACCTCGTTCACATTCCGTTCGAGCCCGGGTAAGGTTCCTCGCGTATCATCGAATTAAACCACATGTTCCTCCGCTTGTGCGGGCCCCCGTCAATTCCTTTGAGTTTCAACCTTGCGGTCGTACTCCCCAGGTGGATAACTTATCGCTTTCGCTTATCTACTGACCATGTATCGCCAACAGATAGTTATCATCGTTTACTGTGTGGACTACCAGGGTATCTAATCCTGTTCGATACCCACACTTTCGTGCCTCAGCGTCAATCTCGGCTTTGTCAGATGCTTCCGCTATTGGTGTTCTGTGTAATATCTATGCATTTCACCGCTACACTACACATTCCTCCGACATCAACCGTATTCCAGTTATGCAGTTTCTATGGCAGGTCCGAGGTTAGGCCTCGGATTTTCACCACTGACTTGCATTACCGCCTACGCACCCTTTAAACCCAATAAATCCGAATAACGCTTGCATCCTCCGTATTACCGCGGCTGCTGGCACGGAGTTAGCCGATGCTTATTCTTATGGTTAGCTCATCGGTGTACACGTACACCTTATTGCTCCCATATAAAAGCAGTTTACAACCCATAGGGCCGTCTTCCTGCACGCGGCATGGCTGGATCAGATTTCCATCCATTGTCCAATATTCCTCACTGCTGCCTCCCGTAGGAGTCTGGACCGTGTCTCAGTTCCAGTGTGGGGGACCTTCCTCTCAGAACCCCTAGACATCGTTGCCATGGTAGGCCGTTACCCTACCATCTAGCTAATGTCACGCGAGCCAATCTGTAACCTTCGAAAATTTAACTGTAAGACTATGCAGCCTTTCAGTATTATGGGGCTTTAGACCAGGTTTCCTTGGCTTATTCCCCTGTTACAGGCATGTTGCTCACGCGTTACGCACCCTTCTGCCGGTCGCCGACATCCTGTATTGCTACAGAACCGCTGCCCCTCGACTTGCATGTGTTAGGCCTGCCGCTAGCGTTCATCCTGAGCCAGGATCGAACTCTTCATTGTATATTGTTTTATATTATTTCGTAGCTCGTCCTAACCGGATTTTCAATAAATTTAAAAAGTATTGACGAGGTTTCCTTATAAAACCTCTACCTTTCTGATTGTTTATCTTAATGTTGTCAAAGAACTTTCTTACTGTTTCAACCGCTTCATTTCCGAAACGGGTTGCAAAGATAACTGCTTTTTTTTTTCTAACAAATAAATTTGAAGAAATTCTTAAAAAATTTTCATTCGTACAATAAACAATGCTTAACTTTGTCTCAATGGAAACGTCATATTGGGAAATATTCTCGGGCTTCGCCAAAATAGGAGCATTTACCATAGGGGGCGGCTACGCCATGATCCCCATAATAGAAAAGGAGCTCGTAAACAACAAGAAATGGATAACCGAAGAAGAGTTTATGGATATAATAGCCATAGCACAATCGGCACCCGGCCTTATTTCCGTAAACGTAGCAGTATTCATGGGGCACAAGCTAAAAGGTACGCCGGGCAGCATAGCCGCCACACTCGGGTGCATACTTCCCTCCTTCCTTATAATCCTCATAATCGCCATGTTTTTTACCGGATATGAAAACAACCCCACGGTGGTAAGTATATTCAAAGGAATACGTCCCATAGTGGTGGCCCTCATAGCAATTCCCATGGTAAACATGGCGATAAAATCACGCCTCAACCTGTTGACCGGGACCATAGCGTTGGCCACAGCAATCCTCATAGCCGCATTAAAAGTCTCTCCGGTTTACATCCTGCTCGTAACGGGTACCATTTTCACGAGCATTACATTATATAAAAACAAAAAGGGAAAGAAATGATATACCTTCAGCTGTTCTATACTTTTTTTGTAATAGGGATGTTTACTTTCGGCGGAGGCTGGGCCATGCTTTCCCTAATCCAGAACGAAGTGGTAGTAAAACATGCCTGGCTTACGGCTACACAATTCGCCGACATAGTTGCAGTAGCGCAAATGACCCCCGGCCCCATAGGAATAAACAGTGCCACATACGTAGGCTACACGGTCTCCGGATCAATAGCAGGATCCGTAATATCCACCATAGCGGTAACCCTGCCTTCGTTCATAATAATCCTCATCATATGCAAACTTTACGACAAGTACAGCCGCAATAAGATATTCGAGAACATAATGAAGGCGGTTAGGCCGGTTGTCATAGGCATGATAGCTTCCGCCGCCGCAATTCTAATAACACCGGAGAACTTCTTCGACTGGACCAGCTGGCTATTGTTCGCCGCAGCGTTCGCAGCAGGGAAATGGCTAAAAGTCAACCCCATACTCCTTATAATAGCAGGAGGAGTAATAGGATATCTTATATATTGAATGAAAACGGCGCCACGGTATCACAACGAAAGAACAGGCTATTCATTATTTTTACCACCGTCGGGTTGCTCTGATTTGACATCTTCATAAGGAACCTCTTCTGTCTCCACGAATCTGCCGCTTTTGTCGAATTTAACCTTGCGGAACTTCCACGAAGAAGCGAGCTCCATAATCCCGTATGCAGCTACGCAGCCTCCGAAAAACATGGTGAGAACCACCCTGGAAGTAAAAGGCTGGAAAAACAGTATTATGCCGCAAATGGTAATTATTGCCGGAACCACATAAAGCAATACCGGTGCCTTAAACCCATATCTGGAACTTAAAACTATGTTTGCAATCTGGGAACCGCCGAGCAGCAAAAGGATAACGCCGAATAAAAAGACAAGGGCGGAAATAAAGAAACCGGGAAAAATAAAAATCAGGACTCCGAAAGAAACATATACCAAAGTATTTATTTCTGCAAAAGAAGACAAAAGATCCCTCCTTCCGGATTTTTTTCTGTTCCCGATTGCAAGCACGAGAGTTACTATTCCGGAAGCCACCAGCAGCACGGCAATAAGCTGCACAATGAAATTAAGGGCGAAAACCGGCTTCCATATAAGCAGGATCCCTGTAAAAAGCATTATAATTCCTCTTAATAGAGAATATGATCTGTTTGTTACCGAATAAATTATACCCATAGCCGAAAAGCTGTTTAAATCACATTACAATCCATACCAAAAATCATGACGGACGTCCGCCGTCGACCTCTTTTCCATCAAAATAGTACGCTTTACGCGTTTGTAAAAATTATGCCCCTGCCGTCGTAAATAATATTTTAAACCCATATGACATTTATGAAATATATATTATATTTGTAATAGATATTGAATAAATACCGTTACGGAACAGCATGTAAAGCTTATTTAAAATACTAACAAATTACAACAGGATAAGAACGCTATCACTCCTAAAGATACACAATTTTAGATTTTCCCCCAAGATAATCCGTATTTTTTATATTTCTTATCCTTTTACCGGCATTTTGCACACAATGTTTTTCCATATATCATTCTGATTCGTAACCATTGCATAAATAAAAAATGAAGATCCTTAAATTTGGCGGAGCATCGGTGGGGAGCACTGAAGCTCTAACTAGATTAAAAGCCATTGTAGAAAAAGAGAAAAGGCCATGCATCGTAGTAGTCTCTTCAATTTCCGGAATTACTGAAAAACTTTCCGAAATGTTCGAGAAGACCATCTCGAGCTGTAGCGACAACGTAAAGGACATGGTAGCCATAAGAGAACAGCACCTGCAGCTTGCCAAGGCCATGCTGCCGAAATACGAATATACCCCCTTCCTGGAAGATCTGAACGAAGATATGAGCAAGCTGGAGGAATTGCTGAGCAGCGTTTCAGTAATGAAGGACAATCTCTACACGCTCAGGGACCATATAATATCCATGGGAGAACAATTCTCTTCAAAACTCATAGTACGCATGTTCAAAGGGGCCGTACGGGTAGATGGCCGCGACATAATAGTTACAAAAAGAAGCGGAGGCGCGGCTCAGATACTATGGGACGAAACCTGCGAAAAGATAAAGGACAGATTCGGGAAGTTCCAGGAACTGGCCGTCGTTCCCGGATATTGCGGTAAAACGCCCGACGGATATGTAACCACTCTCGGCAAAGAAGGGTCGGATGTTACGGCTTCGATGCTCGGAGCCGCACTAGAGGCAAAGTCAATAGATATCTATACCGATTACGACGGAATGATGACGGCCGACCCGCAACTTGTTCCCGAAGCCAGAGCAATAAAATCGCTGTCCTACTCCGAAGCTGCAGAGATGTGCCATTTCGGATCCAAAGCATTGTTCACACCCGCAATATGGCCGGCCATAAAATGCAGTATCCCCATAAGAATACTTAACACATTCAACGAAGAAGCAAAGGGAACTCTTATAAACGATACGGTAACTGTATACAAAAACAGACCGGTAAAAGGGATATCCAACACCGGAAAAGTTTCCCTGGTAACCGTATTCGGTAACGGCCTCATGGGACAGGTAGGAATCTCATATAAGATATTCGGAGCCCTTGCCGAAAAAGGCATAAACATAATATTCATAGCACAGGCCTCGTCGGAATACAGCATCAGTTTTGCGGTAGAAGCAGAAGAAGGCGCCCGTGCCATGTCAATAATAAAGGATTTTCTCGGAACCGAAGAAGAAGACGGGACCTACATAGACGTCATAATGGAACCCGACATGTCCGTAATAGCAGTTGTGGGTGAAAAGATGAAACAGACTCCCGGCATTTCCGGACACGTGTTCGGCGCTCTCGGAAGAAACAAGATAAACGTAGTAGCAACCGCACAGGGAGGATCGGAATACAACGTATCGGCCGTAATAAAGGAAAAAGACGTAGCAAAAGCCATAAAGGCCCTGCACGATGAATTTTTCGGCACCCCGACGGAAGAAATCGACCTTTACATTGCAGGAACAGGAAGCGTCGGACACTCTCTGCTTCTCGACGTAAAAGCACAGCGAAACAGGATAATGAAAAGTTTCGGAATAAAATTCCATCTAAAGGGTCTTGCCGACAAAAATATCAGAATGATATCCGACAAGGATTTTCTCGGATCATATCCGCAGAAATGGAAAAGGCAAACCTCGCTTGCCGGTATGGAAGATTTCGTAAACGCAGCTATCGCCTCTTCTTCGCCTAAAAAAATATTCGTAGACTGCACCGACTCTGAAGAAATAGTAGGATTTTACGAAAAGCTCCTCGGTAACCGGATAAATGTGGTAAGCGCAAACAAACTGGCCTCGTCGGGCCCGTTGAACACATACTACAGGCTCACGCGGGAAGCAAGAGAAAACAGAGTCGAATTCCTCAACGAAACCGGGGCAGGAGCTCCATGGCCGGTATTATCGGCTATAGAAAACATGGTAATTACCGGCGACCGTATAGAACGCATATATGCACTCGTTTCTGACAGTCTTACCATCATATTAAATGAAATAGAAAAAGGATCCACCCTGGGAAAAGCAGTAAAATACGTAATAGATTCAGGCATAACCGAACCCGATCCGCTGATTGATCTTAGCGGAATCGACATGAAAAGGAAAATGCTCACTCTTGCGCGCAAATCTGGCTACCGGTTCGAAGGAAGCAGCATAGAACAGGAGCCGTTCATTCCTAATGATATCCTAAAAAAATACAAAGACGAAACATTTTACAGAGAACTGGACTCCATTTCCGGAAAATATGAAAAAATGGTCCGCAGCGCTTCATCAAAAGGCTGTAAATTAAGATACATAGCAAGCCTGGAAGGAAGCAAATGCAAAATCGGATTCAGAGAAATAAGCAGCAGCGAAGAATTATACCACATAGACAAGAGCGAATATGCAATAGTTCTATATTCGAAGAGCAACGGCGACTTTCCTCTTGTAATAAAGGGTTATGGAGCAGACGGAAAAGTAACGGCAAAGGGTGTATTCAGCGATATAATAAAAGTAGCCATGAGATAAAGCCTCATTTTGTGGTAAAACCGGTTACCATAAAGGTAAAAAGGACTTTGATATATTCAGCTATTTTACGCACTTTGCACCTAAAGGAATATTACCATGCTGAAAAAATCAAAAACACTTTTTCTTTTGTCCATTTTGTCTTCCATAAATATTTGCCTGCTAACCTCCTGCAATATATTCGACTATCATCCCTACGACGTAAAGATATACGGAGATACCGGCCTTACCGCAAAGAACACAGCTAAAATAGAAGACTCCCTCAAGGGTAAGAAGACATTCCGTTTCGCCATGATAAGCGATACTCAGCGCTGGTATGATGAAACTGAAGATGCAGTAGAATCCATAAATGCAAGAGGAGACATAGATTTCGTAATACACGGAGGCGATCAGGTGGATTTTGGTCTTACCAAGGAATATTTATGGATGAGGGATATCCTCAAATTATTCGACATGCCATGGGTTACCGTATTGGGCAACCACGACTGCATAGGAACCGGCAACGATTGTTACAAAAAGATTTACGGAGATTACAATTATACATTTACCGCCGGAAACGTAAGATTCATATTCCTGAACACAAATGCACTCGAATTCGATTACGGAACTGCCGTCCCCGATTTCTCATTTCTTAAGAAACAACTAAACAATTATCCGGCTGAGGCTTGCAGAACAATTTTCGTAATACATGCGCCTCCGTTCGATGTCGAATTCAACAACAACGTAAATTACGTATTCGAAGACTATCTCCTAAAATTCCCCAACCCCATGTTTGTCCTTTACGGACATGTACATCAATTTAAGGCCGGCGAACTTTTCGATGACGGACTCATGTACTATGCATGTACAAAAATAAAGGACAGGGCATATTATGTTTTCACCATAAACGAAAACGGATATGATTACGAAATAGTAAACTACTAATGAGCCTGGAAATGAGAAAACCATTAACAAAAATATTATCGGGCGCCGTCTTTTCCTGTGCATTATTACTTTCCGCAATATCCGCATCGGGCAATACCGGGATCTGCAACAATTTTAAAAAGCCCGTAAAACAGACCGACAGTTGTATAACGTCAAAAGAATCGAGCAAATATTATTACAACCTGCATAAGTACCATACGGTATGGCAAAAATTAATCCCAAGACACTACAAGCTGCAATTTGCAGGCAGCATAGGATTGATATCATTCGGGCCGGGATGGGGATACGGTAAAAAAGAGCAGTGGGAAACCAACTTCATGGTGGGATATACGCCCAAATACTCTTCAGCAACCGAATTCGTGACACTTAATTTGAAAGAGACATATATGCCATGGAGAATGCACATAAAAAACACAAATCTCGACTACATTCCATTAACCGTCGCCTTTACTGCAAGTTCTACGACCTCCGGAAAATTATGGGTGCACGAACCTGGCAGGTATCCGAATAATTACTACAAATTTTATTCTAAAGTAAGAGGCATCATTTCAATCGGCCAAAGAATAAAATTCGACATACCGGGACATATGAGGAGATACAACAAGTACGTTTCATTTTATTACGAATTAAACAGCTGCGACCTGTACATAGTCAGCAAGGTCGGCAACGAACAACTCGGATTCTGGGATGTCGTTAACCTTTCGTTCGGAATCAAATACTCTCTTTTCTGACAAATATCATAAAAGAAATATAAAAAAGAGGATGACTAAAAAATAGTCATCCTCTTTTATTAAATCAAAAATATTAGGAACTATTCCTTGCCAGCCAAGCGTTTGTATGATTCGTAACGCTGTTTTGCAAATTCCTCGGTAAGACCGAAGAGTTCGCCTGCCTGCTGTGGGAATGTCTTCATAAGAGAAGCATATCTTACTTCGCCCTTGAGGAATTCCTGGAATTTAGTCCAGTCAGGTTCCTTACTGTCGAGTGAGAATGGATTCTTTCCCTCATTTCCTGTTTCAGGATTGAATCTGTAGAGATGCCAGTATCCGCATGTCACGGCGCGTTTTTCCTCTTCAGAACTCTTACCCATTCCGGCCTTCAGTCCATGGTTGATACAAGGAGCATAAGCTATTATAAGAGAAGGTCCGTCATATGCCTCAGCTTCTCTGAGAACTTTGACATACTGTGCCTGGTTGGCCCCTATGGCTACCTGAGCAACATAAACATAACCATAGCTCATAGCCATCATTCCAACATCCTTCTTGCGTATCTTCTTGCCGGAGGTTGCGAATTTTGCAACGGCTCCTGCCGGAGTAGATTTGGAAGACTGTCCGCCGGTATTGGAATATACTTCTGTATCGACAATCAGCACGTTTACATTTTCGCCGGAAGCAAGAACATGATCCAGTCCGCCGTAGCCGATATCATAGCCCCATCCGTCGCCTCCGATTATCCATTGGCTTACAGGTATGAGAAGATTCTTATAGCCATATATTTTCTTGCAAATATCTAATTTTGAACCCTTTGTCAGTTCTTCAATTTTTGCGGCTATAGGTCTTACGGCATCAACGCTGTCTTTGTTTTCCAGCCACTTGCCAAATACATCCTTCATTTCCTGTGTACAATCAGCTGAATTGACGGCTTCTTCCATCAAAGAGGCAAGATTGCTACGCAACTTGTCGCTTCCGAGTTTCATTCCCAGTCCGTACTCGGCATTATCCTCGAACAGCGAATTCGCCCATGCAGGACCTTTGCCTTCCTTATTTTTGCAATAAGGAGAAGCAGGAAACGATCCTCCGTAAATAGAAGAACATCCGGTTGCATTTGCAATAACCATTCTGTCGCCGAATAGCTGGGTTATCATCTTTATGTAAGGAGTTTCACCGCAACCTGCACATGCGCCGGAGAATTCGAACAAAGGCTGAGAGAATTGTGAATTCTTAGGGCTCTGACTCTTTGGAAGTATATTATCTTTATAACCTACAGTAGAATGCAGGTAATTGAAGTTAGCCTGTTCGCCCCATTGAGTCTGGGCATCTACCATAGTAAGGGCCTTCTTCGGAGCAGGACATACGTTAGCGCAGTTTCCGCACCCCGTACAATCGTACGGGCTTATCTGTATCGTAAAGTAATAGTCCTTGAGATTTGCCTTGCCTTTAACCCTCTTTATGGATTTAGGAGCTACTGCGGCTTCATCTTCGGTCATGAGGAACGGACGTATTACGGCATGAGGACAAGCTACGGCGCACTGGTTGCACTGGATACAATTTTCGGGATTCCATAATGGAACATGTGTTGCAACACCGCGTTTTTCATATGCGGCCGTTCCTGCAGGAATAACGCCGTCGGGAGCATCCTTGAATGCACTAACAGGAAGATCGTTGCCGCTCTGTGCATTAACTACGTCAGCTATACTTCTTACCCATTCCGGGGCCAGACGCTTGTAGGAATCCGGAACGAATTTGGCGGTAATATTTTTCCATTCGAAAGGAATGTCTATCTTCTCATATTCACCACCGCGATCTACGGCAGCATAGTTCATCTTAACAACGTTTTCGCCTTTCCTGCCGTAACTCTTTTCTATTGCATGCTTCATTTCGCTTACAGCCTGCTCGTACGGTATTATGTTGGTAATCTTGAAGAATGCAGATTGGAGAATGGTATTGGTCCTGTTTCCGAGACCTATCTCGTCCGCTATTTTATAGGCGTTTATAATATAGAAGGAAAGTTGCTTATCAACTATCGTATGTTTTACCGAGTCGGGGATCTTCTTTAATGTTTCTTCTTTGTTCCACAGAGAATTAAGCAGGAAAGTACCGCCTTTCTTTATACCTCTGAGGACATCGTATTTCGTAAGATATGCAGCAACGTGGCAGGCTACGAAATCTGGGGTGGATACGAGATAGGGAGAATGTATAGGAGTATCGCCGAAGCGGAGATGAGAACAGGTGTATCCTCCGGATTTCTTGGAATCATAATCGAAATAAGCCTGGCAATATTTGGAAGTACTGCCGCCTATTATCTTTATGGTGTTCTTGTTGGCACCTACAGTTCCGTCAGATCCCAGTCCGAAGAACTTGCACTCGTAAGTCCCTTTCTTTTCCAGAAGGAGATCGCCTTTTACAGGAAGGGACTTAAAGGTTACATCGTCTACTATTCCTATTGTGAATCCGTTCTTGGGCTCCTTATCCTTTAGATTCTCATATACGGCAAGGATATCTGCAGGGGTCGTATCCTTGGAAGACAATCCGAATCTTCCGCCGACTATTTTTATATCAGGTCTCTGGTCTGCCAGAGCGGCCTTAACATCAAGATAAAGCGGTTCTCCGATAGAACCTTTTTCCTTGGTTCTGTCCAGTACGGCTATTTTCTTTACGCTTGCGGGAAGCACCCTCATCAGGTACTTTACGGAGAACGGTCTGTACAATCTTACGGTAATAACTCCGACTTTCCTGCCTTTGGCTGTAAGATAGTCTACGACTTCCTTCGTGGTTTCCGTCACGGAGCCCATTGCCACTATTATGTTTTCGGCATCCTCGGCGCCATAATATTCGAAAGGAAGATAATGTCTTCCGGTAAGTTCGCAAATCTCGCCCATATATCTGGCTACGATATCGGGAACGGCATCATAATAAGGATTGCTGGCTTCAATATTCTGAAAATATACATCCGCATTCTGTGAAGTTCCCTTTGTTACCGGATTGTTGGGATTGAGGGCCCTTTTACGGAATTTATCTATGGATTTGGTGCTGACAAGCTTTTTAAGCTCGTCCATATCTATCGCTTCTATTTTCTGGATTTCGTGGGAAGTTCTGAATCCGTCGAAGAAGTGAACGAACGGAACAGAAGATTTTATAGCCGACAAATGTGCTACTGCCGCCATATCCTGCGCTTCCTGGACACTGGATGAAGCCAAAAAGGCGAATCCGGTCTGTCTTGCCGCCATAACGTCCTGATGATCGCCGAATATAGATAATGCATGGGATGCAAGGGATCTTGCAGAAACATGAAATACTGCAGGAAGAAGTTCTCCCGCAATCTTATACATATTAGGAATCATCAAAAGCAATCCCTGGGAAGCAGTAAATGTAGAAGTAAGGGCACCGCTCTGCAATGAACCGTGCAATGCACCGGAAGCACCGCCTTCGCTTTCCATCTCTACGACCCTTACGGTTTGCCCGAACATATTCTTTCTACCGAAAGCAGACCATTCATCTATAAGCTCTGCCATTGTTGATGACGGAGTAATAGGATAAATGGCAGCCACTTCGCTGAACATGTATGCAACGGAAGCCGCAGCCGTATTACCATCACAGGTAACGAATT
Organism: Bacteroidales bacterium; assembly: GCA_022648545.1. GTDB lineage: Bacteria > Bacteroidota > Bacteroidia > Bacteroidales > UBA932 > Egerieousia. The sequence goes on along the minus strand of JALCMP010000024.1, from coordinate 19,929 downwards.
TTTTATCTTTAGCCATATTAAAACTTTATTTGGTATTAATTTGTTTTGAAATAAAAATACAAATTAAATCTTTATAAATTATATTTTTATACTATTACTTTAATTCTTTTTCTCAAAAAAAATGCCGTATATATCTTAAAAGTAAGAATCCGGCTTCACGGGCCGGATTCACTTTTCTTCGGTCTTGATTTTCAAATTATTCAAGATTATTATTCAGGGAGATCCTGTATACTGTTTACTGAAACTCCGGGAGCAATACGCGATATCAGACCTTTAAGGACATGCCCCGGACCTACCTCCAGAAAATCATCTGCGCCGCCGGATACCATATTATTTACGCTTTGCGTCCATTTTACGGGAGAAGTAAGCTGTTTTAAAAGATTGGATTTTATTTCTTCGGGGTCGGTATGCGGAAGGGCATCCACATTCTGATAAACAGGACAAACAGGACTGTGGAAGGAAGTTTTTTCTATTGCCTCTGCCAGTTCTACTCTGGCGGGTTCCATCATAGGAGAATGAAAGGCCCCTCCTACTGCCAGAGGAACCACCTTTTTGGCTCCGGCCGCAGAAAGTAATTCTCCTGCTTTTTTTACGGCTTCCACTTCTCCAGAAATAACCACCTGGCCTCCGCAATTGTAATTTGCAGGTACTACCAGACCTTCCACACGAGCGCAAATATCTTCTACTGTTTTGTCATCCAGCCCTATTACGGCAGCCATCGTAGAAGGTTTCTTTTCACAGGCTTTCTGCATGGCGTAGGCTCTTTTTGAAACAAGCCTGAGCGCATCTTCAAATTCGAGAGCACCCGAAGCAGCCAATGCAGAAAACTCGCCGAGCGAATGTCCTGCAGTCATATCAGGTTTAAAATCAGTGAGATTCTTAACCAATATTACAGAATGCAAAAAAACAGCAGGCTGAGTAACCTTAGTCTGCCTCAATTCCTCCGCAGTTCCGGAAAACATAACGTCTGTAATGCGGAAACCTAAGATTTCGTTAGCCTTTTCGAACATAGATTTGGCCGCAGGACTTTTTTCATATAGATTCTGTCCCATTCCTGTAAACTGGGCACCTTGCCCGGGAAAAACATATGCCTTCATAAAAAATAGTGTTTAGTTTTTAGTAATCTATCATATTAACCTCCGCAAATTTAAAATAAATTGGATAAAATCCCTAAATTTGCAAATTGTTACCTGCCTCCGTAGTTCAACGGATAGAATATAAGATTCCGGATCTTAAGATATCAGTTCGATTCTGATCGGAGGTACTTGATATATAATCCGTTAAAGAACATCTACCACAAAGTGGATGTAAAAAAAACGGCCGGACACGCAATAGTCCGGCCGTTTTTTATTTTCCAAGCAATTTATCCGCCGTAAGGATACCTAAAGTACGGCATGGTGCTGCAACATCGGCTCCCTGTTTTCTTTCTACCGGATCGCCGATACTTTCCCACGACATTTCCTCACCGAAAGCCTTCAGCTTCCTTACAGCCGCTCCGGCCCACGAGTATTCTCCGAAGCATCCGAACAAACGGTTCTTTACACCGGTAAGCTTCAGCTTGTAAAGTATCTTTGCAATATTGGGATACAGGGATCCGCAATAAGTAGGGCTGCCTATTATTACGGCTTTATATTTAAAGACATCCTTCATTATTACGGAATCGGAACAACGGCTTACGTCGTGCATGGATATTTCATGTACTCCGGCATCCGATATCGATGAAGCTATTATTTCAGCCATTTCTTCGGTATAACCGTACATGCTGCCATATATTATTGATACTCCCGAATCCCCTTCGAATCTGCTCAGTCTGTCGTATATCTTATAGACATCCCCGAGATGCCTGCGCCACACAGGACCGTGAGCCGGACATACGGTTTCCAATTTTATATCGCGGAGCTTTGCGAAGGCGGTCTGTACCTGCGGTCCGTACTTTCCTACTATATTGGAATAATACCTTATCATTTCTTCCCTGAAGAAATTGAAATCCAGATCTTCGTCGAATAATCCCCCGTTGAGGGCTCCGAACGTTCCGAAAGCATCGGCGGAGAACAAGGTCTTAGATTCCCCGTCATAGGTAAACATTACTTCCGGCCAGTGCACCATTGGAGCAGTATGGAAAGAAAGGTTATGCCGTCCCAGAGAGAGCGTCCCTCCGTCCGTAACCTCCACTATGCCATCGCTTATTCCGAAATAGCCCTCCAACATGCCTATGGTAAGCCTGTTGCCTACTATCTTAACATTTGGATAATACTTCCTGAGCAGCCCGATGCAGCCGGAATGATCCGGCTCCATATGGTTTACTATAAGGTAATCCAGATCCTTTCCATCCAACACTTCCGCAAGATTGGCAAAAAACCTTTCGGAAAAAGGCAACTCAACGGTATCTACCAGAGCAGTTTTATCGTCCTTTATGACATACGAATTATATGATATCCCATACGGGATAGGTATCTGATTTTCGAAGTCATGTGTCCGCCTGTCATTGACTCCTACATAATAAATATCTTCCGAAACCTGCCTCATATGTTATTGCAATTATTATTTAAGGACATCTACAAATGCCAGAATCTCTCCTTTTTCCACCTTGTCTCCCTGATGTGCACAAACGGCAACGATCTTTCCGGACATAGGAGATTTAACTTCTTCCAGTCCGTAATAAGTCTGCAATCTGCAAACCACATCGCCCATTTTATATTCTGTTCCGATATTAGGAGCCTTAGAATCGTCTACCACATCGTATTCCCATACTAAGGTTCCCTTTACGGTTGCCTGTACCGGAAGAGCATTGGGGTATTTTGCCACAATAGCATCAATATCGAACTTGGGCATTTCAACTACGGGACGTTCTACTACGATAGGAGCATGCGCCTTTTCCTTTGCGGCTTCCAGTTCCTGTTCGAAACGCTTCTTTGCAGTCCCGCTCTTGTAATCGCGGTACTGGCGTTCGTGCATTGCGAATTCAAACAGTTCTTCGTCGTCCTGACCTCTGTCCCAGCCTTCCTTTTTCATCATTTCGATAAATTTAGGCAATTCGTCTGGATATGCATCCTGAGGATTTCCGGTATAGAATTCAAGACCTTTGTCCTTTACGATCTTTACGATTTCCGGAGCAAGTTCTCCCGGCAATTTTCCGGAACGCCCTATTATCATGTTCATCGTGTCCTTGTCTATGGTAGACCAGCGCGGCTCGCCCTTGAGCATGTGCATTACGTTCATTAGAGCCGTATTCTTAACATACTGGCTGAAAGGTGTTACCAATGGAGGATAGCCTACGCGAGGCCATACATAAGCAACTTCATCGAAAAGCCTTATCATAAGTTCGTTAAGAGAAAGCTCCTTTTTATCCTGCGCTCTCTGGGATGCATTTATGGCTCCCTGTATGCCTTTGAGATCGGCCATCATGGATCCCATCATTCCTCCGGGAAGCCCGCAGCCGATCAGCAATGACGAACATTTGTAATTTTCGGGATTTATGAAATATCCGAGGAAATCATCTATAAAGGATTGCGTAAGCCTGCGAGCCTCCATATATGCATCCATGTTTATGTCCTTTACGAGAAATCCCGCATCTTTCAACATAGCCTGTATGGTAATTACGTCAGGATGCATTTTTCCCCATGAAAGAGGTTCCATGCCAACGTCAATATAGTCGGCGCCGGCCCTTGCTACTTCAAGTACGGAAGCAGTGCAGAATCCGGGACCCGTATGGCCGTGGTATTCAATCGGCAATTTAGGATACTTGTCTTTTATAGCCTTGGTCAGCCTGCCCAGAAATACCGGACGACCTATTCCGGCCATATCCTTAAGACATATTTCGTCGCATCCGTATTCCACTACCTTATCTACTACACCCATATAATATTCCACGGTATGTACCGGAGAATTGGTAATACTAAGGGCTACCTGTGAAATCATTCCTCCCTTTTTAGCTCCTATTACGGATCCCTTGAGGTTCCTGTGGTCATTTAATCCGCAGAAAGAACGCGATATGTCGGTTCCCTGCTTTTTCTTTACCTTATACATCAGCTCCCTCACATCAAGAGGAACCGGATTCATTCTAAGAGCATTAAGGCCGCGTTCCAACATATGAGTTTGTATTCCTACCTTATTAAATGGAGCGGTCCACTCCCTTACAGCCCTGTTAGGATTTTCGCCGAACATCAAATTTACCTGCTCGAAAGCTCCTCCGTTTGTTTCAACCCTGTCGAAACATCCCATATCTATAATAACAGGCGCTATCTTCTTAAGCTGATCTACTCTGGCAGTATACTTTCCTGAAGACTGCCACATATCCCTGTACATAAGGGAAAACTTTATTTCTCTTGCCATATCACTAAATTTTTTACACTAAATTCAACAAATCGAATATCTGTAATCTTACAAAAGTAATAAATTAGCAATTAATATGCCCCTTTAACTTTGGATATGTGAAAAAATTTCTATCTTTGCAATCCGATTTGCATATCTCATATGCATTTTTAGAGATAGGATTTACATGGTGGATGTAGCTCAGTTGGTTAGAGCACTGGTTTGTGGCACCAGGGGTCATGGGTTCGAATCCCTTCTTCCACCCTATTTTTTTATAAAATCTTTTGGAATAATCGTTTTCTTACCGCAACAGATTGTTGATCCTCTTCGAAAAATGAGTCGGTATTACAGAAACGACACCGTCGGGTTTCCGGATTAATACAATTTTTCACAAAAAAGTCAAATCAGGATTGCAGAAAAACTACAATCCCGATTAAATATTATAACAGGTACCGCAAAGTCAGATCCGTGGCTTTTGTACGATCCGTATTACCAGTGAAACGATATAAATTCCTATGCCGTACAGCAGGGGAATAAACGCTATTTTTATTCCGCCAGCTGTTACGGAAGTACTTATGTCCGCATATTTCTGCAAAGCGGAACATATGTCCGAAAATCCGAGAACAAGACTAAAGACGCCGAACAGCAGTGCTATCAGTCCTATTTCCTTTACCCATGCCGGAGCTTTCCATGCTGCGGCCAATAAACAAATAAGCAAAACCGTAAGAATCCCCATAAAAAAGGGACCACCTTCGATAAATAATTTAAACATGATAAAAATAATTAATAGTTATGTATTGCAAAAGTAGCTTACAGGAAACTCCGGGGCAAGGTAGAAACCATGCCGAAAAATGCAGAAACCACTTTTAAACGTTAAATAGAGTTATTTCTTCCAGAATTGACAGGCTAATACGCCAACAAACTTTTAAAATTGCAGTCGTATTCTTAATTTTACACAGTAAAATTTATGGTATTATTCGAAATCATATACTGGATAGCGGCAGTAATCGTAACCAGCCTCATGCTTGCAGGATCGTTTTCCACTTTTGGGGAAGCTTTTCTGGTATCGGCGATGCTTCTGCCCGGTGCTCTTTTTGCAAAATATTTCCTTGCCAAAACAAAATTCGAAAAGCCGAAGGATTTCATTAACTGTTTATATATAGCCGTCGCGGTACTTTTTATTGAATACCTTTGCATCTTTCTTACGGAAATGTATCTCAACGCCCCCAAATGGTATGACGCGGCAAAAAACGATATCCCTAAATTAATATTCAATCCCGTATTCCTGTGGTTTATGCTTATGGCGCTGCTGGTATTCGAAAAGATTATCAAACAAAAATTCGCCTCCCTCAGGAAAACACCCGTATCCGTCGAATTCATTTCCGACCGCAAAAAGGTTTCGGTTGAAATTTCAACTATAACATATATAGAATCCAACGATACCGAAGTATGGATAAGAACGACATCCGGAATCTCATACAGGACAAAAATGAAGATTTCGCAATGGGAAAAGTTCCTCGACGACCGGTTCGTGAGAATACATCGATCATATATCGTAAACAAAGACCACGTAATACATGCCGACAGAAATTACATTTACATATCAGAGGGATCTTCCGGCAACCCGACGGAAAAGAAAACCATTGAGATTTCCAGAAAATACAAAAGATCGGCAATAGCTGCATTTAAAAATGGACCGTCGGATTAGAATAATAAATAAGGATGACTTATATTTGTTTATTATGAGAAACATACGTTACATCTTCCTTATTGTGATTTTGTCTATCCCTGCCCTTTCTTATTGCAGGGAAAAGCCATATTCGGGGACCAACGATTCATTACTCATAGTACTGGACAGTGCAATCAGTAATAAAAAATCATATGAGGAAAAGCAGCGCAAAAAAATAGATGCTCTCCTGGGGGAATTAAGGCATGCCGTAAACGACGGGAAAATATTTAAAATATACGGCGAACTTTTTAATGCATATAAATCGTTCAGGGTAGATTCGGCATTCATAATAGCAGAAGAAAGGATTAAAGCCGCCGGAAAGCTGAACAGGGATTCCCTTTCACTGGCATACATGAATCTGGCGGATGTTTATAACAGAACAGGATTGCACTACGAGGCCTTTGAAATTCTGGATAAGATCCCGAGGGATTCTTTTGTTCTGCATACTCCGTATTACTACTATCTATATAATTCGGGATATTATTATCTTAACATGAACGCCATCTCACCCGACGAAGCCCTGCGCTATAAAAAGGTACTCGACTCCTACCGCGACACCCTGTTGCTGCTATTCCCCAAAAATTCATTTTCATATATAAGCAACCTCGTACCGCAATTAATCAACAAAGGGAAAATTGCCGAAGCGGAAAAGATAATGGAGGAACATTTAAAAAAGGGCGATATTCCTACGGCAGATAAAGCAAATTTCTGGATCACTTATTCATATATTTATAAGGCCAAGCATAATGAAGAAACCTTTGAAAAATGCCTTATCATGGCATCCATCAACGATATACGGAACGCCAAGAAGAGTTACACGTCGCTGCAGAGGCTGGCGTCCCTGCTTTTTGAAAAAGGAGACGTAGACCGTGCCTATAATTATATACATTGTTCGCTTTCGGATATAAACTGGGGAAAAGCGAGAAGCAGACTGTTTGATATAGCCGATAACATCCCCATAATAACTTCGTCGTACGAATCGGAAAAAGACAAGGAAGAAAAATTATACAAAGCCCTGATTTATGTTACGGTAATTTTACTGACCCTTCTGGCTTTGGCTCTCGGTTTTTCATACAACAAGAGCAAACGGCTTTCCGAATCGCAGGAATCGCTCCATAAAAAACACAGGGAACTTTCGGAATTAAACCGCAAGCTATCCGAAACCAACGGACTGCTTAAAGAATCTAATCGTACGAGAGTAGAATATATCGGAATGTTGTTCGATCTTTTCGCACAATATATAATAGGAGAAGAAAATTTCAAGAAGGATCTAATAAGAGGAATATCCACAAAACAAATAACGGACGTTGCTTCCGCAATAAAGGATTATGATGCCAGTCAGGATAAATACATTGATTTCATAAAAAAATTCGATTCTACATTCACCAGCATATTTCCCGATTTCGTTTTAAAATTCAATGGTTTATTAAAACCAGGCGAACAAATAGCACTTAAGGATAAAAACATTTTATCACCTGAACTCAGGATATACGCACTCATAAAACTGGGTATAACTGATAATACGAAAATTTCCCAATTTCTCCGCTATTCCCTGCAAACCGTATATAACTACAGACAGAAAATAAGAAATAAATCCCTTTATAATTCATTCGAATTTGAAAAAAAGGTCCTGGATTTATAAAATTCACCATTACCGTACATCTTACTTAAAAAAAACGCGACGGATTTTTTCCGCCGAAGGCAATCCTTTACACTTCAGGACATTATGATAATATCTTATTAACATTACAAACAGCATATACATACTCTTTATATTACTTCAAGGATATTTTATGATATTATCTGTATTTGTTGTCGGTATCTTCACGTAACAAAAAAATCATAAAACATATAAGTTTATGAAAAATTTCAGACCAAAATTAAAGTTCCTGGCATTACTAATAACAGGAACACTTTACTGTACATTATCTTTTGCCCAAATAAAGATAGAAGGAAGAGTTACGGATTCTTCCGGGCAGCCCGTAATAGAGGCGAGCGTAACTATAAAAGGTACGTCACAGGGAACGGCAACCGATTTAAACGGGGCTTTTACAATTAGCGCACCTTCTATAAATACTGTCCTCAGAATAAGTTCCGTCGGATACAAAGCCGTTGAAATTCCAGCCGGTTCCCCTAAATTAAAAAACATAGTGCTGGAAATGGATACGGAACTTTTAAGCGATGTAGTAGTAATAGGATACGGGACCGTTAAAAAAAAGGACGTAACGGGTTCGGTTTCCGCCATAAAGAACGAACATCTTAATAAAGGCCTGCAAATATCCGCCGTGGACGTAGTATCTACTTCCGGAGCTCCGGGAAGCGGATCTACTATAAGAATACGTTCCGGAGCATCTCTGTCAGCCTCCAACGACCCTCTTATAGTTATAGACGGGGTCCCTATAGACAACAGCTCCATAAATGGTTCCGATAATATAATAGGGCTGATGAATCCTAACGATATAGAAACATTTACCGTACTCAAAGATGCATCGGCCACGGCCATATACGGTTCGAGGGCTTCCAACGGAGTAATATTAATTACCACGCGAAAAGGTACGTCCGGCAAACCAAAAATAACCTACGACGGAAAATATTCGGTAAGTACCATTACCGATTATTACGATGTACTAAACACTTCGGATTTCAAAAAAACTTTCAACACTTACGCAAATGCCCCGTCGGATTTTTCACTCGGAGCTTTTTCAACGGACTGGCAAAAACAAATATACAGAACTGCATTCGGACACGACCATAATCTGTCGGTCTCCGGATCGTTGAAAAACATACCTTACAGAATTTCTGCAGGATATACGGATCAATCAGGTATAATAGAAACGAATGCCTATAAAAGATACGGCGCAAATATATCTCTGACTCCTAAATTCCTGAAAGATCATCTCTCATTAGAATTAAACTTAAAGGGAAGTTTGGAAAATAACGACGAAGTAAACGGAAGCGTTGTAAGCGACGCAATGCAGTTCGACCCTACCCGCCCCGTTAATGAAACATATGAAGGAAATATAGGACTCGGATATTTCACATGGATGTCGGGCGGGGTTCCGATAGCAATAGCACCAAACAATCCCGTAGCCGAAATAAACCTTTTGTCGCTTAACAACAAGATAAAACGTTCGATAGGTAACATTTCCGGCAAATATAAAATACACGGCCTCGAAGACCTGAGCGTAAATATGAATCTCGGATACGACATATTAAAAAGCGATTATGATGAAACGGCTCCCGGACTATCTCCATATATGTACACTACAAATCAAAAGGACGGAACCGGGTTAAAATACAATTCAGTACAAAAAAAGAGAAATACTGTCTTTGATTTTTACACGGCATAGGGAAAAACAATTTCTCAGAAACATGAAATAGAAGCCATGGCGGGATACAGCTGGCAGCATTTCTGGAAAAATTTCAACAATACGACACTGGATCCCGAAGGAAATACGCTCGTATCTCCCGTACATACCAAAAGTGAATATTACCTTATATCATATTACGGACGTCTTAACTATTCGTTCGATTCCAGATATTTGCTAACCGCAACCTTCAGGGCCGATGCTTCTTCCAAATTTTCAAAATCCAACAGATGGGGATATTTCCCTTCTGCGGCATTCGCATGGAAAATAAACGATGAACCTTTCATGAAAAACTCAGAGTTCATATCCAACCTTAAACTCAGATTAAGCTACGGTGAAACGGGACAGCAGGATATAAGCTCGGACTACCCCTACCTGTCTACATATACCGCATCGTACAATGAAGCAAGATACAGATTCGGGAACGACTGGCTTACCACATACAGACCCGACGGGTATGATCCCAACATACAATGGGAAACTACCGCCACTTATAATCTGGGAATAGACTTCGGTTTTTTCAAAGACAGGATAACCGGCTCTGTGGATGTATATAAAAGATATACGAGAAATCTACTCAACGAAATTTCCGTTCCGGCCGGAAGCAATTTCACCAACACCATTTACACCAATATCGGCAAAATGAAAAACGAAGGCTTCGAATTTTCTTTTAATTCGATACCCGTAAGCACATCCGACCTCAACTGGAATATAGGATTCAATTTCACATGGAATAAATCGGAAATAACGAAACTGAATACCATAGATACAGAAGACAATTATGTAAAAACCGGCAATGCAGACATAAATAGTACGGGAAGATATCTCCAGATACATAAGGTAGGAGAAACGCCATATACCTTCTTCCTGTTGAGACAGGCATATGACGAAAACGGCAAACCAGTAGACGGCGAATATCTCGACGGCAACGGCAATACCACTACATCTGAAGAAGATGCAAATAAATATGTTACCGGCAAAAGTGCCCTTGCCCCCTATCTGATAGGTTTTTCAACAAAGATAAATTACAAGAAATGGGATTTCGGAATGAACGGACACGGAAGTTTTGGCAATTATGTCTTTAATTATACGGCTGCAAAGAGTTCTTTCGAGGATCTTTACAGTTCGCAGGGAACGTCTTCCAATATCCTTGCCTCGGCCCTAAAATCGGGATTTACGCAACAACGGTTATACAGCGATTATTTTCTCGAAAATGCATCCTTCTTCAGAATAGACAACATTACGGCAGGATATACCTTCAACAAAGTATGGAATACCAATATAAATCTGAGATTGTCATTCACCGTACAAAACGTTGCGGTAATCACAGGATACTCCGGCATAGATCCGGAAATATATTCCGGCATCGACAACAACGTTTATCAACGTCCGAGAATATTTCTGCTTGGAATCAATTTGAATTTTTAACACAAATGGAAAAAACGTTATGAAAAACACTTTTATACATATATTAACGGCCGTTGCCATGACCGGTTTTATATATTCCTGTATGGGTGATCTGGACACGAAACCACTTGATAATACCGAACTAACCGGCAATCAGGTATACAGCACGGCAACAGGATACAAAGGCATGCTGGCCAAATGTTACGCCTCGCTGATTCTTACCGGACAGCAGGGCGGAGACGGTGGCGACAGGGACATTTCCAATATGGACGAAGGATACAGCGGATTCACAAGATGTTTGTTTTACCTTCAGGAAGCATCAACGGATGAAATAGCTTTCCATGCCGGAAGTTCCCACGGGACAAAGGCCATGTTATTCATGAACTGGAATCCTTCTACGGAAATAATAAGTTATCCATATTACAGAGCATATCTTTCCATAGGATACTGCAACGAATTCCTGCGCCAGTGTACAGAAGAGAAATTAAAAAGCAGGGGACTTTACGACCAGCTTTCCGACGTTTACAAACAATACAGATCGGAAGCCAGACTCATAAGAGCCTATTGTTATAATGTAATATGCGATTTATACGGATCAGGACCGTTCATAGACGAAACTATGGAAACTGGCATCATCCCTAAGCAGAAAACCAGAAAAGAAATATTCGACTATGCAGTATCAGAGAGCCTCGATCTTATGAAAGATCTTCCTGATGCAGGTCAAGGGGAGTATGGAAGGACTGATAAGGCTGCAGCATGGTTCCTGCTCGCAAGAATGTATCTGAACGCATACACCTGGACGGGAGAAGATCACTATGCAGACGCCTACGAATATTCCACAAAAATAATTAAAGATGGAAGTCATCCTCTCGAAGGAGACTACCGCAATATCTTTCTTGCAGATAATTCTACATGCCGGGAAATAATATGGGGACTCGATCAGGATGCCGATAACGCACAGGGCAGTGCGGGAACGAATTTCCTTATAAAAGCTCTTGTAAACGGCTCCATGAATAATTATTATCTCACCGGCATAGGAACAAGAGGATGGGGAAACTGCAGGGCCAAGACAAACCTTGTGAATTTATTCGACGGGCACGATCAGACCTTTAACGAAAACGATCCGTGGGGCGACGGCAAATATGACAAGAGAGCGCAATTCTTTTCCATAGGCCATACCAAAAACACATGGGCTGAAGGCCAGGGATGGCAAAAAGACTTTACTCAGGGATATGCAATCATAAAATGGAGGAACGTAACGAAAAACAGAGAAGAACTTGCAGAGGGAGGAACGGTTTATTCATCAGTAGATTATCCGCTGTTCCGAACCGCCGACGCATATCTTATGGCAGCCGAAGCAATACTAAGAGGCGGCGGAGGCACCAGATCGGAAGCATTGTCATATGTAAACGAAGTAAGAGACAGGGCATATCTTTCAGGAAAATACGGAAACAGTCCCGTATCGGGAGGAATAACCGACTCGCAACTGACTCTTGGCTTCATTCTCGACGAACGCGGAAGAGAACTTTATACCGAAAACATAAGGCGTACCGATCTTATACGATTCGGCAAATATACCAGCGGTTATAACTGGGACTGGAAAGGCGGAGACGGCTCCGAAGGCTCACATATTGGAAAAGATGTAGACGATAAATATAAATTATTCCCAATACCGGAAACAGAATTTACGACCAATCCTAATCTCTCCCAGAATCCGGACTACACCGACTAACACCCATGAACAATAAAATCAACAGACTTTCGTTTTTACTGCCGGCCTTATTTATTCTAGTAGCCTGCCAGCTCAGCGGACAAACAACGCAGAAAGAAATATTCGACGCCCCCTATAAGGCAGGGGGCGTATATCTGGCTTACCCGGACCCGTCGAATTTCCATAATACTCCTGCACCCGAAGGATATGAGCCATTTTACATAAGCCACTACGGACGTCATGGATCAAGATATCTTATAAGCGACAAAGATTATGAATGGGTAGTATCGCTCATGAATAAGGCGAACAGAGAAAAAGCTCTCACACCTCTTGGCAAAAACGTATTATCACGAATAAGGGAAGTATGGAAAAACTCCGAAGGCAATGGAGGAAAGCTATCCGCAATAGGAGAAAAGCAACATGAGGAAATAGCAGAAAGGATGTACGACTCTTTTGGGACGATATTTGAAGACGGAAGCAAGATTTCCGCACGTTCAACGATTTCCGGAAGATGCATTAAAAGCATGGACGTATTTTGCGGAGAATTACAGAAAATAAATTCCAGACTGCTCATAAAAAAGGAATCCGACAAAAAATATATGGAATACCTGTGTTTCCAGACGGATTCCATGAGATCATTTAATTCTTCGGATGGCCCATGGCAGAAAAGATTCCGGAAATTCCGGGACAGTCTCACAATAAGCAAAAGGCTTATAAATTCACTGTTCAGCAATACATCGTTTATAAATAAAGAACTCAACGGCAAAGATCTTATGTGGGGTCTGTACTGGATAGCCGTGGATATGCAGGACACTATGCCGTATATGTCATTCTTCGACTTGTTTACAAAGAAGGAATTATTCGATCTATGGCAATGTTTCAACTATCAAATGTATATGAACAACGCCAACAGTGCACTTTCAGCAGGAGAAGGAAGGAGATGTGCAATTCCTCTTCTTAAAAATATAATATATTCCGCCGATAGTACAATCTTGGCACATGGCAGAGGAGCCGCATTGAGATTCGGACACGACGGAAATATACTTTCGCTCGCAGCACTGATGAGAATAAACGGATACGATGCATGTGTATCGAACCCTTCCGAATTATATAAAAAATGGACCGATTTTAAAATAAGTCCCATGGGAGCGAACCTTCAAATAATATTTTACAGAAACAAGACGGACGATGTAATAGTAAAGTTTCTCATGAATGAAAAAGAGTCATATATCCCCATAAAAGCAGAAACGGGACCTTATTATAAATGGACAAACGTAAGAAATTTCTTCATATCCGAGATATCAGGCCTATACGGCAATAAATAAATAGCCCCTAGTTAATTTAATTTTGTGTGAGGTGTGGTGTGAATCATCACACCTCTTTGGCATACAGCCTCCTTTATAATATTACCTTACGCATCTGGCATTAAGCCCGGCCGCACATTCGATCACACGCTCGGGGATATTGAAAGGACAGAGGTCGTCCAGCCTCATGGCCTGGGCAGCAACCAGCATGAGGGCTTCCTCATTAGACCTTATGCGCCGCGCCGTTATCCTGAATATTCTTTTGGATTCGGGATTTTTGCCTGCACGCAAAATACGTCTTATCCTTGCGCCGTCCAGTCCTGCAGCCCTGAAAGCCTTTTCGGACATATCGTAAGGAGCGCTACCGTATTCGCGCAGAAAATAACGGCCGGCATCTACAAGAACCTTTTGGGGAACCATGCCTATGAGTTCCGTCCCTGTAACCTTGGCCTTATAGGCTTCCGCACGTCTGGAAACTTCTTCGAAAGCGACATGCAGAGGAGTCTCCGTGATGCGCGTTATATTCATGGAGACCTGCGCCCTTGAATATTCATCTATATACCATCCGATTGCCTTGCATCCCTTTAAAACACCGGGAATCCTGACGGTTTTCCCCCCGTTTGAAGCCCCCAGATGAACAGTCGTTTTGCCGCATTCGCTTGCAGGCGAATCCGCCATGGCGTTATTTGGAGAAGATGAAGACCCTATTTCTACCAAACGTCCGCTTTCTCTAACTTCTCCTGCTATCTGCTTCGCCAGTTCCACCGAATCACTGTTGAGATTAAAGTTTACGGCAATAAGGAAATTTCTGGCTCCGATAACAGACAGACCTGTACGTGCTATATTGTCGTTGAATTCGGAAGGGCCGTAATCAGGTTTCCAGGCCGGATCGGAAAACTTGTCGCGCAATCCTTCATATTCGCCTTTCCTGCAGGAAGACAGATTCCGACGCTCTTCCCTGGATGCGGATGCCTCATAGCAATAAACAGGAATCCCGGCATCACCTACCTTCCGGGCAAGTTTAGCCGCATATTTTACACAATCGTCGAGAGTCACACCGCTTACGGGAACTATGGGACAAACGTCGGTCGCCCCTATTCTGGGATGTGCCCCCTTGTGTTTGCTCATATCAATAAGTTCAGAAGCAGTTATTATTGCCTTATAAGCCGCCTTAACAACCTTAAGAGGCTCGCCGGCAAATGTCATTACGGTCCTGTTGGCTGCTGCGCCTGAATCAACATTCAAAAGCATCACTCCTTTTACACTTCTGACAGAGTCAGCTATTTGATCGATAATTTCCTTGTTGCGCCCTTCGCTGAAATTGGGGACGCATTCGATAATCTTGTTTATCATACGCATAATTTTATATCCGGAGAAATGCCGGCACGCAGTTTCTCCGGATCTATTTCAAAATAATGTACCGGACACAAATATTTGGGTCTGAGATAATTGGCCGCAGCAATAAATTCACCGTCGCTCATAGTATATGGAAGATTCTTGGGAAGAAAGACGAGATCGGCTCCGATCATATCCTTCATTTCCGGAATTTGCTCGGTATCTCCGGCTATATATATTTTGAAACCCCCTGCATCCAGCAGGTATCCGTTGCCGAACCCCCTGGGATGGAAACATGCTCCGTCGGGTTTCTTGTGTTTTATATTATAGGCCGGAACGGCCTTTATCCCTATACCTTCGAACTCCATGCTTTCTCCGTTCCCGAGAGCTTTTATTCGGGCCTTTCGGCCGAAATCCTGTTCGGCCATCGTTTCGGCTTCCGCGGAGACGACCATAACTGTATTACGCTTAACTATCCTGCGAAGCGCACATACGTCATAATGGTCGTAATGTGAATGGGTTATCAAGATTAGATCCGCAGCGGGATCGTTTTCATAATCATGCTTTTCGGAATAAGGATCGACATATATGTGCCTTCCGTTTATTCTAAAGGCGAGTGAAGCATGTCCGAGATGTACGGCTTCAAGATCGCCGAGTCCGGTATCGAATTTCATAGAAACCATATTCATGCGATTTTATACAAATAAATTTAAGCAAAATTATTCTATTCCCAAATACCGGCAATTTTCGTACCGCAGAGGGCACATCTGTCTCTTTTTATATGGTTCTCCATTATGCCGAATCCGTTTCTCTCAACAACTATGCTCCGGCAACCGGGACAGAAAGTATTTTCCGTTTCGGAATCCGGGACATTTCCTATATAAACATATTTCAGACCTTCGCTTGCGGCTATGGATGCGGCTTCATATAATTTGGGGACAGGAGTGGGAGGCAGATTGGAAGACCTGTACATTGGGAAGAACCTGCTGAAATGCAGAGGAGTCTCTTCAAAGCCGTTTTTAACCAGCCATATGCACATTTTTCTTATCATTGCAGGATCGTCGTTCCATGAAGGAATGACGAGATTCGTAATTTCAAGCCATACTCCCTCGTCCTTCAGCATCTTAAGAGTATTCAGAACAGGGGCGAGTTTGCCGCCGTTCAGTTTTTCATATATTTTATCGTCGAACGATTTCAGATCTATGTTTGCAGCGTCGATAACCCTGCATAGTTTCTTTAGAGGCCGTTTGTTTATATAACCCGCGGAAACCAGAATATTTCTTATTCCATTCTCGTGAGCAATTTCAGCCGTATCGAAAATGTACTCGAAATAGGTCAGCGGCTCTGTATAGGTGTAGGCTATGGATGACAGACCTTTGCTTTTACAAAGTCCCACGACTTTTTGCGGAGGCAAATCATAATTGGAAGTTTCTGAAGGGCTCTTTTGAGATATTTCCCAATTCTGACAATTGGCGCATGACAAATTACATCCCGCACATGCCAGAGACAGACAGTCTGACCCGGGGAGAAAATGGAAAAGCGGTTTCTTTTCAACCGGATCGATTGCAACGGAACAGGGATTGCCATAAGCTATGGAATACAATTTTCCGTCACGGTTGATACGGCTGCGGCATTTTCCGGATCCGCCGTCTTTTATAATGCAGCCGTTGGGACATAAAACGCACATTACGGCCTTTCCTTCTTTTTTTAAATAATATTCGGCTTCTGCTATATATCCCGAACCGTTATTTTCATACTTTCTCATTTTTCTCCGAATACAACAGCTTCATACGTGTAAAGATCGGCATCGCGCCATCCGTCCCATCCGATGCCGGCCTTATCGCGGGCGCAATGTCCCAGGAACTCTTCCCTCGTCCATCCGGTTTCGGCCGCCACCTGCGGAAGGAATGTTCCGCCGCAACTTCCTTTTATCATATAAATACCATCCCTTCCCAGTTCGATTTCGTTTATATCGTATATCTGTCTGAGTGGGGAAAGTACGGAAATCTCTATTCGTATTTTATTAAGCTCGTCTTTTTTCAACGGCATAAAACGGGAATCCTCAAAAGCAGCTTCAACAGCCATGTCACGTACTACGAGATACAATTTTTCAGATGCTCCGAAAAGACCTATGCACCCTCTCAGCCTTCCGTTTTCGTTAAGCGTAACAAACGCTCCGCAATGCATCTTGAGGACGTCGCTCATATCCTTTTCGTCATATATCGCCGCCTGCTTCCCTTCCAGTTTTTTCGCTATCGCATTTCTTGCTATGGATAAAAGGGTTTCCCTGTCTTTTGGCGGGATATCAAAGCACATATCGTTTTTCATTCTTGTAAAAACGAATGAATGATATCCTACCACCCGGTCTTTTTCTCCGTATTCGGAATCTCCCGAATTGGAATACATTACATGGCGGGGAACTATGTCTCCGGCTCCGGAAGTCATATAAAGCAGCACCAGTATCGGACTTTGTCCGCATGCGCTTGTAACAAGGCCCTTTATGTCCGAAGATTCATTAATCTCCAGGGATTCTATAAACCTGCGATAGGACCCGGAGGATATAGCCTCTCCGGTAAGCCGGTCTGCTTTTTCAGCTCCTTCATAAGTAGGGTAATGAGAAAAATCGCTGCTTATAACGAACAGGTTTTTAGAATTGAAATACGGCTCAAGCGCTTTGGATATCTTATGAAGAACGGATGCGTTTTGCGACCCTACTATTATGGGAATTATGGGAGGCATCTTTTTAAGACGGTATTGAAGGAAAGGCAGCTGCACTTCCAGGCAATGTTCCTTTTCATGCGCAAGAGGATCAAAAGTAAAGAAAGGATATTCCTTTATCAACCGCCTGCAAAGATCTACGTCAACAGGCACTTTCCCAAGAGGCGTGGAATAATAGTCGAATCCGTCGTTTATGGAAGCCCCGCTTATGTAGGCATGGTGGCTGGGGCCCAGCAGGAAAATATGATCATAAGAAGCATCTTCCGGAATATATGAAAATGCAGACGCCGCCACCCCGCCGGAAAACACATATCCGGCATGCGGAACGATAAGAGCAGCTATATTATGCTCTGCTGTAATTCCGCCGCTGACGGAAGAAAAACAACGTTCGAGAGTCTTTTGTAAAACAGCCTTATCGGCCGGATAAAATGATCCGGCTACGGCCTCCGGACGGACAGATCCGTCGAAACGGATATTAGCCCTCTCAGGATTATCAGAAAAAGAAAAACAAGCCATAATCAGTAAAATTTTAACCGCGTTCATAAAAGAAAGATAATCAAAATTACCGACTATTTTTCACATGACCTGTAATCTTTCGGAGAAGCTCCGTATTTTTTGGAAAATTCCTTATAAAAATATGATTTGCTGGCAAATCCTGATTTATACATTATTTCGGAAACGGTTTTTCTGGTGGTTCTAAGCAATCTGGCGGCGTACTCCAGACGTATGTTGCGTATATACTCGGTCGGCGTTTTATCGGTAATATCGTTGAATTTCCTGTAAAGCGTAGCTTTGCTCACGCACAAGTATTCGGCTATGGATGTCGGAGTAAGGGATTCGTCATCTATATTGCTTTTTATAAAATCCAGTACTTTCTGTATGAAATTTTCATCCTCCACATGCAGGGATACACCGTTCCTTATAGTCATGGAAGAATATGTGGAATTAAAATAATCCTTAAGCAGATCCTGTCTTGAAAGGAGGTTTTCAACAGTAGCGGTTACCTGTCTGGGATAAAACGGCTTTACTATGTATGCATCCGCGCCATGGCTGTATGCGTTAATCTGATCTTCCACGGAGACCTTCCCGGATATGCCTATTACCGGAATATAGCCGGTCTTGGGATCCGCCTTAAGTTTGTCTATGAGTTCCAGACCATCCATTTCCGGCATAACTATATCCGTAATTATTATATCGGGGTGGGTCTTCATAACTTCTTCTAGCGCCTCCAGACCATTATGTGTTTCCTTAACACTGTAATCCTTAAGTATATCTTTCATTATGTTAAGTATGCCCACCTCGTCTTCCACTACTAATATCTTTATATTCCCCCTTTTGCCGACGACGGACTTCTTCTCCGGCGACGGGACGGAACCATCATCCCCCCTTTTTATTAATTTACGTACTGAATCATCTTCCAGCTGAGGTATGACAACATGGAATTCTGCATAACGGCCCGGGTCTCCGGTTACTTCAATGTCCCCTCCAAGCTGTTCTACGACGCTTTTGGTTATGCTCATGCCTATTCCGTGGCTTGCCGTATTAGGCAAATTGGGAGTATCGAACAATGCAGACCTGTTGAAAAGGACGGAAATCTGGCGTGGCGTAAACCCTTTTCCGGAATTTCTTATTTTGAAATGGAATACCGGATTCGCCCCTTCTTCCTGCCATGCCTCCACCCTTATATATCCGTATCTCGGAGTGTATTTAAATGCATTGGAAAGGAGATTGAATACTATTTTGTCTATAGCCACACTGTCGGAATACAAATGTGAGAGATTATGTTCCGACAACTTGAAATCTATTTTGTTTTCTTCGGTTATTCGGACGAAATTATTACATGCCTCGTTTATAAGGTTATGCATATCCACGTCCGACGGCCGCAGATTTGCATTTTCCGATTTTACGTTTCTGAATTCCAGCAACTCGGTAATCAGACGCTGCATCCTTTCCGCATTATCCTTTATTATTTTAAGATAGCCGCGCGATTTTTCATCCGCCCCGGCAGCCTGTATAAGATATTGAAGAGGAGAATAAATCAACGTA
>JALCMP010000023.1 GCA_022648545.1 Bacteroidales bacterium | reverse complement strand
AAACTCGCAGAAGACCTGTTCATGAACGAACCTCAGACAAACGATCTTTTATTGTTTCTTCACCAGTACAGCGGAAATGTCTTTAGAGATTACGACGATTTCTTTATCGATTATGATAAAGTCTCATCCACAAATACCGGCACGTGTGTTCCGTTCAGCAAAAAGATGTTCATAACCGTAAACGGAAAAATCCTTCAATGCGAAAGGATTGACCATGTATTTTCACTGGGGAACATATCGGACGACAAGGTCTTTCTCGATCCGGAAGAAGTGGCGAGAAAATTCAATTCGCTTATGGCAAAAATGCGCAGCCGTTGCGAAAGCTGCACAAAAAAGGAATCCTGCATTCAGTGCCTGTATTACATACCGGACATCAACGGCAGCAATCCGAAATGCAACGGATATATGGACGAAGAAGCATTCAAAAGATATTCCTCCTACTGCCTCGGCCATCTTGCAAAACATCCCGAACTATACAGAAGACTTATGACAGAAGTTAAAGTTGAATAAACCTGACTATAAAAATACACTGTAATGAAAAAGAAACTGATTTTACACCCCGACACATTTTTATGGATAAAGGGAAGCAAGGGGCTGTTGTATAATGCTTCAAAATATATCTCGGACGAATTCGGTATTTCCGGAGGAATCGGGGACATATGTAACAAACTCCTTGATTATGACAATCTTTATTCCGTAGAAATAGAGACGGACGATCTTTCCAAAGATGTGAAAAACTTCATACAACTGATTACATCCAACTACGGAGCAATCCAGGAAATCGACTCACCTTATATTTCCCTGCCGCCGCTGCTTAACCTGCAACATACAGAAGCCAAATTAAGCTATCTTTCTTCCGTTACTTTTTATTTAGGGGGAAAATGTGAAACATCCGACTATTACAGACAGGTCGTTTATCCGGTAAATACCGAGGTACATTTGAGCTCCAAGGATATTGTTAAGTTCCTTAATACCAGTCGCCCTTCATATCCCAAAAGAATCAATCTTGTTGTTTCCGACGTTACGGAATATGAATACCTCAAAGGAATAATGAAAGACCTCTCCTTTATAAAGAAGAATGTAGTTTTTTATTCGCTGTTGACTGATAAAAACAAGGGAATGCTGACAGATTTAGCCAAGGATTTCGGATATAAGTTCACCTTCATTTGCCGAACATGTTCGGTCTACGATTCTACGATTGAGGAAATGAACAGGTACGGAAGCTTCAGTCTGCTGATATTAAACGATGAAGACTATTCAAGATGGGATAATTTAACAGAAGGAAACGCCATCGGCAATTACAATATGATTCCCGTATATGACAACAATATAAAATTCTTTGAGGAAAACATATATCTAAACAAGGAAGACCTTAAAAACATCAAATTGCCCAAGAGGGAGGTTTTCGCACATCAGGCCATCAACACGAATTTCTTCGGAGACATTACGGTCATGCCGAACGGAAAGGTCTTTTCCAATGTCAATTTTCCATCTATAGGATCGTTAAACGATACATTGCACGAGATTATAAATAATGAAATGAAAGACAGTAATGCCTGGCGTCTTTTAAGAGATTCCGGCAGATGCCGGAAATGTCTTTATCAATGGCTCTGCCCGTCGATCTCCAATTATGAATTAGTAATAGGAAGAAACGATTTGTGCCGGCTGCCCGAATCTAAGAATGCTTCCCCAACATATGCTATAAAAAACTAAAAGGCCGCTTAAACTAAACAACAATCTATTTCATGCTTAAAAACATTGCAGAGGCCAATCTGTATAAATCAATTGAAGCAGAACCGAAAAGCTTTACAGAGCAGGAATTAAATCAACATGATTTTTTAAACTTATAACATTATGAAAAAGTTAAAATTAACAAATCTCGAAAACAACAATCTCTCGGAAAAGGAAATGAATAATTTGAGAGGAGGAAATTGGACATGTGGATGCAGTTGTTATTATGCAAATTCTGGAGGTTCTTCAAGTGGGGATAATGCTGACGCAAATGCGGATATTGGTCCAGGAGCTCATTCAAGACAAGGTAATAATCAATATACGAGAGGTAGATGTACCCCCAAAAAGTAATTAAAAACAAACTTAGCTCTGGTTTTTAATTAAACCGGGGTTAAGTTTAAACTAATCAAGAATGAAAAGAATCACATTACTTATTTTTTTAATAGCAGCATCTTCCCAGTGTTATTCTCAGGTATATTATGTTTTGGAACGCGATGTTGTGGCAAAAAAGACAATAGGTTCATACGATTACGCAATAACATATAAATATTCTTTTGCAAAGGATACTATTTCAAAGAACAGATACTATGATATGTATCGTCTGGAAATAGGCAAATCTTTTTCAAGATATTATAGTCTATATGCTGACAAGTGCGATTCAATAATGTACAAGGCTCGTATAGATAAAAATAACAAACGCGACGGAATACGAACTTCCGCATGGATGCATGGCGGGCAACAGGCTAATTACGAAGACTTTTATCTAAACTATCCCCAAAATGGAGAGTTGCTATGCAGAACAGCCATTATAAATACGGAATACGAATACTCGGAACCGATGAACAATTTCAAATGGACATTGATACAGGATTCAACGGCTAATATTCTGGGATATAACTGCAAAATTGCCGAAACTTCTTTCAGGGGAAGAAAATATAGGGTCTATTTTTCTACAGAAATTCCTATAAGTTCCGGGCCATGGAAATTCTACGGTTTACCAGGACTTATATTAAAAGTTAAAGAACTGTCGGGATTATTTGAATGGGATGCTGTGGGAATTTCAAAAGCACAAGGTAATATTTACATTTTTGATTCAAAAAAGAGAGCTACACCGAACATTCCTTATATGCATATAAAAAAAATAACAAGAATGCAGCTAAGAAAAATGCAAAAAATGATTTGGGACGATCCGATTGGGTTATCCGAAGAACATGGACAAATAATGACAGGAATAATAGATATTAAAACTCATAAAAGGCGCCCTTTTACAAAAGAAGACAAAGAGGAGTTCAGAAGTCCATACATACCGCCTCTGGAACTGGATTAAAGATCTATACCAATTACCAAAAACTATGAATGCATTATAATAACATAAACCATAAAAAACTAAAATACAACTTAAAGTTAAAACAATCTATTTCATGCTTAAAAGCATTGCAGAGTAGGAATTAAAACAACATGATTTTTTAAACTTATAACATTATGAAAAAGTTAAAATTAACAAATCTCGAAAACAACAACCTCTCGGAAAAAGAAATGAATAATTTAAGAGGAGGAACATCCTGCGGCTGCGCATGTGCCTACGAAGGAACTCCCGGAGGATCAAACACATCAGATAATTATAATGCAAATAATGCAGAGGGTAAACACTCTCCAGGCATGATTCATATTACAGGACATTACGACGGAGAAGGGAACTGGACTCTTTGCGACGAATGGCTTGCAGTTGTAGACTAATTTTTATTGTAAACAGCAGGGACTTATTATCTCTGCTGTTATAAATAATTTCATATGAAAAATTCTATTATTTTTTGTTGGTTATTGCTTTTATTCATCGGCTGTAAGACATACAAGACAAAAACAGATGAAGAACATGGTAATTTTTCAATAAGACAAAGTCACATATATACTACGGTAATGATGGATGATACCATACAGCTAGATATGGAATTTGATACCGGATGTATAGTCGGTTGTATTTTAAAACCCGAGTTCTCTGAATATCATAAATTGACTTTCGATTCTATAGAGCTAACCTACCCTAAGAAATATACTTTTGACTGGAAAAATTGCGACGGGATGTTCGCTCCTAACTATAAAACGGATACCAATTGCTGGCACATAGATTTCAAAAAGCATAGGCTGGAAGTTTTAAAAAATGATACTATAATTAGAGGAGATCTGGAGTATCCTATAACATACGGAAAAAATCATTATGGAATATTTACAAAAATACCTGCTACTTTAATATCCAACAAGGATACCATACAGACAAATTATACCTATCTTATAGATACCGGAACACCTTTCGCTTTTGCAATTCTTGATCCTGATAAATATTTTCTGCGCTTCAAAAACAAAAGCAACCATGAAGAAACTTCCAGAAAAGGTAATAAATATATTTGCCGTATAAATCTTGACAGGATTTATCTAAGCCCCAATATCATCATCGACAGTTTAAAATCCTTTATAAACTACGGAAATGGTTCGTTTAAACCAAGTTGTCCGGAAAGCGTAGGTACTATCGGACTAGGAATATTTAAGCATTTTGATACATATATAGATTTAAAGAACAAAAAACTTATTTTAAAATCATATAAAAACTAACATTATGAAAAAGTTAAAATTAACAAATCTCGAAAACAACAATCTTTCAGAAAAAGAAATGAATAATTTGAGAGGAGGAAATGCTTGTGGATGTGGATGCAAATACGAAGGAACTCCCGGAGGATCCACGATAGAAGCAAATGGGCAAGCTAATTCCGATGGAGGAATTTGGCCAAGTGATGCGCCTGGCTTTATTACTCCAATTAAAGTCATAGGGCACCCTAGTAAAA
Organism: Bacteroidales bacterium; assembly: GCA_022648545.1. Classification (GTDB taxonomy): domain Bacteria; phylum Bacteroidota; class Bacteroidia; order Bacteroidales; family UBA932; genus Egerieousia. The sequence goes on along the minus strand of JALCMP010000023.1, from coordinate 28,837 downwards.
AGACAGACATCTAAAAAAAGAAGCGAGAAGAAGAAAATTTCTTCTTCTCGCTATTATAATTAATAACTATTCTCAATACAGTAAAATATTTATATAATATGAATAACAATGTCATCAAATACCTATACTTAAAACCTTTAGCTTTATGCGCTTTAATACTATTGATCCATAGTTTTAATATAGTTCATGCTCAAAACATACAACGTTGTTATTATGGGCAATCTTATACACATAAAGTCATAGATACATGTAAGTATGCAATAATTTATGACTACAGATATTATAAAGACACTGCCCGTACTGAAGAATATTATGATATAAAAGGACTTGAAATTGGTAATAGAATAACAAGGTATCATAGTCTTCTGGCAGAGAAAATGGATTCTTTAGGCAAAATCATCAAAGGCCGCTACAGTTATAAAAAAAGATTGGATCTTAATAATAATCAAAAAGCTGTCTGGGAAGACACATATTTCAATTATCCGCATTCAGGAACACTTATGCTAACCGCTTTGATATATAGATATGAATACTGTTATCAAGAAGATATTCCGAAGATGAAATGGGAAATAACAGAGCAAACAGATACAATACTCGGATACAAATGTTATTGTGCAACAACATTCTTCAGAGGTAGAACTTATATCGCATGGTTCACACCTCAAATACCACTCCATTATGGTCCCTATAAATTCAACGGTTTGCCCGGACTTATTTTAAAAATTCAGGATTCGCAAAAGTTGTTTACATGGACGGCAAATAGAATATATATGCCAATCAATAAAAAAATATATTTTGACCAGGGACGAATCTTAAAAAAAATAAAAAGAAAAGGATACTCAAAGATCTTAAAGATGGTATGGGATGACAGGGTATTACTTTTTCTATCACAACAGAATAAAATTTATAGAGGAAGTAATAGCGGAAGGGCTGTTTTACTTAAACCTGGAGATTTGAGATATCCTCCTATTCCTGCCATTGAACTTGAATAAAATGATATAAACGTCTAATCTTAATGAAAAAAATCAATATTTACCACTGTCTATTTATCATCATCTCTTTAACTTTTTCTCCATTAATGTCAAATGCACAAAGCAACAGATTCAAAGGTGGAAGCTGGAAAAAGGAGAATATCGGAAATTGTATGTATAAAATTACTTACGATTATAAATATTACAAAGACACTATACAACAACAACCTTTCCACGATGTAAAATGCCTGGAAATCGGCAAAGAGCGCACAGCTTTTTTTAGCTTATTGGAAGCTAAACTTGATTCTACTGCTATAGCCAGAAATAAAGCCCATAATTCCAGAGCTTATAACCCTTCTAAGGAAGCAAAATTTAAAAGCAGACAAAGTCCTGTTCCCGAAGATATTTATTTTAATTATCCGGAATCCGGAACATTATTTTTATCTGGCATGATATGTTATCGCGAATATTACTATAAAGAACCTATTCCTGTCTTCAAGTGGAAGATATTATCACAAAGCGATAGTATTTTAGGTTATAAGTGTTTTACTGCAACCACCTTTTTTAGAGGCAGATATTATAAAGCATGGTTCACTCAAGACATCCCTCTTCATTACGGACCATATAAATTCAACGGATTACCGGGTCTTATATTAAAAATAGAGGACAAAGATAAATTATTCACATGGACGGCTATCGCCATTGAGACAACTAATAACAAGACAAGTATGTTCTTAAAACAGGCCAAGCCACAAATCCTCACAAACAAGAAAAAATATGATAAGGTAAATAGAATGAAGTGGAAGGATCCAGTTCAATTATACATGTTGCAGGGAGTAAAAAAAGTTGCCTACATAGACAAAAACGGTAAGGTACAAGTTAGGAAACCGGGATCGGTCTCTCTTCCTCCTATTCCTGCCATTGAACTTGAATAAAACATGCTTTTTTTAACAAAAAATCCTTCAAAAATCGCCTGTTAAGGTACTGTTTAGATTATTTTTTTAAGCTATACTGATTAGCAGCATATTACAAGGCCCTTGTTAAGGTGCCGTTAAGATTATTTTCCTTGACCTCTCAAATAATGTATTGTAACTTTGATTATTAGAAACTAATGCGGTTAGTTATAATCATATAATGAAAATCTCTTTTAAGAAAAACTTCCTTAACGCAGGGCTCCTTGCCCTTTTGCTTTTTGTAGGCGGAAATTTGCATTCGCAAATAACAATAAGCGGAACCGTCAGGTTTGCAAAAAGCAATAAACTTGCTTCAGACGTAAACGTACTTTTGCTTTCGGGCAGCGGAAGGACCCTGCTTTCCTTTACAAACACAAACTCCGCAGGGTTCTACAGCCTTAAATACAGCGGGAATCTCGACAGCCTCCTTATAAGGCTAACCGGCTTCAACATAAAAACTACCGAAAAGAAAATAAAGGCGGTTTCACAAAGACTTGATTTCCAAGTAATATTCCAGGCATTATCATTAAAGGAAGTTGTTTACAGGGCAAAATCTATAACCAGAAGAAGCGATACGCTGGATTACAACGTAGCAAGCTACATAGATTCGCTTGATTTTTCCATTGCAGACGTAATAAAGAAAATGCCCGGCATAAGCGTAAAAAAATCAGGTCAGATATATTATAACGATAAACCTATAAACAGGTTCTACGTAGAAGGACTGGACATGATGGGCAGCAGGTACGGAGTTGCCGTAAATAATATCCATGCAAGAGATATAGCAACAGTGCAGGTGCTTGAGAACCATCAGCCCATAAAAGCCCTGAAAAAGACCGTACTCAGCAATAGTGCCGCAATAAATCTAAAGCTCAAGAACAAGGCGAAAGGGACTACTGCCTATACCATACTGGCGGGCGCCGGCTACAAACCGTGGATGTGGGACGCACATTACGTTATGATGAGATTTAAGGCAAAATACCAGTATTTTCTCACATATGAAGGAAACAACTGCGGAGAAGACATACTGTCGGAATTCTCCCCTCTGTACGGAGAAACACACGAAGCCTATTCGATGCTCGGCATTTACAAACCCGGCACCCCGGATACAGACGTGGAAAGATATATGAAAAACAACACCAATGCCGTTTCGCTCAATTCAATATTCAAATTAGCAAAAGACGTAACCTTAAGATTCAATACGAACTACTACCACGATATACAAAAATTCGACGCGTTTTCCGATACGAAATATTACATATCGGATAAGGATCCGGTAAATATAAAGGAAAACACACATGCACACGAACAAACCGACAATATTAACTTCAGGACTTCATATGAATCAAACAAGGAAAGCGGATACCTTAACGATAAATTCAACCTTATATCCGAATGGGATAAAAACCGCGGAAGCGTCATAACCGGCGGCGATACATGCCTGCAAAAACTTAACGTTCCCAAAATACAAATGACAAACCATTTCAACCTCCTGAGGGTATTCGGAAAAATAAGGACATACATAAATTCCGATGTTAACTTTTACCACCTGCCTTCCACATTAAAGGTAAAGCCAGTCCTGTTTCCAGAAATATTCGGAAATGCCACCGGGGAAAACAAATCGGCAGTTCAGAGGGTTGATGTAAACAGATTCTCAACCGACGAACATATTTTCGGAAATTACGACTTCGGAACTTTTAATATTTCAGTTAATGCAGGAATAAAAGCCAACACATACGACATGGACGGTTCCCTTTACGAAAACAATCATAGCGGAAGCATAACGCAAGCGGCCGATTCACTTACAAACAACATATTTTCAAGAAGACTCGACGGATATAGCGGCATATTCGGAGGCTACAGGACCTCCAACATGGAATTTACAATAGGGACGAACATAGATTACATGTACCAGAAAATAAACGACAGGAACATAGAGCAAATAAACAACACGCATAAGACCTTATTTTCTCCGGGTTCCTCCCTGTACATTGCAATAACCCCTGACCTTAAATTCAATGCAAGGGCATCCTGCTTTGAAGATATAGGGCTGGGCGATAATAATTACAGCGGATATATAATGACCGACTACAGAACGATTTCCAGCAGGGAAGGAAAATTAAGAGACGTAAAATTCCAGAATTATTCCGCCGATCTGAAATACGGCAACGCACTTATCTCCCTGTTCGCCTCTTTGGGAACGAGCTATCAAAAGGGGAAATCGAATCTCATGTACGGATCCGAATACCTGGGCTCGCTCACGAAAATAGAGTCCTTTGCAATCGACCACGACTTTTCCTCTCTGACATCCAGCGGACGCATAGAAAAACGATTCGACAATATAGAAACCACCATAGCGATTCCGGCATCCATCACAACATCAAAGACCCAGGTACTCAGACAGGGCGACATTATGGATGTAACAAGCCACAGCTTTACGACCGGACTGGAAATATCTTCGAGACTATGCGAAGCCTTCAGAACTGATTACACATTAACATACGGACGAAGCAAAAGCGAAATAAAAAATAATACTACCGAATTGAAACCTTTCAAATCATTACATCAGAAAATTTCGCTTTTCATTACATTTTCAAAAAAACTTACATTAACCGCAGTCGGAGAACATTACTACAACAATTCAATAACATCGGGAAGCAAGTCGATGTTTTTTACGGATGCATCATTATCGTACAAAACAAAACGATTTCAATATAAATTAACGGGATGGAACCTTAGCAATACAAGCAGATATCATGAAAGGATATATTCCGATATAACGGATTACGAATATAATTACGAAATGCGGCCTATTTCCCTGCTGTTGACCGTAAGATATTCCCTCAGATAAAATTTTTATTATATAAAATCATTAAAAATTCATATTTAAACTCTCATAAATGATTATACTATAATAAATTATAACTAAAAACGAACGTATATATCCCTATTCTTTAGGATATTACATTATAGTAATATTTTCTATCTTTGCATTTGCTTATAAAACGTAAGCAGATTTAAAGTTTAATAATACCCAAAGAAAGTCAAATATCACACCCCCAAAATGAGAAAAATAAATACCCTTTCGTTTTTATCAGCAATTACAGCAATGGTAATTGTTGTTTCATCATTCAAAAACACCCCAATAAGAAAATCCGCAACATCCGTTGCCATAGTCATAGACCGTAACACATATGGAAACGTTGAAAAACAAGTGAAGGATTATGCATCATCGATAAAAAAATACGACGGGAAAAACGCATTTATAATAATAACCGGCAAAGATACTGCTCCGGAAGCCATAAGGGACACTTTGGAGTCTCTTTATAATAACAGGAATCTGGAAGGGGCCGTACTTGTAGGAGACATTCCGGTTGCAATGGTAAGGGGTGCAAATTATCTTGCAACAGCCTTCAAGATGAATCCCAAAAGAAAATGGAAACAATCATCCGTTCCTTCGGACAGATATTACGATGATTTCGGATTGAAATTCGATTTTATAAAACGCGACACCTCGGACTCTCTTCTTTATTATTATAACCTGGCAAAAAATTCCGCCCAATATATAAATTGCAACATATACTCTGCAAGAATAAAACCGCGCAAGGATAATCCCCAAGTTTCATTTTCACAATACATAGCCGGATTCCTCGAAAGGAGCGCAGCTGCAAAGCAAAAAGAAGAAAAGATGGACAACGTGTTCCACTTTGCAGGATACGGGAACAGTTCCGAAAGCTTCAATGCAAGAATAGATGAAGACAGGGCCATATACGAACAGATGGGATTCAAGGGCCCGGATGAAAAGGTTTCATTCATAAATTTTGACGAAGACAGATACATAAAACCGAGACTTAAGGAAATTCTTGCAGACACTTCCCTGGACCTGGCTTTCCTGCACCATCACGGAGAACCCGACGAACAATTTCTTAGCAAAACTCCTTATACCTACAACGCCGGAGAATATATAGATTTTGCCAAAAAGTTTTTCCGCGGAAAAATAAGGAACGCACGCGATACAGCAAAGGCGAGAAAATACTATTTGAAAGAATACGACATTCCAGCAGACTGGATAAACAATACTTTCGATAGTAAAGTAACAGCCGAAGACTCCCTAACAGACGCTTCCATGGTTAACGTCTTAGATGATATGAACGATTATGGTTCCGGGGTAAAAGTTCTAATACTCGACGCATGTTTCAACGGAGCATTCATACATGACGACTATATGGCAGCAAGGTATGCCTTTGACAGCAAATCGTCCACGATGGACGTATTTGCAAACAGCGTAAACATAATACAGGATCATTGGAAAAACGAATTGATGGGTCTTCTCTCATACGGCGTATGCGTAGGAAACTGGGCAAAACAACACATGACGCTCGAATCTCATATATTCGGAGACCCAACATATTCTTTTTCGCAACCCGACGGCAGGCATAAAACCATCTGTAAAAAATACGGCACAAAGCAAAGGACACTGGACATGGAAATAGCCCGGCCAAACTACCCTCTCATAAAAAAAATGTTGCAATCCGAAGAGGCCGACATAAGGGCCTTTGCAATAAAACAGGCTTCCGCAATGGGCAAAATTCCTGATATGGAGATTCTGAACATATTAAAAACAGCTCCGGAACTCAATGTGAGGCTCGAAGCCTTTATGACTCTCATAAGAAAAAGATCACCGCTTTCCGAACAGGCAATTGCAACTGCACTTGACGATCCTTACGAACTGCTTAGAAGACTTGCGGCAAAATACGACGAAGTATGCGGAGCTCCGATGCTGCTCAGACCTACGATAGAACATTACCTAAATCCGCACGAAACATCAAGAGTTGTATTCCATCTTAAAAGAGCCGTCGCATTATATCCGTACGAGCAGGTAAAAAACTTGATGGACTCGATATACAATGCACACAAAGGCATATGGCCGGAACGCCGCGATTATGACAAAATGTTAAGAAATATAAAAATATCATACGGGAACGATTTAAAAGAATTCGCCGACATCAACAACCCTTCTGTAAAAGACAAGACGAAAAGATTTACTATCTCCGCACAAAGGAACAGATGCAACCCGGAGGCGGCCGAAGAGATGATAAAGCTTATAAGCAACGGCAAAAACAAAGAATTAAGACTTGCGGCAACAGAAGCTCTCGGATGGTATTCATATTCATATAGAAAAGAATATATAATAAGTTCCTGCAACAAAATTATTGGGACAATATCGGACGAAGATATAAAGGAAGAACTTCGGAAAACCGTTGCAAGACTCACATACAAATATGAAAATTAAAAACATCATCTGCCTTCTGTTCATTTATCTGACTGCGGAAGGTCTGGCCAGTGCCCAAACCGGTACATTTGAACTTTACGGAAAAATTACGACCGCCGAAAACGGCAAAATCGTTCCAATGGATTATGCTACCGTCGCATTAAAACCCATAGGGATATATACGACTACCACATCTGCCGGGAAATACTCTTTCAGCAAGCTGAATGCAGGCAAATACGAACTTACTGTACAAATGATCGGTTACAAGACAATAGATACCACAATAAATCTGTCGTCATCCGGAAAAACGAAATACGATTTCAAAATGCAAATTTCGTCATTCAGGTTAAAAGAGGTAAACATAATAGCCAGCCGGAGCAAGGCAGGAGAAGCAACAGCATCCATAATATCGAGGCAGGCAATAGACCACGCACAAACCAGCTCGCTAAAAGATATCCTGCAATTGCTCCCCGGATCGGAACTTGACAATCCGGACCTTGCACAAAGCCAGACCATAAGCCTTAGAACGGCGGACCCCACGTCCGCAAGCAGTCTTGGAACGGCGATCATCATAGACGGTTCCCCCGTTTCAAACAACGCCAACATGGAAGGGATAAACACCGCAATAACAGGAGTGTCTTCGAGCATCGCCAGTTCAGGAGCAGCAACGATAGGCTCGCAGCCTAATTCCGGAGTAGACGTACGGTCAATTTCCACGGACGACATAGAATCCGTGGAAGTCATAAGGGGAATCCCTTCCGTACAATACGGAGATCTGACGTCAGGCGCCGTCATTGTAAAGTCCAAGGCAGGCATAGAACCGCTGACCGTAAGAATAAAAACCGACCCGAAGATTTTCCAGACATACATATCCAAAGGAATGGCACTCGGAGAAAAAGGCGGAGAAATACATTTCAGCACCGACTACGCATACAGTAATGCCAAAACCACGGAAGCATACGCCCATTATCAGAGATACAACCTTAAAGCCTTATGGTCAAAGCATTTCAAAAACTTCAACACCAATACGTCGCTGGAATTCAAGTATGGCAGGGATACCAGAAACCACAACCCGGACGATGCAAGTTCCAGATTATCTTCAGGTGGGACTAATACCGGATACCGTTTTGCTTCCAACGGATCGTGGAATATAAACAAGGGATGGCTTAAATCATTGAACTACGATGTTTCCAACAGTTTTACAAATAAAAAATCGTTCAAGGAACAGATTTATGAAAACGCCGTATATATTTATTCCACAAATATGACGAGCGGCACAACTCTAAGCAATACCAAAGGAAAACATATATATGATTCCGAAGGCAACGAAATAACCAAATTCGGACCTGGTCAGGAAAATGAATATGCTACCTATACTCCATATGAATATTTTTCGCATTATGATTTTTACGGAAAAGAATTAAGCACCTTTGCCAAGCTGACTCTGAACTTTTATAAGAACTGGAAAAATACAAGCGAAAAGATTTTGCTCGGTGCAGATTTCCAGTCCGACGGCAATTTGGGAAAAGGACTCGTTTTTAATGACGACGCACCTCCCCTCGGCAATCAGAATTCCGGATATAGATCCAGAGATCTTTCGGATATTCCTTTCGTAAACCGGTTCGGCCTTTTTGTTGAAAATTCGTTCGCAACAAACATATTAAAGAGAAAATTGAACATAACCGCCGGATTGAGGCTCGACATGGTCAATTCCCTGAATACCGTAACCCCGAGAATAAATGCATCATATGAAATATTACCCGGCAGGGCTATACTGAGGGGCGGTTATGGAATTACGGCAAAAGCCCCGACCTCCAGCTATTTATATCCGAACAACGCATATTACGACCAAACAAATTACAATAGTATAAATGCATCCGACAAAAAAGAACAGCTGGTCCTTTGTACGACGTATATATACGACACCAAAAATCCAGACCTTGAAATTGCCAAAAATCGCAAATACGAAGCAGGTTTGGATCTAATTTTCTTCAAGAAATACAAATTAGCCGTCACGTTTTATGATGAACTGATGAAGAACGGATATAATTTCGGAAAAACCTTCAATACCATAAAATGGCTTCCTTATAAATATTACACGAAAACATCCTCGGATGCCGATGGTTATCCGGTATTGGACCTGACCACCGATACACATACATTTTTCACATATTACATGCCTCTCAACAACAACTATATACACAACTACGGAATAGAATACGAACTTAATTTGGGAAGATTCGATCCCATAAAAACTTCGTTTTACATTAACGGAGCATGGATGCATACGATGCACACCGACAAGGGATATGCGTTTGATATAAATTCACATTCGGGAAGCAAGATAAACAGCAATGTAGCAGTATACGACCCCAAAATATCAAAATACAATTATGAAAGATTCCTGTCGACGCTCCGCATTACGCACAATATCCCGTCGATAGGATTCGTAGTAACTCTTACCGCCCAGGCCAACTTCTTTACCAAAAGCTGGACGAACTACCATAACGACGAAATCTTCCAGAGATATATTTCCAATTCGGACGGACAGGTATATGACTTCGATCCTTCGTTAGCCGGCTCCGACGAATTCAAATATATGATAGATCAAAGATCATCAAGCAGATTCATAAAAGAAAAGACCAAAACCACGGTCGTATTCAACATCAACGTATCAAAGGAAATAAAAGACTTCCTCACGGCCTCTTTTTACGTAAACAATTTATTCAATTCACGTCCTCTTGACAGATCCGAAAGGACCAACGGTTCATATACGGAATTAAATAATCCTATGTATTTCGGTTTTGAAATTAAATTTAAAATATAATTTCCCATTATCATGATTAAAAACACATTTATTCAAAAGACGTTGACCGTATTATCGGCAGCAGTTCTTTTAATGTTCACATCCTGTTCTAAAGACAATTCTGTAAAATATCTTTCAGCAACGGTATCTCTTGATGTTTCAGGAATTTCGAGCAACATACCAACTCCGAAGTCCTTTGATGTTACATTTGCAAGCGTAGGTTCGGATTACACTTATACGACACATTCCAACGGAACTACAATAAATACGGATTCGCTTATTACCGGCGTATATAATATTACGGTAGCTGCAACCGTAACGGAAAACGATTTCACATATAATTATACTGGATCGCTTTCAAATAAGGAAATTACGTCTTCCGGGGAAAGTTGTTCGATTACCGTAAGCGCAACAAAGGCAAGCGATATAATTTTTAAGGAAATATACTATACCGGCTGCCGTACCTCCACTAACGGAATATATTTCCGCGACCAGTTCTATGAACTTTACAACAACAGTTCTCACATCGTATATGCCGACGGAATATGCCTTGCAGAAGCTCTTTCATATCAGATATTTGATTATACCGGAGCTGTAGGACTGGAGGGTGATGCCTCAAATTACTTATTCTGCGGAAAGATAATATGGAAAATACCCGGAAACGGAACAGACTACCCTGTAAAACCGGGCGAATCAATAGTAATAGCACAATACGCAACCAATCATAAGACAGCAAACCCTAATTCTCCGGTAGATCTTTCTACGGCAGATTTCGAAACGTATATACAGGATTACAGTTCAAAACAAACGGATTGCAATGCAATAAACATGGAATATGTATGCAATGCATCGGGTAACAATTCAAAACAATATCTCACTTCAGTATTCGGAACCGCTCTGATCATATTTCATCCGAGCATCGCTCTCGAAGACAGTAATTTCCTTGAACCGACAAACGGTCTTGCAACATTGGCAAGACAAGTTCTCAAAACTGATATTCTAGATGCAGTGGACTGCATAAAGAATGACGCCAGCCTCGATAAAAAAAGAATTTGCAACGAGCTTGATGCAGGAGCGATATGGTGTTCAGGAGCATATGTCGGCGAAAGCATTTCAAGAAAAATAGAAGGAACCAAAAGCATAGACAAGGGCGGACAGATAATTTATCAGGATACAAACAATTCGACGAACGATTTCCAGGTAAATACAACTCCTGAAATACGCAGGAACAATGCAGGAAGGCCATCATGGAGCGACTGGACATCGGCGCAAAATTAGCACTTCGAAAATTTTATGAACAATAAGAAATATATATCAGCATTTGTCAAATGTTTTATGTTGTCGTTGATGCTTCTGCCGGTTTTGGCGGAAGCCCAGGACAATAACATGGCATATGTAGAAAAGAATTTCGCAAAAACGTTATGGTTTTCCACAGGTAATGCCGCCGGACTTGCAATTGCTCCGCTAAATAAATTCAATACCGTAGGACTGGATTATTATTACACCGACGGAGCATTCAAAAGGAAACAGGAGGGCAAGAGCCTATCCGATATACGATTTCAGACCCAGGGAGCGATGAAATCCGGAAAGGTGTTTTTGTGGGGTAAATTCGGCTATGACAACATAACGGAAAACGGAACAAAATTCAACACGCTGCTTTATAATCCTTTTGACGAAAGATTCCTTTACAATGTAGCCGATACATCCAAAAGTAACTGGAAAAAGCAATCCTATGATTTGGAATTCAAGGCTGCAGTTCCTGTCGTAGCAGATAAGCTTTACGTAGGAATGCACCTGATATATTCCGACAAGATAGCCGCAAAACAAATAGATCCAAGGGCGGAATCATACAAATACAACATTACGGTAAAGCCATCTGCAGTATTTTTGTCGGGGAAAAGCAGCATAGGAATAAACGGGTATTACTCCAACACGTTCGAAAGGACAAATCCGACGAACAGCAACAATTCTCTTTACCATAACGTTTATGTATTAAAGGGACTGGGAAATTATGTGCTCGACGTAATTGGAGGAAACGGTTCACTCAATACTTTCTACTACAAATGCAACAGCTACGGAGGAGGATTACAGTATTACTATGTCTCAGAGGGATCAAAACATTTCAAAATGCTTGCCGAAGCAGGATTCATAGAACATAAAACCAACGTAAGGCAGGGTTCTTCCCAGCCTCAAAAAATGGGCTCAACCAAGATGGATGTAATATATTCGTCGCTGCAATGCCTGTTCGGACAGGGAGGAACGCTGAACAAGATTTCCGCTTCATACATAAACAAGAACACCGACGGAACCGAATACACATCAGTATGGAGCACGAGCCGCGGGGAATGGGTAGTTGCAACACAAGCCGTAATGAGCAATTATGCAACAAATACTGCGGAAATAGCATATGACAGGTTCATATGCCGCAAAAACAGGGATTCCTACGACTGGCGTTTGTCGGCTTCGGCCCGTCTGTATGCGAAAAACGATGAATATTATCTTCCGAATTCAACATTCGACTATGACAATTGTCTCTTAAATGTTAAGGCAGGTAAAAACATAAGCTTCGCTAAATCGGATTTGCTTTTGAGCCTTAAGGCTTCATACAACTATAATATTTCCGGAAAATACAACTATACCGGTAACAAATCCGATGCTCCCACGATTACCGACTGGTACGCACACGACATAAAAATACTGACATCGGATTTCATGCAGGGAGGCATAGATGTAAAATACGGCATAAAAATCCGTGATGATATAAACCTAGGCCTGTCGGGGTCCTTTAGCTATCTTTATGCAAATAAGGACAAACTGCACAGAACCATAACTGGAATAGGTGTAAATCTAATATTCTGATATACTATATACTGAAATGATCACATTCACAAGCTCAGTACTGCTCCTTGTCCTGGGATATATTTTCTATGGCAAATTCGTATCTAAATTCTTCGGAGCGTCTTCAAAAATAGCCACGCCGGTTAAAAGGCTGGCCGACGGTGTAGATTATAATGAGATTAAGCCGTGGAAGATGTATATCATACAATTCCTCAATATCGCAGGACTCGGGCCTATCTTCGGAGCAATACTCGGAGCAGCATACGGTCCGGTTGCATATATATGGATAGTTGCAGGATGCATCTTTATGGGAGCGGCGCACGACTACTTCGCCGGGATGCTTTCATTAAGAAACGACGGCACGAGCCTCCCGGAAATCGTAGGGAAATATCTGGGAGGGAAAATCAAGATTTTCATGATAGTTTTCACAGGACTGCTCCTGCTTGCAGTAGGAGCATCTTTCGTAACCGGGCCTTCCGATCTGCTTGCATCCCTTACGAACTGGAACAAAAATATATGGCTATACATAATTTTCTCATATTATCTCATAGCCACACTGCTGCCTATCAATAAAATAATAGGAAAGATCTATCCCATTCTCGGAGCCGTACTTCTGTTCATGGCTGTAGCCATAGGAGCGGCCCTGCTTATAAAAGGAACCGGAGGCAGCATAAAACTCATAAACCTAACGACGGATTCTTTTCATAACTTCCATACCTGTCCCGGCAAAAATCTTCTTATTCCAATGCTGTTCATTGTTATATCCTGCGGAGCCATATCTGGGTTCCATGCAACACAATCTCCTCTTATGGCCAGATGCATGGCGGACGAAAAATACGGCAGACCTGTATTCTACGGAGCCATGATAAGCGAAGGCATAGTTGCCCTTATCTGGGCTACGGCGGCAATGGCATATTTCGGAGGACCGGACGGATTGAATGCAGCAGCGGCACAGGGCATGTCCCCGGCCATAATAGTAAACAAAATCTGCAAATCATGGCTGGGAATAACCGGAGGCATAATAGCCATACTCGGCGTCATCTTTTGCCCCATAACAACAGGAGATACCGCCTTCAGAAGTCTCAGACTCATAATAGCGGACGGACTTAAATTCAATCAGAAAACCGTAAAAAACAGATTGATAATTTCCATTCCTTTATTCTTTCTTGCCTATATTCTCTGCACTTTTGACTTTTCTACGATATGGAAATACGTAGGCATCAGCAACCAGGTTCTTGCAGCTGTAACCTTATGGACCATCTCGGCATATTTTAAGATAAAGGGCAAACCTCACTGGATAATGTCGATTCCTGCCACATTCCTTACATTCGTATGCATAAGCTATTTCTTCGTAGCTCCGTACAATGCAGGAGGATTAAGCATGAATCACACGCTAGGCTATATAACAGGAACAGCAGCATCCCTTGCGCTGCTTGCAATATTTTGTTTAAAGAAAAGAAATATCTCCTCCCCTGTTAACGATTAATACAAACCGATTCAGGAAACAGTTATCGCCCCTATAAGTGCTATGTGTATTTCATCTATTGCCTTGCGGAGCGCCCTGCATATGAGATCGGATTTCATGATTACTTCAAGTTTCTTTTTGCAGGCTTTGCGTTCCTTCTTGTTGGAACATATTATTTTGTGAATTTTACAGACGTTTATAAGAGCAAGAATAAGAGATTGTTCCCCCTCCAGTTCCGTATCTGAAAGAATGCAGGCATGTATATCGGAAATCAGAGATTCCCTGGCTCCGTTATCGGCAAGCCGGCCTCTAAGGTATCCGAAACCAAGAAAATTCTTCTTAACAACGGTTATCAGGCCTTTGTCCTGAAGTCCGTACAATATAACCTCCTGCATCTTCCTATGATGCCTTGCAAACCATAATATCCATTTCCGTATTTTCCTTGGTTTAGGAGCACTGTATATTTTACTAAGCACCATCCTGTGTACAGGAGGCAGATCTGTCACCATGGATTTCGCAATAAGATGGCCGTTTATTATTTCGATATTTCCGTGACGGACAAGATCAAGCAAAACCGCACCTGTCATTCCGGCATCCTTTATGTGTTCCGAAACGACGAAACGAGATTTGTACGGATGCTGGATCAAAAGAAAAAACTTATCGGATGTACAGGACAACATTTTTCAAAAGAAGTTTATATAAAAATACTATAATATTTATCAGAACAGGAACGGAAGTGCGAATGTAGCAAAAAGCAGCCAAATCAAATATACGGGGAAATAATTTGCTATGGTTGATTTTACCGATGATATATCCTTTTTCATGAAAACCGCCCTGAACAAATCCACGGCTATCAAAATGAGATTTACAAATATGGTTACATTGGCACCCAAGACGGCTATCCTGTTGGCGGACAATCCATATTTTGCCAATCTCCCGGTTATAGCAATAAGGGCCACTGCATCTACGGCAAGCGTAATTACCGATAGTATAAGAAGAAAGACTTCTCCGAATTTATATTTTCTAACAGAGGGCATTTCAAACGCGGAAAAGAAAATTATGGCCATAACGCCGAGCAGCATTATATTAAACATCAAAAGAAAATCCCTGTTTTGAAAAGGACTTTCTACTGAAACCGACAGGCCGGCAAGATAAATTATCAGCGTAATCAATACCAGCGGACTGAATATGTTAGCTATTATGGTAGATATCTTCCCTGTTATATCATTGTGACGCCTTATTATGAATGACGATACTATTGGCGACGAAACAATTCCCAACGGAACTACATAATGCATATAAAAAGTTTCTATTCTTATGCCTGCAACCGAAAACAGACCTAACGTCACAGTGGTAAGTATTATTCCTGAAAACAGAATTATAGCCGTAAGTACTGCAAGATCACCATTATATCTTACGAACTCTACCCTTTTAGCCTTGTTGCGCCAGTCGAAACCGGAAAATATCATACCGTAGAAAAACCACAACAGAAGCGGCATATGAATAAAAGCAAGATCAAAAGGTCCCCCGTCGTCCTTAAACGGAAGAAGATTTACATATAATACACATCCGGCAAAAACAAAAGAGGCAACAATAATTTTTCTTATATTCTTCTTCCCTTGCGTCAATATTCTGTAACCCGACAGTCCGAGTACTATTATAGGAACGGCATTTACAACATAGAAAATGTAGGCGTCTCCCCCTTTGAAAAAGAAAGGTATTTCCGCCAGAAATCCGCAAAACAGACAGATAAGAATAAGGAATATAATCTCCGCAGCTGATGATTTACTCTCCATAAAAAGCCAAATATTTTCTAATGTTGGATTTTATATAATTTATATTATGATGTCCCGGAAAAATATGATTCGAGACTTCTATCCCTTTATTTCTAAGAACTTTATATAGTGCAGCACAGCCTTCGTAGAAACGGCCCTCGTCATCTGATCCCGCGTCAAGATAAACTTTCATATCCGTTGGTATGCTACTATTACCGGCAATTGATACCGGATCGTATTTACGCCAACTTTCCATTTTAGGGAAATAAGCTTTGTCTTCATCTTCGAGCTTCAATTCTACAGCAGGCATATGTCCTCCGGACTTAACAAACAAATCGCCGTGCCTAAATGCATAATGCAGAGCAGCATATCCTCCGGCAGAAGCACCTCCTACATACCTACCTGTACGTTCATTTATGGTATTAAACATACTATCCACTAACGGAACGACCTCCTGTATAAAATAGTCTTCATATCTTCCAACATTAATAATACGGCCGTACGGATCGGGAACCTCGCCATAAATATCCGACGAATTAACACCACGGCTATTGTCTATCCGCGGACAAACAATAATCATAGGATTTATATCTCCTTCGCTAATCATTTCCTCGGCCGCCGATGCTATTTCGGAATCATAAATAAGAGTCTCGTCACCATTCCTCCCGTGCAAAAAATAAAGAACTGGAAGAGGCCCCATACTTTCATGCCCCGACGGCAAAAACGCCGCAAGTCCCATTTCCTTTCCTAAAACATCACTAAAAAAAATTATTTTTCTGATCTCCTCCATTTTCATATCTTTATCAACTGAAGTACAAAGATTATGAAAAAACTTATAATAATCAGCAATATTCTTCTAATTGCGTGTGTAATAACCTTCCTTCTATTGCGATTCGTATTCGACGTCCCGGATTGGACGGTCCGCCTTACCGGCATACTTATGTTGCTGTTTTTATTCACTACGGTATTCCTGAACATCCGGGCGAAAGGTCATCAGGATAAGTCGTCCGAATAAGAAGGTTCCTGCTAAAGTTTGCCGGCAGCCTTAAGATACTCTACCTTGCTTATTTCGAGGTTCGTCCGGGCTGATATATATTCGGCCTTTGCATTTTGCCATATGCTCTGGGCCTGCAGGTAATCGGACAGTGTTTCCATTCCAACATCATAGTTGTTGCGGCTCATCCTCAGGTTTTCCTCGCTCTGTTTGAGGGCATGACGCGTCATTTTAACTTCTAACAAAGCCTCGTCATATCCGTCTATTCTGTTCTGCAATTCCAGAGTCATCTTATCATAAGCATCGTCCCTGCTCAGACGTGAAATATCCATGTCGCGTTCGGCAGCCTTTACTTTCTTAGCACCTTCCCCCCAGTTAAATATCGGAATCTTAACGGAGAGCAACACTTCATAATTAGTCCCGTTTAACAAATAGCCAGCATTATTGAACTTAATACCATGCATATAATTATACGATCCGGCAATACCCACCTGGGGAAGAAAATCGCTCGCAACGTAACGTTTCTCATATTTTTTTATATCAACCTGCTTGTTGAGCATCAAATACTCCGGACGGGCAGTAATTCCGACATTCCGGTCCATCAGAAAATCTCCGCTTTCAAAAGAATCGGACAAATCAATATTACTTCGCAGAGGAAGTCCTATCACATTGCACAAGTACATTCTGGAAAGTCTGACGGCATCCTTTGCTCTTTGCAGCTTCAGATTTGCGTCATTCAGCCGTACCTGCACCTTCATAAGATCATTTCTGGGCTTCATCCCCGCAT
This sequence comes from Bacteroidales bacterium, assembly GCA_022648545.1. Taxonomy (GTDB): domain Bacteria; phylum Bacteroidota; class Bacteroidia; order Bacteroidales; family UBA932; genus Egerieousia. The sequence goes on along the minus strand of JALCMP010000023.1, from coordinate 10,979 downwards.
TAAAGGCATTATTCATATTCCTAAAAAACTCCACCACTGTTTTCCGATACTGCTCGGCCGACTTTTGCATTTCGCTCGCCTTAACTGCGTTCCAGTAAGCTTTGTAGACCTCAACAGTAACTTGATCGGCCGTGAGCTTTTTATTCAGGCGTGAAATATCTCTACCTATGGTAGCCATTTTGTAGGCAGAATTTACCTTTCCTCCCATATACAGGGGTTGTCTCACACCAACTCCGGCCTCATAGATATTATCGGCATCAAACTTCAAACCTATGGGCTTAGGAAGTCCGGTAATATTCAATGCAAAATCCATATCGTTATTACCATACAGCCCCATACCGTTTGCGGAAAATTTCGGAAGATAATTGGTTCCGGCAACTCTGACCATCAGATCAGCCTTTTGTTCCTGCTTTTCGGCAATTGATATATTTTTGTTCTTTTCAAGAGCCATCCGAACACATTGTTTCAAAGTAAGTTGTTGTCCGAAAAATGAAACAGGGACAAAAAAACAAACTATAAATAATATAACAATCAGGTATTTTTTAATCATTTCTTTCATTTAATTTATTTGTTTTGGTTTTGATTCCAAAAAAAACGGAATAAAGCAGCGGAATCAACAACAGGATAATAAGAGTACTTACAAGCAATCCGCCTATTATTACTACCGCGGCCGGTCCGAATAACGAATCATCGAGTAGTGGAACCATACCAAGGACAGTAGTAAGAGAAGCAAGCATAACCGGTCTGAAACGGACGGAAGCACTATTGAGCAAAGCCTGGTATGGTTCTACTCCGGACAAGATCTGGAATGAAATTTCATCCATAAGCACTATACCGCTCTTAATAAGCATTCCCACAAGTCCCAGAGTACCAACTACGGCAACGAATCCGAAGGTTTTGCCGGAAATTAAAATTCCAAAAACCAGACCAATACTAAGTAACGGCAGGCAAAGCAGTAGAATCAAAGGCTTCTTATAATCCTTAAACAACATTATTAGTATGGCTATCATAATAACTACCGAAAGAGGATAATATATAAACAGGTAATATGTTGAATCAACGCTCAGACTTCTTTCTCCCGCCCATCGCATGCTATATCCTTCAGGCAATTTGATGTTTTCTATTTTATCCGCTATTGCCTCTCTGGCATTCTCAACACCTGTGCCGGATCTTACGGAACATTGTGCCTTCATGGCTCTCTCGCCGTTTCGTCTTAAGACCCAAGGATTCTCCCATTTCACATCTATCCCGTCGGTCGCCTGGCTTAAAGGGATCGTCTGAAGAGAAGAAGCAAGAACGTCTTCAGTTGAAGTTGTTCCGGTAATGAGCTCGTTTATGGTATTTTTATCAATATCGCGCAATGAAGGCAACATGGTAAATACAGGCGTATTATTCAGAGACTTCAATGGTTTGCCGTTCATATCCACACACTTGATATTAATTGCCTCGTTTCTTATGCCATCATAAAAAGTTCCTACCTGAAATCCATCGTCGGCAGCAAGCAGCGATAATCCCACATCCTGACGGCTCAATCCCAGATTCCTTGCTATAGGCTGATTATATTTTACCTTAAGCACGGGAACTTTTGGTCTCCAGTCGTTGGTTATAAGATAAAGATCGGGACTGGCACTCATAATATTTTCCGCCTGTTTCGTCAATTTCCTTAAAATTGCAGGATCAGGTCCGCTGAACTCAACTTCAATAGGGTAATCCGCATCCATAAGATTATAGCGTCTCAACCGTACGGAAGCATCGGGAAAATTAGCGGTCAGATAATTCTGTATTTCTTCCATTGATGTGACAAGAGCTTTCGGTGAGGTATAATCCACTATAAGTTCGCCATATGATAAAGAGGAATTACCCATACCCCTTACGAGGCAATAACGGAACGGAGTTGCGCCTATTGAAGTGGAAACATGGGTTACATCCTTGCGTGAAAGCAGATAATCCTCTATTTCTCCAAGATCCGCTTTTTCACGGGTGGAATTATATCCTTCCGGTAATTTATATTCTATATACAGCTGGTCATAATCCATATCCGGGAAAAAGCCCTGCTTTACATAACGAAAACATAACAAACTTGCCAATACCATTGCTACGCAAACCACCACGGATGTAAGACGGTGATTTAATATCCAAGAAAGAGCTGTTCTAAGCCATTTGTAATATTTACTGTTGAATTGCTCGTCGAGGCTTTCTTTTTTCCTGTCCTTTACTTTCATTAACCTGTCGGCATGTAAAGGAACTACAGTAAGAGCCATTATCCAGCTAAGCAACAAAGAAACGGCAAGCACTATGAACAGGTCCTTCACATAAACACCGGTATTGTCGGGTGACATAAAAATCGGCAAAAATGCAAGTATTGCAATAAGCGTAGCACCAAGTAATGGCATAGCCGTTTTCTTTCCAATGCCAGTCATTGCCTCACGCCGCGGAATTCCCCGCTTTAGATCAACCTGTATTCCGTCAAGTATAACTATTGCATTATCCACCAGCATTCCCATTGCAAGCACAAAAGAGGCCAGGGAAACCCTCTGCAGAGTTCCACCGTAACTACTCAGGACAAGCAGGGATCCCATTATTATTATAAGAAGATTTATACCCAAAATAATGCCACTGCGTATTCCCATGGTAAGCATGAGCAGTACTATGACAATAAGAACTGATTCCGCTATATTAAGTATGAACGAACTCAGTGCGGTATTTACTCTGTCGGGTTGAAAAAAGACCTTATGCAGTTTTATTCCTGCAGGTAACCGATTGCTTTCCAGATTACTTACAAGTTCCTCCACTCTTTTACCGACTTTGGTTATATCGGTACCGTCGGCCGCAGCAATAGCTATTGCCAGAGCTTCTTTCTTATCATATCTAAATTCCTCTACAACAGGAGTCTCATAGCCTTCGGTTATTTTCGCAATATCGCGCAATCGCAATTGATCGTCTTCATGTCCCTGCAATATAAGATTGCCTATATTTTCAACATTTTTGTATTTATCGTCCACTTCTACCCTTATACGGGCATTGCCGCTTTCAAAATAACCGGAATAAACGGTTTGATTCTGTCCTTTTATAGTACTAATTACCTCTGCAGGAGAAACGCCAAGATTGGCAAGACGGTTTTCATATAACTTTATATCTATGCATTTATTTTGTTTTCCGTAAATGGTTACGCTGGAAACCCCATTTATCTTCATCGCTTCCTGTTTTACCAAATCTGCATACTCGGAAGCTTCCTTATAGGAATACCCGTCGAAAGTCATGGAATAAAACATTCCGAACACATCTCCGAAATCATCCATAACCAAAGAACGTCGCGCTCCATCGGGAAGAGAAGACTGCGCATCGTTGACCTTGTGGCGCAATATGTCCCAGCACTGATCCACCTTACCCTTATGAACGAGCGTAGATAATTTCACCTTTATTATGGACATATCGTTGTTAGAACGGCTCGTAACCTCTCTTATATCCTTCATGGAACGTATGCTTTTCTCCAGAGGGTCTGTAACTTCAAGTTCGACCTGATGTGCCGAAGCACCCGGATAAACCGTAACAACTACAGCATCTTTTACTTTTATTTCGGGATCCTCCAATTTGCTCATCTGGTGAAAAGCAAAAGCCCCGCCTATGAGCAGCACAACGACCAAAAAATCTATTAACTTTCTATTGTTTAAGGACCATCCTCCTAAATCTTTCATAACAAACCTCCTATGTTGGTAGACGAAGTTTGCGGCAACAGACGCACCTCTTCTCCGTCAGAAATAAAGTGAACTCCCGAAGATACAACTTCTTCACCTTCCTTCAGACCGGCCGATATTACAACTGATTCGGTATTGTTTATCTTAAGTATTTCCACCTTGCGGGCATGTACCTTTTTAATCTCACTGTCATAGACCCAAACGAAAGAATCCCCGCCTTTTTCAAATACTGCAGAATACGGCACCGAAACATAATTCTTTCCAGTATTATTAAAATTAATACTTACCATGGTAATCATTCCCGGAGAAGAGGCAAATGTCCCTTTTCCCTCTTTTATCCGTAGCCTCATGGTATAAAGCTGATTAAGGTTGGCTTTTTTGTTTACTGACTCCAATTTAAGAGGAAATTCCATACCAGGATAAATATTAAAACGGCATGAAAATGATGCGAACTCCTTTTTCCTTATATATACGTTGGAAGGTATATTTATTTCAACTTCAGGGTTTTCCATACTTACTATCGTAAACACAGGCATGCCGGCTGAAACAATCTCACCTTCCTTATGCAACTTCTTCTGTATATATCCGTCGAACGGAGCTCTTAATTTGGTATCAGAAAGTGCATTTTTTGCGGCATCATATTTGGCTGTCATTTGTTCCAGCCCCGATACGGCCTTATCGTAGTCATTATCGGAAAGGCTCTTTTTCTTATGAAGATTCTTAAGCCGTCCTACTTCCGCTTTCACCTGTTCGTAATCGGCCTTAACCGCTTCGAGCTGTAATTTATAATCCCGCGGATCCATTTCCGCAAGGATTTCACCCTTTCTAACGAACTGTCCGTCGTCCACCAACAGCCGTTCGATAGGACCGCTTTGTCTAAACGATAATCTTATTTCCAGAGATGATTTAACTTTTCCGGGAAAGACTTCGGTATTCTTTTCCCCGTATCTGGCGGCTTTAACCACCTTTACAGTTTTATAATTTTCTTTTTCATTAGTTTTACGCCCGCATCCGGAAAGCAGAAGAAGGGCAGTAAACAAGACAGGTAAAACATTTCTCCCCATAGCAATATTTTTTGTGTACAAAATTATATACGAACATAATATAAAAAAACGTCAATTTTTATCACAAAATGATCTTTTTGCGAAGTTTTTTCTAAATTAGCCCGATTTTAAAAGAATATATGGTTATTTTTTCAATATTTTTCATTTTATAGAACGCAATATGAAAACACTTTCATTCGATGAAAGCAACAATACCTTTTTCGGAAATTCCATAATCGACGGAAGGGAAAAAAACATTTTCGGCCTCGAAGTTTTTCCTCACATAATAAATGCCGCAGGATTATGCATATGCACCAACGGCGACTGCAGCATTTCCATAGAATCCAAAAGCTATCATATGGAAAAAGGTAACATGTGCGTAGTCTTTCCAAACGACGTATTGTTTCTCAGGAACAAAAGTACTGATTTTATGGGATATACGGCAGCATGCACCCCGGAATTTCTCAACAGTGTAAATATTGCGTCCGGAACATCCATCTATTTATACATAAAAGGGAATCCGTGCATTCTTCTAAACAAGGACGAATTAACCTATATGTTAAAGCTGCTGGACTTTCTAAAAATACATGACTCACTCACAGATCATCCGTGCCGCAATGAAATATCAAGAAGCCTCGTAGCCTGCATAATATACGAAGTAATAGGTATTTACAAAAGCCAAACGCCTCTTGAGCAACAACCATATTCGCGCAAGAATAAAATATTCTTCGACTTTACCGACCTCGTAGTTGCAAATTTTAAAAAGGAAAAGAACGTGGCCTTTTATGCCGGCAAACTATGTATTACCCCACGTCACTTATCCTCGGTCTGCAAAGAAATTACAGGAAATGGAGCAAAACAATGCATAGATAATCATGTAATCAACAATATATATGCTCTGCTCTCCTCAACCGATCTTACAATTGCCCAGATTTCCGAAAAGCTCAACTTCCCCAACGCCTCCTTTTTTACCAAATTCTTTAAGAAACATACCGGCCAGACACCCCGACAGTACAGGAACATGAATTTCACCTTGATATGATCTTTTATACTGATTCGTGCTTAACAAAGGTCTAAAACTTTTCGGCGCATTTCTTCCATTAAATTTTTGATTATCTCGCGTTCTCTTTCGGCTCCGTAATAACCGGCGGACAAGGTAAGGACATCATTATATGTACTTATGCCGAGCATGAAGGCCGGGAAACGGAATGCCGGCGGGACCAGATAAATATTTTCTATCGGAATTTTACCGAAATACAATTTATCTTTGGATATAACACCGAGATTAGAAATCATGGGAGTACATTTGCCGCTTTCCAAAATATCATTCCAGTCTTTTTTAAAGAAATCCGATATTACCGGGAATCCAGAGTCCATTGCCATATCGCAGGCTAAGGTTCCATGTATAAAATTTCCGGAAGAAACTACATCGTTTATTGCAGCGTCGGTCAGACTTACCAGCTTTTTAAAATCAGATTCTCCGGCAGGCAAATCCACATTGGATATTGCAGAAAGGTTGTAGATTCCCCGGGTATAGCCGGCGGTCAAATATTTCCGCAAATCTATCATAAACTGAATCTCCCTTACAGCCTTTCCCTCCGAATTATAATCAGGGTTCAAAACCTTAAGAAGTGAATCATAAAAAGCCGCGGTCAAAACGGAATTAATACCTGCACCGCACTCCGCATCCAGTTCTTTTATTTTCTGCATTTCATCCTTTCCGAAATGCATCATAATCCGGGAGGATTTCATAGCGGATGAAGATGCATTCCCCGTAGGGAATCCCCAGGTGGAAACAAGTTCTGCTTTTGCGGGATCGAAGTATTTATGTATGTTCGATATTCCCATAGCTGCATAAAAGGCACTTGTATCCCTCGCCACGTCCAAAAGCTCATGTTCGTAATTTGGATCAGCTTGGAGCCTCGAATAAATTTCCGAAAGTAGTTTCAGGTAAAATTTAGATCCCGAACCGTCGCATACGGCGTGGCTGAGCTTTATTAATAGAACACATGAAGAATCAATTTCCTCCGGCGTTTTCGGGTTCACAATCAGGCAAACTTTAAGCGGCGGTCTTTGAGAAGCATCAAGTTCAGTAGAAAGAAAATCCCCGGTCGCACTGTCTATATCTCCGGTACTAACCACAGAGCAGAAAACGGAATCGCAGTCCGCAGAATCTGCACGAGAATATCGTTTCCATTCCGGAACCTTTCTCTTTGTATCAAGCACACATCCCAGAACAGGCACAGCCTTCACCGAAAGGAGTACGGCACGCCGCAGCAAATCATAATCTAACGGTCCGTCGGGGTACAAAATATATTGAATAAGAGCATCGGATGTAATTCCGCGGGCAATGGAATTGAAACAGTCCTGTGAGGAAGCTATGATTTTTCCCATATTTCACTTAATACCTTTATAGATGTATACCAAAGTTCCCGTAAGTAAAGACACCACTTCCGTGTTTTAATTTTCCCACATCGTACAAATCCGTAAAGGCCTTGTCCATATCCGATATTATTGAAAGAGGAACATCAAGGGAATGATGCGCCGGCAATATTCTTTTCATAGGAAGCGGCAATAATCTTTTTATAGATTTCATATAAGCCAAAGGATCGGTAGAAGGGAAAAAAGCAAATAATTCTCCCAGATAAATAAGATCTCCGGTAAAAAGATATCCGGTAGCCTCTTCAAAAAAACACATATGGCCCGGAGAATGGCCCGGCGTATGCAGAACATGAAGCTTCCTGTCCCCTAAATCTATTATATCATTATCTTTAAGTACCCTCGACGGATTACCTTCAAATAAATAATAATCGTTCACATTAAAATCGGCAGGGAAATCACAGGGCTTTTCCATAAGAAAACCTCGCACCTGTTCTATCGTCAGCGGAAATCCACCGTTTATCCAGTCGGTTTCATCTTCGTGTACATAAAAGTCTGGAAAATACTTATGACCTCCTATGTGATCGTAATGCACATGCGTGGCAACTGCAACAACCGGCTTATCAGTCAGTTTTTTTACCTGTTCCTGAATATTTTCTACTCCGAGGCCGGTATCTATAAGCAGACATCTGTCACTTCCTTCCAGTAAATAACAATGTGTTTCTTCCCAATGTTTATATTCGCTTATTACGTGTGTGTTATCGTCTATTTTTTCAATAGTGAACCAATCGGATCCTTTATATGTCATTTAGTTTATTTTATATGTCATTCTGTTTTTAATCTTTTAACCTTATTGCAAGTATTTCGGCAACCGCACGGACTCTGCCTCCGGCGGTAAGAGTCATATCCACCCAAACTTTCCTTCCATCTATTTTGCGTAGTTTTCCCCTGAGCTCAAGCTCGGCTCCGGCGGGGGTAAATACTTTAAAATCCACTTTCAACGATCCCGTTACACAACGTACGCTAATAGGTGCATCAAGAGGTATATTTTCGGCCTTGCATATGAAGGCGGCTGCAGATCCGGTACCGTGACAGTCGAACAGCGAGGCTATAAGCCCTCCGTAAACTACTCCGGGAATCGCAATATATTTTGACTCGGGAGTAAAGTGCGCAACCGTTTCGTCGCCTTCCAGATATGTTTTCAAATGAAGTCCGGCCGGATTGTTTCTTCCGCATCCATAACAATGAGCCAGACTGTCGGGATATAAATCCTGTATAGCCTTTGACATGATAATGTATATGATTTAACTATTTTTAATATCGTAAAAATACGAAAATAATTACACCCGGAATCATATTTAGATTCTTACCCTGAATCCTAATTGCGCATAACCGCATACACCGGCACCTGCTTCGGCGAATATTGAAAAATACGGCAGGTCATATTCTATTCCTACGGGAATTACCTGCCATGAGAAAGAAGTGGAATGTTTTACATGAGTTACAGTTTCCGCCATTATATTAATATAAGTTGCTTTCCCTCTGGCAAATGTAAGGCCGGCTGCAATTCTGGAATAAACAAACCAGCGGGATCCGTATTCGTACCACTCATATTTTGCCGAGGGCATTATAATGTTATATTTATCCACAACTTTTCCGTTTACGGAAGCAGCGGAACCCAAAACAATATTGCGTCTTATACTGGTATTCGCATAAGACAGGCCTATAGCAAATCTGTCGGAAACATGAAACATATATCCGATATTCTGCGTTCCATGTTTATTCTCGTTTTCCACACTATAAACTGCTCCTGAGAATTCATCGACCGGCAAATCCACTTTTGAAAGCGAAATCGGACCAAAGCCGTAGCCTACAAATATTTCATGTTTTGAAAACGTATCCTGCGCCTGCAGGAAACCTATCGGAAATAATACCACCAAAAGCACAAGAAGTTTTTTCATAATACAACAATTTTTTAATATAAAGGATTATATATAAAGAATTTCACAACACCAAATTACGAAAAAAATTCCGAATTTCCGTCAGCCGACTTCCCACCCTTCTTTTCTCCCGCCAAAAGACCTTGACGAATGGATTCTTTTCGCCTTTCCAAGGACAGTAATGAATGGACAAGAAAGCCTACCCAAGGGATCTTACCAAAGAGTGCTTACCAAAGAGACCATAGAGGCCTTACTTTCAAAAAGCCGTCAGGATGCAAAAAAAGCTCAAAGCAACTTTAGAGATAAAGAACTATAATACAATGCATTCCAACTAAAGCCCGACAGAAATGTTTCTGCATACTGATTTTACGTTTTTTCACAAACGGGCTTGCAGACACCTGTAGAGCCGATTGGAGGGAAACAGCCCGTCAGGATGCAAAAAGGGTTCGAAGCAACATCAAAGATAACAGCCTACAATAGAGCATATTAAACTCCACCAGCGGCATTAGCGAATCTGCATCCTGACTCGTTTTCAAAAGTATGAACAAAACACGCAATATAAATAAAGGCGAAGATATCAAATGAATGAATTGCAGATATCCGAGCTACATGCAAAAACGAGAGAAAAATATTGTAAAAAAGATGTCGGATAGCCGTCGGGTTGCATTATTCTCATACCTATTCATAAAACATATTAAAAAATGTATATTTTACAGCAACAGAAAGGGCTTTCAGACTTTATATTATCCCAAACATCTTTTTACCTGTTTGGAAGTAGCTCCGAATTTTTGAATCATTTTTTCCGCTATGTTGCTTTTTTGATAAGGCAAAAGTTCCGTAAACGATTCCTTGTGAAGTACTGGTAAGAATTTATCATCTATGATTTTGCAGAGTTCGAGATCGGAAATCACGAAAATGTTTCTCCGCCCCCTTTCGTTCATCAACATTGCGTGAATGTTACACTGTGTACCTGATTCTATTACGCCTAAATCTATAGGAGGAATTCCGTTTTTATCCTGTTCCTGTTCGATCTTCCAGTCTTCACCCGATTTTCTATATAGAAAATATGAGAATATAGCCGGAGTTCGGAAATAATTCTCAACGAATCTATACTCCACAACACTCTTAGGATTTATGTGCCCATTGCACGATATTTCATAATTAGACGGAAACGAGTCTCTGTAAGAGATATATTCACGAATCGCCCTGGAATCATTTAAGGTTTTTACTTTTTCTTCACCCCATATTTGATCGGAAAAATAGCAACGGACAGAAGAAAACGGATATCCTAACGGCGATCTCGTAATATTATGATGTAACGGATTCTTAAGAATATATGAAATCGCTGCCATTATATGATTACTCCCCTTAAGTTCATTGTAAAAATATCTTCGTTCTCCTAAATTTCCCTTTCGCCTGTATTTGCAGTTGAAATATTTGTTATATCTTATCCTAAAGGAACTTACTACGGCAGAAACATCATTGGTAGAAATAGCGAGATGTACATGATCGGACATAAAAGCATAAGCGATTAATTTTGATCCGGTTTTGTTCACGGCCATAGCCAGACAATTGAAAGCACGCTTGTAATCATTTTCCGATCTAAACATAACTAAATTATGCGAGGTAAAACATATGTGATATAGACTCTCCATTTTCAGCAGCTGACTTTTAGGTTAAAGATAGTACGCTTAAATAGAAGATTATTACATATTTGCCCCATTCATACTATTATTTAAAAAATATTTACAATTATTTATATAATGCAAATTATTACATGGAAAGTCTCTTGGCAACCAAACCCTCTATAAGATGGATTCGCTCTCCCGCCAAAAGACCTTGACGAATGGATTCTTTTCGCCTTTCCAAGGACAGTAATGAATGGACAAGAAAGCCTACCCAAGGGATCTTACCAAAGAGTG
>JALCMP010000022.1 GCA_022648545.1 Bacteroidales bacterium | reverse complement strand
TATCATCGCCGGAATAATTATCCATTTGGGAACGGAGCTTATAGATAAATGGATATTTCCCGTCGGGTTAATCATGAGAATGATTATCAGGAAAGCGATTGCCAGCGCTAACAGCCATATTCTCTTAACCAGTTTGATCTTATTTAGGTACTTGGTCAACATTGCTCTTTAAAACAACTAAGATACATTAAAAATAAGTATATTTGCAATCCGCTAACGACCTTTTGCGATTTAATTTTGCAGAGGCTTAATTTTCAAATATTATGGGATGGCTTTTCAGTAAAAAAAGTAAGGAAGAAAAAGAATCTTTGAATAGAGGATTGTCCAAAACGAAAACCAGCTTGTTCGATAAGATTTCAAGAGCCGTAATGGGGAAATCCAGAATAGACTCTTCTTCTCTCGACGATATTGAAGAGGCTCTTATTTCCAGCGATATAGGCGTAGATACCACAGTCAAGATCATAAACAGGCTCGAAGACAGGGTGGAAAAAGACAAGTATATGAATTCCTCGGAACTTTATTCCATTTTAAGGGACGAGATTGAAGATATGCTTGATGTTGACAGTGATTCCAAAGACGGAGGGAAGGATTCTTCAAAATCAGAGGCAAATGGTATCTTCGATTTCTCAAAGAAGCCTTATGTTATGATGGTCGTGGGCGTTAACGGGGTCGGGAAGACTACTACGATAGGCAAACTGGCATTGAGGCTGAAACAGGAAGGGAAAAAGGTCGTTCTTGGAGCTGCCGATACGTTCAGGGCCGCGGCCGTGGAACAGCTGGAAATATGGAGCGAACGCGCGGGCGTTCCCATTGTAAAGCAGCAGATGGGATCCGATCCCGCTTCGGTTGCATACGATACTTTAAAGTCTGCGGTTGCGCAGGATGCCGATGTTGTCCTAATAGATACAGCGGGACGGTTGCACAATAAGGTTAATCTTATGAACGAGCTTACCAAAATAAGGAACGTAATGCGCAAGGTTATACCCGACGCTCCTCATGAAGTTCTTCTTGTGCTCGACGGTTCTACCGGACAGAATGCTTTTTTGCAGGCTAAGGAATTCACAAAAGCTACGGATGTTACCGCTCTTGCCGTCACTAAACTCGACGGTACCGCAAAAGGAGGGGTTGTAATCGGAATCGTAGATCAGTTCAGGATTCCCGTAAAGTTTATAGGTGTGGGTGAAAAAATAGAAGATCTGCAGATCTTCGATAAAAAAGAGTTCGTGGAATCTCTTTTTGAAGGAGATAAATCTTAAAGGAAGATAGAGCATAATGACATTTTATAATGTCATTGCGGTGATTAGAGAAAAAGGAAATATAAATTACGTTATGGAGATATCATATAATTGGCTAAAGGATTACATTAAATTGGATTTGGAACCGGAAAAACTTGCCGGCATATTTAATTCCATAGGACTGGAAGTTGATTCCGTCCGTACGGAAGAAGAAATTCCGGGAGGTCTGGAAGGTGTTAAAGTTGCAAAAGTGCTGGAATGTGTTCCTCATCCGAATTCCGATCATCTGCATATTACCAAAGTTGATTGTGGCGAAGGAGATCCGTTACAGATAGTTTGCGGAGCTCCCAATGTGGCTGCAGGAGAGAAAGTAATGCTTGCCACTCTTAATACGAAACTAACTTTTTCGAACGGTGAAGAAATAAAGATAAAGAAATCAAAAATTAGAGGCGTAGAGAGTTTCGGAATGTTGTGTGCCGAAGATGAACTGGGTGTAGGAGAAGACCATGCAGGAATAATGGTTCTTCCAGAAGATAGCATCGTTGGTACTGCCGCAAGAGATTATTTCCATTTGAAGACAGATACTATTTTTACTATAGAACTTACGGCCAACAGAATAGATGCAGCTTCACATATTGGGGTTGCAAGGGATCTGAGCGCTTATGTTCAGGCTCACGATATAGGGGAAGCTTACTGCATGCCTTCCGTTGATGGTTTTAAGATTGATTCTACAGGTTCTGCGGATGCCGTTAAGATAGAAGTCCGTGCAAAGGAGGCTTGTCCGAGATATTCCGGATTAACAATAAGAAACGTGACGGTTGCAGAATCTCCTGATTGGCTTAAGACTAAATTACGTGCGGTCGGCCTTCGTCCTATCAATAATATAGTTGACATCTCCAATTTTATATTGATGGAACTCGGACAGCCACTGCATTGTTTTGATGCTGATAAAATAAAGGGAGGAAAGATTATTGTCGATTTTTGTAAAGATGGGACTAAATTCAAAACCCTGGACGAAATGGAAAGAACTCTTTCCGACAAAGATCTTATGATAAATGATGTTGAAAAACCATTGTGTATGGCCGGTGTATTCGGAGGGTTAGACAGCGGTGTTAAAGAAGGGACCAGGAATATTTTCATAGAAAGTGCTTATTTCAATCCTGTAGTAATTAGAAAGACATCCAAGAGGCATGCTTTGCAAACCGATGCTTCTTTCAGATATGAAAGGGGATGCGATCCCATGATTACCATTTATGCTCTAAAACGTGCCGCTCTTCTTGTAAAAGAACTGGCCGGAGGCGAAATAACAGGAGAAATAGTAGATGAAGTATCTGCTATTATAGAGAAAAAGGTAGTAGATCTGGATTATGCCAGAATGTGCAAACTAATAGGGAAAAACATAGGGAACAATACCATTCGAAACATCCTGGGATACCTTGAGATGGAATTCGTTTCCGAAACATCCGGCCGAGCCGTGGTGAAAGTTCCAACCTATCGTGTTGATGTATACAGGGAATGCGATGTCGTAGAAGACGTGCTACGCATTTACGGATATGACAATGTTGAAATCCCTTCACGTGTTACGGCTTCGGTAAATACGTCCGTACGTCCCGATCCGGAACGTGTTAAAAGCCTTGCCTCGGAGTTCCTCGCTTCAAACGGCTTTATGGAGATAATGAACAACTCGCTAACAAAAAGTTCCTATTATACAGACCTCAAGACTTTTCCCGAAAAGAACTGTGTAAGGATAATCAACCCTCTTAGTTCCGATCTTAACGTAATGCGTCAGACCCTTATTCTTAACGGTCTGGAAGTTATCCAATATAATATAAACAGGCAAAGCCCCGATCTTAAATTATTTGAATTCGGCAACGTATACAAATATGATCCGGATTATGTTCCGGCAGGTACCGCCGTCAACGGAGAGAGTGCAGGAAATAATGAGGCTTTTTCTTCCGGGCCGCAATACGGTGCTAACGGGGGGCTACTTCACAAATCGGCGGAACTCGAGAAATATTCCGAGGATTTCAAATTGTCCATGTTCATTACCGGCAACGGCATAAGTCGCTGGAGAAATAAAACTTCAGGCGGAGATTTCTTTTCGCTAAAGGGATATGTACAACTGTTGTTCAGAAAATTCGGCGTAGATATATCCTCATCCTCTCTGGAATATTCCAGTGCTCCTGCAGATATTTTTTCGCAGGGTCTCTGCTATAAAACCAACGGAAAAGAGCTTGCGGTAATAGGGGAGATATCTCCTTCGCTTTTGCGCAAATTCGGAATAAAACAAAATGTTTTTGCTGCGGAAATATCTTGGAAACTTATTTATAAGGCTGTTAGAAAGCACAAAACTCATTTCACCGAATTGCCCAAATTCCCCGAAGTGCGCAGGGATCTTGCATTGCTGCTTGACGAAAATATCAAATTCGATGATATCCGCAATCTTGCATATGAAACCGAAAAGAAGATATTAAAGAACGTAGATCTTTTCGATGTTTACGAAGGTGATAAAATACCGGCAGGCAAGAAGCAATATGCAATAAGCTTTGTACTTCAGGACACCCGTAAAACCTTAACGGATGCGGCTGTTGATTCAATAATGAAGAAGTTGTTCAATACATTCAGCCAAAAGCTCGGCGCACAACTCAGGTAACGGTTAGTAGTAATTGACCGTGGATTGTTCGAGATCGCAGAGAAGATTGCGTGCGAGCCGGCTGGCACCTATTCTGAAAAGGGAAGGTGTGAGCCAGTCTTTGCCGAGGATGGTGTCTACTATGGCGAGATAGCTTATAGCATCCTTGCTTGTGGAAATTCCTCCGGCAGCCTTGAATCCTATTTTCCGTCCGGTTGCCTCATAATATTTCTTAATGCACTTGCACATTACGATGGCGGCCATGGGAGTTGCCGCAGGTTCGAGTTTGCCCGTAGATGTTTTTATGAAATCAGCACCGGATTCCATGGCAAGGAAAGAAGCGGTGGCAATATTTTCAGGAGTGGAAAGTGCTCCGGTTTCCAGAATCACCTTAAGGGTTATGTCTCCCACTATGGCCTTTATGTCCGATATCTCCTTTGAAGCATCGTCGAATTCGTTGTTCATAAAATGGTTCAATGCCAGAACTATGTCAATTTCATCGGCTCCGTCGGCGGCTGCCATTTTGCATTCCAGCTTTTTTACTTCAGGAAAACTTTGAGATGATGGGAAGCATCCCGAAACGACAGTAGTATGGACTCCTTTCGCAGTTAGGGTTTCCTTTACGGTTTTGCCCAGATTGGAATATATGCAAACCGATGCAGGATAAGGATAATCGGGATAACTTGTTTTAAAATTATTAACTTTTCCGGCAAGTTCGGCTACAGTTTCTCTTGTATCTGTAGAATGCAGCGAGGTCAGATCCATATATCCGAGGCAATCGGACAGGTTTTTCCTGTTTATCCAATGTGCGAGGTTCTTTTTGACGGATTGGAGTTCTTTGTCTATCTCTCCTGCGTCCGGCAGGAACTTGAATTTTTCCAGAATTTGTGTCATCTGTATATTTTTATTTTTTAAATTTCAATTACTCGCGGTTAAGGGAGTCGATGCAAATGGTAACGGGACCATCGTTGATAAGGGAAACCTTCATGTCCGCTCCGAATCTGCCCGTTTCTATTTTGCGGCCGAGTTCTTCCGACAGGCTCGATATGAATTTTTCGTATAGAGGTACGGCGGTTTCATGCCCGGCAGCTTTTATATAAGAAGGTCTGTGCCCTTTTGCCGTACTTGCCTGCAATGTGAATTGGCTTATGAGCAGGATGTTTCCTCCGATATCTTTAACCGAAAGATTCATGACTCCGTTTTTATCATCGAATATGCGCAGGTTTACGATTTTGTTCGTCAGCCACCTTATGTCGGCATCTCCGTCGCGTTCT
This sequence comes from Bacteroidales bacterium, assembly GCA_022648545.1. Lineage (GTDB taxonomy): Bacteria > Bacteroidota > Bacteroidia > Bacteroidales > UBA932 > Egerieousia. Next base: position 28,275 of record JALCMP010000022.1, on the reverse strand, counting down.
TCGATGCCTACCAGCACCATGAGTCCTTTTTCTATTTTTCCTGCAATTTTCCCCTCTATTTTAACATCAGCTTCGCTTACTCTTTGAATGACGACCCTCATAAGGTAAAAATAATAAAAGAAAAAGGATTATCCGTATATTTGAACGAAAAAGCCTTCTTTTTCAAGAGGTTCGGCAATTTTAGACATTTCATTAACCGAAACTTTTGATAGTCCCTTTTCCGGGGTTTCTCTGTCTATCGTATACATCATTATTCTGCGTGGGGAAAGATTTTCAACAAGCTTTATCCAGGCTTTAACATTTTCTTCCGAAGTGCAGTCTACAGGAACTGTTTTGTCGTCCAGTTTTATTTTTCCTTTCAAAAACATTGTCTGGAGTATGAAATCCTTTCCGAATTTCCTGATGTTTTCTATAGTTTGCTCGAGCGAGTATTCCTTGTTGGGCCTGTTTATGAGATTAACATATTCCGTAAGAGCCGAATCTATTTTAAGTATCGGATTGTCCGTCTTTTTCAAAGCTGCAGCGACTTTGGGTTTGCCCAGCTGCGATGAGTTGGAGAGAACCGAGATTTTAGCTCCAGGATAAAGTCTGTTTCGCAACCCGACGGTAATATCAATTATTTCAGGAAAGTCGGGATGCATGGTAGGTTCTCCGTTCCCGGAAAATGTTATGGAATCTATTCTTTTTCCCAGTTCGCGTACTGAATACAATTTCCCCTCTAATGCTTCTTCGAATTCTTCCTTCGTCGGAAGGGAGGAAGACGTTTTGCCGTCCTTGTTCCATCCGCATTCGCAATATATGCAGTCGAAGCTGCATACCTTGCCGTCTGCCGGCATTATGTTTATACCCAGTGAGTTTCCGAGCCTCCTGCTCTTTATAGGTCCGTATATTATATTATCCCAATGAAAAGTAGCCATAAAAATTTTTTCGATTCGGCAAAGATACTAAAATATTCGCGTTAATTAGTCTGGAATTTTCGACTTGCCCGGAGCATATGGCGTACTATGCTTACAAGTTCCTCCGATTCCTGTATCATGTTTAGATAAACTATGGAAACATTGAGGACTTTCTTGTCTTCTTTCTGAATACGTTCGAGCTGGGTATGTCTGAGATTGGAAAATTCTTCAGAAATATGGTTGCTTGCAAAGAAAAGCTGTTCGTAATCTTCGTAATCGTTATTTTCTATGGCTTTTCTCACTTTTTCCATATAAACGTCCAGCAGTTTGCTTACCCTCTGGAATTCCCCGGCATATTCGTCGGGCAGAGGGTTGAAATTATTGTCGATGTGTTCCTTGCACGGTTCGTTCATGCGCTTGAGACTGTATATCATTTGTTCGGCGCTGTTGTAGACCAGATGAAACCATGTGTTTTTTTCGAGCGCGACGTTAACCGATATCTTTCTTAAAATAAGGACTTCGCGTTTGCGTGTCTTTTTAAGATTGTCTTTCATGCGCCCTAGATTGTTGTTTATCTTGCGCAGAGAGTGCAGATTCTCGGAGAGAAAAGCTTCGGTGATTCCGGTATAATTATTCCTTCCGAATGCCAATACACGGGATAACGTTTCACGCGTATGTTTGCATAAAAGTTCCCATATCTTTTCCTTGTCGTTGGAAGCCATCATCATATCTATGTTTTTTTCTTTTCTTTCCTTTTCTTCTCTGGCCTTGTACTTTTTTCTGGATCTTAAAAGTATCGCCGCAGCTACGCCTATCATAACCAGCGTTGCAAATATCCCTCCGTAATGCAGTATCAACGTGATTGAAAAACAGGATATGAAAGCTATCCCGGCAGTAACGAACCATCCGCCTATTACCGAAAGGACTCCGGTTATCCTGAATACGGCGCTTTCGCGTCCCCAGGCCTTGTCTGAGAGCGAGGATCCCATTGCTACCATAAATGTAACATAGGTTGTGGAAAGGGGCAGTTTTAACGATGTGCCCAATGCTATCAGCAGGCTGGCTATGACAAGATTCACTGATGCTCTTATTAGATCGAAGGAAGCACCGTTTTCAAGAATGGCTTCGTTGCTGTTGAATCTTTTTTCTATAACGGATTTTACCTTGTCGGGGACGAGCCTCGTGATGCCGTTTGAGAAGCTTATGCTTTTTCTTACCAGTGTTCTTGCTATTGCAGAAGATCCGAACATTTCGTTGCCTTCTTCCTGGCGCGAAAGGTCGAGCGATGTTTTTACTACGCTGCGCGCTTTCTGGGATTTCATGAGGGTTATGACCATTATTATCCCGGCCATAAGCAGGAATATAGTAGGCGTATTTGCCTCTCCGTTGAGTGCTCCCATGAGAAATCCTCCTGGGCCTGCCGCCTGTCCGTTTGCAATATAGTCTACATAAGATGAATAGCCTGCTAGCGGTACTCCTATGAAGTTTACCAGGTCGTTGCCCGAGAAGGCCATGGCGAGAGCGAAAGTTCCGAGAAGGACTATTATTTTCAGTACGTTTATTTTAAGAAAATAAAGGATCTGCATGAGTATTCCCGACAATATGAAGCAGGCCGCCATCAGAATGGCAGTGTTTGTATTTATCCAGGCATTTACCGTCGTGGTGATGAAAGATGCATTCTTGAGCCCTTTTATTAGCATGAAATATATTATTGCAGTAACGGCTATTCCTCCGAATATGCCTATTGACCATTTCATGTTCTTTTTATAATTGAAAGAAAAAATGAGCCTTGCAATGTATTGTACCAGTGCCCCGAAGAAAAACGCTATGGCTACCGATATGAAAATTCCGAAAATGACAGTCAGGGCCTTGTCGGTATTCAGCAACATGCCAAAAGAAAGAGTTCCCGTTTTGTCTCCCATGATCTTGAGCATGGAAAGTGCGAAGGTGCCTCCGAGAAGTTCGAAAACCATGGAAACGGTGGTTGAGGTAGGCATTCCGAGTGTGTTGAAGATATCGAGCAGAAGAATATCTGTTATCATTACCGAAACGAAAATGCATATCAATTCCGAAAAGTAGAAATTTTCAGGACGGAATATTCCGTGCCTGGCAATTTCCATCATGCCGTTGCTCATTATCACTCCGCTGAATATTCCCAATGCGGCAATTATTATTATGGTCCTGAATGACGCGGTTTTTGCACCGATGGCCGAATTAAGAAAATTAACGGCATCGTTGCTTACGCCGGTTACAAGATCGAATATTGCCAGCAGGAGCAGAACTATTATAAGGCCGAGGTAAAACGAATTCATATCATATTTTTAAGTATGACAAAAATATCCCCGGCCTGTTACAAATAGATTTAATAATTGTTACGAATTTATTAAGAACAAAGTGCATTAAGAAACTTAATAAGTTTTTAACAATCATTAATTATCTTTACCACAAACAAAATAATCTTATTGCTATGGATAAAGCTCGGATTCTTGTTGTGGATGATGAAAGCAGTTTATGCGAAATCCTCAAATTCAATTTGGAAAAGGCCGGATACAGCGTTGATACGGCCCTGTCTGCCGAAGAAGCCCTTTCTCTCAATATTTCCAATTACCAGTTGCTGCTCCTCGACGTTATGATGGATGACATATCGGGTTTCCAGATGGCCAAGATTCTTAAAAAAAACAAAGCGACCGAATCCATTCCCATAATTTTTTGTACGGCAAAGGATACTGAGGACGATACAGTAAAGGGGCTCGACCTGGGAGCCGATGATTACATATCCAAGCCTTTCTCGCTAAAGGAAGTGATCGCACGAGTAAATGCCGTTCTAAGAAGGGGGGGAGGTAATACTGATAATGCCGGAGATCAGTCGCCGCTGAGGTATGAAAACCTCATGGTAGATGTGAAGGGCAAAAGAGCATTTATAAATGACAGCGAAATAACTTTAACGAAAACAGAACTGGAACTTCTATCGCTGTTGCTGAGAAACAAGGGACGTATATTTTCGCGCGAAGACCTTCTTAAGATGGTCTGGCCCGACGATGTTCTGGTAACTGCACGGACTATAGATGTGCATATTACCAGATTGCGTAAAAAAATAAAGCCTTACGGAGATAACATTGTTACGAGATTCGGATATGGGTATTGCTTCGAATCATAAAAAATATACAAAGTTCCATCTGCGCCTTTTCTGGTCGGTCACAGCTGCTTTTGTGTTTATGAGCGTCTGTTTCGTAGGATTCGAATATTATCAGCAGAAGCAGTTCAAAATATTACAGCTCGACAGCAAACTCACCGGATATAATGATTATATAAACGGAGAAATGCAAAAGGGGCTTTCTTATGATAAGGTTGTCATAAATGATGCTTTCCGCATATCTATAATAGACACATCCGGAAAACTTTTATATGATTCCCGCAAAAGCGATGTTTCCGAGGTGGAGAATCATCTTTCAAGAAAAGAAATAAAGGATGCTTTACGAAACGGACACGGGTTTGACGTAAGGAGAAAATCCACGGTCACTCCGGATACTTACTTCTATTCAGCTAAAAGATTCGGCAATTATATAATAAGATCCGCTATTCCGTATAATACCGGTCTGGTTGAAAGTCTTAAGGTAAATCCCATGTATATCGTGCTTATGGTAGTTTTCCTTCTTGTTTTTGCCATTATTTTCTTCAGCTACATGCACAGACTCGGCGAAAATATAAACAAGCTGAAGGCTTTTGCCGATATAGCGGATACGGGGGACATAGACGAATTCAACGGACGTTTCCAGAATGATGAAGTAGGCGAAATCTCCGGGCATATAGTGCAGATATATAATAATCTGCAAAAGACCAAGGAAGCTCTTATGGTTGAACAGGCAAGAGTTCTCGAGCAAAAGGAAGAACAGGCCCGCATAAAGCGCCAGTTGACACAGAATATAGCGCATGAGCTGAAGACGCCGGTTAGCAGTCTGCAGGGTTTTCTCGAAACCATAATAGCAAATCCCGATCTTCCCAGGGAAAAGGTTTCCGATTTTATAAATAAAATATATTCCCAAAGTACCAGACTGGCTTCCCTGCTGAGAGATATTTCTACGCTTACCCGCATCGACGAAGCCCCGGAAATGATATCGAGGGAAAACATAGAATTATCCGGGCTTATAGAAAGCGTAATAGAAGATGTTTCCGTACATGTTAAGGAGAAAAACATAAAGATCCATAATTTTACGCAATCGATGACCCTGGCATGTACCGGAAATCATTCTCTTATATATTCTATATTCAGAAATCTCCTGGATAACTCCATTGCTTATTCCGAATGTACCGATATATATATAAGGTGTAATATGGAAGATCTTGATTATTATTATTTCTCATTCAGCGATAACGGAATAGGTATAGGGGAAGAACATCTTACGCGTATTTTTGAACGTTTTTACCGTGTGGATAAAGGCCGTTCCCGCAAAGCCGGCGGAACTGGCCTCGGGTTGTCGATTGTAAAAAATGCAGTTCTTTTCCACGGCGGAACCATCTCTGCCCGCAAAAGGGTAGGCGGAGGAGTAGAATTCTTGTTCACCATCCGCCGCAGATAGTAAAGCAGACCGAAAACCTACCGTTGACCGTTGCGTTTAATGATATTTTTCTCCATATCAGTCCCCCTTCTTTTTCTTTCTTTTTTTCTGATATTTTACCTCATCCTCTTACATCGCTATAACGGTTTTCCCGAAATGTTTTCTTATTGCATTGCAATTATGTTGCAATGCAATATCTTTTTCCGTTATACGTATTCCTGAGATGTGTCCTTGTTGCATCGCAACAACATTCTGCCGCTTATTACCATAAAATAATGTATTGGTAATAGCTAAAAGTCATCTTATTTATAGAATGTTATACATGTAAAAGCGCTTGCGAAATGGCTATGCGTGCAAAGCAGTCAGGTCAGTGGTATGATTATGTGTGTAGAGCGGTCCGTGAAATGGTTTGTGTGCCGATCTGTTACGGGAATCGGGGTAGGGCAATATAGGGTGTTCGCGGATATCGGGCGTTTGTGGCTGGTGCGTTTTCTGTTATGGGGCTTTTAGGGAAAGGTTATGCCAGTCTTTCTGAGATGCTGTTATTGTTGAGTTCGAGCATTATGTTTTGAGGGGAACCCGTCCGTTTGGCTGTGATGTGGCTTATATGAGTAATGCCGGGAGTCTTGCCTTTGTCGAAGGATCCGAGGAATTTGTCAGCTCCTATGGCTTCGGCTCCGTTAAGACAGGCCCATCTAAGGATTTCCTGCATGGGGATGCCGTCGAAATTATTTTGAATGCATTTCATCTCTTCAACCATGGAAAGTATTTTGTTACTTGAAAGGCTGTCTGTCCCTATACATATTTTGAGTCCGTATTTACGCATTAGATCCAGAGGCGGCAGCTTGCGGTGAATGAAAATATTAGAGAGAGGACATATGGTCCAGTACGGAGTTGCCATATTCGTTAAGGCGTATTCTATGCTTCCTTTATCCGTATCTACATTATGTACCAGCATTATGTGACCTTTTACCGGAGAACCGGAAAAAGAGAGCAGCCTGTCAGTGAAATAAATAAGAGCGGATTTCCCTGTAATCGGAGGCATGCTTAGTCCTCTTTCACGGTAATTATCGGCCAAATCTCCTTTTCCATACATTATCATATCGTTTTCCTGCCGGCTTTCCTGGGAGTGGTATGAAATGTACCCGCTTTCGAGACCTTTTTCGGCTGTTATTTCCAGAAGTCCGGGACTCATGGTGTAGCAGGAATGCGGTGTTACGGCAGCTTTGAGTCCCATGGAAACGGCTTCGTTTGCAAGTTCTATTCCTTTGGCGAGAATTTCTCCGGCGTCATTACTTTCCGTCCCGAATAGTTCTATGTATGTGCGCGTAAAGATTCCCGATTCAGTTTTAGTTTTAAAACTTTCGTCGCAGTTGCTTATGTCTCCCATTCCGCTAACTCCGGAATCATAAAGAAGTTCCATTTGATTTTTCAGGGCTTCTATTCTTTCTTCTTTTCCGGAGGTAAGTCTTAATGCGTTTATTTGATTTATAAAACCGCTCATTCCCGAAGCCTCGCTGAATTTCCCTTTAAGATGAGACAGCTCTATGTGGCAGTGGGCGTTTACGAAACCGGGACAGATTATTCCTTCGTGATATGATATTTTTTCATTTTCGGTTCCGAATGAAGGGTTTTCGGAAATTTTCGAATCCGGAAACCTATCCTTGCATTTTCCGGTTTCCAATATTTCACCTTTTTCTCCAATGGTTACATAACCTTCTTTTATTGGGGTGCCAATTATTGGAAAAATATAATCTGCTGCAAAAGTCCTTTTCACTCTTTTTTCTTTTTATCAAACATCTTCATGCTGAAATCTTCTTCTCCCTGCGAGATGTGTTCCGATGATTTCTTTTTCGGCCGGTTCAGCAACGGTTCATTAACATTTCTTCCTTCGTGCGGATGTCTTTGAATTTTATGGTTGGGAAGAAATTCGGATCTATTTCTATCGTATCGTTTATTGGAAATTTCGTTATTATCGGAAAATCTTCTTAAAAGAACATAACGGCCGTTTTTTATTGGTTCGGACGGAGCTATATTGTTTTTCCACCATATAGCGTTTTCAGGAGTATCTGTTATTGCAGAATCTCCGAATTGCCATTTTATTTTACTGTCCTGCATGGTAAGCCACCTTATGGCTCTCAGATAAGGTTCCTTGTAAAGGCTATCGTTTTTATAGGAATTTATAAGGCCAGGTATATCCCATCTTATAGGCTTGTTCTTATTAACTTCGGCTTCGATTATCGCCAGACGTTTCTTTATTATATTTTTTGCCTTCTTAAGAATCTTCATGTATTCTTCGCCGTCCTGCAGATAATATTTTGTGGATTTTCTTAAATCTTCTATAGTATAGCCGTATTTGTCGGTTATACCTTCGTAAAGGTTAAGGGAGTCAAGAGCCTTTCGATTGCTTTCCCTGCTCGAAACCAACTCCTCGGATATGAACATCTCTGCAGTTATATCGGACATGGTCCGTGGAGGAATGATTCCCTTTTTGCTTCCGGAACAGGAAGTAAAAAGTAAAATGACGGTGCAAAGCCACGTCTCGAGTAAATATTTGATGTGTTTTTTCAACGCTGCTAAGATAGCAAAAAATGAATTATCTTTGTGGAATGAAAATAAAACCGCCAAGGATAATAAAGAAATTGTTCCCTACGTTTATATGGAATTTCCCCAGAGAAAGGGAGGGCATATTTCTTACGTTCGATGACGGCCCGCGTCCTGAAGTTACTCCATGGGTGCTTGATCAGCTTGACAAATTCGGTGCAAAAGCTACATTCTTCTGTTTGGGAAAGAATGTGGAGATGTTTCCGGAAATGTTTGCGGAAATAAAAAAAAGAGGCCATGCCGTTGGAAATCATTCTTACAGCCATGTAAAGGGATGGGGAATGAAGACCGGTGATTATTTGCAGGATATTGATATGGCCGGAAGTATGATACATTCCAACTTGTTCCGTCCCCCTTATGCAAGGATAGGACCGAATCAGGCCCGAATGATACATGAAAGATACAATACCATAATGTGGAACATTCTAAGCAGGGATTATAACAGACGCATATCCGGAAAAACATGTGCGAGAAACGTAATACCATATATGCAGCCGGGAGACATAATAGTTTTTCACGATTCCCTGAAATGTGCCAAAAATCTTTGGGTGGCATTGCCCATGGTATTGAAGGCGATAAAGGAAAAAGGTCTTGTCTGCAAAAGGATAGAATTATAATAGAATTATTGATATGAACGTATTGGTATTGGGCGGCGGAGGCCGCGAGCATGCTTTGGCATGGAAAATAAAGCAAAGCAGTAAATGCGACGGCTTATATTGTCTGCCCGGTAATCCCGGGACTGCAGAGATCGCCGTAAATATAAAAGGTTCCGCAGACGATTTCGGACTTATTAAAAAACAGGTGCTTTCCGCAAAGATCGACCTGGTTGTCGTAGGTCCCGAAGTCCCTCTTGTGGACGGTCTGCGTGATAAGTTTGCCGCCGATCCCGATCTTTCCGGAATCCTTTTTATCGGCCCATGCCGGAAAGGTGCTATGCTCGAAGGCAGCAAGGCTTTTGCAAAAGGCTTCATGGCGAGGCACGGTATTCCTACTGCGGCATATCGCAGCTTCGACATAAATACTCTTGAAGAAGCATATTCTTTCCTTTCTTCCATGAATCCTCCTTATGTCCTGAAGGCGGACGGACTTGCTGCAGGAAAAGGTGTTCTTATACTTGATTCGGAAGATCAGGCGAAAGAACAGCTCAGGGAGATGATGCACGGGAAGTTCGGCGAAGCCGGAAACACAGTAGTCATAGAACAATTTCTAAGTGGTATAGAGTTGTCTGTGTTTGTTCTTACCGACGGACATGATTACCTTATCCTTCCCGAGGCCAAGGATTATAAGAGGATAGGAGAGAATGACACAGGCCTTAATACCGGCGGTATGGGAGCTGTTTCTCCAGTTCCGTTTGCAGATTCCGATTTCATGCGCAAGGTTGAAGAGCGCATAATAAAACCTACGGTGGCAGGCATAGAGGAAGACAGAATAGATTACAGGGGTTTTATATTCATAGGTCTTATGAATTGCAACGGAGAACCATATGTCGTAGAATATAACGTGCGTATGGGCGATCCTGAAACTGAAGCCGTTATGACAAGGATAGATTCCGATTTTCTGGGACATCTCAAGGCGGCTGCAAAAGGGACGCTTAAGAACGAAAGAATTTCCATTTCCGAAAAGAGTGCACTTACCGTGGTTTCCGTTTCGGGAGGATATCCTCAAAGTTATAAGAAAGGCCATGAAATAACCGTGGGATTTGGGGATACTGCAGACCTGCACGTCTTTCATTCCGGGACCTCAATGAGTGGAGGAAAACTGGTAACGGATGGTGGCCGTGTGCTTACGGTTACTGTAAACGGAGACAGCATAGAAGATTGCAGGAAGAAAGCATATGCCGGACTTTCAATGATAAAATTTGAGGGTCAGTATTTCCGCCGCGATATAGGCCTTGACATATTGCGATATATGCGAGAGAAATAATTTATGTTTTTATGTGACGATTATGCGGGACGAAATTCGGGACCCAGCAGAAAGGATTCTCTGTGGGGGGCTTTCCTTTTTTGCGTATCCGTATTCTTACTGGTCTCTTCTTTTTTGGCAATGCCGGAGGATTCAGGATTTGGATATTTTCTTATATCTGCAATTCCTGTCATTGTAATCATAATTTCTAATTATGCAATACGTTATAAAATAGAAGCCAATTCCGGAAAAAGCCTGTTCTTTTTCATTCTTGTGAATATAATATGTATTTACGGAAATGCCGGTGCAGCATCCTTCAATTTAATATATCCTGCCACCATACTTTTAATATGGGCCCAGTATTGTGTTATTGAGAGGCAGCTTTTCGTGGCATTTTTGCTGTTGTCGTGTGCTTCATTGTTTTTCCCTCCTGTTTTATGGATATTTCCTGTTTCTTTTATCATCCTTACGGTAATAGATGATGATCCGTCGCGTGCGGCCGTGAAGATGGCCGGAGGATTTTTTCTGCCGTTCGTCTATATAACCTTTTATCTTTTCATAAGAAATGCCGGTATTCCGTCTTTTTACAGAGGCTTTTTATACGGAGTAACCGACGTTAATTTCGAATCCCTGCGTTGGAATATTCCGGATCTGTTTTTTATTATCGCCTTTTTGATAACCGGGATGCATGTGGTGAAGGATCTTTTTGCCGATATACGGAAGCAAAATATACTTAATGTCAGAATCCTTGTGATTGAAATGGTGGTGCTTTTGCATATTTCAGTCATAAGCCTGCTGTTTTGCAACGATTATAAAACTCCGGCATCACTTATGTTTTCGACTCCTGTTTCCATATTGTTCCTTCAATGTCCCGAAAAAAAATCGGGTCTGTTTATAAGATCTCTGGAATATCTGGTTCTTATATGTACATTAACGGCCGTACGCGCAGCTCATTTTGCATGAGTCTGGCATACGGCCGTTAATATTATCTTTCCTGATTTTATATGGTCCTTCCAGGATAAACTTTAAGTGCCTCTTCAAGACATTTTACGGCGGCCTTTATGTCTTCGGTCTTTAGTACATATGCAATTCTTACCTGGTTTATTCCTTTCCCGGGCGTCGCATAGAATCCTTCCGCCGGAGCCATCATTACCGTTTCTCCGTTGTAATTGAATTCCTGCAGAATCCATTTGACGAATTTTTCGGAATTGTCGACAGGTAATTGTGCTACCGTGTAGAAGGCGCCCATCGGTTTTGGAGTGAATACTCCGGGAATCTTGTTCAGCAATTCGATCATAAGGTCTCTTCTGCGTATGTACTCCTCTTTTACTTTTGCAAAGTATTCTTTGGGAGTATCAAGTGCGGCTTCCGCAACTATTTGTCCAAGTACGGGAGAACAAAGGCGCGACTGCGCGAATTTGAGGGCGCATTTCATTATCTCGTCGTTTCTGGAAACTATGCATCCTATCCTTACTCCGCAAAGGCTGTAGCGCTTGGAAACGGAATCCAGTACTATTACGTTCTTTTCCGCTTCCGGTATTTGCAGAGCGGAAAAATGAGGAGTGTCGGTATAACAGAATTCCCTGTATACTTCATCGGAAAAGAGGTATATGTTATGCTTTTTTACAATTTGCCCGAGCTTCAGAAGCGATTCCTTTGGATAAAGAGTACCCGTTGGGTTGCCTGGATTGCATATCAATATGGCTTTTGTTTTAGGTGTTATATATTTTTCTACTTCTTCTATCGGAGGAACTTTGAATCCTGTTTCTATTGTAGTTGGAACCGGAACCAGTTTTACCTGATTTAAAACCGCAAATGAATTGTAGTTTGTGTAAAAAGGTTCCATTACTATGATCTCGTCTCCAGGGTCGCATGTTATGGATATTGCCATAGGAACGGCTTCGCTTCCGCTGGATGTTATTATTATATTCTTGAAATTTACATCAACTCCTATGTTGTTGTAGTATTTTGCCAGACCTTTTCTGTAGGATTCTATGCCTGCCGAATTTGCGTAGGAGATATGATCCATTTTGGAGTCCAGATTTTTAAGAGCGTCGAAGACAAGCTTGGGTGAGGCTATGTCCGGCTGTCCGATATTAAGGTGGTATACTTTTATACCTCTTTTTTTTGCTTCGTCTGCATAAGGAACCAATTTCCTTATGGCCGAAGCCGGTAATTTTTGTGCCTTTTGGGATATAGTTAGCATTGCAAAGTTATTAGTTGTATTTATTGTGTATGATAAAGTTTTTAGTTTTGTGCTTCGGCAAGCGATTTCATGAAGTCCTCCAGCTTGGGCCTTATTTTAGAGACACTGCAGCTGAAGTTGTTTATGAATACGGCGAATTTTATATATCCTTTTCCCTGCTTTTTCTCAACGAATCCCGCATAGCACTTTACTCCGTTCAGCGAGCCGCTTTTTGCATGTATCCTGTTCTTCAGGGCCGGTTTGCTTTTATAGAGCACATATTTAAGAGTACCTCTCGAACCCGGTGAGGGAAGGCTGTTTATATATGCGTCAAATATACTACATTTCTGCATAAAAGTGTAGAACCTGCATAAAAATTCGGGAGAGACGTAGTTCTGTCTGGAAAGTCCGCATCCGTCGGCCATTTTAAGTCCATGCCTGTCTATTCCGAGACTGTCGAGAATCCTGTTTACTGCAACTAAAGATGAATCCAGGGAACCGCTGCCGGTTTCCTTTTTGCCGATAGTCCTTAAAATCGTTTCTGCAAAGAAATTATTGCTTATGTGATTCGTAACGTAGATTATATCGGACAGTTTCGGCGATTTCGTTTCGGCTATGCAGAATTTAGCTTCGTCAGGCGCAGTTGTAGTGTCGCATATGTCTATTATTTTTTCTTTGCATGTTATTCCGTTGGCGCTTATATATTTCCTGAATTCTTCTCCGCAGCTTATTTGCGGAAACTTGTTGGAACAATCATATAATACCGAGTCTTTGTCAGATGCTACTGTTCCTGTTAAATGTCCGGTTCTGGCAAGGTCGGATGTGTAATACATGCTTTGGTCGCCTGTTCCGGCCGGCCCAGTGGAGAGGTCGTTGATTATTTTAAATCCCGGAAGGGACGGATAGTTTGATTCAGCCTTTACGCTGTCTCCCGGAGCTTCCCCGGGAAAGAGTACGATGTCCTGCGAATTTTCGCAAAAGGCCAGTCCGCTAGGAGCGCTTCCGTAGTAAGTTCCTGCGTCGCCCCAGCTCCAGGTGTCGATCATCGGCTCCCGGGGGAAAAAGCTGTCGTCGACTATTATGTTTCCGTCTATGTGCTTTATTGATAGCTTGTCCATGGCGCTTTTCCATATTCCGAAAACCGAATCGACTCCCGCAACCAGCGTGGTGTCCTTAGATCCCAGGGTCGGGTCTCCTCCACCTATTATATATAAGTTGCCGTACAGTGTGTCTTTCTGTATTTTTCCGTCATATGCTATTCTGGTTAGGAATCTGTAGTTCGGCCCGAGTATAAGCATTCCCAGTCCTGTCGTTACGGTCTTTAAAGTGGAAGCTGTAAGCATTGGAGCGGCGGCGTTCCATGAAGCTATTGTTCTACCGTTGTCATCTACGGCGTATAATCCTACTATGGCATTTTGAAAATTAGGATCGGTTTTAAGTTTTGTGTTAACGAATTTTTGCGGACGAATTTTTGCTGTTGCTGCCGTTGAGGCGAGCAATAAAAAGCAAATGAGCAGGTTCTTTTTCATTTACGGGTGGTTTTACTTGTTTCTTTTAAAGATCCTGACAAAATTAATTAATAATAGTTAAAAAACATCTCTGTATGTAAGTTGTTCCGATTCTCTCTATTTTTGAAATAAATGCATAATTATCGCATATTTTTCATATTTTTAGTAAACTTTTACGGAAAATACTTAAATTTGCCGAAGTATTTCCTGAAAAACATATAATATTTCCAAAATAAATACAAAATCTAATTATTTTATGGGCAACATTAGACAAAAAGCACTTGAAGAGTCCGCGAGTCATGGAGCCGAAAGGTTTCATGAAGAAAAAGGACCTGTTTCCGAGTACTTCGGTAAAAATGTTTTCGATCTGGAGAAAATGAAACGGTATTTATCCAAGGAGGCGTATAACGCCGTGGTGAATGCCGTGGAATTCGGTCAGAAAATAGAGGTTGAGGTTGCGGATCAGATTGCCATCGGAATGAAAAACTGGGCAGTGGAAATGGGTGCCTCCCATTATACGCACTGGTTTCAGCCTCTTACCGATGCAACGGCTGAGAAGCACGAGTCGTTTATAAGTCCTCTTCCGAACGGAGGAGTTTTCGAAAAATTTTCAGGATCTACTTTGATCCAGCAGGAACCTGATGCATCGAGTTTCCCCAGCGGAGGCCTTAGAAATACCTTCGAGGCTCGTGGTTATACGGCATGGGATCCATCTTCACCTGCTTTCGTCCTTGACGGTACGTTGTGTATCCCAACTGTTTTCGTTGCATACAACGGAGAATCGCTTGATTTGAAAACGCCGCATCTTAAATCCCTGCAGGCCTTGAACCAGACTGCCCTTGACATATGCAAGTTGTTTGACAAGGATGTTACCAGAGTTAACGCCGTTCTGGGAATAGAACAGGAATATTTCCTGGTGGATGAATCTCTTTACAAGGCGCGTCCCGATCTTGTGATCTGCGACAGAACTCTTATAGGACATACAGCTGCAAAAGATCAGCAGCTGGAGGATAATTATTTTGGAGCCATACCCAACAGGGTGATGGATTTTATGAAGGATTTCGAGACCGAAGCATATAAATTGGGAGTAAAGCTTAAGACCAGGCATAACGAGGTTGCTCCGAATCAGTTTGAGTTCGCACCTATTTTCGGTGAAGCAAATCTTTCTTCCGATCAGAATCTTCTTATGATGATTTTGATGAAAAAAATTGCCGGCAGGCATCATCTAAAGGTTATATTTCATGAGAAACCTTTCAATGGAGTAAACGGTTCTGGCAAGCACTGCAACTGGAGCATGTTTACGGATACCGGAATAGATCTTCTTGCTCCCGGAAAAACCCCGAAGGCCAATTTACAGTTCCTTTGCTTCTTTTCATCAGTAATAAGAGCCGTTTATGAGCATAATCAATTGCTTATGAGTAGTGTGGCTTCCCTTAGCAATATGTACAGGCTCGGCGGCAACGAAGCGCCTCCTGCAGTAATGAGCATATTCCTCGGCGAGACCCTTACCGAATTGCTGGATTCGATAGAAAAGCTGAGTCCGGATAATTTATCCAGCCTTACCGGCAAGGATGTTAAGGTAAGATCCAAGCTGCATATAGTAAACCAGATTCCGGAAATATTTCCTGACAATACCGACAGAAACAGAACCTCTCCATTTGCTTTTACCGGCAACAGGTTTGAATTCAGAGCTGTAGGGTCTTCTTCAAATGTAGCTTCATCTATTTATGTTCTTAATTCCATAGTTGCACAGCAATTAAAGAGATTCAAAACTCTGGTGGAAGAAGCCAAAGCTTCCGGATTGTCGCAGGACAAGGCTATGATGAAAACCATACGTCAGTTCGTTATCGAATCCAAGAAGATAAGATTCGAAGGCAACGGATACAGCCGGGAATGGGCTGAAGAAGCTGAAAAAAGAGGACTTAAGGGAATAACCAGTGCTCCTATGGCTTACGAGCAGTATATTACGGATAAAACGATGGCTCTTTTTGATGATGAAGGAATATTCACCAGAAGGGAAGCTCTCGCCCGCTTTGAGGTCATGAATGAAAATTACGTAAAGAAACTTCAGATAGAAGCCCGCGTAATGGGAGATCTGGCGACAAACCATGTAGTTCCTACTGCAATTACGTTCCAGAACAAATTGCTCGAAAACGTAATGAACATGAAGGAAATATATCCCGAAAAATATCACGAGCTTTGCAAGACCCAGATCCGTATGATAGAAAAGATTTCAGGCTATATAAACCGCATACACGAAGGTGTCCATAATCTGGTGGAGGCTAGAAAGGTAGCCAATAAGATAGAAGACATACACAAGAAGGCTATTGCTTATAATGATACTGTAAAGCCTCATATGGAAGATATAAGAAGAGCTGCCGACAAGCTCGAGATGGTAATAGACGATGAGTTGTGGCCACTTCCAAAATACAGAGAACTATTATCGTTCAAATAAAATATCATGTTTTAGTTTGGTTGAAGATTGGGGTGCCGTAAGGCGCCCCTTCTTTGTTTGGATGAAAGAGGCTTTTGTAAAGAATAATGAAATGATTACCTTCGCAACCACCGTTGTAGTATGTATGGAAATTTTAAATGCCATAATTGATATGTATTGTTCGGCTGCTGGTTCCAGCGGTACTGTAGGTTATGCGTCTTATAGCATAAAATATGGATAATAACGTATATTTCCTAACTTTATCAACTAAAAACTTTATCAACTGAATTAATAATTATTATACAATGAAACTATTATGATAGGTGTTTTAGTAATAATATTCGTACTGGGCTATGTGGCAATAGCTCTCGAACAGGTAATACACATAGATAAAGGAGCTACCGCCTTGCTGATGGCTGCCATTTTATGGTCTTTGCTTGCCATATTTTTCCCTAAAGTAGCCGGAGGAGCCGTGCTGGAACAACTTGGAACCGTCTGTTCCACCGTCGTCTTCCTTTTCGGTGCCATGACGGTGGTAACGTTGGTGGATGATCACGGCGGCTTCGTATTCGTATCGAGATTTCTTAACGGGAACCATAAGAAAAGGTTGTTGTGGGGATTATCCTTCCTGACTTTCTTTATGTCGGCCGCACTTGACAACATGACCACTACAATAATAATGCTGGCAATACTTAATAAGCTTGTAGATAGTAAAATAGAAAAATTGTGGTATGCTTCCATGATTGTTGTGGCTGCAAATGCCGGAGGTGCATGGTCTCCGATAGGTGATGTTACTACCATAATGCTTTGGGTACAGGGCAATATAACGGCATCGAGCGTTGTTTCCAAGCTTTTGCTTCCAAGTATAGTGGCACTACTTGTTCCGCTGGTTATAGTTACGTTGTTTATTAAAAATGGAAAATTGGGATTTTCAAAACCTACGGGAACGATTTCCAAATTGGAAATGGATCGTGTCAGATATCCTGACGTAACCGACCTCGAAAGGAAAATAATATCCGTACTGGGTATAGGTGGATTGATATTCGTTCCTGTATTCAGAAGTATTACCGGCCTGGCTCCGTTTATGGGGATAGTCCTCGTAACAGGTGTGGTATGGGCTGCCACGGAAATTATTTATGAAGGTAAAAGGTTCCGCAGAGATAAGAATATACGTGAGGTGCGTGTTCCAAATGTTATAAGCCATATTGATTTAGGTTCTCTTATGTTCTTTTTTGGCATCCTTATGTCCGTAGGTGTCCTAGAAGAAGCCGGAGCTCTTCAGTCGGCTGCAAAGTTCCTGGATCTTCATATGCATAATATTCCTTTGATTGCAGGAACAATAGGTATCTTTTCTTCAGTTATAGATAACGTACCGCTTGTTGCGGCAAGTATAGGAATGTATCCGCTTTCCGATCCGGCTATTGTTCAGGCGGGATCGTATCTGTCGAATTTCCTGTTGAACGGAGAATTTTGGCAGCTG
The DNA here is from genome assembly GCA_022648545.1 of Bacteroidales bacterium. Taxonomy (GTDB): domain Bacteria; phylum Bacteroidota; class Bacteroidia; order Bacteroidales; family UBA932; genus Egerieousia. The sequence continues at coordinate 10,710 of JALCMP010000022.1, read as the reverse complement.
ATAGCATATTGTGCCGGAGTTGGTGGTAGTTTGCTTATAATAGGTTCTGCAGCAGGTGTTGTTGCTATGGGAACCGAAAAAATAAGTTTCATATGGTATCTCAAACATATTACCTGGACAGCCTTTCTCGGATATATTGCAGGTATGGCCGTTTATTTGTTAATATAGTAGTCCTGTAAGAAATAGATAAGTTTTATTAACTTTGCACGTTAAAGGCGGAAGCCGTTTAACGTGCAATTTTTATGTCAGAAAAACAGAAAACTAACAGATATTCCCTGAGGGGAGTTTCTTCATCCAAGGAAGATGTTCACGAGGCTATTAAGAATATGGACAAGGGTCTTTTCCCAAAAGCCTTCTGCAAAATTGTTCCGGATTATTTAAGCGGTGACGATGATTACTGCCTTGTGATGCATGCCGACGGGGCCGGAACCAAATCCTCCCTTGCATATGCTTACTGGAAGGAAACCGGGGATATGTCCGTTTGGGACGGTATAGCCCAGGATGCCATAGTAATGAATACCGATGATCTTATGTGTGTGGGGATAACGGATAATATACTTATGTCTTCCACCATAGGCAGGAACAAAAATCTTATCCCCGGTTCCGTAATAAGCCGCATAATAGAAGGCTCCCGCAAGTTCGCCGAAAAAATGAGGGAATACGGGGTGAACATAATACTTACAGGTGGTGAAACGGCGGATGTCGGAGATCTTGTCCGTACCGTAATAGTGGACAGTACCGTGTGTGCCAGAATAAAAAAGAGCGACGTAATAGATAATGCAAAAATAAAGGCCGGAGATGTAATAGTAGCGCTTGCTTCCTTTGGAAAGTCTTCATACGAAGAGGAATATAACGGTGGAACAGGAAGCAACGGACTGACATCTGCGCGTCACGATGTATTCTCTAAATATATGGCTTCATCATATCCCGAAACATACGATTCTTCGATGCCTGAAGATCTGGTTTATTCCGGCTCAAGAAAACTGACGGAAAAAGAACCTTTGACCGGCATGACATACGGTAAACTTGTTTTGTCTCCTACCAGAACCTATCTTCCGGTAGTAAGAGAAATACTTGAAAAATACCGGCCCTGCATAGACGGTATGATACACTGCAGCGGAGGAGCACAAACCAAGATACTTCATTTCATAGAAGACCTTAGCATAATCAAGGATAATCTTTTTGATACTCCGCCGTTGTTTTCGGCGATACAAAAAGAGTCCGGAACGGACTGGAAGGAAATGTACAAGGTCTTTAATATGGGGCACCGCCTGGAGTTCTATACCGGAGCTGCAACGGCTGGAGACATAATTTCCATATCTGAAAAATACGGAATAGATGCAAAAATCATAGGACGTGTAGAAAAATCTTCAGAAGGCAGGCCTGAAGTTATTCTTAAGACTGCATACGGAGAATTCAAGTACGAAAAATAAACGGAATAACATCATGAAAAAGGTTCTTGTTCTTATTTTTGCAGCCCTGCTTGCTTTTTCCTGCGTAAACAGGAAGACACAGATTCAGAGTGTTTCGCTGACACCTATAATGAATAAAGCCCTTAACGAGCCTTCGTCTTTCTATTATGCCGGTTTCAAGAGCTATCCGACTAACCTAAAGAATCTGCCTATAGGAATCTCCGCATCATCGCTGGACGGGCTCAACCTGCTGGAAGCTTTTCTTACCGCAGACAATTTTGATAATATAACCGGAGCGGAAAAAAGCGACGGCATACTTGATTTTGCAGGAGAAGAATTTACATTTTTTTACGACGGAGCTAATGCTCCTTACGAACTATATGTACCGAACGGTAAAAAGGATCTGCTGAAGGAACTTGTGGTAAAAGATGCAATTTTCCTCGCAGGCAGCAGATATTCAAAAGATCCATCCGATAAAGAGAGAAAAGGCGTGAAATCTCCCGTCAAGGTAATAATAATGGCAGGCAATACATCCGCAGCATATGGTTATCATGACGTAAAGACCCTTATGGAGCAATCCGGTACAGGTGTTAAGACCATAAGTCCTGTGGATGCCGCATCTTATGCTCTTGCTGCAAAGCTTAAGTGGAATCTTTCTTCGGAAACTGATACTGTAGGAATAGGTATTTTGTCGGCAAAGGATACGCTTTTTAAAAATGAATTGACGCTGAAAATAGATTCATATCTGAGGGCTGAAGGAAGTCTTGGAAAATTATTCATTGAGGACGTGGATGCTTCCGGTCTTGTTGAGGCAATGGAAAAGAATATAAATTATATAGATACTGCGTCTAAAGCACCGCGACGGAATTATATGGGACCTCACATCGGAAGCGGCGAAATGGATATAAGATTGAACCTGATGCGTGTTTATGGTTTTGATTACAAGCTTTATCATATCCTGTTTCAAAAAGAAAGGGATTCTGTAAAAAACGTTCAGATTAATTCTGTAAAAAATTACGCGAAATTTTACCTGATCTCACTTATAGAAAAATACAGGGAAACTGGCTTTAACAGGCCTCTTAAATATATAGTACTTGGCGATAGTGAATTGCGCGGTATTGTGGATACTCTTTATGATGCAGTGTCGGATTTGCGGGATTACAGGTACCACGGGGAGCCTATATATAACGAAGTTCTTGCAAAAGATCTGCAATTTGTTAGTCCGTCTGAATTTGCTGCAAAGGAATGCTACAGAATTTTGCGCGGCGGGCACAATCTTGCCTTAAGGACGACGGATTATTCTCTTAAGGCCTTTGTATCCTTTCCTGCTTACGGACTCGATCCTTCTTGTGTAGATGAAAACGGACATTTTACGTCGGGATATAAATACGGGCGCGATTTCGGAACGGAAGAAGTGTCTTATCTCAATGTGCCTTTTTCGTCGGCATATATAAAAACAGACAGTCTCGGCATATATTCTCAATACGCACCTGTTGCGTACAAACTAATCACAAAAAACAATAACAGATAAATGAGTTTTGCCAAGCATATTACAAGCGAAGAAATAGAACATATGGAACAGGCGGTTTTTCCGGGCGAAATAACCGTAATAGATAACAGGGACAAAATATTCGAAGATGCCATATCGTATCTTTCATCTCAAGATATAATAGGATTCGACACCGAAACCAAACCTTGTTTCCTTCCCCATGCACCGCGTCACAAAATGGCCCTTCTGCAGTTGTCGGGTCAAAGCAGGGCTTTTCTTTTCAGACTTCATCAATTGGGTGTGCCGCAAAAACTTGCTGATCTTCTTTCTAATAAAGGTGTATTGAAAATAGGTGCTGCCGTTCGCGATGATATTCGTGGTTTGCAGGAATATAATAAATTTGAACCGGGCGGATTCGTCGATCTGCAGAAAATGACCGAGGATTTTGGAATAGAGGAAAAAAGCGTAAGGAAGATGTCTGCCATAATTCTAAAGAAAAGGGTTTCTAAATCACAGCAGCTTTCCAACTGGGAAAATTTCAAGCTGTCGCCGGCCCAGATGAAATATGCTGCAACCGATGCATGGATATGTTGCGAGATGTACAACCGGCTCAAACGTCACAAGTGGTTTAGAATTTTTTCGTAAGTAATTTGAGATGACAAAAATATATTTGAAGAAGGGCAGGGATGAAGCTCTCAGGCGTTTTCATCCGTGGGTATTCTCCGGTGCCGTAAAATCAATGTCGGCCCAACCTTCAGAGGGGGAAATTGTTGACGTATATTCAGCCGGCGGGGATTTCCTCGGACGTGGTTACTATCAGACCGGTTCGATTATGGTAAGGATCCTTACTTTCGAAGACGAACCTGTAGATTCCGGTTTCTGGATAAAGAAACTGGGAGCGGCTCTTGAATTGCGCCGGGCCCTGGGCTTTTCCAACGAAATCCCGGATTTTTCCGCATCCTCCGTGCAGCCTTCTTCATGCGGGTTGCCGACAACCGCATACCGTCTTGTCCACGGCGAGGGTGACGGTCTGTCGGGGTTGATAATAGATATATACAACCGCACTGCTGTAATACAGACACACACGGTAGGGATGCGGATGGCCCGCAAGACTATAACCGATGCTCTTCTTGAGGTGTATGGCAATGATCTGGATGCTGTGTATGATAAGAGTCCGGCAATATCGGCACTTAAGGAACGTGCAGCTTCAGAATGTGACGATGAATTTACGGACGGCTATCTGTTCCGGAAAAATTCCGAGCCTGAATCTGATACACAACCGGAAGCTGCAGCCCTTTTTAATGGTGAAACGATATATGAAAACGGGAACAAGTTCCTTGTGGATTGGGAAAAGGGACAGAAGACCGGCTTTTTTCTCGATCAGCGAGACAACAGGGCTCTTGTAAAAAGATATGCCGACGGTAAAAAGGTTCTCAATCTCTTTTGCTATACCGGTGGCTTTTCCATTTATGCTCTTAACGGCGGAGCTCTTTCGGTGGATTCCGTGGATAGTTCTGACGGGGCGGTGGAGATGCTGGACAGGAACGTTGTCCTGAACGGCTTTGATTCCGTACGTCATAAATCGCATTGCTGCGACGCCATGGATTTCCTCGCCGGAAGCGAAAAGGGAACCTACGATCTTATGATCGTAGATCCTCCTGCATTTGCCAAGCACAGAAGTGCTTTGAATAATGCCCTCAGGGCGTACAGACGCCTTAATGCCGCTGCAATAGAAAAGGTAGCTCCGGGCGGAATAATATTTACTTTCAGTTGCTCACAGGTAGTGGACAGGCAGGCATTTTCTCTTGCCGTATTTTCGGCTGCTGCACAATCGCGCCGCAAGGTACGTATACTTTACAGACTGGGACAGCCGGCCGACCATCCGGTTAACATATACCACCCCGAAGGCGAATACCTCAAGGGACTGGTTCTATATGTGGAATAATTTATAGAGTTGTTAATAAACTTTTTCTATAGGATTATAGTTCTTTTTCCAGGTAAGGGGGATTTTTTCGTGTTTCCCGTTATTGTATATGGAAACGCGTTCCCCCGTTGATTCTATATATCTTCCTGCATTTTCATAAATATGCTTTTCAAATTCCATCCATCTTTTCTTTGAAATCTTTTCATATTTCCAATCATATCTAACTATAGGTTCCGGTTGTTGTGATATGCCGCTACATTCGAAAACATATTCGTTTTTATCGTCGTTGATTTTTAAAATGAGACCCGGTAGCCCGCTGAATTTCCATGGACCTAGATGCGAAGGAATATCCATGGTATAACAGGCTGTATAATGTCTTCCATGGAAATATGCTGTTGCCTTATTGCAGATGTATCCCAGTATAGTATCCTTCCCTTTTTGTAGTATCCATTTTACCGTTCCTCCATCTTCTTCATATTCATAAACCTTTGAAGAAAAAGGAATTCTGTTTGTAACCGTTAGCTTATTGTTTTTAATGTTATGGTATATTTCATATCCCTGAACGGCGGATCCGGCAAGCGGTATTTGAAAAGTTCTTTCCAGCAATTTCGTGCAAATGGAATCATTGTGATATCGCTTAAGGCTGAAAAATTTAGAATAATTTCTGCCTATCTGTAGCAACATAATGTCATTGAGGAATTTGTCCTTGTCTGTGAGCGTAGTATCTTCGACAAAAGACAGTTGATATGTTATATTAAGAAAAGATGTATCGAGAGTGCTGAATTTTGATATGTTCTTATGCAGAATTATAAAATCCGGGCTGTCGAACAGGTATGACCTTATTATTTGAGCCCGGCATTTAAAGTGAGGCAAACAGAATGTTAACGTAATTAATAATAATAGTTTTTTCATCATTTTTTTTCATTATTTATAATATTCGTTAAAACAAAGTAAATCTTATACCTAATAAAAAAGTTCTCGATCTGATGTCGTATGTATGTCTGTAGTAATTCAGACCTGAATAGAGAACTTCCTCGTATTTCTTCGTATTCAGTATATTGAGTATTGTAAAATAGAATATTTTATTCTTGATTTTGTAATCCATCTTGCAGCTGAGCAGGAACTTGTTTTTGTTATCATCATACTTTTTGTTGTAAAAATGGTTCAGATCCAGATTTAGATCGGTTTTATCAGAAAAGGCTATTCCTGCTTTAAATTCATTTCTTACGGTAGTTATCTTTTTCCCTGAACGCTTTCCGTTTACGTAATTAGAATAAGATGTTGTGTTGCTTTTAATATTAAGGTCCATCCATGGAACGGGGGAAATTGATCCGCATATTTCCAGAAATGCATAGTCATACTTTCTGCAATAACGATTTCCGGATACGTAATATCTATTTTTTTGCTGTCCGAATTGATATTCCGCACTTATTGAAGAGTTCCTGAATTGGAACCCTTTGCTTATATAAATATCGGAGTTTATGTTTGAAGAGGTATTATCCTCATACTTCCTGTCATATATCGTAAGAGTTCCGTAATAATCCGACGATCCTGTAAAATTATTGTTGTAATGCAGATAGTTTAATTTTGCCGACCAAAACAGCATTCTGAATACGTCCTTGTATTGTACGGTAAGATTTGACTTGTCATATCTCTTTTTCCCCGTTGAGTAATCGCCGTAATTATATAGGCTTCTGTAATTGCTGAAAAAAACGCCGGAAGTTGCAGTTTCCACATCATCATATTTTGTTCCGTGCTGATATAATGCAGATATCTTAATTTTATCTCCGGTTGTTAATTCCGTATAGGCGTATGGCTGAAAATTAAATAATGAAACCCGACGGTTCCCTTTTTTTATTCCATCTCTGCGATAAATATCTTCGTATCCGCTGCTTAGATATAGCATCATAAGAAAATCCTGTCTGAAATATATAAGATATGGTTGTATAATAAATTCGTTCTTCCAATAATCTATTTTATTTCTCGACTGTATGCTGTTGCTTCTTATTTTGTCGAATGTTAGGTCTGATGTGAACCTTTGATAATTAAGGTTTATTTTTCCGTTTAGATTAATTTTCAGGTGATTTACCCCCAAGGTTAGAAGGCTGAATGAATTATCTGATTTAAATCCGGATATTCTTACATTTTGTTTGAATTGTTTGCAAGATTCTTCGAATCCGAATAATTTATAATAAAGGCCGGGTTCTATGGTAAGGTCTACAGGTTTGGAATATAATGATGTGTTTGACGAAAATGACGAATAGCCTTTACCTTTACTATGGTTTTTACTAGCATATAGGGAATTATATATTTCATAAGAATTATTGTCCAGATGCTGATCTATAGTATTATCATTTTGTGTAATAATGCCGTGCCCTCCCGAAAATTTAAAAAGGCATTTAGTTGAATTCTTAATGTAATGTTTGCGGGAATTATCGAGGTATTCTATGTTTGCAGCGAGATTATTGGTATTTAGATAAACTTTTTGTGATTCATCTATTTCCAATATACTGTCCTGTGAAACGAAGTATCTTGAATAATCGGAAGTGGTGCGTTTTTGGTAATCGTTCAGGTAGCTTAAATTGAATGTTATCTGTTTGCTTTTATTGAGTTTGAACAAATGGTTCGCGGTTGCCGAATTTGTGTTGTTCATCAGATAGTATTTCTTTTCTATGTCGGGCGGTGACTGCATCCTTAACCCGGCAGTTCCACCGGAAGAAACGGCGCTTCCCATTCCCAATTCCGTGGCAAGATCCGTTCCCGTGTTGTTTGTTTTAACAAAAGAAATATCCTGCATCTTTTTGGAAAAATACATTGCGGTTACCGCACCGTTCCAGGCTGTAGGGGTTCCGCCTGCTTCTGCAAGCATATTTGCCCCCCATGCTCCTTTTGCGGAATTTCTAAGCTTTAAATTGATTGCGGGGCCGTTTATTCTGTCCTTCCTTTTTCGAAACATCTTTATTGGTTCGTGATGTTCCATAACCTGAACGTCGGCAACGTCGTCCGCCTTAATATTGTTTATTGCAATATCGGAGTTTCCGTGCAGCATGTCGAGGTTTTCTATGTAAAAATTCTTAACAAGCTCACCGTTATAATAAATCTGGCCGTTGCTGTAGATCTTTATCCCGGGCATTTTCTTCATAACATCCTTTACGGTATAATCCGTCTTGTTCTTGAATGTTGATACTGCATAATTTATAGTATCCTTTTTTACGGTAATCTTTTTGGCTTTGACTACAACCTGCCTTAGGTAAAGCTTTTGTTCCGAAGAGCGGAGATTTATGCTCTGACTTGTATTTCTTATTATCTTTTTTTGTCCCTTTATGTTGAAGCCGCGCATGGTCAATTCAAGAGAATCGAGTTTCGGGCGATTTATCTCAAAAACATACTGTCCCGAAGAATCTATTGATTTGTAACAAAGTATCTCTCTTTCGTCTTTGGAGCTAATAGTTACAGTGACAGGAGAGGAGGTAAATACAGTAACTTTTATAACAGTGTTTCCTGTTGCTCGGCTATTTTTCTCCGGGGACTGTGCAAAACATAAGGTTCTGAAAAATAAAGCCAAAAGAAAAATTACAATTTGGGGGATGTCTCTTATATGTATTTTAAAGAGAAGATGCATGATAATTATCTCCCGAAATTTTTCTGTATTTTTCTATATATTTTTTTGTTACATCAGTATTATTGAAATGTTTTATAGCGAGGATGCAGTAATAGTAACATATTATTCCCTTTGATATTTTGGGTATATGCTTGTCTTCTATGATTCTATCAAATATGGCCTTGTAGTTTTTATGAGAACCGAAATGGTCTGTTATGTTTGGAATATCATATTTTTTTACAAGATAATATTCAGGAAACGTGTGTGTCAAAAAAAGGAGATATGAGACATATTGTACTTTTGCATCATTTAAAAAATTATAAACACGATGATTGTATAATGGACCACGATTATTTTCTGTATTGTTTATAAGATAATTAGTCTGTTTTAAATTAAGTATGTATTTATAATACTGATCTTCCCTATTTGATATGGGCGAGGCGGTATAAAGTCTACGAAGGTCTTTTTTATATTCGCTTATATTCTGGGTTTTTATATATTTTACTTTTTTCGAAAAGTTATAATATCTCGAAAGGAGATCTGATGTTTTGCTTTTTAAATGAGGATATCCTCCGTCCTTATCATAGTATACGTCTACTGTGTCACCGCTTTTCATAAGAATGTATAAGTAATCATCTTTATAACTCAACATCAATTCTATATAATCATATTTCGAATGACATTTAAGTGAATCTTTTAGTTGAGTATAAAATCCGCATATAACAGGAGTATTAATATATGAGGAATAATAAGATTGAGGAAGTTTTTTATGCTTATTTATAATTTCTGCCGGTGAAGTTTGTTTTGTATTATGGAAAACAACTATTGCTGTCCTATTATGTCCTGGTTTTTCAATAGGACGTTTGCCGCATGCCGTAGCAATAATACAAATAACGGTTAACAAATAATAGTTAAGTTTTTTCATGATATTTTATGTTTAAGATTCATATATCTTTTTAGATAAAGATTTGTTTATTATTCCAGTGGTTCATTTCCTTTGCTAAAGGGGACAGGCTTTTTTTTGCCGGAGGTGATCAGTTGTTTAGAAAAAATATTTCTACTTTATAGCACGGGATAAGGTTGCTTAGGATATTAATTACCATATGTTTATCTTCTGATTATTCTCCCTTACAAAAAAGGTTGTAGCATTTTGTTCAATAGTTCAAAACAGATTTCAGGTTTACAACATAACTCCAAGATTTATTTTCTATATATTTTATCATATCTTAGTCGTTTATACAACATTAACATAATATTGCTTACATATCGGATAACTTTTACCGTAAGATATGCGATTGTTTTGGTATATGTAACAGCAATTCATGTACTCCTATTGCATATTATGAGGGAAAGACATAGTGTATAAATTATATATATTTAAAACAAATAGTGGGATTATTTAGAAATAATTCATAATTGGATGGAGGAGGGCATAGATGTTGAAAAATACATTTATTGCATATTTTATTGTCTCTTGTTTTCAGCCAGAATGAATCATTTAAAGATATCTCCTTGTCAATTAAATCTATAAAGGAATCTTTGAAAATATTTCCACGGATTTTAGAATAAAAATTAGGCAGAACTTCTCCGTTCGGAAGAATTATAAATTTACCCCAGAAATTACAATTAAGAAGTTTGTTCAATTCTATGGTTTTCTTGTCTATGGAATTTGTTATTTCCTTTTTTCTTATATAAATTAATTTTGTGATGATTTTTTTATTATGACTATTCAATGCCGGTATGATTTTATAATCGATTATATTATGTCTATTCACAAAATTCATTATATTATCATAATCATTTTTATTGGATACAGGGAATAGAAATCTAGTATTCCCTGTCAACAAATAGGAATCTTTCTCCAAGTCTCCGTTTATTGAAGAGTTATCTATTATTAAAGTGATCCTTAAATGTGATTCCTTTAATAAAAATTTATTATTCGGGCATAATGAATTGTAATTGAGTATTATATTTAAAGGTAAACCTTTAAAATTTTCAAGTATTTTAGAAAAGTCCTTGTAATATTCTTTTGAAAGGGCCTGTATCCCTAATAAATTTATTTTCTTGATTTTAATACTTGATAATTTTGAAAGTACATTACTCAGATTTTGTACTGACATAGTGCCATGAACTTCTTTTGTACAACATGAAAATTGTTTAAAATAATAAGCACAATATTTACAATTTGTATTACACTGCCCACTAATATAAATCGAGATCTCTTTTAAAAGAGTATTCAGTGACTTTGAAGAATATTCTGTAACGAGCTTTTTACATGTTTCAT